>JAJEBE010000012.1 GCA_022822545.1 Anaerolineae bacterium
GATTCGCGGCTTTGTGATTGCCTGGCTCGTCATCACGGCTCTGGTCTGCATGGCGACTTTTCTCGCTGTCTATTTCACCTACAATCCCGAAGACCTCAACAATTCAGCCAGCAATCCGCTCCCGCTGGCGCCGGCTGAAACCGAGAGCGAGGCGGACGAAGCCGCGCCGGTTCTGCTGAGTGTGACGCCCGCGCCGACCTTCTCGCCGACCAAGCCTCCGCCGAGCCCGACTTTCCCGCCGGCTGCCGACGATACGAAGGACAGGCCGATGCTTGCTGAAGAAGCGATCGCCACAGCACCGCTGACTCGGTTCCCGGCGGATGTCATGACTTACCAGGTCGGCATACAGGTTGAACATTCGCCTGACTTTAATCGAGTCAATCAGGACAATTACTATCGGTCCGTCGCTCAAGATTTGGGTCTGGGCTGGGTGAAACAGCAGGTCAGTTGGGAGTCGATGGAAGCGACGCCGGGCGAGATTGACTGGAGCGTTCTCGATTTCGTCATAATGAGCGCGCAGCAATTTGATATCAAGATGCTGCTTTCCATAGTGACGGCGCCGGCCTGGGCGCGCGAGCCGGGTGCGAACCTGGAACAGCACGGACCGCCGGCCGATCCAACCGCTTATGCTCGATTTGTTTCTGAAATTGTCAAGCGTTATCCTGGCAATGTCCATGCGATAGAAGTGTGGAACGAGCAAAACATAGACCGGGAATGGACATCCAGCCAGGGCTTGAATGCGTCAAATTATGTGACGCTGTTGCGCGTAACATACGACTTTGTCAAAGCGATTGACCCCGGCATCATCATCATCAGCGGCGGTCTTTCACCGACCGGTATTGATGATGGCATCGGCGCCATCGACGATTTCCGGTATATGGATGCGCTGATCGAAGCCGGCATGCTGGATTGGGCGGATTGCGTTGGCGCGCATCACAACGGCTACAACATAAGCCCGGATTATCGCTACAACGAAATCCCGGATGACAGCGAGGCGGCCTTCCGCGGCCCCTTCGAAAACCCGCACCATAGCTGGAGCTTCCGCAGTACGCTGGAAGGTTATGCGAACCGCATCCGCACAGCCGGTTATGAAACCAAACTCTGCGTCACCGAATTCGGCTGGCCCTCCGCCGATGGCTTGAGCGGAGTACGCCCGGGCTTTGAATTTGCGCTTGACAATTCTTTGGCGGAACAAGCGGAATGGATCTCCAAAGCGATGAGCAATATGGAGGAGTGGGGATTCGTTTGGCTGGCTTTCATTTGGAACTTCAACTACGGCCCGCAGGCGGGATTCTCGATTACAAACGATAATGTTCCCTATTCGTTAATTGGGCCGCCTTATGAATTCCGCCCGGCTTACGATGCCATAAGGGACTGGCAGAAAACGTATCTGGCGCGCACAGGACCATAATATGCGAGCAGGTTCTCGCCGCAGCATCGCCGTAGCAATCGCAATCATGGTTGTAGTCGCCGCGCTAGGCATCGCCCTGGCGCGCCATTATCAAGCGCGGCAGGATCCGTTCAAGGCAAGCGCTATCAAAGACCCGCCTTTTCCGTCGCTGACATACGGCATTCAAGCCTTTCTCTGGTGGGATACCGGCGCTGCCGGCAAGCATCTGGATTGGGTGCGTCTCCTTTCCTTCAGCCACGTCAAACAGATTTTCGCCTGGAGCGACCTCGAAGCTCGGCCCGGCCGTTGGGACTGGACGCAAGCCGATCGCATCCTGGGCGAGATCGAGCGCCGAGGTCTGCGTCTGGTAATTCGGCTGGGGCAGGCGCCGGATTGGGCGCGCGCGCCCGACCATCGGCTGGCCAATGACGCGCCGCCGGCAGATATTGAGGCCTGGCGCGGTTATTGCGCGGCGGTGGCGAAGCGTTACGCGGGCCGAGTGGTGGCATATCAGATATGGAACGAGCCGAATCTCAGCCGGGAGTGGGGTGGGCAAAGGCCCGATCCGGCCGAATACGTCCGACTATTGGCCGCTTGCAGCGAGTCCATCCGGGCGGAGGATCCCGACGCGACCCTTATCTCCGCGGGCTTGGCGCCCACAGGGAATCATGATGATGAGGCGCTGCCGGATGACATCTTCCTGGACCACATGTATCGCAATGAATTCCAAGCGCATATTGATGTCGTAGGCGTCCATGCCCCCGGTTACGCCGCGCCGGAGATAGGGCCGGATGATGAGGCTGCGTTGCAGCGCTGGTTTACCTTTCGCCGCATCGAAGACTTGCGCAAGATCATGTTAAACTACGGCGATGAAGCGCGGCAGATGGCAATTATGGAATTCGGTTATACCACCGAGACAATCAATCCGGATTACCGATGGTTCAGCGTGAGCGAGGCGGAACAAGCCGAAATGATGCTGCGCGCCTACGAATACGCGATTGCCAACTGGCGCCCCTGGATCGGCTTGATGACGCTCATTTACTTGCCCGATGTTTCCTGGCAGCCGGACGATGAAGAATTCTGGTGGTCCATCGTCGCTCCCGATACCGGCTTGCCTCGTCAGGCCTTCATTGATGTGGCGAACATGCGAAAAGTTTGCGACGACTTTGAGATTCCGCAGCGCGCGCCCGATAGCCCGGTCGCGCTGGGCGAGGTGAAGGCGCCCATTTGTCCGTGAATGGATCCCGTGAATCTCGTTGATGTAATAGAATGACTTTATCTAAGCGCTGCGCGCCCTCGCAATTAAAACGACGGGCAGTTTTTCTTTTGAGAGTCTAAGGTAATGTATACTTGCTGACATCATGACGACGCCCCCCACACTGATAAATCTTGTCCGGGGACATGCTCTTTTGACGAGCCGGATGAGTTATTTCTTTGTTGTCCTTTTGCTCTTGCTCGGCGCCTTCTTGCGTTTGACCGATCTGGCCACTGTGCCTCAAGGTTTCAGCGACGACGAGATAATCAACATCCGCCTTGTTGATAACGTCCGGCAAGGCGATATCTTCGTCTTTTTCCCCGACGAAGACGGTGGTAGAGAGGGCATGTACCACTTGCTCGTCGCCTTTGTTACCACCTTCGTGGGCGAAGGCGCCATCGGCTATCGTATCTTGTCCGTGTGGCTGAGCATCTTGTCCATCGCCATCATTTACACGCTGGGGCATCATCTCTTCAACCCGATAGTTGGTATCTTGGCGGCTGGTCTGGTGACCGTCAACATGAGCGCGATTTTGCTCTCGCGCACGGTATCGAGCGACGCTACGGTGCTGTTTTTGGTCTCCGCGACCATGTTGGCGCTGGCGCGTTCCTTGCCTGTTTATCGCCGCACACGGGTCGTGACGTCGAATATCGTCTCCTTCGCTGCGCTAGGCGCACTGCTTGGCATCGGCTTTTACCTGCATCCTTCCAGCCTCTTTATCGTGCTCGGCGCCATGTTTTATATCGCCCACCTGGTATTTGTGCGCAACGTCCTGTTTCGTCAACGTCGCAGCTATACCGGCTTCGCCATCCTGCTAATGCTCATCATCAGTATGCCCTACGTCATCTCGAGCATCAACTTGCCGCAATATTCCGCCGGGCAGCGCATCCTCTCACATTCTGCCGATGGCTTGTTGGGCTCAATCACCAATGGCTTGCTCGCCATAATACATAACGGCGATCTTAATCCGCTGCACAATCTGCCGGGGCGTCCGCTGGTGGATATCTTTAGCGGACTCTCGATGGTCGCCGGCGTCATCAATTGCGTTTGGCGCCGGCATCGACCTCGCTTCATGCTGATCTTGCTCATGTTCTTGTTGGCTTTGCCAGCCGCCTTAATCGTGGAAGGCAGCCCGAATTTCGCGCGAATGAGCGTGGTCATGCCACAGTTGGTCATTCTGTGTGGCATGGGGTTTTATGCTTTGATCCGCTTGCCTATCTTCGCTGACCTGGTATTCAGGCGGTTAGCGGTTGTTGGTGTTCTGGCCCTGCTGGCGCTCAACGTGGTCTGGACTTGGCAGGATCTCTTTGTCGATTGGCGCGACAATGAAGCTGTCCTGCCATTGGTGAATGCGGAATTGGGGCAAATCGCGCATTACCTCGATATCGTCGGCGATGATGTGCCGGTCGTAATCTGCAATGCCAACTGGCTCGCGACCCAGCCCGAGCCGGCGCTGGATCGTACGGAAACGACCCTGCTGATGATGAACCGATCCGACTTCGAGTATCACGAGGCGAATTGCGCCCGTAGCCTGCTGTTAACCAACGGCGGGCAGCGGCAGCGCATCGTCTTTTTCAACGAGGGCGCGCGTGAGGCTGTGCATCCTTACTTGCAGGAATGGCTGTCGCAGGCCGAGCCGGTAACGGGGAAGCTGCCGCGCGGTGGCATCGTCGAGCTTGAAACCGAAGAACTGCTGGCGGACCGGGCCGGCGCATTCACGACTACTGCGCCAGTCTCCTACGCGCCGGAAGCCAGCGAGCCGAAACCGATCGCCCCACCGATCCGATTCGGCGGCAACTTGACCTTTCTCGGCTACGAGCCCGACGTCCAGCGCGAATATGCCCCGGGCGATACTGTCGATGTGATCACCTATTGGCGGGCGGAAGGCGAGCTCCTGCCCGACTTGACGCTCAAGACACACATTTTGTCCAGCCCGGTCACGCCGATCGCCATCCACGACACAATCCTTGTAAATCCTGTCTTGATGCGCGGGCGGGATGTATTCATACAGATCACGGATCTTACGCTGCCGCCGAACGCGCTGCCCGGGGAACGTACAGTGTCCGTTGGCGCTTATCGCCGGGGAGATTTGGGCCGCTTGCCGGTCCTGGAAGGCGACGAGGCGCGCGGCGACCGGATTTTCCTCTACACCATTGAAGTATTGCCCGGGCCAAACAACCAGCAAAGCGGCGGCTAATGTTCGAATTGGTATTCTTGGGCACATCCGCCTCCGCCCCCTCGATCTACCGCGGGCTGCCGGCGCTGGCGGTTCTGGCCGGCGAGCAACGCTTCCTGGTGGACTGCGGCGAGGGGACGCAGCGGCAGATCCTCCGCAGCGGCATCGGGTTCAAGCGTCTTAATCGCATCTTTCTCACCCATGCGCATCTGGACCATATCCTTGGCTTGGGTGGCTTGCTCTCGACCTATGGCCGTTGGGAGGCGCTGGATGAAGTCCATATTTGGGGCGGCCTGCCGGCGATAGAGCGGGTGCAGAACCTCGTCTATCAGGTCATCTTCCGGCGGGAGACGCCACCGGTCCCCATCTATTTTTATCGCACCATGCCGGATACGACGCTGTTTGAGGGCAGGAAGTTTTCGGTGCGCGCCTTCCCGGTTTCGCACCGCGGTCGCGAATGCTACGGCTACATCTTTGAAGAAGACGCGCGCCGGCCCTTCCTGGCGGATAAAGCCGAGGCGCTGGGCCTGCCTTCCGGCCCGGAACGCAGTCGGCTGGTAACCGGCGAGACGATCGTCCTCAAAGATGGCCGCATCGTGCAGCCGGACGATGTCCTTGGCGATGTGATCCGCGGGACGAAGGTGGTCGTCACGGGCGATCTTTCCCGCACGGACGATATTCACGAGGCGGTACGCGATGCCGATGCCCTGGTCATCGAAGCGACCTATCTCGATCGCGATGCCGAAATCGCCCGGCAGGTAGGTCACATTACGGCGCGGCAGGCGGCTGAACTCGCGCGCGCCTGTCAGGTAAAGTATCTCTTTCTCACGCATGTCTCGCGCCGCTATCGTGAATATGAGGTGATTGAGGAGGTGCGAAAGTATTTTCCCAACTCGTATGTCGCGCGCGATCTCGATCACTTCGCCATCTTCCGCGACAAGCTGCCACAGAAGGTACGGCGGGAATTCGCTGCCGCGGATGATGACGACTTGCCAGAAAAAGGAGAGTGAAGATGAGCCATGACTTATCGGGGCGCTTGAACCGCTACGTGAACGACCTGTTCGCGCGCGAAGATGATGTGCTTCGTTTCGTCCGCCAGCAGACGGAAGCGCAGGGCCTGCCGCTTATCAACCTGGAGCCGAACGAAGCGCGCCTGCTGCAACTGCTGGTGATGCTATCCGGCGCCGAGCGCGTCATCGAAATCGGCACGCTGGCCGGTTATAGCGGCATCTGGATCGCGCGCGCCCTGCCGCCACAAGGGGCACTGACGACAATTGAGAAGAGCAGCGTACACGCGAGCCTGGCGCGTTCGCATTTCGAAAGAGCCGGCCTGGCGGATAAAGTGACGGTCCTGCAGGGCCAAGGTCTGCAAGTGCTGCAAAAGCTTGTGGCGGATGCGCCCTACGACCTGATGTTTATCGATGCCGACAAGGTCAGTTATCCAAATTATCTGGAATGGGCGGCGAAGAACTTACGCGTCGGCGGGGCGGTGGTGGCGGATAACGCCTTCTGGCAGGGCAATATCTTTAACCCCAGCACTGCGGACGACCATGGCATGGCGGACTTCAATCAAGCGCTGGCGGAGCATCCGCAGTTTGAAAGCACGATAATCGCGGTCGGCGATGGCATCGCGCTGGGTGTGAAGACAAGCTGAAGGTCATCGTCGCCTAGTCGATGCCAGCGATGTCGATCATGCCCGCGCCATATATACGCCCGGGTTCAATCACCGCTGGCGCCGCGACATCAACGGTTGCCAGCAGATCATAGGTGGTGGCGCCGGTTACGCGCACAGGCACAATCTCGCCGACGGGCAACTCGCCCTCCACCAGGACATAGCCGTCGATCTCAGGCGCATCGCGATAGCTGCGTCCCAGGCTGATGACATCGCCGGTTTCGGCGCCGCTTTCATCTTCGCCCATCCCATGCCCTTCGACCAGGATGTCCAGCGTCTTGCCAACCAACGCTTGATTCTTCTTCAGGCTTATCGCGCTTTGCAGCGCCATCAGCCGCTCGTAGCGTTCCTGCTTGATATCATCATCGACATGGCCGGGCAAGCTGGCGCTCGGCGTGCCCAGCTCGTAGCTGTATTGAAAAGCGCCGACGCGGTCAAATTCCAGGTCGCTCACCATCTGCAGCAGACCGGCAAATTCTTCTTCAGTCTCGCCCGGGTAACCGACGATGAAGGTCGTGCGGGTAGCTAGCTCGGGCATCAACTCGCGCAGCGCCCCGATGGTATCGTATACCCATTCGACCTTGGCCGGGCGCTTCATCCGCTTGAGCGTCTCGCGATGCCCATGCTGCAGCGGGATATCGAGGTAGGGCAGGATCTGCTTATGCCGCGCCATCGTCTCCATGAGCCGCGGCGTGACATAACCGGGATAGGCGTACATGATACGCAGCCAGGGGATGTCCGGCGCCGCTCCGACGATGGCATCCAGCAGCTGCGCCAGGCCGTCTTTCAGGCCCAGGTCATAACCGTAGTCGGTGCTGTCCTGCGCGATCAGCATGACCTCGCGGATGCCCATCTCCCCCAAGCGAACCGCTTCCGCCACGATCGCCTCCATTGGCCGACTGACCGCCGTGCCTTTGATGCGCGGGATGGCGCAGAAGGCGCAGGGACGCCGGCAGCCATCGGCGATTTTGAGATAGGCCGAAGCGCCTTGCAGGCTGGCGCGCAAGACGCCGCGCTCATCCAGGCCGACGGCGTTGGCTTCATCGGGCAGGTGATAGAGCGGGGCCGGGTGCTTGCGTCTCCGCAGGCGCGCGATGAGATCGAAGATATCCATCCAACGGCGCGTGCCGATGACGCCATCGAGGCCAGGCACTTCCTGCACCAGCGTATCGCCATAACGCTGGGACAAGCAGCCGGCCGCGATCACCATCTGATCGGCGCGCTTGAGTTCGACCAGTTCGCGCAGCGCCTCAATGGACTCCTGCTTGGCCGAGTTGATGAAGCCGCAGGTGTTGACGATCAGCACCTCGGCCGCTTCGGGATCGCCGACGCCGCGCATGCCGCTGTCGTGTAGGATCTGCGCCATGCTCTCGCTATCGACCGTATTCTTGGCGCAGCCCAGGCTTAGCAGGTAGTACTTGTTGTTGAGTCGGGCCACTGTGCCTCCTCTTGGCTGTTTCTACGATCCTGACTTCGTCGGCGGCAAACCCGCCTGCGTCACACGCGGCGGCAGGATCCCTGTCGGATCCGCCGGCTGAGTCGCCGTTGATATGGCGATCGGCCGCGGGGTATCGGTCGGCAGCGACGCCACCGTGGGAATCGCCGTGGGCAATGCAGTCGGCAGCGCAGTCGGGATGGCAGTGACGGCCCGCGTTGGACTGGCTTCGACTGGCTCGCTCTGCCTTGGGGCCGCTTCCGGTTCGGTCTCGATTTCGACCACTTCCACCGCCACCTCTGTTGGCGGGAGCGACGTCGGCGCCCCGCCCGGACCCAGCGTGATGATAGCTTGGTCGATGGTGAAACGGATGTCAACCCGCTGGCCTCTTTCGCCGAGCATACCTTGCCGCTGGCCATTCCAGATCACATCCAGCGCCAGGGCATTGGCCGCGCTCAGCGCGACTTCGGTCTCGGCACTGTACTCCAGCAAGGTATCGGCCTCCGCGATGCCCTCGTAGACGCTATTGCCGTCACTCTCTATGCTGATCCAGCTTCGTTGCGTCACCAGGACGCTGACCAGGATGCCGGAGCCGGTGTATTGCGCGCGACCGGCCGGCAAGGTCGGTTCGCTCGCGAGCGGCGTATCGCTGGGCGGGACAGCGACTGTGTCCGTTGCTGCGATGTTGACGGTCTCGGGCGTCTCGCTGGGCGGAAGGAAGGTTTCAATGCCGACCAGCTCGACCGTCACAAAGACGATGACGGCAATGGCCGCCGCCGAAAACAACAGCAGCAGTAGCAATCGGAAGGTGCCGCGGCAGCCGGACGCGCGCCTGTCAACCTGTTCGTATTCTTGCAGCGGCTGGGTGGAGCTGAAAGGCTCCTCGCTCGGTTCTGGGCGTTGCCGCCGTCCGCGTCGACCGCGCCGGCCCTTCTCCTGGGCGAGGCGCATCTGCCCGTAAAGCAGCAGGACATGTTCCTCGTCCAGTTCCAGGTGGCGGGCGTAAATCCGTAGCAAGCCGCGAATCTGTATCTCCGGCACCCCGCTGATCTCGAAGTCGCCCGCCTCAAAGCCTTCCAGGATCGGCTGGCGGATTCGCAGCCTGGCGACGACATCCTCGATTTCGAGTTCTTTGCTTTCGCGCGCTTCTCGCAGGACCTGTCCGAGGGAGTAGGCATCCATCCGTAATGAAGACCTTAAATCAACCGTTCGGCGGCAGCCTCATTGGCTACCGTCCACATAAAAGTATCAAACCCGCTCAGCTACCGCAAAGCGCGTTTGGAAAAAAAAGATAACCTCAACAGTACAGTATAACCTGTAACCGCCGAGGCTAGAAAAATGTTGCAGGGTTAATTATGTTGGAAGGCAATCCGCGCCGCTTTACTCGATGACGCCTTCAGCTTCCGGTTCAGCCGGCGCTTCGTCCGCTGCTTCAACGTTTTCGCCCTCTTCGGGAGTGTCTTCGGCTGCTTCGTCGTCGGCCGATGTTTGATAGCGGAAGCCCTCCGTCATCAAATCTTCGGCTCGGACTTCCTCGCCCCGTTCGCGCGCCGCCAGGAACTCCGGCAGTTCATCTTCCGGCACGATTGTCACCGTCAACTCCGGCGACATCTCGTTGCCCAGGCGGACCGCCACCTGGTGCGTTCCCACCTCGCGCAAGGACTGCTGGCTGATGCGCCGCCGGTTTATGTCCACGCCGGTCACGCGGTCCAATTCGTCGGCGATTTCCTGCGTAGTCACCGAGCCAAAGAGCTTGCCGGTGGAAGCGGCGCGTCGCCCGAATATGAGCTCGACGCCATCAATCTGGCGCGCCAGATCATTAAGCATATTGTTGTACTGCGCCCGGCGCGCCTCGACATTCTGGCGAACCGTTTCCGTCTGTTTCAGGGCGCCCGGCGTGGCCTGGATGGCCATCTTGTTCGGGATGAGGTAGTTGCGCGCGAATCCGTCCGCTACCTTGACCACCTCGCCGGCGACCCCGTGCTTGTACAAGTCCTGGAGTAAAATAACTTGCATCTCAAGTTCCTCATTCGCTCCAACTGCTTCTCGCGGAGCGTTTTCCATTGGCTGAACCCGTATATTATAAAGATGTCGGCGGCCCTGCCAAGTGGCAATCCAGAAGCCCCGGCGCGCGGGAGGGCGGATGAGCAAAGGCGGGGACATTGCGCTGGACAATCGCGAAATAATCGCAAAAGCGCTGATCGTGCTGGTCGGTTTCCTCGCCAGCGGCGCGCTCGGTTTGTTGCGGATCGCCGTGGTCGGCGCGCAGTTCGGCACCGGCGCCGCCAACGATACCTTCGCCGCCGCCCAGCAACTGCCGGAAACCGTCTTCGTGCTGGTGGCCGGTGGCGCGCTGGGCTCGTCCTTCATACCGGTTTTCGCGCGCTTTCGCGAGCAAGATACGGAAGAGGCCTGGCGCCTCGCCAGCGCGGTCATGACGCTTTCGGCCGCCAGCGCCGCCCTCTTTGGCGCCCTCGTTGCCGTCTTCGCCCCGCAGTTGGTGGGCCAGTTGCTCTTCACTGATCGTCCGCCGGAGCAGCAGCGGCTGATGGCCGACATGATCCGCCTGATGATGATCACGCCGGTCATCTTCAGCGTCAGCGGCTTGATCATGGGCATCTTGCAGTCTTACGCCGCCTTCTGGCTGCCCGCCATCGCCATCAGCATGAACAACATCGGCATCATTATCGGCGCGCTCTTCATTGCGCCAGCCCTGTCGCCGCATCCAAATGTCGGGCAAGTAGGCGATCTTAATGTCATGGGGCTGGCTTATGGCGCGGTCTTGAGCGCCATCTTGCATCTGCTGGTGCAGCTCCCCGGTCTGTACAAGATACGCGCCCGGCTGCGCCCCCTGCTATCCGCGCGTGTGCCGGGCGTGACCGATGTGCTGCGCTTGATGGGCCCGCGCGTGCTCGGTCTGGCGGTGGTGCAGATCAACTTTTCTGTCAATATCCGCTTCGCCAGCGGCATGGTCGATGGCAGCGTGGTCGCCCTTCGTTACGCCTTCATGCTCTGCTTCTTCGTGCTTGGCATGATCGGCCAAAGCCAGGCATCGGCCGTATTTCCGACGCTGGCGGCGCTGCGGGCAAAAGGCGACTACGCCGCGTTCCGCGATCGACTGGCGGCCGCCATGCGCAATGTGCTCTATCTGTCCTTTCCGGCCTCGGCCCTGCTCATCGTCCTGGGCCAGCCGCTCGTCAGCCTCTTGCAACGCGGCGCCTGGACCGGCGAAAGCACGGAAGCGGTCGCCTGGGCGCTGAGCTTCTACGCCCTCGGCATCGGCGGCTTCGCCTTGCTCGAAGTGCTGTCGCGCGCCTTCTACGCCCTGGAGGACACCGCCACGCCAGTCATCGCCGGTATCTGCGCCATGCTCGGCAACATCGCCCTGAATTTTGTCTTCATCCAATTCATCGGCGATCCGGACAGCCTGGCGCGTGGACCCTTCGCCGGTCTGGCGCTGGCGAACGCGCTGACGACCATCGTGGAAGCCCTGGCGCTCTGGTGGCTATTGCGCCGGCGGCTGGCGGAGCTTGACGCGGACTCAAGCCAATACGACCGCGGCATCGTTCTTAGCGCCGGCGGCAGCTTCCTGCTCTCGCTGCTGATGGCGGCTGCCGTCACGCTGATACTGTCAGCAGCGCCCGTCGGCGGCTGGGCAAAAGCGATATCTGGTATCATCGCGGGCGGCGTCATCTTCTTCGGCGCTGATTATCTCTTCGGCTTGAGCGAGACGCGCGCGCTGCTGGCGCCGCTCGTTCAGCGCGGCATCAGCCTGATCAAACGATAGGGAGGATTAAGATATGGGCGGGCAGTTGGAATCAAAAGTCGCCGTCATCACCGGCGCTGGACGCGGCATTGGGCGCGGCCTGGCCATCGGCTTCGCCGAGCAGGGCGCCAAGGTCGTATGCGCCGCGCGGACCCGAACCCAGCTTGACGAAACCGTGCAGCTTATCCGCGAGGCCGGCGGCGATGCCATCGCTCTGCGCTGTGATGTCACCGAGGCGGCCGACCTGGAGAATCTCTACGCGGAGACCCGCGCGCGCTACGGCGGCGTCGATATTGTCATCGCCAACGCCGGCGGCAGTTTCGAGCGGCGCTCGGTCGAAGAAAGCGAAATCGCCAGCTGGGAGCGCACGATTCGCGTTAACCTGCTTGGCGTCTATTACACCTGCAAATACGCCATCCCCGACCTCAAGAGCAAGGGCGGCCATATCATCGTCATCGGCTCCGGCATGGGTCATCGCGTTGGCCAGGCCGGCTCCGCCTACAGCGCCTCGAAAGCGGGCGCCTGGATGTTTGTGCGTGTGCTGGCGGAAGAATTGCGTCAATACCGCATCTGCGTCAACGAACTGATTCCCGGCCTGGTCGATACCGACATCTTGACCGATGCCGAACGCCCGGCCGATCCCGCGCTCAGCCTCGAATGGTTCAAGCAGCCGGCCGATGTGCTGCCGTTGGCGCTCTTTCTGGCGACGCAGCCCTTGACCGGGCCGACGAGCCAGAGCTTCAGTTTGATGCGCCGCGACGCGCAATAAGCTTACTGCTGTTTCACCCGCGCAAACAGAGCCTTGAGATACTCCGCCTCGGGGAAGCCGATGGGGTGGTCCAGCGCTTGCGAGGTGCGGGCGATCTCGTCCAGTTCGTAGCCGGCGACCGTCGCCGAGCGCGTCACCAACTGGAAGAACATCTCGGCATTGATGCGGCTGGAACAAGAGGCCATAACAAGCACACCATCGTTGGCGACCAGGCGCAGCGCCATCTCGACCAGGCGGCGATAAGCCAGCACGGCATTCCGCATGCTGGCGCGGCTGTTGGCGAAGGCTGGCGGATCGACAATCACCAGATTGAACTTGCGATTGGAGGCGATCAACTGGCGCATCCCGGCGAAGGCGTCCGCGGCGATGACATCAACCTTGGCCGGGTCAAAGCCGTTGTTCTCGACGTTGATCTTCAACGCTTCCAGCGCCGGCTCGCTGATGTCCAGCGCCGTTACCGAGCGCGCGCCGCCCGCCAGCGCATAAACCGAGAAGCCGCCGGAATAGCAGAAGACATCGAGGACGCGCTGCCCCTTCGCCAGTTCCCGCACCTTTTGCCGATTATCGCGTTGATCGAAGAAGAAGCCGGTTTTATGCCCTTTCACGACATCCGCCTGAAACAGCAAACCGTTCTCGACAAATTGCACCGTGCCCGATTGTCCCTCGCCGACCAACTGCTGACCATCGCGCAGGCCATATAACTTGGCGATATTCATCTGGTCCGATTGCAGCGCCCGGCTCAAGCGCAGCACCAGCGAGTCAAAAATGATCGACTCTTGCAGCGCCGGTATCAGCGCGCGCAGATGCGGTATCCAGGCGCTGGTATACAGCTTGAGCGCGAGCGTATCGCCGTAACGATCCAGCACCAGCGCGGGGAAGCCATCGCTCTCGCCGTAGACCAGGCGATAGCCGGTCGTCTCGGTATTGATCAGCGCCTGCCGCTTGGCCTGCGCCGCCCGCAGCTTGTCGGCGAAGAAGCCCTGGTTAATCCGTATCGGCTGCAGCGCGTGCAAAACCTTGACGCGAATCGGCGATAGCGGATCGTACAAACCCACCGCCAGGAAGTTGTTCTTGTTCCGGTCATAGATGACCGCCAGGTCGCCGGAACTGCCCAAGTGGCTCTGCTTGATGATCGAGTCTTCATACACCCAGGGATGCCCCTGCCGCAAGGCTCGCTCGGCCGCGCCCTTGACGCGCATGGAGATGTTCTTTTCCGCCCTGGTCGGGAGTTTTTCGAGGTCAATCATCGTCTATCACTGACAGATCAGCGCTCTCTAAAGGAGCGGTCCCGTCTCATCCACTGTCTTTATCTTGAGCTCGGCCTCTTCCAGCAGCGCTTGACAATGTGCCGCGAGCCGCTGACCACGCTCATACAGCGCCACCGATTCTTCCAGCGGCAGCGCGCCACTTTCCAACTGCGCCACCAGCGCTTCCAACTGCTGATAGGCCGCTTCGTAACTGAGCTTTGTGATATCTTCCATCAGTCGTCGACCCTGACTTTAAGACGATCCCTCGCCAATTGTACGTTCAATCGCTGATTCCTGCTGACTTGATTTGCCTCGCGGATGATATTGCCCGCCTCGTCGCGGACGAGGGCATAGCCGCGCGCCAGGATATGCGCTGGGCTGGCGGCTTCCAGGGCCTCCCGGCGATGCGCCAGCCGCTCGCCAAGCTGAGCCAAGCGCCGCCCCGCCGCCCGCGACAGCCGCAGACGATAATCGTGAATCGCCCGTTCCGCCCCCTGCACCGTCTTCAGCGGCGTGACAAACCCGAGCGCGTTTTGCAGGCGTCCCAAGTCGCTGGCGCGTTCGCCCGCCGCGCCGCTCAATATCGCGCTTAATCCGTTGCGCAGCCGGTCGAGATCGAGCAGCAGATCATCGCGATTGGGCGTCGCCAGTTCGGCCGCGGCCGATGGCGTCGGCGCGCGCAAATCGGCCACGAAGTCCACGATTGTGAAGTCGATCTCATGGCCGATGCCGCTGATCACCGGGATGCGACTCGCCGCGGCCGCCCGCGCCACCCGCTCGTCGTTGAAGCACCACAGGTCTTCCAGCGATCCGCCGCCCCGCGCCACGATGATCACATCAACCGCCGTGTCCCGGTTGAGCCGCTGCAGCGCGCGGACGATCTGAGCGGGGGCCTCCGCTCCCTGCACCAGCGTCGGGCTGAGGATGAGCTCGGCAAGCGGAAAACGCCGCCGCAGCACATTATTTATATCCTGCCAGGCGGCCGCTGTCGGCGAAGTGACCACGCCGATCTGATTCGGGAATGCCGGGATGCTTCGCTTTCGCGCCGGATCAAACAGCCCCTCGGCATCCAGCTTCGCTTTCAAGGCCTCGAACTGCAAGTGCAGGTCGCCGACCCCGCCGACGGCTTCGATCTGATCGGCGTAAAGCTGATATTCGCCGCGCGCGTCATACACGCTGACGCGCCCATGCACGAGGATCTCGTCCCCCGCCCCCACCTCGACGCGGACGGCGCGCGCCGCCCCGCGAAACATGACGCAGCGCAATTGGGCATCGGCGTCCTTGATGGTGAAATACCAATGACCGGAGCGCGCCTTGGTCAAGTTCGAGACTTCGCCGCGCACCCAGATATCCGCCAGGATGTCATCGGCGTCGAAGAGGTCGTGGATGTAACTCGTGATTTCCGCAACTGAAAAACTTTGCATGGTTCTTCTCGACATAGAGCGTTGTGACAAACCGCGTCGACCGTTACAATTATCGTTGATTTATCCCCCACAGGCGAATGAGGATCGGACATGGCCTATCTCAATCAAGCGGAACGCGCAGCCCTGCTCAATGACCTCAGCGGCATGAGATACGGCTGGGCCAAGTTCAGGCTGCGGCTGATGGATCCGAAGTGCCGGCTGGTCTACCTGCGCAACGCGCAGCGATCGGGCGAGTGGCATACCAAGTTCCTGCTCGAAAGCCTGGGCACGCAAGTGACCCTCGTCGAGGTCAACCACGCCGAGAATAATCAATACCGCAACAAGCAGAAATTCGAATTCGTCAACGTCATCGTCGAGCCGACCGCCGATAATCGCAGCTAGCTGGCCGGGCGTATTTACCCTCACAATCGAAACATCAATGCTCCCCATGTTCGTGCAGCGGATTGTGCTCGTGATAGATGCCCTGCCGGTGCATCAGTTGATGCAGGCGATTATGCGCCGCTTCGATAGTGGCGCGGACCTGCTTGAATCGCTGCGCGGCCGGGCGCGGCGCCAAGGTATCGACATAAGCCAGCGCGCCCTCGATCTGCTCCAGCACGGCCAGCGCGTCTTCCCGCTTGAAGGGACGCTTCCCATCGACGCGGACTTGCACACAGCTGCTATGCGCCGCGATCTCGCCACCCCGCCCGGCATGGCTGCCGCGCACGCGCAGCGCGATCCAGGTCGATTCGCTGATCCGCAGCTCGCAGTTGCCGGCCGCGCTTAGAGCGCCCTCTACCGATTGTTCTTCGACGGCGAAGCCACCGAGGACCACTTCCACTTTGTCTATCGGCAGCGCCGCCGAGGCCACGCGCCAGTTGACATTGACCGTCCCGCCGCCGGCCGGCAGGTCCAATTGGCTGCCCGGCGGCCTCCCCTCAACTGCAAGCTCCAGCAGCGGTCCCACAGTGACGAAGGTGTTGCCCGCTTTGACCGCCGCCATCCAGTTCTCGTAACTGAAGTCGCGCGCGCCCAAATGGGCGTAGGTGCGGATGCCGCCGAGCAGGGCATCGGCGCTCATCTTGTCCGAGCCGCCGACCACCGGCACTTGATAGCCGAGATTGAGATAGCGATACCAATCGAGCAATCCGTAGGGCGTGATCTGCCATTTGAAGGGGTTGAAGGTCATCATTTCGATGGCGTGGACGAGACCGAGCACGATATCAGCCGCGCGTTCCAATTGCGGGTTCGGCGCGTGAGGGAGGACGACCAGGCCGTTCTGGTCGATGCAGCGCTGCGCCCATTCCGCCATGCTGACTTCCAGCGCATCGCCGATCGCCGATTCGGATGGTCCGCCCGCGCAAAGGGGATGGATCATGGCGCCGGAATAGCCCAGCAGGGAGATATGACCCAGGACCTGCATACGATTCTCCGTGCCGACCCGCACCAGAAACTCGCCGTCGCCGCCGAAGTCTTTCGCGCCGATGGTCGTCCTGCCATCGAAGTCGCTCACATTGCTGAACATCTCGCCCCATTGGCTCGCCAGCAGGTTGACCACATTGATGCCTTCGGCCGCGCCTTCCAGCCAAGCCGTCTGCGGACTGAGGAAATGCACATGCGTATCAGCCGATACCCAGCCGCGCTCGCCCCAATCGAGCAGCTTGTCCAAGGTGAAGGTGACTTCATCTGTTTCCAGCGTGACTTCAAAGCTGCGGCGGATCGGCTTAATCTCATAGCCGCGGCTGATCTCGACGAAGACCTCGCCCAGCGGCGCTTCCAGTTCGCAAGCGCCGTGGATATAGGCGTACTGATTCAGTGAATTGACGAACTCGCCGTAATTGTCTTCGAACCAGTTGCCATTGACTTTACGGTGATTGCCGCGCGGCGGCAGGTATTCGCCCTGCGCGCCGTGGAAATGTATGCGGGCTGCGACATAGCGCCCGTTCTCGTCGACCACTCTGATGCGAACAAGTTGCCGCGCCTCCGCCACTTCCAGCGCGCCTCCGTTCAAGTCGCTCAGGGCGTAGCTGTACTGCTCGCCGTTCTCCGCTTGCAGGCGCAGCTTCGCCTGCGGATGCGCCGCGTATTCGATGATGGCGACCCGCTCTGAGCGCTGTGGCTGCGCGTTGGTCGCATCGCTGAACCAGGCATCGCGCTCATACTCCAGCTTCGCCCGCGCCGATATCACTGTGCCCAAGTCGATATCGACTCCGTCCAGTTCGCCGATCGCGTTGAATTGCAGGCCATCGGGCAGGGTCAGCGCCAGCTTGCGCCGCGTCCGCGCGCGCAGCGGATGCGCCTCGACCTGCGTACTGCTGATGCCATAGATCAGCGCCCGCTCGTCTTTTCCGGCCAGCCGAAGCTCGCGTATGACTTTGTCCGGCTGCGGATTGGGCAGGGCGTAAAGCCAGATATGCTCCGGCGCGGCATCGCGTCCGCTGCTGTGGCGGGTCTCGCCATTGCCATAGCGGGTCCCCGGCGCCCGTCCCAGCGCGAATGCTTCGGCCGAACTCCGGCTGACCGTGTCCTGCTGATGGGGCAGGGCCGCAAAGGCGCTCGCGCCCCAGTCTATGCGCGCTTGCTGTATGGCGAAGCGCCGCCGAATCGGCACACTGACGCTGCCGCCGTCGGCATAATGCAATTGATATTCCGCCACCAAATCGCCCAAATCATTGCCCGGCGTCGCGCCTTCGTGATGCTGCGGACCTTGAAAGCCCTTAAAGTCAGGCGTCAGCGTCAGCGCCCGCTCTTCGACGATATGCGCGAAGATAATATAAGTCGCCCGCCTGTCGCCGGCGGCTACGCGGACTTCAGCGCCGTCCAGCAAGATCGCGTTCGCTTCATTTGGCGCGCCCAGCGCAAAGGGAATGCCGCGGAATGACTGCTGCCCGAAGGCATCGTCAGCGCGGAGCCGCAAGCGCTCATCCAGCGCCTCGCGTTCACAATTGAAGTTGTCGTCGAGGGGCAGGGGAATGAATAAGTCAGACGCGGGCAGTTGCATGAGCAGGCTCTCCAGCTTGGGCGTTTGTCGGAGTGTAACCTTGCGGCTAGGCCATCACAAGTTCAAAGTCGGCGCCGCCGAGCACGCGCCCGTTGACTTGAATCTCCAGCCGCTGCCGTCCGGGATAGTATTTACGGGTGGAGATCGGGCGGATCGCCATTTTCTTCTTGATCGAAATCGTCTCTCCCGGCGCCAGGCTCAACTTCTTCAGTTTGAACACCTTCGGCGCGGTCGCTCCGTTCGCTTTGCGGAAATGCATAATGAAATCGATCATCAAGTTCTGCGCTTCATCGCCACAGTTTCGCAATTCAAAGGAAAATTCCAACTCGCCGCCAAATTGCAGCGCAGCCGGCGCCAGTTCCAGCGCGCTCAATTCGACTTGGGCCTCGCCATAACCCAGGAGGGCCAGCGCCCGTTCATCGCCCCGCTTGATCAGCGTCCGCAGCGCATGATTGATCAGCCAGAGCCGCTCTTTGCTCGCCCCCTGCGACCAGGCTCCCATCCGTTCCAGCAGAAGCTCCGGATGATCCTTGCTGATGTCATTGAGGTGATTCGCTACCGAACGCCGCACGTAGAGCGACGGGTCATCCTTTAGCATTTCCAGCAGCGCCAAAGTCGGCGATGGATCGGCGATGAAGGCGGTCAGTTGGGCGCCCCAGGGCAAGCGCGGCCGGCTGCCCTCGCTGACCAGGCGGCGCAGGTGTTCGTCTTCATGGCATACCCAGGCGCGCAGGCGGACCAGCGTCTCCTGTGGATATTGTATGAGGAAGGGACGGAGGGCGAACTCGCAGGAGGATATGCGCGTGATGATTGGCATCGCGTCAAGGGACTCGGCTGGATGCTCAAGGCCGTACAGCTCGACGAATGCGGGAATGGCCATCAGGCGCAGCCCCGAGTGTTCAATAGGCGGGAAGCCGCGCTCTTCATCCAGCATTGCCAACAGAATCTGCAGCGCCTCGGGATAAGCCGGCAAGAATGCCTTCAGCTTGGCCGCGATCAGGCGGTGCCGCGCTTTGAGTTCAAGGGCGTCCAGTTCGGCAAGGACCGCCGCTATGAACTCGGCTTTGGCAAAGGGGGGATGAAGGACTGCGATTCGGTCAGCAATCTGCTCAACCAACTGCCGGTCGATAAAATCCTTCAGCAGGGGATATTCGGACATTGCGCGCCCCCCAACAAAGTTGAAATATGTAAGACTTGTCCGGCGCCAGGTTGTGAAGCGCGCAGATTTGTCTCCTCATGCGCCGGTCCCGGTTCCGCCCTTGGTGATCTCGAACAGTTCTGGCGGACAGCAATTTTGGCGACTCTTTTGATAATTATCATAAAAGTGAGACGAGTTTTATCTGCCGCAGAGTCGCGGCGGAGGGAGGCTGGCGCGCTGAAGCCCAGCAATGGGGCGGGGTAGCGGGGGCGAGCCTGGCGCGGCGGGCGCATTATCGATAAATGATTATCGATAGAGGGAATACTTTTTTCTATCATAAAATGATAATTTCTCGCTGCTTGGTATTGGCCGACATTTGCCGTTTTCGGCCAATCGGCCATTTGGCGTACGGAGCGTGTCAGCCGAAGGGCGCGGGATCGGGATCTTGAACCGGGTGAATGCGCATGAGTGTTGCGGGCGACCTGACAGGCCGCCCCTGCATGGATACTTTTTCGGCAGAGCTCGCGCCATTACTGCTCAGGATCCGCGCTCTGCCAGAAAGCGACGCGATTACCGGTTGGGTCGAGGAACATGCCCAGGGCGCCGAAGCCGGGGACATCCTGCCGCGGCAGAATTACTTGGCCGCCAAGCTCGCTGACGCGGGCGATATCGGCGTCCAGATCGTCGCTGTGGAAGTAGAGGATGACATCACCAGGCTCGACCCCGTCGCCGACCGCCGAAAGGGCCGCGCCCATGGTCTCGTTGAGTTGGAACATGGTGTAAGTCATATCGGGGCCCATGGGGATGTCAATCGCCTGCCAGCCCAGCAGGTCGCCGTAGAACTTCTTCTGCGCCTCGTTATCGGCCGAGGCAATCTCAATATGTACAATCTGACGCATGGTGTATTCTCCTCCGCAAGGCGAATATCTATTCGTTGCGCTGATCTTAGATTTTTTGTTCTAGCCTTGTCAAGCCCTATTCGTTTAAGGAGTGGTGAATTTGCTGGCTGGCAAGTCATTTGTGGGGGGACGACCTACCAGGCCGCCCGCGTTTCATAGTAGAGTTTTCGGGCGACTTAATAAGTCGCCCCTACATTGCCTTGCGATGTTGGCCCATCCACGACTTTCACCACTCCTTCGTTTATTTGCCGCGCCCGCTTCCAGGCAAATCCAACGCACCTTTCGGCCTCATCCTGCGTATACTGTTATGGGATTCGAAATCATCCACAACACTATTTGATGCAAACCAGCAACTCGAGGTGACTAAATGCGCGTGATTGTGCATACGGGCAAGGGCGGGGTCGGCAAGACAAGCATCTCGGCGGCGACGGCGCTGCGCTGCGCCGAATTGGGACTCAAGACCATCGTAGTCAGCACGGATACGGCGCATAGCCTGGGCGATGCGCTTGATGTCGAAGTTGGGCCGGAGCCGATGCAGATCGCCGAGAACCTGTGGGCGCAAGAGCTTGATACGCGCTATTCCATGCAGAAGTATTGGGGCAAAATCCAGGAATACCTCGGCGCCTTCTTTAATCGTGAAGGCATCGCCAAAGTCAACGCCGCCGAAGTGACCATCATCCCGGGCTTGGAAGAAGGGGCGCAATTGCTCTGGATCAGCGAGTATTTTCAGGCCGGTGAATATGATGTGCTCATCGTTGACGCCGCCCCCACCGCCGAAACCATCCGGCTGCTCAGCCTGCCCGATGTGACGCGCTGGTGGGTCGAGCGTCTGATGCGGATCGCCCGCGGCCTGGACAGCGTCATCCGCCCGGTGCAAAAGCTGCTGACGCGCGGCAAGAAAAACGACATCGGCATCGACATCGCCGACAACGCCTGGGACCAGGTCCAGCTTCTCTTTGATACGCTCGATGGCGTGCGCGAATTGCTGACCGATCCGGAACACGCCAGCATCCGCCTGGTGGTCAACCCCGAGCGCATGGTCATCCGCGAAACGCAGCGCACCTATACCTATCTCAATCTTTATGACTACGCCACCGACGCCATCCTGGTGAACCGCATTTTCCCCGACGAGATTCAAGATCCCTTCTTTGATACCTGGAAGAAGCGGCAGGCGCGCAACATCGAATTCGTGCGGGAAGCCTTCGGCAGTTTGCCCCTGCTCAAAGCGCCGCTCTTCGGCGAAGAAATGGGCGGGCTGGAGATGCTGCGCCGGCTGGCCGATGAACTGTATGGCGAGCGCAACCCGGCCGAGCGCCTCTTCGACGGCGTCGTGCACAAGCTTGAGCAGTTGGACGGCGGTTCTCAATGGATGCTGCGTGTGCCTATCGGTTTCGCTCGCAAGGAGCAGCTTGATCTTTACCGCTCGCGCGAGGAGATCACCCTGAGCGTCGGCCCCTACCGCCGCAATATCGTCTTGCCGCATGAACTGCAAGACCTGGAAATCACCAGCGCCAAATTCGAGGAGAGATTCCTCAATATCCGCTTTGAAGAGCAGGCGTCATGACGCCCGCCTGTGGGCGCCGGCGTTTTATGCAGTTGTCTCGGTGATATGGGGAAGGGCGGGCCGGTCGTCCCCCGCCTGCTCATCTCTTCGATCTACAAGCCTAGTCGTCCAGCTCGACTTTGATCTTGCCGCCGGCGCTGCTGTCGCTTGCTTCTTCTTCGTCGGTCGCCAAGTTGGCGCTCGCCTGTCGTTCTTGCTCGGCCGCGCGGCGCGCATCCGGATCTTCCATCTCGCTCGCCTTTTTGATCTCATCGATGGCGGCGTCGATCAGGACGCGGAAACCGGTGGCGAATTCGTTGCCGGCTTTCTGCGTATGTTCCTTGAAGCCCGGCGGCAAGAGTGATTCCATCGCTTTGCCGAACTCCTCCAAGCCGCGACGCTGATGAAATATGAATTGCTCAAGCGGGGTCTGCGCCGCCTCTTCTTCCGGCGCTTCCGGTTGCGGATTCATCTCGTCTGCCATGGCATCGCTCCTGGGCTGCCTTTCGTTATCATTACAGTATACGCCCGCAAATAACAATGGTTGCGCCTGTAATGACAACTCTGTCTGATTCATTTATGCGCCGCAATTGCGCTAGTCGCCTTCTTCCGCCAGCGCATTCAGCAGCGCCAGTTCTTGCCGCAGCGTCCGCGCGCGCCAGAAGTAACTGAGGATCAAGAGACCGAGGATGATGAAGGCGGCCGCCAGGCCCAGCGCCAGGTAGCCCGAATTATCGGGCGTGATGAAGAAGCCGAGCAGCGTGCGATTCCAGGCATCGGCCAGCGGCGCCAGATCAGCCAGCGCGCCTTCTTGCAGGGCGACATAGCTGTCGTTGCCGAAGACCATGCCCATCGCGCTCAGCCCGGGCCGTTCGTAGGCCTGCCACTCGCCGCTTGGCAGCGCGATGCTTCCGGTTGATTCCAATTGGACTATATCGACGCCGGCCAATTCTTGTAGCGCGCGGGCGATTTCCGGCGTCGCCGCATCCAGCGAGTCATCGGCTTGCGCCAGCGTCAGCATCATGCTGCGCGCGTCCGGCGCCCTCTCCACAAAGCTGATCAGGACGACCTGCGCCTCCTGCCGCCGCGCCATGACCGAGGCCGTGGTCGCCGCGTCAATATCGAATATCAATACCTGCCAGGTTCCGTCCGCCAGGTTGACTTTGTCGCTATAAACTGGCGGGCCGACCTCGACGCGCAGCCATTCTGCGAGGTCTGTTTGAGCGGCCGTGATCGGATCATCGGCGGCGACAATCGCCGCGCGGATAGTCGCTTCCGCCGCCGCAAAATGGAATTGCGCGATTTCTTCCGTCGACTGATTTTCCCAGCCTTCGAGGGCGGGGGCGTTGAAGCCGCGCGCCTGAACATAAGGCACGATCCTATCCGCGTCTTGAGCGGCTATCTGGCTCGCCAGCAGCAGGACGACAAGGATTGAAGCGATAAAGATAGAGATGCGCGCCATTGGTCTACTCGCTTAAAAGCTTCAGCTTCAACCGATCCAAGCCCTCGCGGCGCTCTTCCAGCCGATAGCGATGCCAGATCAGAGTAATCGGCATGACTGTCAGCCAAAGCGCCATAGACGGCAGCAAGGCCAGGACGACGCCGCTGGTCGCCTCGAAGCTGCCTTGGGCGTTCTGCGGGCTGGCGCCGACGATGACCGGGTGAATCGTGTCTGGCACGATACGAATGATGAAAAGCGTGATCAGAACGGTGACGAAGGCGAATATGCCGTAGACGGACATGAAGGCGCGCCGGCGGTTCGCATCTTCAATGCCCGCGCGCAACATCAGATAAGCCGCGTAAGTCAGGCACATCACCGCCGCCGAGGTCAAACGCGGATCCCAGGTCCACCAGGTATTCCAGATAGGCCGCGCCCAAATCGAGCCGGTCAGCAGGTTGATCAAGGCGAAGGCCAGACCCACTTCCACGCCCGCCAGCGCTATCTTGTCCCACTTGTCGCTCTCGCGCGCCAGCGCCAGGACGCCGCCCAAAACCGTCAGACCGAAGGCGGTGAACGCGCCGAAGAATGACGGCATGTGAATATAAAAAATCCGCTGTACATCGCCCTGCTGAATATCGGTGCCGGCTGCGAACAAGCCCAGGTAAAGCGTCGTCGCGAAGCCCAGGACGGTCATAATGGTCAAGGCGCGCAGCAGAAGCGGCATCGGCTTCGATTCGAGCTCAATGGTCAAGGTTGTCTCCCTTTCTCGTCAGCCATCAGGAAAATGTCATAAAGCTACAAAATTCTACTAAAATCTATACCAGATTAGTAGATTGAAATCGTCAATCTCCGGCTCGCTTATTCCTCGACAACGTACCCGTAAAGCAGCAGGCAAAGCACGAAATAGATGACAGTGATGCCCGCCAGCAGTTGGAACCAGACTTGCCACTCCGCCGCGCCTGTCAAGATGCCTTTTGTCGCGCGTACAGCCGTCAGCAGAAATGGCAAAGCCAGCGGCAGCATAGCGATCGGCAGCAGCGCCTCGCGCGCCCGCGTCTGCGCGGTCATGGTCGCCAGCAGCGTCCCGACTGCGCAGAAACCGAAGACGCCGACCAACGCAGTCAAGATCAGCCGTCCGTCAAGCAGGTTCATGCCATAAAGCGCGGTCATCAAGGGCAGCAGCAGCAGGCCGACAAGCCCGGTGAAAAGCGCGTTGCCGGCGAACTTGCCGACGAAAATCGCCGAGCGCGGCGCCGGCGCCAGCAGCAGCGCATCGAGATTGCCCAGGTCGTACTCCTGCGCCAGGCTGCGATTGAGACCGAGCAGGCTGGCGAAGATCAGCGTCACCCAAAGCACGCCACCCACCGTCTCTTCCCGCGCGGCGCGGTCGAGCTCCAGCGCGAAGCTGAAGACCAGGATGCTCAAAAGCGCGAATATCGCCATCACGCTTATCAGCTCGCGCGAGCGCAGTTCAACGCGCAGATCCTTGCCGGCGATGGCGAGGACGGTCTCGAGATACGATGTTTTCATGCGCTTGCGCTTTGGTAAATCGCGGCCAGTTCACTCGCTTCGAGGGCGCCGTCATAAGCGACCCGGCCCCGAGACAGAATCAAGGCGCGCCCGGCAGCCGGCGGCAAGCGCTCCAACTGATGCGTGCTCAAGAGGATCGTGCGACCGTCTTGCTGCGCCGCCGCCAGCAAGTCATCCAGCGAGTCGGCCGCGCTCTTGTCGAGGCCGCTGTAGGGCTCGTCCAGCAGCAGCACAGCCGGCCCGTGCAAGAGGGCGCGCGCGATGCTCAAACGCTGCTTCATCCCGCGTGAAAATGTGCGCACTAAAGCATCGGCCCGACGCGGCAAACCGACCTGCCGCAGCAAGGTTTTTGCGCGCGCCTCGCAGTCGGCCGCTTGCAGGCCATACATACGCCCGAAAAACGCGAGATTCTCGCGCGCCGTCAAGTTTTCGTAAAGCAGCGGACGATGCGCGACCAAGCCGATCTGCGCTCTTATGGCCATCGCCTCTCGCGGCAACTCCCAGCCGCCAATGCGCACTGTCCCGGCGCTGGGCTTGCTTAATCCGCTGAGCAGACGCAGCAGCGTCGATTTGCCGCTGCCATTGGCGCCGAGCAGCGCGACGAACTCGCCCCGGGCCAGGCTGAAATCAAGGCCTTGCAAAGCCGGCAGGGCGCCATAGACCTTGCTCAGTTGCTCAACTTCGATGATAGCGCGCTCGCTGGTCAGCGTCATTTACTCGTCTTCCGCCATCAACTCGGCCAAACTCGCCTTGAGCTCGCGCCGTTGACGGTGATACAGATCGTGATTGATCCGTCCCTGATCGTGATCGTCATCCAGGCGCGCCAACTCCGCCACCAGCTTGTCAATTTTCTCTGCTCCGTTGTCGCGGCGTCGCCGTGTCAAGCTGTATCCTGCGACGAGGGCGATGATGATGCCGCCCGCGCCGACCAGCAACGAGAGCAGGTTCTGCTGCGTCACGATCATATTGCTGTCGTTGCTGTTGGGGTCGCCGCTGATTTCCAGGCGCAGCTCGAGCTCGTCGTCCGCGCGCAGGCGCCCGGTATACAGAGGAAACTCTTCGCCGGCGCCCTCAGCCCGCTCCAGCGGCAGCAGGTCGCTATCGACGCTGAGCTTGTCCAGGAGCCTCACGCTGATGCCGGCGTCAATCGAGTAGATGAAACTCTGCTCAATTCGCGCTTTGCCGTCATAAGGCAGGAAGTACTCCATTAGAACCTGGTGTGAATCGCCCGGCGGCACAGGCAGCGTGTCGATGACGGAATCGGGAATGTTCTCCATATCTTTGATGACAACGTAACGGCCGTTCTGGTCGCCGCTCATGACCCGCGCGCCACGCGGGAATTGCAGAAGCAGGACCGCCTCGCGCCCGTCATCAAAGCCGCGTCCGCTCGTGAAGATACGGTCCGAGTTGTTCTCGAAGCCGATAAGCTGCGAGACATGCAATCCCCGGCCCAAATCCGCCAGTTCGATGGCGTCTACGAAGAGATCAATCCGCGATATCTTGAGGACCGCCGGATCATCCGTCACATCGAAAAGCTCAATCGTCACATCGGTCGCGGGCGCCGCAGCAAACTGCCGACTGAACAAGCGACCCTGATACACCGCGCTGACAACATATTTGAATGTCTCCCTCAGCGGGATGCCATCGAAACTGAAACTCAGGTCGGCGTCCAGGCTGGTTTCGGCGAGGCTGAATCCCAGTTCGCTGTTTCCGTACTGCAACTGCACCGTCGTATCAGCCGGGACGACGCTGCCGGCGCTGCCGTGCGCGACGCGCCCGGAGATATTGCCGAGTGGAAGCGCCTCACTGTTCTCGGCCGATTCCAGCGACTTTATGCGCAGGTATGCGACAAGCGCGCCGATCTCATGCGTCGTCAACGCGCCGCCAAAACGCTCCGCATTCAACTGCGCGCCATACTCCGCATCGCTGTAGACGGGCGCGATCAGCGCCGGCATCTCGCAGCCCGCGCAAGTCTCAGTCCAGATCGATTCGCCCGCCGCCAACAGCGCGTCAGCATAGCTGAGGCTGTAGCTGTAGAGCGCGACATCCCAACGTTCGGCTTCCGTCAGCACCTCTCCCCAAGGCGGCATCAACTTGTCTAGCCGGCCCTCGGTGATGACCTCATAATATATTAGCGGCGACTTCAGCGAGACCGCCGCGTGGTCGGTCATATCCAGCGGCCGACCGACGCTCCCTGCCAAAACCAACTCGCCTTGCCCATCGCCGCTCTCGCCGTGGCAGTCAGTGCAGCGCTCGGCGAATATCCGCGCGCCAATGTCCAGGTTCGGCTGCCAGGCGCCGGGCTGCGTGACTGACGCTGCTGCCGGCGGCATGACCGTCGCCACAATATCCGGCTCGCCGCTCAAACCGGCGCAGCCGCTGAGAGCGACCGCGAGCAGAAAGATCAATACCAGCCGACGCATGCTCAGCCTCGCCCCGAATTGACAGGGTCTTGATTCGCCGTCTCGCGGTAGGCGCTCACCGCCGCTTCAATCGCGCGGTCAATGCTTTCGGTCTCATTCGCGCCCGACACGAGACTCTGCTCCTTGTCCAACTCATCCAGCGCGCGCAACAAAATAATCCCCCGCCCCAGCCAAACTTCGCGTTCCTCCTGATGGTCGGCCGCGCTCAGCTTGCCGGTCGCGAAGTCTTCATCCAGGTCGCGGATATTGGTCAGAACCCGCTCGTAATAGGTCCGCAACTGCTCCCGTTGATGTTGCCGGCCCGCCTCCCGTTGCTGACCGTCATGCCGGGATCGCTGCAATAGCGGGCGCGCCACGATCGCGGTCGCGATGGCAGCCAGAAGCAGGGAAATCAACAAGCCAGCGATGCTCATCGCTACTCCGCCAGCAGCGCTTCAATCGCGCCGCTCACCATATCATAATTGACGCTGCCGAAGTAAAACTGCCGTACATTGCCAGCCCGGTCGATCAGGAAGCTCTCCGGCGGACCCTCGACGCGATACAGGTTCGTCACATATTGGCCCAGGTCTTCGCCGTTCGCATAACTGATGTCGAATTCGTCGATGAAATCAAGCGCCTTCTGCCTCGAGCTCTCCAGCATGTTGATGCCCAGCAGCGTGAATCCCTCATCTTGATAATCGATATGCAGCGCTTGCAAGTCGGGCGCTTCATCGCGGCAGGGCGGGCACCAGCTGGCCCAGAAGTTGATCAAGACCACCTCGCCGCGAAGCTCCGAGAGCTTGAACTCGCTCCCGTCGAAAAGCGTCAGCCCGAAATCCGGCGCCGGTCCGCTCAGGGGCCGGCCGCGGTTCCGCTCGGTCAGTTGCCAGCCCAGGACCAGCGCAAATACGATCACGCCCAGCAGCAGCGCCGGGCAAACCAGACCCCGTGG
This sequence comes from Anaerolineae bacterium, assembly GCA_022822545.1. GTDB lineage: Bacteria > Chloroflexota > Anaerolineae > Aggregatilineales > Phototrophicaceae > UBA6055. The sequence goes on from JAJEBE010000012.1 coordinate 28,020, forward strand.
CTCGCGCGCCAGCTTGCTCGAATTACTGAAGGCGAACTTGTCGATCTGGGTCATGATCCTTGTGCTACCGGCTCGGCCTCAGAGCCGCGCTCGCGCGTCTTCTTCCACTCGCTGTCGATAAACTTCGTCCGATATTTCGCCGTTTGACGCCATGTCGTCCGCGTCCGGCGGGCTCAGTTTCTGCCGCCGCCCGAATAATCTGAAGGTATGTACGCCGATGCCGATTGCCAACGCCGTCGCCAGCAGCGGCATGATCACCGTCAGCGCCCGCAGCACCGGATCCTGCGGCACGCCGACAACATGATCGCCAAAGCGCGCCACGAAGCTGTTGATGACCTCTTGCTCGCTGCGTCCCGCCGTCAACTGCGCGCGAATCTCCTCTTTCCACTCCAGGCAAGCGCCCGTCTGGCATTCGTCCAGCGGGATGTTCTCGCAGACCGGGCAATACATCCGCTGCGCCACGCGAATCACATCGTTGTCCGTCGCGCCATCGCCCTGCCCATGCGCAATGACAGGCAGCAGCGACAAAATCACAATCGCCGCCACGAAACGCGCCTGCCCGCGGCAGCCAAAGGAGCGGCAGAATCTTGCGAGAAGCGCTCGTTCTATCCAATGCCTTGGAAAGGGGGCCGGGGGGAGAGGCAGGTTCATCCGTCAGCCCCCTCGCGCTTCCGTGGCGGACGCGCTGGCAGGGCCTTTGGATAGCTCGCGATGACCGTGCCGATAATCAGCAGGATCCCGCCCCACCAGACCAGGTTGACCAGCGGATTAATGTAAATGCGGAAGGTCGCGCGCTCATGGTCGCCGCTGATCAGCAGCACATAAAAGTCACGCTCGAGGGTGCTATGCGCCCCGGCGATGGTCATCGGCATCTGCGCGTAATCGTCAATTCGCGGACGCAGCGTCGCGATTGACGCGCCACCGCGGAAGAGCGTGACCGGCGCGATGTTCATCATGCGCCCGTCAACCGCTTGCGCCCGGATGAAGTCATCGTAGCGCAGCGTATAATCCTGAATCGCAATCATCTCGCCCCGCACCAGCGTATGCTGCGCCTCGGTCTGAAATACCGAGCTGCCGATGACGCCGATGCCAATCACCGTGACGCCCAGATGCACGATATAACCGCCGTAGCGCCGCTGATTGCGCCGGAACAGCGCCAGCCCCGCGCGAGGCCAGCTTTCCCCCAGCGAGCGCCGCCGCGCGGCCGCCCCGCGGTAGATTTCGTATAGCGCGACATAGCCGGCGAATAGCACGACGCCATAGCCCAGCAGCGCCACTGGCAAACCAGTCCCGCTCGCCCACAATACGATGACGCTCAGCGCCGTCAAGACCAGCGGCGCCCGCAGCGCTGCGCCCAGGCGGGCCAGCGAGGTCGCCCCCCAGGCGGAAAGCGGCGCCAGGCCCATCAAGATATACATGGCGATGAAGAGCGGCACAACGAAGAATTCAAAAGCCTCCGCGCCGATGGTCACTTCCACGCCGAAGAAGAGTTCCGATATGATAGGCAAGCCGAAGCTGCCCCAAAATATCGCGATGAAAAGCGCGATGAATACGACATTGTTCAGCACAAAGAGCGATTCGCGGCTGAGCAGATTGGCGAATTGATGTTCATCATTTAATTCGCCGCGCCGCCAGCGCCATAGCAGCAGCGTCAGCGCCACCAGGGTGATGGCCGCCCAAAAGCCCAACATCGGGAAACCGACCTCGCTGCGGGCGAAACTGTGCACGCTTTCGATGACGCCGCTGCGGGTGGCGAAGGTGCCGAACATCACCGCCGAAAATGTCGCGATGACCAGCAGCATATTCCACAGCTTGAGCATCCCGCGCTTTTCTTGAATCATCACGCTGTGGATGAAAGCCGTGCCCACCAGCCAGGGCAAGAAGGCGGCGTTCTCGACCGGGTCCCAGCCCCAATAGCCGCCCCAGCCCAAGACATCGTAAGCCCAGCGCCCGCCCAGGATCAGCCCCAGACTGAGGAAGATCCAGGCGATCAGCGACCAGGTCCGCGTCGCTTTGATCCAGCCGGTCGAGAGCTGGCCGCTGGCCAAAGCCGCCAATGCAAAGGCGAAGGGAATGGTGAAACCGACGAAACCCAGATACAGCATCGGCGGATGAATCACCATGCCGAAGTGCCGCAAGAGCGGATTCAATCCTTGCGCGCCCGCTCGCAGCGCGCTTTCCGATGGCGCCAGCGCCCCCGCCGGTATCAACGCGCTCGATAGCTCCTGCTGGCCCGGCGGCGCATCCGGCAGCAGCCACCAGCGCTCGAAAGGATTCTCGATGAAGAGCGACAGCCCGAGGAAAAACGCCAGGGTCGCCATCATGGCCGCGATCGCGTAAGGCATCAAGCGCCGCTCGCCGCGCCAGTTCAGCCAGATCGCCGCGCCTGTGAACAGACTCATCAGCAGCGACCAGAAGAGCAGCGAGCCCCGCTGTGACCCCCAAAGCGCCGTCACGCGGTAAAGCGCCGGCGTCCGCGGGTCGGTGACCTCATAGACGTAACTGATTTGGTATTGCTCGGTCAGAAGCGCGCTGACCAGCATAGCCGCCGACAGCAACAGCGCCGGAAAGGTCAGCAGCGCGGCATTGCGCCCGCTTCGTATCGCGCCGTCCGAGTGATTGCGCGCGCCAAGCGTGGAGGCCAGCGCCGCGTAAACCGCCAGCGCGAAGGCGATCGCCAGTGACGCCAGCCCGACCTCAGCCAACATTATTGATGTTCCGGTATCTTGCTCAAGCCCTCGGGACCGGTGCTCTCTTCAAAGCGGCTCGGGCATTTCAAAAGCAGCTCGGTCGCATGGAAAATCCCGTCATCGCCCAAGGCGCCGGTAAGGATCGCCTGCGCTTCATGCTGCAGCAAGTCGGGCATAGCCGCATCCTCGACCCGCACCCGCAGGCGCGGCGCCGTCGGATCCAGCAGCGCCTCATGCAGCGCCGTCGCCAGGTCGTCATACTCGCTCGGAATATTGACGATCTCAAATTGAATGATCGCCTTCTCGCTGTCGTAATCGATCGTCTCGCCGTCAACTGCGCCGGAGATGCGCAGGGTCTGCCCCTTGTAGGCCTCCCCCTGCAACAAATCGGCCACGGTTATGAAATAGCGCGCGCCCTGCAAAGTGCCGGAAATCAAGAGATAGAGCACCGCCGCCAATATGACGATGCCGGCCGTCAGGAACTTGAAGCGTTCCGAACGTTTCGGCTTCTCAGGGTTTTTCGGCTTTTCCCAACTGATGTCTGCCATGAGCTTCACAATTGCGTCTTTGACACTATAGCTTGGATTATAGCGGAATTGTGATATTTGTCACGATGCGCTTCTCTGCCGCCAGAGCGATCGTGCTAACTTTTCTTTCGCCACCGTCCGAGGCGGAAACTGTCGCCTAGCTATCAATACAGCTTTTCTCTGTGTACTCTAATTCACTCTGCGCTCTCGTGGTCAATCTTTGATCAACGCGTCTCCCGCGGATCCAGCAAGGCCAGCAATCCCATCAGGCCGACGTTGCAAAATAGCAGCGGCGCCAGCAAAGGCGACCCGCGCAGAAAACGCTCGGCAACGATCGCGCCCGAAGCTGTCAGGCTCGATTCCGTGTGCAGGATGAACCCGATGATGCCGACCAGAATGATCAGCAGCATAGCGACTGCATGCACGACAATATCGCCGGCATTGGGCTTTTGAAAGATCCCCAGAAACAGGCTCGTCGTGAAGCCGAATAACGCCGCCGCCACCGGCAGCCAGACCCAGACATTGTCAAAGCGAATCCGCGCGTGGTCCAATACGCTGCTGATCAATGTCGCCAGGATGAAGATCGCCGTGATCAGCATGTAGGCGCGCGTCTTGCTATAGGGCATCTGCACATACCGCTCGCCAAACAGTCGCAGCCGGCCGCTATCGGCGGGCGCTTCCGCCCAGGCGGCGCTGATGCCCAGGATGCTGATCAAGATAAAGAAAAGCGGTCCGATCACCGGCGGCGCCCATATCAGAGTGCTCACCGCTTCCAGGCTCACCAAGCCGCTATCCAGCAGCACAGTCCGGTTCAAATGAAACCAGGCGCCCAGCAGCCCGACGGCGATCCCGACGACGAAGACCAAATTCGCCAGCCGCGTCGCCCGCGGCCGATTGTGCAGCGCGATGGCCCCCGCCGCCAAGAGCGCGATACCCGCTGCGCCGCCATATACGATCGGTATCCATTCGTTCGGCTTTAGCGTGCCATTGATGCTGTGCGCCAGGTAAATATCGAGGGCGATGAAGAGCTGATTAAAGGCGGCCAGCAGCAGGAAGAACTGATCGCGGCTCAAGGGCAAGCGAAGCAGCCGAAAGCGCGGCGAAGCTTCCGCCAGCAAGTACACGCCTAGCTCTCCCTTGACTCGGCAGCGCCGACCAAACCGGCATCTTCCAATAGCTCGGCGACGATCGCCTCCAGCTCAGCTTGATCGCGCAAGATCTCGTAAGCCCCGTGCCACTGCACATAATCCGGCCCGCCCATCCAGGCGCCGAATTTCGCCGTCCGCCCCCAATGATGCCAGAGATCGAAGTGAATGAAATCTATCGGCTGATCAAAAGGATCGGCTGTCAGCAAACCCGCTTCCCGCGCTGGCGCGATTGTCTCGTTGCTCAGTCGCACGCGCCGGTTAATCTCTTCAACCAGGGCATCGGCGTCCGCATAGAATTCCTCGATGAAGGCGCCGCTGTGGCACTCGGTGCAGACCGCCTGCATCTGCGCCATGTTCTCTTCCCAGTTGGGACGGCGTTCGCTTTGCGGGGCGAATAAATACCAAGTCAAGCGGTCGCCCACATCGTGCGTCGTCGGCGCGCCGCCGAAGCCGCTGATATGGCAGGTCGCGCAAGTCGGCGCCGGGAAATCCCGCACGGTCAACGTGCCCGGCTCCGCTTCCCAATTCCAATCCTCGCCGCCGGTCAAATAAGCGATGCCGTGGAAGGACTCGATGTAAATCTCATACTGCGGATGATCGGGGCCGATATGGCAGTGATTGCAGGTCTCCGGTTTCCGCGCTTGCTCTAAGCTGAATTCGTGCCGCAGGTGGCATTCCTGGCATTGCCCGACCGAGCCATCGGCCGCTGGCGCGCCAATATCGTGGCAACCGGCGCAAGCAAATTTCGTGATCGCCGGCCCTTCCTTCTCGAAGAGCGCGTTGCGCATGCGATCGGGGTTGTACGTGCCTTCTTCGATCGATTCGTAAAGCGCCAGATGCTCATCGCTCAAGCCGCCCGTGCCCCACATCGCGATATAGGCGGGCAAGCCATGCCGGCTCTGATTCATCTGCGCCGCCTGATCTTCGTGGCAGGTCGCGCATTTTGCCGTGGTCGGCACAGTCAAAAAATGCCGGCCCTGATGCGGCTGCGAGCCGGGATAACCCTCGTCCACCTCGTGGCAGTGCTGGCAGGTGACATTGGCCGCCGCCATCGAGCTGCGGCTGTATTGTTCGACGATGCCCGGCGTCGTCCGCTGATGACAAGACACGCAGGCGCTGCTGCTATCCAGGGCGACCGACCCCGCCTCGCCCGCGCCGCCCGAGACGCTGCGCCCGATTGCCGCGATGATAAAAGCCAGCGCCGGCACCACGATCACCACGATGATGCCCAAGACGACCAAGCGCGCCGAACTCAACCAGCCCACGCCATCCCGCGTTTCCGACATCTTTCAAACCTCCCGCCGAAGCGACCGCTGCGTCCAGCATCATTATAGTGCCGGACGCCTTGGAGATTGGAAATTTGTACAACTTATACAGAACACCGCGCCTAGAATCGACGGCGGGCGCAAGGATATGAGGTAGCGCCGCCTGCGGCCAGCTTAGTCTTCGTCTTCTTGCGTCGTCTGGCTCCAGCGGATCACGAGCACGCCGATCATCCCGGCGATACCCAGGAAGAGCACCAGCATCGCCAAGCCGGCCGGCGATGAGGTCGCTTCGGCGTCCTGCGCCAACACCAACCCGACTTGACCCAATACAATCAAAAGCAGAAACGCAAGCCGACCAGCCCAATGCGAGACAACAAGTTTCATCTTCCTGACTCCAAATACTCCGACAACGCCGCTTAATTCTAACGCTATGATTGCCGGTACGGAAGCGCTCAAGCCGCCAGCTTGGCGATATCGTAAATCGTGAAAGCCATTAACAACGCTAACGCCGTCAAGGCCACTGCCAGGTAACGCCAGCGATGCGCGTAAAGGATCGTCCAGAAGCGGCGCAAGCTGAAGTATATCGATACCATCGCCGCCACGTTGATCACGAGCAGAATCGGCACGGTCGCGTCAGCGGCGATGCCAACGGCCGGCAGTAGAAATGGCAGCAAGGCGTATTGCAGGATGCAGCGCGCCCCCGAGAACAAGAGCGAGAGCGTCAGCGCATTCTCGGCGCCGCGCTCGGCCCCCGCCACGCCGCCAGCATAAACCGGCGTCGGCTTCACCAACAGCAGTTGCGCCATAAGGCCATCCGCTCGACTAACCTGGGCGTTCATTGATGGCATTCCCTAAATCTGGTCTTCGCATTTATTCTCACATCTGCATTCTATCACGCCGGCAGCTACTTCCAATCGCCTTTGTCTTCGTTACAGTATAGTGATGTGTCGCGGACACCTGCTGAACTCGATATCCTCGCTGTACTCTGTACCAAAAACGAAGTCCCTACTCATCCTCCAGCAACTGATCCTGGCTATCCAGGAAGGCCACCAGGTCCGCCAACTGCTGCGGCGTCAACTGCCCGCCATAAAACTCGGGCATCATCGCGGCATAATCCGGCGTGACATAGGCCATCGGTTGCACAATGCTCTCGACCAGGAACTGCCGTAGACTGTAATCGGCGAATTGTGGCAGCGCCAAACGGATATCGTTGATCCGTGTCCAGGTGCCGGCGGTCAAAGGCGCCACCGCCTCGTTCTCATGGCAGCCGGAACAACCCAGCGCCGTGCCGCCCAGCGCCGGCTCCAGGCCATTATAAAGCAGTTGCCCTTGCAGCGGATCGCCATAGACCTCGTCCAACTCAAGCAAGACCGCCTCGACATCACTGCCAACCGACTGCGCCGCGATCAAGTCTTCCAGCGAAACAAACTTCAGCGCCTGCTCCAGCATCTGATCGACTTCGATGTTGTTTGGCATGTAGCCGCATTGCAGCGCCGTTGTCTGGTATAGCGCCCCCAGCCGAAAGAAATTGGCCAGCGCCCGGTCAAAATCGGCCGCGAAGTCTAGCGTCAGAAAAGCGGACAGCGTGGACTGCTGCTGCGTCAAGTCATCGGCGCTGCAGCCCGGCACGAACTCGCCTTGTGCTATAGCGAGCGGCGAACCCGCCAACCATAGCAGACTCAAAACAAGCAAATATCGCAATTTCTCTCTCCTCAATACCTGTCCCGCGGAAACAGAAAAGCCCCCGTAGTCGAGGGCTTATGTTTATCCGCAATCATTTGCCTGTCACTGCGTCATAATGTAGCTGACGATATCAGCCAACTGCTGATCGGTCATACGATCCCCAAAGTTATCCGGCATCAAGCCCGAGCTGTAACCATCGACCACATAATCGCCCGGCCTCGTGATGCTTTCCACGATGTACTGCTCAACCGTATAACCGGCAAAGCGCGCCTCGGCCAGCCGCTCGTTCTGGATACGCGCCAAGGTGCCAACCGTATCCGGCGCCGATGCGCCGTTGCGATGGCAATCCGTGCAGCCAAATCTGGCGTCATAGAGCAATTCGCCGCTTGTCGGGCTGCCCACGATCTCGTCGGCTTCCCAGCGCGCCAAGATGCCCAAGACATCGTCCCCGACCTTTTCCGGTTGCGGTCCGGTCGGCAAGGAGCCGTCGGCCAGCGGCTTGCCATATTGGGCCACAGCGCCGAAATCTTCCGTCGTCCAAGCGCTGCCCTTGTCCCAATTGAGGATGTACTCCGCCAGGTCTTCGATTTCATCTTGCCGCAAAGGACCGCCAGCCGTCTGCGACCAAGCCGCCATGCCCGTGCTGCTGGGATAAACGCGCGCGCTGCCCGGCCGACCATGTATCAAGGTCGTAATAATGTAACCGCGCAGATCGCCGGCCCAACCCACCTGGGCCAGGCGCGTGCCGTTGTTGTTGAAGAAGACTTCCACCTCGTTGTCGGCGGTTCTGTCACTGTCTACCACCGTGTCCCAAAGCGGGAAGAGGCCGTTTTCCACCGCTTGAGACAAGGCGCCAAGGATCTCTATCCGCTGCGCCACCGCCGCCTCGATGGCCAATTGCTGCTCATTGATCTGCGTTTCCAAGTCCGCGATCTCCGCCAGGATCTCGTTCTGCCGCTCTTCCGACGGCGGATTCTCCGGATCAATCATCTCGTTCGATAAGCTCTCAATGTCCTTGTTCAAACGCACCAGCGCCCGATTCGCGTTTGTGATGGCAGCGGTCTGCAAGCCGACCGGGTCATAACCGAAGAGATGCGGATTGTTCAAGCCCGGCGCGCGTTCGTCAGCGCCATAGCCTTCCTCGCCATGACACTCGGAACAGAGCGAGGCGAATAATTCGGCCCCGCGCTCAATCGAACGACCCGTATGCTGACGCACGAAGGCTTGCATTCGCGCTTCTTCGTTGATCGCCACCCAGCCAATCAGGATCATCATGCCCACGAACATGGTAATGCCTGCCAGCACCCGGCCCTCGATTGACTTTATGAAGAGTAGTCGCTCCATGTAACGTCCTTGTTCCCGATTCGCTCTGTCTCCCGCCGCGATGACGCCCGCCCGCGCGGCCAGGCCTTCCTAATCGAAATACGCCGCCGCTTCGTGGATGAAGAGATGATCGCTGTAAATGCGCCGCACCGGCGCCGGATTGCCCTCCGCGTCCAGCTTTGTCCGCTCTTCCATCATCGGCTCGCCGGCTTCATCCATCATCGGGTTGCCGTCGTCATCGACCATTGGCACGTCTTCTGTCGCCATCACAATGATCGGCTCACCGGCTTCGTCCATCTGCACTTCACCGCCTTCGATCAAGACGCTGTCCCAACTCACGATCCAATCCAGCCGCTTCAAGCCCGCCTGATTATCCGTGATCACCAGCGCGCCCCAGACATTCGGCAACTCCGTCGGCTCCGCGTCCAGGTGATGGCTGAATTCTTCCATGACCCGCATCAGCGTCGGCGCCTCGTCCGCCGGAATGCTGCGGAAGCGCAAGGGCAACTGATTCGCGCCCAGGTGCTGATCCTTCAATTCCTGGATCATCTGCTCAAACTGACCGTTCGCGCTGACCTCCGCGTTGAACTCGGCGATCATGTCGTTCGCCGACATTTCATCGGCGCCATGCATCTGCGCCGTGGTATAGGCGCCGACAATCATCTGGTCGAAAGGAATCGTCCGCCCGATGCCGACCTTGCTATGCGCCGGCTCAAACGTGAGCTCGTGCACGATCTCGGTCTCGGCCGAGGTCTGCACCGCGAACTTCGCCAGACCCATATAACTCAATATCGTTGTCACCGAGATCAGCAGCATCGCGATCGTCAGCATGAAGCGCCGATGCGCATAGCGCCGGCTCGGCGTCACGTCCAGGTAAGGCAGCAGCGCCAAACCGCCAAGCGCGATCGTCGGGAAAGCGACGCCCCAGAAGAACTTGTCCCCCAGCTTCAAAGCGCCCTGAATCCACAAGAAGTACCAGGGCGCGGTTGTGCCCAGCGGCGTCACCTGCGGATCGGCGTGATTCTCCAGCGGCGCGTGATAGAACCAGATGCAAAGCACCGTGATGATGAAGGTGGTCGCGCCCAGCCAGAACATCTCATAAGTCAACATATCGGGGATGAAATAAACGCGCTTGTCCAGCGGCACGCGCTTGGCGCTGTCTTCGCCGATGTTCTCCTTCTGCGGCGGCAAGCTGTGCCCGTGGATGACCACCTTGTAATAATGCACGCCGAAAAATACAAATAGCAGCGCCGGCAAAGCCAGCACATGCAGCAGATAAAAACGCAGCAGACCATTCGCCCCCAGTTCCGGCGCCCCGCGCAGCAGCAAATTGACCTGATCGCCCACCACTGGCGTCGCCTCAGCCATCGACGCGCCGATCGTCACCGCCCACAGCGACAGCTGATCCCAAGGCAGCAGATAGCCGGAAAAACTGAGGAAACCCGTGATCACCAGCAAAAGCAAACCGCTGAACCAGGTGAACTGACGCGGCTTCTTGTAACTCCCCGTGATCCACGTTCGCATCATGTGCATCGCCACCACCGCCACCATGAACTCGGCGCCCAGGCGGTGCATATCCCGCATCAACTGACCCAGCGGCACATTGCTCAAAATCGTCAGCATATCGCCATAAGCGATCTCCGGCGCTGGCGTGTACCAAAGCATCAACAGCAAGCCGGTGATCGTCTCGAAGAAAACAAAATAAGACGACAGCCAGCCCAGGCGGAAGCTCGGATACATGCCCGTCACATCGCGATTGAAATAAGACGGGCGCATGTGCAGCCAAAAGCCGTCAGCATGCGGCGTCAAGCGCGGATTCGGGCGGCGGCTCGCGGCTTCCCCGCGGAAAGCCTCGCGCAAATCCTGCACATTCAAGCCGGCGGTCAGGCGCTCGACAGAATCATCAATGCCCTCAAATACCGCCTTCTTAAAACCCTTAGCCTTAACGTCATCGAGGAAAGACGGGAAGGGGAGGATGGTCATGGATACTCCTCGTCTGAGTTCACTCTACCTTAGGCGGACTAATGCAGCGCCCCCGTGATGCGCGCGCCGGTGTCAATCTGTATGCTCGTGATTTCTTGATCCGGATCCAGCGGGATCGCCCCGCCATCGGCCGGCGTCTCTGCCGTGCTGCCATCGGCATAAGTCACCGTCGCGATGAAAAGATCCAGATTCCGCGGCGCCGGCCCTTCAATCCAATCCCCGCTCAGCTGAAACTTCGAGCCATGGCAAGGGCACTCAAAGCGACCGTTTGTAGGCACCCACTTGGGCAGGCAGCCCAGATGCGTGCAGACGCCATACAGCGCCCGCAAACCCTCGCTCGTCCGCGTCACATGGAAACGCCCGGCCGGCACCGATGTCGGCGCCGCGCCCACACCCGGCAGCTCCTCCGGATTAAAAGCGAAAGTGCCGCCGAATTCCCCTTCCTTGAAACGCGGGAAAGCGAACCAGATCAGCCCGGCCGAGGTCTGCCCCAGCAGCAGCGCCATCGACGCCCCCCAAATATAGTAGAGAAATTCGCGCCGGCTGGGCGCCGCCACTTGTATGCCGGGGGCCGCCGCCCGCCGCGCCACCGCCGCGCTCATCGCAGTTGGATTTGTACTTTCTGCTGTCGCCATAGGCCTTCCATTCCAACAGGACTGCTGCGTTGCTCTGCTAGGATTTCAAGTCGAATTCAGCGCAAGATTTTTCAATCGTTAAATATATCACAATCGAAAGAGAGTATACAAGTAAAAAGTTTTTGGGATTCGCGGTAGAATGTCATACCAAGTTGATCTCCCTTGTCACCGCTACATACGTACGACTTGGACTGATTTTCGACTTATTGCTTATTCACCTCTTTTTTACAGCACATTTGTGCGGTATAAGAGTATAATGCAATGGAAGGAGGACCTATGATTTCCAATGACCAAAAGTATTTGGCGGAAGTGTTAAACACGGTTGTCCACGGTGATTGCATCAACATTATGAATTCATTGCCTGAAAAGTCGGCACAGCTCATATTTGCAGATCCACCGTTCAATCTTGACAAGAAATACAGGTCTTATAGGGACAATCTGCCGTTCGACCAGTACATGAAATGGACAGAGGAATGGATCGACGCCGCGATTAGAATCCTGAGAGACGATGGGACACTTTTGCTCTACAATATTCCGAAGCTTCTGACCTATACCACCCCCATTCTCAATGAGCGAGCTGAATTCAGGCATTGGATTGCGTGGAATTCAGGCGGCAAACCACTTGGCAAGACTCTTCAACCTGCGCACTACGGGATACTCTTTTATACGAAAACCAAAAAGAGTAAATTCTTTGATGTGCGCGCTCCGCATAAAACCTGTCGCAAGTGCAAAACGTACTTGACAGACTACGGGGGCAAGGAACACCAACGACATCCTTTTGGATACCAGATAAGCGACGTATGGGACGATATTCACAGGGTCAGGCACGCATCTAAGCGAATCGACAATCATCCATGTCAACTACCTGTACATCTAATCGAACGTGCGATTCTTATGACAACAGACCCGGGAGACCTTGTCGTAGATCCATTCTGTGGTGGTGGTTCGGGTGCAGTAGCCGCTAGGCAAATGGGTCGCGACTACATAGGCGCAGAAACAGATGAATATTATCAGGAAGTTTCTCAAGCAAAGTTAATGGCTGCCCAGCCTACTATCATAGGAAACGCCTACGTGTCTGTTCACTTAAACAAAGTAGTATCCGTCCGTGACTGCGACATTGAAGGAGGAATCCGTTGGAAGCGCCGCGCAAGTTGAGCTTTAACGAATTACTTGATGGGATGTCGCCGTTTCTGCACTTTCCTGAGGTCGAAAGGGAGATCCAAGCCGAGAAGCTTGCCCGTATGGAACGGGCAGCGGCGAAAACTCGTTTCTCATCAAATGAATATGGAACGGTAGACGACGCCATACGTATGCTGTCTGTTCCCAAAGTTCATGAGTTCAGGGATCGATTAAAGCTCATATTGGCAACAACTGAAGGATCGCTTGAAGCTCTAGACAGAGTCTGTATGGTGATATGTCCTGAGGAAACGACATGGAGTCAACGATGCAAGTCTGACATGGCGATACGTAGAATAGTTGAGTTTCTTAATGAGCCTTCCAATGTAAAAGAGATTCCTTGGTTTACCGCTGAACGATTCAGGTTGCCTCCTGACTGGCTGGGGCGGATTCGTCATAACTTAGCGGCGTCAATCCACAAGAGTTTGCAGTCACTCTACGGGACTAAGATGGGACTTGCCCTCGAATCGTACATAGGGGCAATTGTGACCGAGGCGGGCTACAGCTTCGAAAAGGGATTCGTCTCAATCGTGGACGATAAAGAAGTCGACATTGTAATACCGGAGCTAATTCTTCCCCGTGTGCTTATCATGTCGACGTATAACTTGACAACATCATCCGGGCAGAGCACAAGAGCGCGGGAGCAACAGGCTATGTATGAGCGTGTACGCACTTATAACTTAGCGCGCGGTCGTCGCCAAGAACCTAACGTACAGCTTGTAAATGTCATAGATGGCGGAGGATGGTTAGCGCGCCGAAACGATCTAGAGGAGATGTATCTGCATTGCGATTATGCCCTTTCGTTTTCACAACTGGATTTCCTTCCCGACATACTGCGCTTTCACATGAGGATTGGAACTAAATAGGCTGGAATTCTATGTCTAATATGGATTGGCAACAGGTTTCTGGCTCAGATCTTATCTGTAGCATTAGCAAGTATCTCCTAATAAACGCGACCATTTAATTGCCCATGCCACCCGGTTCCCCGCTACCCCTGACCCTGCGCGGCATCCCCGAACGCGCCTTCGCCTACCGCCTCGGCAACCGCAGCGCCCTCGATTGGATCGTCGACCAATACCGCGTCAAAACCGACCGGCGCAGCGGCATCGCGCACGATCCCAACGGCTACAGCGACGACCCGCAATACATCCTCCATCTCATCGAACGCGTCATCACGGTTAGCTTGCGCACGGTCGATATCGTCGAGGGCTTGGCGCGGCTGGATTTTCGGGAGGAGTGAGATGCGGATTACGAAGGTGAAGTTGGATAACTATGTTTGCTTTTATAAAGCGCCGGAGTTTGAGTTGGGTCCGGGTATTAACTTCGTCGTCGGCAAGAATAATTCTGGCAAGACGGCGCTAGTCAATGCACTTACGCCTACGATAGAAGGCCACCCGCATCGCAGCCAGGCCACTGCACCTGAATCGAATCCTGCGGTGTCAGACCTTGCATGCGAAATTGAATACGAATTTGGCGATCAAGAAATCGTAACACTGTTGCGTAGGATGGGACGCCGATTTTATCTTCCTCTATCGCCTGCATCCTCGTCTGATTCTTGGGGACAAAGATTTCGTCACGGCATGCCCAATGGTTTCCTCAGTGCGGGGAGCGATAGGCTGCGTTTTCACTATAACAGTGATGGATTGACGGCGGTAAATCTTGATGGATACCCGTACATATTCCACTTGACTTCAGATGCGACACATGATTGCTATTTGTTTGAATTCAACGACGAAATGCGCATGTCACGTGGCCGCCTCCAGTATCAGTCCGTGAGCAACGATGTAATCTCTTGCTCCGCGACCGACGTATGCTGGTCGACGGTGGAAAGGCAGATCCCGTCACTTATATTTAGATTCCAAGCTGAAAGACGAATAAGCGCCACAGATTCTCCCAGCGGAAGTTCTAACTTGGCATCGGACGCATCCAACTTGCCACAGGTACTGCACACGCTTAAGAACACGAAGGATGAGCGATTTCGCGAGTATTTCCACCACGTAGCGCTTGTATTTCCCACGATTACGGAGATTTTGACAATACCCCATGAAAACGAAATAGAGTTGACGATTGGCGAATACGACCCACCGTTGGGTCTCGATCACCTCAGGCGTTCGCTCGACGCCTACGGAACAGGCCTTGGTCAAGTCATGGCGATGCTTTACGTCGTCCACCACTATCAAGATCCACGTGTGATCATTATTGACGAACCTCACTCCTTTTTGCATCCGGGAGCGATCCGCATGTTGCTCGAGATTTTCGGAAAATTCCCTCAACATCAGTACATACTCACAACGCACTCTCCGACGGCGATCATGTCAGTCGACAAGAAGACTGTGCTACTTGTCGCTCGAAGGAACAAGGCCAGCAAAGTCAAGAGCGTCAACGTCGACGACAACGCTGAGCTCGAAGAGGCGCTTGAAGAACTTGGCACGAGACGCTCGGACATCTTCGGCATGGACACATACATCTGGGTCGAAGGCAAGACCGACAAGATATGTTTCAATCTGGTCATGGACAAACATGGTGGATTGCCGGCCGGCGTCGAGATTATTGACTTAGTGCATACTGGCGATTTTAGAGACAAGAAGCGCGGCGCTCTAATCGAGCAGGTTTACGCGCGGCTGTCCGGCAGTGTCGGTATATTGCCGTCAGTGCTGGCTTTCGTCTTTGATGGCGATCTGCAAAACGATGACTTCGAGGAGACTGATACAAGAAAGTTCTTGCCCCGCCAGAACTATGAAAGCTACTTAATCGCCCCTGAAATCCTAGCCGACATTCTCAACCGCGATGCCGCAGACGATAAATCGAAAGACCATACCGCAGACTCGGTAAAGCAATGGATTCGCAAAAAAGAAGGCAAGGAATACGACGACCTTGAGTGGCTGGCAACAGTAGACGGCAAGAATTTTCTCAACAAGTTATTCAACTGTTTGGGCGGAATCAGCTACAAAGATCACACAGCCGCATACGGCGAAGAAATCACCAGTCGCATCCTCGCCGACAACCCCAACCACTTCCAAGAAATCGTCGATCTCATCAAGCGCATTCTCAATAGGGACAAGCAGCCCGAAGCCACCTAATCCAAATCTTTGTGCCCTTCGTGACTTTGTGTCTTTGTGGTGAAAAATCCTCCGCGCCCTCTGTGCCCTCTACACCTCTGTGGTGAATCCACCCATCACCCGCCATACCGCTTGTACACAATCCCGTTCGCCTCCTGCATCTCCCGAATGAACCGAACAATCAGCGCCACCTCCGCTTCCTTGACCTGCGGCTGCGGCGGCATATCCCCGTAAGGCCAATGATGCGCCCGCACGCCAATCTGCGCCGCCAGATAAAAAGCCTTGTCCGAATGGTGACCCGGATTGTAGATGTCGTGAATCAGCGGCGGACCCAGCTTCGTGCCCGCCGCGTTCACGCCGTGGCAAGCCTGGCAATTGGCTTTGAACAAGGCTTCCCCCTGAATCGCCTCCTCGGATAGCTCCGCCGCTATGACCTCGACCGTGACCCCGTCGTCGCCCTCGCCGGACAGGGCGACATAAACCAGCGCCGCCACCGCCCCAAACACAATCCAGGCGATCACGGCCAGCATCGCCATCCGCTGTCGTTTCTTCATCCTCCGCCGCTGTTTTCGCTGTTTCATCCATCGCTCCTCATCCCCTGGCGCCGATCTGCGCTTGAGCTTTTGCCGCCGGCCCCTTTAGCCGAGACGCTGAATACCCCGCTTGGAAATAATCGTATGCCTCGAAATTACAGATTCCTTACGCTTTTCCGCGCTGGCGGTCAATGTCTGCGCGACCTCTGTGATGAATCCCCGCTCAATGTCGGCAAAGTCTCTGGTCTTGACCCGTTTAGGTGGACACTGAATCTGTCTAGTGCCCCTGTTCATATTGCATGGGGCTGTCAAAGCCTAACGCCGAATGTCGTCTGCGGCGGTTATACCAAGCTTCGATGTAGTAAAAGATCGTTTGCTTGGC
>JAJEBE010000011.1 GCA_022822545.1 Anaerolineae bacterium
AGGGAGCGCATCCATTTGGCTGGACAAGGTATGACGTTCAACAAGTTGACAGCTTCGCTATATTCGCCACTCGCTGAGGCAATTGCGCAGATGAAAAGGGGCGGCGTCATGTTACAATGAGCGGCGATTTCCGGTTTCTAGGCGGGGCCTGTTATGAAGCGGCAGCGAACGGCGCGGCTTTGGCCAATCGTCATATTGATAATCATGCTCGTTTTCGCTTGGTCGCCGGCGGGGGCGCAGGGCAACTTCGTCGATGTCATCGAAATGTCGGTCGAGGTCGGATTCGACAGCTTCTTCCGGCCGGGGGACTGGACGCCGGTGGTCGTGAGACTCAAGAACAACGGCGAGTCGCTGACGGGGCGGGTGGTCATCCGCCCGGAGACATCGGGCACGGTGGTCGGCAACGCTTTCAGCGCGCCGGTAGAATTGCCCAGCGGCGCCGAGAAGTCCACGCTATTGAACATCCGCGCGCGTTCATTTCCGGATAGTGTTCGGGTCGAATTGATCGATGACGCCGGGGCGGCGCGCGCGGTTAGAGACGCCGGCTTGATCGACCTCAGCCCGCAAGATCAGCTTTACGCGCTGGTCATTGGTCCTAACGCCAGTCCGCTCAATCTGACCGGCTTAAACGTCGGCGGCTTCAAAGCGGAGCAGGCGATTTGGGCGGCCCATGACATCCCGGAATACGGTCTGTCGCTGGAATCGCTGGATATGATGATGTTGATCAACATCGACAGCGAGGGTCTTTCGAGCGGGCAGCGCCGGGCGTTGCGGCATTGGGTGGAAGGCGGGGGACATTTGATCGTCGGCGGCGGACCGTCGGCGGTCATCAGCGCGGCCGGCTTGACGGAAATATTGCCTTTGCAGCCGGAGGGGAGCCAAACGGCAGAGGATCTGCGCGAACTGGCGCGCTTCGCTGGCGATGAAGGGGCGAGCTTAAGCCAGCGGTCGGTGATCGCGCTGGGCGCGGCGCATGAAGAGGCCAAGGTGCTGGTCGAGCAGGCGGGCGCGCCTTTGCTGATCCGGCGGGAGCTGGGCGCGGGGCTGGTGGATTATCTGGCGGCCGACCCAACGCTGGAGCCGCTCTTGAGTTGGGATGGCTTGGGCGACTTGTGGCTGAAACTGCTGGCGACGCGGGGGCCGCATCCGGCCTGGCGCGAAGGCTTCACGAGGCCGGAATGGGGCGCGGAGGCGGTGGCCAACCTGCCGGGGGTGGATCTTTTGCCGCCTTTGCAGACGCTCTGCCTCTTCCTCGCCGCTTATATCATGCTCATCGGACCGCTGAATTATGCGATCTTGTCGCGTTTGCGGCGCAATAGCTGGGGCTGGTTCACCATTCCGCTGGTGATCGTCTGCTTCGCCATGATCGCCTGGACGGTGGGGTTCAACCTGCGCGGCACGGAGGTTATCCTCAGTCGGCTGACCTTGCTGGAGTCTTACGCGGACAGCGACGAGGCGCAAGCGAATCAGTTTGTCGGCTTGTTATCGCCGCGGCGGGCGACGTATTCGCTGACGGCGCCGGAGGGGCACTTCCTGGCGGTGGCCGGGGCGACAAGCCCGAGCAGCATCTTCGCCAGCAATACGATTCAGACCGCCACCGAGATATCGCAGGGCTCGAGTTTTGGCGCGCGCGATTTCACGGTGGACGGCGGCATCTTCGCCAATTTCAGCGTAGCGGGGCGGGTGGCCAAACCGGCGATTGAAGGCAGCTTCACGCTGGATTACGAGATACTGGAAAGCGGTCGCATGGCGGGCGTCTATCAGGGCTTGATCAGCAATCAAAGCGATGTGACATTGCGGGACGCGGTTCTGATCGGCGAGGGTCTGATTCAGCGGCTGGAAGGCGACTTCGGGCCCGGCGATATCGTCACGCTGGGGCGCGAGGCATTGACTGCCGATATCGCGGACCGGCCGGCACAGCCGAACCCGCGCGAGCTGCATGTCTCGGCGCTGGGGGCGAGTTTGTCGCCGTTTTCCGGCAGCACGCATAATATCTCGATCAAGAATTTGCAGGGCGAGCGTTTCATGCGGAGCCGCACGTTCTTGAACGCGGAATCGACGGCGGACCGGCAGTCGGCGCGGGAGCAGGCTTTCCTGGCCAGTTTCATGCTGGATCAATTCCGGTCGGCGGCGCGGGGCAGCCGTCTCTTCCTGGTCGGCTGGAGCGATACTTGGCCGCGGGACTTGGAGGTCAGCGGCGCCGGCTGGTCTTCGATCGACACGAGCCTGTACATCATCGAACTGGATGTCGCGATAGAGTTACCGCGGGAAAGAGCGACGCTGACATCGGAGCACTTCAGTTGGCTGGCGCTGGACCGGCAGGGCATCACATCCAACGGGCCGGACAATTTCAGCCTGTTTGAGGGGCAGAGCGTGGAATTCCTCTTCCATCCGCTGCCGGGTTTGGCGCTGGATGCGGTGGAGCGTATGCTGGTGGATGTGGATCGCGGGGGCGGCTTCGCGCAGGCGCTGGCGATCGAGTTATATGACTGGAGGCGGGACGAGTATGAAACCTTCCAATATCGCGATGGCAGCGAGATAGAGTTGAGCGATCCGGGGCGATACCTGGGGCCGGGCAATGCCGTAAGGCTGCGTTTGCAGTATGGGGAGGGCATCGGCACCTTGCGCGTGCGAAAGATAAGAATCGAGCAGAGCGGGCGTTACTTCTCGCGTTCGGACGGGTAGAGGCGATGGACTGGATAATCAAGACTTACGACTTGCACAAGTCCTTCGGCAATTTCGAGGCGCTGCGCGGGATCTCGCTGGAGGTGCCGGCCGGCTCGATTTATGGTTTTGTGGGGCCGAACGGGGCCGGCAAGACGACAACGATGCGCATCCTGACGACCTTGACGCGGCCCTCGAGCGGGCAGGCTTGGGTGGCGGGCCACTCGGTGCTGGAAGATCGGCGGGCGGTGCGGCGCGCCATCGGTTATATGCCGGATGAATTCGGCGTGTATGAGGACTTGCGCGTCTGGGAATATCTGGATTTCTTCGCCGCTTGTTACGATATCCCGGAGAATGAGCGCAAGACGCTGGTGGCGGATTTGCTGGAACTGGTGGACTTGCAGCATCGGCGGGAAGAGATGGTGGACAAGCTCAGCCGCGGCATGAAGCAGCGTTTGTCGCTGGCGCGGACGTTGGCGCACGACCCGCAGGTGCTGATCCTGGATGAGCCGGCTTCGGGTTTGGATCCGCGGGCGCGGGTGGAGATCCGCGAGTTGCTGGGCGAGCTGGCGACTATGGGCAAGACGATTTTCTTCTCCTCGCATATTCTGGCCGATGTCGAGGATGTCTGCTCGCATATCGGCATCGTCGAAGCGGGGGAGTTGATCATGCAGGGCAGCATTGATGATTTGAAGCTGGAGTTGATGGCGCACCGGGAGATTGTCATCACGGTGATGGATCATGCTGTGGCGGAAGCGGTGATGAGCCTGGCGGGCGATATTGGGCCGGTGGTCGCCGCCGAGATCATCAGCCCGAAGAACGGGCGGGCGCGGGTGCGGGTCGATTTCGCGGGCAACGATGAGGAGCTGGGGGCCTTGAGCCGGCGTCTGTTTGAGGGCGATATCACGCTGCTGGGTTTCAACGAAGAAGAGAAGGACCTCGAGCACATGTTTATGCGGGTCACGCGGGGTTTGGTGACCTGATATTTTTGGAGAGCGATGATGGCGACATACAGCGCTGACAGCCTGCATATCCCGGCGAGCGATACTGGCCGAGCGGGGGCATTCGCCGCGCTGGACGCCAAGCGGGCCGGCTGGGAGACGATGAATTTCGCGGCTGTGCGCCTGGGCGAAGGCAAGACCTTCGAGGTGGCTATCGACGCCTTTGAATATGTGGCGGTGGTCTTGAGCGGGCGCTGCAATATCCGCAGCAACAGAGGCGACTTTGAAGCGGTGGGCCGGCGGGGCAGCGTCTTCAGCGGTTTGCCCTACGCGGTCTACTTGCCGCCGAACACGGAGTTCGCGATTGAGTCGCTGAGCGAGGATTTTGAATTCGCTTCTTGCTGGGCGCCCTCCGAGCGCGAGACGCAGGCGAAATTGATCAGGCCGGGCGATACGGAGATGCAATTGCTGGGCGGCGGCAACTGCTCGAGGCAGATGTGCCGCATCATCGGCGGCGCTTTCCCGGCTGATCGCTTGCTGGTGTATGAGTTGTATACGCCGGGCGGGAATTGGTCGAGCTACCCGCCGCACAAGCATGACAGGCACCGGGCCGATGAACGCGGCAAGGTGCTGGAGGCGCAACTGAACCGCTTCAGCTTCTACAAGTTCGACCGGCCGACGGGCTACGCCTATCAACGCGTCTACGCCGCCGACAAGCGCTGGGACGCGCGGATGCTGGCGCGGCAGCACGATATTATCTTGATGCCCGAAGGTTATTATACGATGGTCAGCGCGCCGGGGACCGTGACTTATACCTTGAACTTCCTGGCGGGTTCGACGCGGGAATTCGCCTGCAGCGAAGATCCCGAGTTCAGTTGGGTGCGGGATACCTTGCCCGGCATGGATCCGCGACTGCCCCTGGTGGATTACGGCATGGAAGTCGGGCATTAGTTCTCGCGGCAGCGCGGCGTCAATTCCCCACGATCAGCGATCTGATGACAGCGGCGGCCGGCATAATGCCTGGCGCAGCGTCAGCGTGTTTCCTGGTCCCATGCTAGAATGACGCGCGTAACTGTTGATTTCGAGTTTGAGCGGAAGACTAGGAGCGGATATGCGCCGTGTATACATATTGACACTTTCCATACTGATATTGCTGTCACTGGGGTCAGCCGCGGTGATGGCGCAGCAAGTCCACACCGTGCAGGCGGGAGAAACGCTGTATTCCATCGCCAGGCGCTACGACAAGACTGTCGCAGAAATCGCGCAAGCCAATGGTTTGAGCGAACCGTACATCATTCATGCGGGCAACCAGTTGACGATACCGCCGGTCGGCGGCGCGCCTCAAGCCCCGGCCCCGGCGCCGGCGGAGCAGCAGCAGCCGACAGGCAGCAGCACCTACATCGTGCAGCGCGGGGACAGCCTGGCGACGATCGCGGCGCAGTTCGGCACGACTTACATTGAGTTGGCGCGGATGAACAACATAGAGAACCCGGATGTCCTCCATGTCGGGCAAGTGCTGCAAGTGCCGGCCCCGGCGGGGACGGAAGCGCCGGCCGATAGTGGAGCGCCCGCGCCGGCGACGCAGCCGACCACGGGCACCTACACGGTGCAGCGCGGCGACAGCCTGGCGACCATCGCGGCGCAATTCAACACGACCTATATTGAACTGGCGCGTTTGAACGGCATCACGGATCCGGATGTCTTGCGCGTCGGTCAAGTTTTGCAGGTCCCGGGGGCGCCACCGCCGCCAGCGCCGGCTGAAACGACTGCGCCGGAGGCAGGCCCGCCGCCGCCGAGCACAGCCAATACCAGCGGCTTCGAATTGGGTGGTCAGGCGTTGAGCTTCGCACATCCGGGCCACATGAAGAATGCGCGCATGACCTGGGTGAAGCGGCAGGTGAAATGGCACGGCGAAGATGCCGGCCACTTCCAGCATCTGATTGACGGCGCTCGCGGGCAGGGCTTCAAGGTCTTGCTCAGCGTGATCGGCGACAAGAATCAGATCGCGGGCAATCCGGGCGGGTATTACCAGAGCTTCGCCAATTTCCTATCCGGGCTGGCGCGCGGGGGCGCCGACGCCATTGAGGTATGGAACGAGATGAATATCGACCGCGAATGGCCGGCGGGGCAGATCAGCGGTTCCAACTACGTGCAGATGCTGAGCGCGGCTTACAACGCGATCAAGTCGGCCAATCCGGGAACGATGGTGATCAGCGGCGCGCCGGCGCCCACGGGCTTCTTCCAGGGCTGCGGGCCCAATGGCGGCGATGATGACTGCTACTTGCGGCAGATGGCGGCGGCAGGCGCGGCCAATTATATGGATTGCGTCGGCGTCCACTACAATGCCGGCATCGTCCCGCCGGACGCGACCAGCGGGGCGCCGGTCGGCAGTTCCGGTCACTATTCCTGGTATCTGCCGCGGATGATGACGCTGTATCGCAGCTTCTTCCCGAGCAAGCCGTTGTGCTTCACGGAGCTCGGCTATCTGACAAGCGAAGGTTATGCGGCGTTGCCGGGCGGATTCGCTTGGGCGGCGGGCAACAGCCTGGCGGAGCAGGCGGCCTGGCTGGCGGGGGCGGTGCATCGTTTGCGCGGCTCGGGGTATGTGCGCTTGTACATCGTATGGAATGTCGACGCCACCTATTATGCCGCTGATCCACAGGCGGGTTACGCCATCGTGCGGCCCGGCGGGGGCTGCCCGGCTTGCGACTCGCTGCGGGTGGCGATGGGCGGTTGACGCATTGCGCTGGGTTGGGATGATTACGCGGGCGACCCACCGGGTCGACCCTACGGTTATCGGGTTGTGAGGTTGGGGTGTTCGCGCGGGCGACCCACCGGGTCGCCCCTACCAGTTATCGGGTTATGAGGTTGGGGTGTTCGCGCGGATGAGCCACCGGGTCGCCCTTACTGGTTATCGGGTTGTGAGGTTGGGATGATTCGCGGGCGACCCACCGGGTCGCCCCTCCCGGTTATCTGATTGTGAGGTTGGGATGATTACGCGGGCGACCCACCGGGTCGCCCCTACCATTTGCGTCTGTTGCGATGCGTTGCACGCGCTTGTCGATGAGGCGGTTTAGAGTTGGTATTCGCCGGTGACGCGCACGATTTTGTGGCTATAGTTTTCGACGTACTCGAAGAGCTTGTCTTGCAGGGCAGCCCAATCGGAACTGGTGATGATATCACGCATGGCGCTGGCGTCTTCGGCGATGGCGCCGGCCATGATCCGCGGCATATCGGAACTGGCGTAAACGTTATACCAGGCTTCGATGGGCGTCAGGCCGAGTTTGGTCGTATTCGGCACCCATTCTCGCATGACAAACTCAAAGTATTCCTGGTCCAAGCCGGGCTTGATATCCCAAGTCATGAGGATTTTGACATTTCCGTTTCGCATCAAGCGACGCCCTCGCAGCAGAGTGGTTCAATACATATAGTATAACGCAATTGTTGCGAAATTTAGGTCTTGGCAACTTATTTGGCTGGCAGGAGGCAGAGGACTTGCGTCTGCTCGCTTAAGCCGGCGGCGGTCACCCGCAGCGTCTCCTGCGATTCCACATTGGCGACGCCCATCGCCTTGAGGAAGCTGTCGAGGGCCGCGTCAAAGGCCTCTTCGTTGACAGCCGGGGGGTGCATCGGCACGACATATTTTGGCTCGATCATGTTGATCAGATCGGCCAGTTGATCGCCGCTGAGCGCCGCGCCGCCTATCGGCAGCAGCAGGGCATGGACTTCATCAAGCTGTTCGATGACGGACTCAGCCGGCATTTGACGCAAGGCGCCGAGGTGCAGGAAGTTCAGGCCGTTGGGATATTCAAAATGGTAGGCGATATTGTGCTGAGCCGCGCCAGTTTCGGCGTCATGGACGTGCAGGGGAATCCCGCTGACAAAAAGTTCGCCGATTTCATATTCGCCCGGCGTGGCGATGACGTATTTTTGGCCGCGGATATCATCCACTTGGCGCCCGGCGCGCTCGTGACTGACGGTCACCAGATCCGCTTTCAAACCGCGCTGAGCCAGGTCGAGCGCCGGCTGGCCGGGGTCGGTCAAAACAGTGGTATGCCCGCGTTCGGTGATGCGAAAGCAACTGTAGCCGTACCAGGTGATATCCAAGATGTTTCTCCTTTACCGAATAGATGAATTTAGCGCTCCACAGGACCAAAGAAGGAATCATCAGCGAGATTTGACACAGCGAATTCCCGTCTTGCAAATGCGCGCTCTGCTTTCCGATTCAGTATATCGACAATTTGAGTACGATCATTCGCTATTCGGGTGATGTCATCTTTCTCAAGCAATATCACATAATATCTACTTCTATCAGAAACCAGATTCGCGTAGTCGATAGCCTCTTGGGTAAACTTGCTCGTGGTTATAATCATGACAACGTCAGCTCTGGTTAAGAAGGTAATACCAACTTCTCTAGCGATTACCTTCAGGTCAACGACAGAATTCTGATTTTTGCACTGAATTTGCCATCTGTTGTAGACGATCTTGTCTGAGGCGGCCATTAGATCAACCTCACTGCCGCCGGTAGCTTGGTAACTTCTCAAGCGCCAGGCGATAAACTTTAGACTGAGCAGTCTAATGATCCATACCGCCAAGAGTTCCAGGGCTTTACCCTTTACATGATTATTCTTCGACTTCAGATCTTGAATTACATCTTCAAAGGATCGATTTAGTTCTGCCGTAGACATTTCACTGACATCGGCAAGATTTTCAATTAGAGGAGCTAGAATCTCCGCACGCGCTTTTTGAGTTAAACGCACGTCATGCGGCTTCGCGCCGCGACCGGTGGTTCGTTTCCTCGTCTCGACCAATCCTGCCAACTCTAATGGTTCGATTATGTCCTTAACCAGATTCTTTGTTGTAAGCCGAACTCTATAAATGTTGCGAGTGTGTCTGGCTACCTTGTTGGATGGCGTAAACTCTACCGCGCCGAGGCTAATCAAGGACATCAAGAAATGTTTTTGTTCTGTTGGAAGGGCGAAAAGATCATCAATTAGATCTCGATTCACACCGAGAAGATCGTGGACAACGTCCCAATTCACCTGATAACCGCGCGAGCGCATCGCGCCAGCTTTAACGAGCCAGCTCTTCATTGTGCTAATGTAGGTACTATTCGTGGGAATTCTGATTCCCAATTCGTTGAACTCTTCCCCCAAAGTCTCGAGAGTTGTCCGTTCTCCACGGGAGCGGATGCTGTCGATAACTCGGCATAGCATCAAGCCCTCAAGGTTCGTAAGTATGTGAATCGAAAAATACCGATAAAGCGCAGCCGGGCTTTCGCGTAGTTCAAGCAGTTTTCTGGCCAGAGGAGTCATGCGATAGCTCTTGCCCTTGTCATCAAAACTTACAAGACCATAGGATTTCATAGATAGCAGACAGTTCATTGCCATTTTTCTTGAGTTTTCTTGTCGCTGCGCGGGATTGCGTCCATGGTCGGCGAAAAACTCCGAAAGTATGGAATTCTGTAGCTTTTCGCGGTTTTGATTAGCAATATCGGCAAGCGCAAGCAAACGCACAAGGTCAACTTTAACAGGCGTGAACTGAGCGCCGTAAGTGAATCGGCGAGATTCCGTCATCGCAAGCGTCCTTCTGAAAGGATTCTTACAGCAGGTCCTTTTGCGAGGGGCGCGCACCTACTGTTTCGTCACTGCGCTCCAGTGGTTGGGAAAATCGAAACCTAGAGGCTTCAAGATACTCTTGCACTTCATCAAAGGCAATCCATCTCCGCCCCATCGATTCGGCGACATATCCCGTCATGTTTGAGCCAGCGAAGGGATCCAGAACAAGATCATCCTTGTCCGTACACAAACCAACAATAAACTCTGGCAAAGCTTTAGGAAAACGCGCGGGATGTGGTTTGAATTCATACTTTCGGCACAGCCTCAAATACTGATCGTTGCTTGAGGTATTTGCCGCTGAAATCACGTTCACAGGAACGGGATCCCCGATGTCATCGCTTTCGTTCGCGCCATCAATAAGATTCGGGGGGATAGCGCCTTTATTGTCGTTTGCAAACTTATCGCTGATTTCGTGTTCGGATGGACGCAGCTTTGGTTTGTATCCATTCTTCATTAAGTTCTTCTGAGCTTGGCTATAGGGCTTCAACACGTTTCGGTTGCTTGCCTTCGGGAACTCGCTTAAGCTCAGCCACCACACTGTATTAACCGAGTCTTTAACACGAATGCGACGTACAGTTACCCATTCGGCAGGGGTTGGAAGCTTGGCCGGATTGTACCAATACAATTCTTGCGCCAGATTAAAGCCACAACCCCCTTCGTCCAAGGGAGAACAGAGCTTCAACAACAACTCGTAGTGGTACAGACTTCTCACAGGAGATCCTTTTATCCAGGTACCACCTATATCAATTACAAGAGAACCTTCCGGTTTGAGTATACGGGCGAACTTCACGGCAAATTTCATAAACCATTCAATGTACTGCGTTGCGTGGACGTTTCCATAGGCTTTTTTTCTGAGCAGCGCAAACGGAGGCGAGGTACAAATTAGATCCACTGACTTATCGTCAATGTAATCCAAAAGTTTAAGCGAATCACCCAGATATGCCGAGCCTAATTCCGTAGAATAGAATGATGTAAGATCTGCGATCATCATGGTTTTTCCAAGCAAAACTTCCATCAAGTATAGCAGATATTCCAAGCAATGGCGCAATAGAGAGAGAACCGACACCCTGTACCGCATGTACCTAGAACGGAGTGGTTATTGCAGTTATTCCGTCAGGCTGCCCCACTCTTCCAGCGTCGCTTCAAGCGCTTCTTCGGCGCGGGCGTAGGATTCCCCCAGCGAGCGAACCGTATCGGCGTCGCCGGCCAGGCTGGCGGCATCAAGCTGGCGGCTGAGGTCGCTGAGTTCGGCTTCCAGGGATTCGATTCGGGCTTCCAATTCGCTCGCGCGTTTGGCTCGCTCGTAGGGATTCAAGCTCGGCTTTTCTTCGGCGCAAGCGGATGGGGCTTTGAACGCGCGCTTTGTTGAGCTTTTCGCGTCGGGGGCGGCAGGGCTCGGCAAGCGGCGGCCGCGCGCGCGCAGATAGTCCTGATAGCCGCCGTGCGTCAGGCGCAGCTCGCCCGGCGTCAATTCCCAGATTTGCGTGGCGAGGGCGTCGATCAGGTAGCGATCATGGCTGACCAGAAGCACAGTGCCGGCGAAAGCCATCAATACCGCTTGCAAGACTTCCTGGCTATCGATATCGAGATGATTGGTCGGCTCGTCCAGCAGGAGGAGGTTCGCGCCTTGCAGAGCCAATTTCGCCAGGGCGATGCGACCGCGTTCGCCGCCGGAGAGCGAGGCGATGGCACGGAAGACATCATCGCCGCTGAAGAGGAAGCGGCCCAGCCAATCGCGGGCTTGGGAGATGGGCATGGGCTTGACCGCCGTGACGGCCTCCAGCAGCGTATGCTCGGCGACCAGCGTCTCATGGGCTTGGGCGAAGTACCCCGGCTTGACTTTCGCGCCCAGTTGCAGCTCGCCGGCGAGGGCGGGCAGGGCGCCGCTCAGCGTCTTTAGCAGAGTCGATTTGCCGACGCCGTTGGGACCGATGACGGCGATGGTCTCGCCGCGCCGGACCAGGATATCGGGAACTGCCAGCAGGGGCTGGGCGGGGTCGTAGCCGATGAGCAAATCGCGCGTGACGATCACCTGGTCGCCGCTGCGTTGGATGTCGTCCAATTCGATAAACATCTTGCGGCGCTGCCCCGGACCGCTTTCGATGATACGGCCGCGCTTACGCATGGTCTCCAGCTTTTTGAGCCGGCCTTTCGCCTGCGCGGCGCCGCGGCTGCCCATGTGGCGGCGGATGAACTCCTGTTCTTTGCGGATGAATTCCTGCTGCCAGTAATAGGCCTGGCGCAGCGTTTCCCGCTGTTGCGCGCGCTGCTTGAAGTAGGCGCTGTAGTTGCCGCGATATACTCGCAGTTGCCGGTATTCGATCTCCCAGACGGTTTTGGCGAAGTTGTCGATGAAGTAGCGATCGTGGCTGACCGCCAGCACGGCGCCGGCGAAGTTAGCCAAGTATTGCTCCAGCCATTCGACCGCCCCGATATCAAGGTGATTGGTGGGCTCATCGAGTATCAGCAGGTCCGGTTCTTCCAGGAGCAGGCGGCCGAGCAAGGCTCGTGTTTTTTGCCCGCCGGAGAGTTGAGGCAGGGGCGTATCATAGTCGGCGGCGCTGAAGCCCAGCCCGGAAAGCACCCTCTTGACGCGGGCTTCATAGCTGTAGCCGCCGAGGCGCTCGAACTCGGCTTGCAGCGGGCCATAGCGCTGCAAAGCTCCTTCGTATCCGTCGGCGTCCGCCATTTGCCGCTCCAGCCCGGCGAGCTGGGATTCCATTTCGCGCAGCTGCGAAAAGGCTTTAAGCTGCTCAGCCCAGAGGCTGTGCTCGCCGGCGAGTTCGGGGCGCTGCGGCAAGAATGACAGGCGGAGATTGCGAGCCAGGCTGAGCGCGCCCGGCGTGGGCAGGTCGATGCCGGCCAGGATGTTCAGCAGGCTCGTCTTGCCGGCGCCGTTGGGACCGACCAAGGCGATGCGCGCGCCCTTTTCCACAGCGATGCTGATGCCGCTGAAGATCTCATCAGGGCCGTAGTATTTGCCCAAATCGCTGGCGGTGAGCAGGGACATAGCTGGATCATCATGTTCGAGCGGCCAAATCGCCGAATTGTATCATGGCGGGCCGAAAGCGGTAACGGTCGCTTGCCTGGAGGGGGCGTGGCATGGCAGAATCAGTTGCCTATGATTCAAAAGGCAAGTCCATACAAGAACCGGCGACGGCGTCGGACAGGACGCGCGTTGGTCGTGCTCGCCGCCTTGATATTGGGCATGGCCGCGTTCGCATTGCGCGCCTCCCATATTGGGCGATCGGGGCCGGCAAGCAGGCCATTAGCCGCTATCACGCCGTCCGCGGCCGCGTACAGCGAGGTCGCATTCGATTTCGGGCGCGGATACAGCGGGCGGGGCTGGCAGCTTTACTTCAATGAGCCGGACGGGGGCAGCGACCGGGAGGATTACGCTAATGGGCTGGATGAGACGCTGGCCGCCGCCATTGACTTATCGACCGCCACACTCGATATTGCCGCTTTCGAATTGAACAGCGATGCCTTGCGTGACGCCATTGCCGCGGCGCATGATCGCGGCGTCCGCGTGCGGATGGTGACCGATGACGATCATGGGCTGCATGACAAGCGCGATACGCACCTGCGCGACCTGCAAGCGAGGGGCGTGGCAATTCGCGATGACAGCCGCTCCGGCCTCATGCACAACAAGTTCGCGATCATCGACCAGCGGACGGTCTGGACGGGATCGTGGAATTACACGGTTAATGGCAGCTATCGCAACAACAACAACGCCTTTGCGCTGGTCAGCGCGGCGGCCGCGGCCGCGTATCAAGCCGAGTTCGATGAAATGTTCGAGCGCGGCGAGTTCGGCAAGCGTTCAAGCGATGGCGGGCCGGTCCGGCTCGCGCAGGATGGTGGCGAGATCAGCATCTTCTTTGGATCAGAGGCGGACGAGATCGAGGCGCTGACGGCTGAAATCGCGCGGGCGCAGCGGAAGATCCGCTTCATGACCTTCGTATTTTCGCTGGGGGAACTGGCGGAAGCGATGCTGAGGCAGGCGGCGGAGGCGGGAGTGACAATCGAAGGCGTATTCGAGAAGCGCAACAGCACAGCCGATTGGAGTCAGTTGCCCGCCTTGCACTGCAATGGCGCGGCAGTGCGGCAAGACGGCAATCGTTATGTCTTGCATCACAAGGTCATCATCATCGATGAGGACACGGTGATCACGGGCTCCTTCAACTTCTCGCGCAGCGCCGCGGAGCGCAATGACGAAAATATCATGATCATCCGCCATGCCGATATCGCCGCGCTGTATCTCGATGAATGGCGGAGAATCTGGAATAGCGCCGAGGAGTTAGCGCCCGAGGCCGTGGTGTGCGATTAGCGGCGGGGTCACTCGCATCGGCGCAGATGCAGGGGCGATTTTTTGGGCTGCCGCTCGATTGCGCCGCGGGCTTCCAGATCGAGCTGCACCGCCTTGCAGTACCAGCGGACAGAGCCGGGCTTGGGGAAAAGCGACTGCGGCACATGGTTATCGCTGAGCCAAGCGCGGACCTTGTCCTCCAATTCCGAGAAGGGCATCCAGCCCTCAACGGGAAGGCTGGCCAGCATGGCGGCGCGGATGTGAGTGTATTTTTCCTCTTTGAGATTCTCGCGATGCTCCGGATGATTGACGTTGCGCGCTTGAATCGTGCTCATTTGTGATCCTCTCCTGATCTAAGCAGCACCGAGTTAGCCATGCGAAAAAATCATCTGCGTCGGCGCATAGGCGGGCGACTCAAGAGTCGCCCCTACAATATTTTCGATTATGCCTTAACGAAGTTGGCAGCGGCTTAGGATGTTACCGTGACGGCGTCAAAGAGTCGATAGGCGTCGTCGCGGCGGCAGAGTTGCGTGCCGGGCGTCATGACGGCGGCGCTGCCGGAAGCCACGCCGAAGCGCGCGGCATCGGGCAAGCTGCGTCCCTCCGCCAAAGCTTTGACGATACCGCCGACCATGCTGTCGCCGGCGCCGACCTTGCTCCTGATCGGCACCACCGGCGCGTGAAAGTGCAGGTAGTCCTCGCGGGTAATCAAGACGGCGCCACGCGCGCCGAGGGACAGGACGATGACTTCCGCCAGGCCTTCGGCGATCAAGCGACGGCCGGCGGTTTTGATTTGCGCTTCGTCGCTTATTTTCTCGCCGGCGAACAGTTCCAGCTCGCGCAGGTTCGGCTTGATCAGGTAGACGCCCTTGCCCAGCGCGTGGTTCAGCGCATCGCCCGCCGTATCCAGGATGACGCGAATATCGTGTTGGCGGGCGTAGCGCGTTATCTCGCCGTAGAACTCCAGCGGCAGGCCCGCGGGCAAGCTGCCGCTGGCGACCAGGTAGGCGGGGCTCAGGTTAAAAACTGCCTCGAGGCAGGCGATCCATTCTTCGGCTGACAATTCCGGCCCGGGCAGGGTGAAGCGGTATTGCAGGCTCGTGCTATCTTCGTAGACGACAAAGCTTTCGCGGGTGATGCCAGCAATGGGCACCGGATGATAATCGATGCCTTCGCGGGCCAAAAGCTGCGTGATCATGGCGCCGGTGTGACCGCCGGCAGCGTAGACCGCGCTCGATACGCCGCCGAGGAAGCGAATCGCCCGCGACACGTTTATGCCGCCGCCGCCGGGATGGAAGCGCGGGGGGCCGCAGCGCAGCTTGATTTCCGGCGCCACCGAGTTGATGCTGGAGGCGACATCAAGGGCGGGGTTCATCGTGAGGGTGACAACTTTGGGCATAGGCGTCTTTGGCCGGCGGATTGGCAATCTGGCGCAAGTTTAGCCAGAGGCGGCCGATGTGACCAGTCTATAAGGCTTGATTGACATTACTGAAAAATGCGTGATTTTCTGCCCCCATCCCCCAAAATGAGGGAAGGGGAGCGTCGCCGCGTGCGAGACGGAGCGAAAATTGTGATATTGCCTCATTTCTGCGAGGCGTCACGCAGGGTATTTCCGAATTTTTCAGGCTACTTTTACAATACCAGTCAAACTTTATAGCGTCGGCGCGCTCAGCATTCTTGGTTGCGCTTAAAGAATCCGGGCGAGCCTCGCCTTACTTTCCGCCGGGATTCGCCTATAATCAGAGTCGGCGCCAATCCGCAGCGTCATTGCAGGACCAGGGAGGTCTGATCTATGCATGTCTATCTCATTCGCCACGCGCAATCGGAAAACAATGTCTTGACGAGCGAGACGATGCACCATCGCAGGGTCGACCCCGACTTGACTGAGTTGGGTTATCGTCAACGCGCGGCGTTGGCGGATTACCTGGCAGATGAGTCGCGCCTGGGCAAAGAAGGCTTTGACATAAGCCGCCTCTACACCAGCGCCATGTATCGCTCGCTTTTGACGACGCAGCCGGTCAGCGCGGCCTTGGATACGCGGCCGATGATCTGGCCCGACTTGCATGAGAAAGGCGGTTTGTTCCACCGCCAGAACGGGGCCGTCAACGGATTCGCCGGCATGACGCGCTCGGACATCTTAAGCGAGTTTCCCGGTTATCGCCTGCCGGATACGGTATCGGAGGCGGGTTGGTATGATGCCAGCCTGGGTTTTGAGCCGGAGACGCACAGTTTCTTTCGCGCCATCAAAGTCGCCAAGGATCTGAGCGAGTGGAGCAAGACCGACGCGGTCATCGCGCTGATCTCGCATGCCGGTTTTCTTGACATCCTGCTGAAAGCGATCTTCGGCCAATTGCCATCCCGCCCCTACACCATGCGTTATTATCATTACAATACCGCCATCACGCGCATCGACTATGATCGGACGCGGCCGGTGCTGCATTATATGAACCGCGTCGATCATCTGCCGACGGAAATGCGCTCGTTTTGATTTGGCGCCGGGGAAGCTCAGGGTCGATTAATATGAGGGACTTGAGGGGCCAGGTGGCGGTGGTGACCGGTGGCGGCGGCGGCATCGGCAGCGCGATCTGCCGGCGGCTGGCCGCAGCCGGCGCGCAGCTTGTCATCACGTACAACAGCGATCAAGGCAAGGCGCGGGCGGCTGTCAACAGCCTGGCCGGCGGGAATCATCTCGTCATCCGCTGCCCGGTTGATGACAGCGCGGCTCAAGCGGCGTTGGCTGAGGCGATCGGGGAGAAATACGGAGGGCTGGACATCCTGGTGAACAACGCCGGCATCAGCCGGGCGGTCGCGCATCGGGATCTGGACGGGCTGGATGACGAACTGATAGACAGCATCTTTCGCGTCAACTGGCGCGGCGCCTTCGCTTCTATCCGAGCGCTTGCGCCTCTGCTGCGCGCGGAGGATGGCGGCCTGATCGTGAACATTTCGTCTATCGCCGGACGTACCGGCGTCGGCAGCAATGTGGCTTACTGCGCCAGCAAGGCGGCGATGGACAGCATGACCAAATCGCTGGCGCGAGCGTTGGCGCCGGAGATCCGCGTGCTGTCGGTGTCGCCGGGTTGGGTGAACGGCGAATATGCCCGGCGCATGCCGCGGGCGCTGATCGCCGAGCAAGAAGCAAAAACGCCGCTGGGGCGCATCGCCGAAGCCGAGGATGTGGCGGAAGCGGTTTATGCGGCGGTCGCGCATCTGCGCTTCAGCACGGGGGATATTATCCCGGTAGATGGCGGGCGGCCGCTGCTTTAGTTATCTGGGCGCAGGAATCTGTATAGGCAGCCGCGTCCAGAGCAATCGTCTCAAATTATTTTCACCACAGGTCGCGTAGACACTGACCGTCAAGACACAGAAGTAAAACCAAGTTAGTCATGCGAAAACGTGCAGTGTAGTGACTGTCGCAGGCGGGCGACTCAAGAGTTGCCCGTACACTATCCTACTTGAATGTTGCGCTACTTTCTTGGAGTTGCTTCTGTGGTTAATTTCTGTTTATTTTCTTATCGCTACGGATTTCAATTTTGAAGCGATTGCCCTGAGCCGCGTCCTGTTTTCATATATTGTCTCGCGTTGACTATAATAAGATATGCAGTGTCCTGCCTAAAGTAGTTGAACGTAGCGAGAAGCATTCAGTAATAGTCGGAGATTCGTCATGAGAACCCTGATACTTGTCCTGATATTGGCTTTGAGCGCGGCAATCGCTCTGGCGCATGGTGACGAAGAGCATGATGACGACGATGTGGAAGAGGTGAAGATCGGGGAGGTCGCCGTGCCGGAGAACCCGACTTATCATGAGCATGCGCGGCCGATCATTGAAGCCAGGTGCGTCGCCTGCCACAGCGACGGGCAGATCGCCGCATACGCGCCATTAACCGATCCGCAAGATGTCGTCTTCTTCGCGGATGACATCAAGTTTCACGTCGTCAACGGCATCATGCCGCCCTGGATGCCATCGCGGGCGAACCTGCCGCTGAAGAATGACCGCAGCCTCTCGGACGAGGAGATCGCCACGATCGCCGCCTGGGTTGATGCCGGCGCGGCAATGGGCGACAGCCATGATTATGCGCCCTCGGCGACTGATCGATTCGACCTGGTCGAGGTTCGGGCTGACCTGACATTGCAACTCGAAGAGCCATACGAGCCGGACCCGGATGTACTGGATGATTACCGCTGTTTTGCCTTGCCGCTAGAGATTGAAGCGCCGCAATTTATCACCGGCTACGAGTTCATCCCCGATGTGGCGGAGATGGCGCATCATAATATCTTGTATCTATTTGACGAAACGGCTGACCGCGTTATTCAAAGGCGCAACTATGCCGATGGCCGTCCGGGCTGGTCTTGTTATGGAGGGCCTGGCTTAGCCGTCGGGGGCGAGGGGATTGGCGGCTGGGCGCCGGGCGCATCGCCGGTCTTGTTCCCACAGGGCGCCGGTTTCCTCATCAGACCCGGTCAGCATATTGTCGTAGAGATGCACTACAATCTGTGGACCGCCCGCCAGCCGGATCAAAGCCGAATCATCTTGCAATTGGAATCAGCCGAGAGCGAACTCACCGAACTCATGAATATCTCGTTAGCGGCGCCGGTGGAGATTCCTTGCCCGACCGGGCTTGAAGGGCCACAATGCGAGCGGGGGGCCGCAATTGAACGCGTCGCCGAACTTTATGGAGAAGACGCGCGCTATACCCCCGATTATCTATTGCGCGAGTGCGGTCAAAGGTTGGCGGATTATGCCGCGAACACGGGAGAGAATGCAATTGGCTACTGTGATTATCCGATCACAAAGTCCCTCACGCTCTACAGTGTTTCTGGCCACATGCACGAGTTGGGGCGGAGCTTCCGCATGGAGTTGAATCCGGATAGCGAAGACTCGCTGCTGCTGCTGGATATCCCGCGCTGGGATTTCCATTGGCAGGATCAGTATTATTTTGTCGAGCCCCTTGAAGTCTCTTATGGCGATGTGCTGCGGATGGAGTGCGCCTGGGACAATTCGCTGTCGGATGATCCGCGTTATGTCGTATGGGGCGAGGGCACAGCTGATGAGATGTGCTTCGGCTCGTTGCTGGCGCTGAAGCCTTAGCGGCCTCAATTCCCAAACAGGTTCATCATATAATCGGTGGAGATGCCTTGCGCTTCCAGGTGGTTTTTGAGTTTGCGCCGGGCATCGTGGATGAGTTTGTAGAGGGCGTTGCGGTTGGTGTCCATACGTTCAGCCAGCACGTCCATCGGGATGCCCTTGAGCGCGATCGCCACCAGCGCCTGATATTGCCGCTCGGTAAGCGCCTCTTTAAGCGCGATTTCGATCTTCTCCATGACATCATCGCGCTCGGCGACTTTCTCCGGCGTTGGCGCGATCGCCGTGGCCAGGCGGCTTGATACGGGCAGCAACTCGCCCTCGGCGGTTAATTCATCCAGGCTGAAGTCTTTGTAACGCGCGCGCCGCAAATCGCTGATGGCGAGACGGATGGCGATTTTGTTGGCCCAGGTGGTGAAGCGGCTCTCGCCGCGAAAGTTATCCAGGTTGTCCATGACGCGCAGGGTGGCGTCCTGCGCGAGGTCTTCGGACATCTGCGCCAGTTCTTGGGCGGAAAGGCCGCGCAGGTCGCTGCGGTCTTGACTCAGATAAAAGTAGATGCCTCGTTGAAGGCGCAGCCGCAAATCAGCCAGAGCCTGGTCTTGCGCCGGCTCCCCCTGCGCCCGCAGCGAAGCGATCCATTCTTCATTGCCGCGATTAATCATAATTGCGTCGTTTGCTCCCCGGCGGATGTGGCTAATCTGCCACTCAATGATACAGGAACAGGTGAGAAAATTCAGCCACAAGGCGGTTAAGATATAGTGAAGTCTGCTGATAGAATTCGGCGCGCCCGGGTTACAAGGCAGGCGGCGGCTGAGGACGGGAGGCTGACGGCGTCGAATTATCGTGAAGGGGAGGCTATATGGCGGCAAATTATCACCTTTTTCTCATGAAACCGGTCATTGATAATGAGGCGAGATGCCGGAAATTGATATCTCGCCGCCCGAGAAACTGATGGAGTAGCCTCGATGAACAACCGCTCAGAGCCCCCGCGTCACGTCACGGAAGGGGGCAAGGATGGCAAGAAGAACAACGAAGGCGGGAAATCCCCGTTTGGCAACCCCAACGCGCAGAGGATGTGGATCGTCCTGGGTGTCATCGTGCTGGCGATGGCGCTGCTCGTATTCAACGGGCGGGCGGCGGTGCAGTTGGATAACAGCTGGCCCATGAATCGCCTGATGGAGGACATTCAGCAGGGGCGCGTGGAAAGGATTGTCGAGCGCGGCGGCGGCCGCGAGCTGGTCGTGACCTATACCGACAATACCAGCGAGACGGTTTTCAAGAATCCGTCGTCGGACTTTTACACGCAGCTGCAGGCCCTCGGCGCAAGCAATGTGGATTACTTCTTCGAGCCGACCGATGACTCGCCGCAGCTCATCTTCCAGATCTTGATCGGCATCGTGCCGATTTTGATCATCGTCTGGTTTTTGTGGCGGATGATGCGCTCGATGCGCGCCGGGCAAGACCAGGCGATGAGCTTCGGCCGCAGCAAGCCGCGCGTCTCGCGCGATATGGAGCGTCCGCAAGTGACTTTCAAGGATGTGGCCGGCGCCGAAGAAGCGAAGGAGGACTTGAAGGAGATCGTGGAGTTCCTCAAGGAGCCGGAGAAGTTCATTCGGCTGGGCGCGCGTGTGCCCAAGGGCGTGCTGATGGTGGGCCCGCCGGGCACGGGCAAGACCTTGATGGCGCGCGCGGTGGCGGGTGAAGCCGGCGTGCCTTTCTTCAGCATTTCGGGTTCGGAATTCGTCGAGATGTTCGTCGGCGTCGGCGCCAGTCGCGTGCGTGACTTGTTTGAGCGGGCCAAGGCGGAAGCGCCGGCCATCGTCTTCGTTGACGAGATTGACGCGGTGGGGCGGCATCGCGGCGCTGGCTTGGGCGGCGGGCATGACGAGCGCGAGCAGACGCTGAATCAGATTCTGGTGGAGATGGACGGCTTCGACAATGACACGAATATCATCATCATCGCCGCCACCAACCGGCCCGACATCCTCGATCCGGCGTTGCTGCGTCCGGGCCGCTTCGACCGCAAGGTGGTGATGGACAATCCCGATGTCAAGGGGCGGCAGGAGATCCTCAAGGTGCATTCGCGGGGCAAGCCGCTGGCGGGCGATGTGGATGTGGAGGCGCTGGCGAAGATCACGGCCGGCTTCAGCGGCGCCGACCTGGAGAACCTGGTCAACGAAGCGGCCATCTTGGCGGCGCGGCGGGACAAGAAGTCCATCGGCATGAGCGAGATGCAGGAGGCGATGGAGCGGGTGGTGATGGGACCGGAACGCCGCAGCCGGGTGATCACGCCGGAGGAGAAAGAGAAGGTCGCCTATCATGAGGCGGGGCATGCCCTGCTCTTCCACTTGCTGGAAAATACCAGCCCGGTGCACAAGATCACGATTGTGTCGCGCGGGCGGGCCGGCGGTTATGTCATGCCGCTGCCCGATGGCGATGACATGCTGATCACGCGGGAGAAATTCGAGGACGACATCGTGGCGGCGATGGGCGGGCGCGCGGCTGAGGAGATCATCTACAAGCAGTTCACGACCGGCGCCAGCAATGACTTGCAGCAGGCGACGCGCATGGCGCGGGCGATGGTGACGCAGTTCGGCATGAGCGACCTGCTGGGCCCGCGCGCTTACGGGAATGGACAAGGGGCGGTCTTCCTCGGGCGGGAGATCGCCGAGCAGCGCGATTACAGCGAGCACTACGCGCAGCAGATCGATGACGAGGTGAAGCGGATCTTGCAGGCGGCTTATGAGCGCGCGAAGACGCTGCTATTGGAGCAGAAGGACAAGATGGACGAGTTGGTGGAGATCCTGATTGAGCAGGAGACGCTGAACGCGGAGGAATTCGTCGCGATTGTGGATGGTCCGGTGGCGGCGTAATTCACACAATTTACTGAATATGTTGGGGCGAGCCGGCGGCTCGCTCTTTTTGTTTGCTTAGTGACTACCGCAGAAAAAGTAACATTGGTATAATTTCTGTTTTGTTTGTACGCTACCTTCGGTTCGTCGTGGGCGTCGGCGAGCGATCAGGAGTGGCAATTGGCACAGCGCATAATTCAGAAGGACGATTATCAATATGACATCTTTCTTTCGCATGCGTCAGAAGATAAGGAGGATGTAGCGCGACCGCTGGCGCTGCGGTTGCAAGAGCATGGACTGCGAGTCTGGTACGACGAGTTTGAACTCAAGATCGGTGACAATCTGGTCGCGAAACTCAACGCGGGAATCAAGGGGAGTCGGTTCGGCATACTTGTATTGTCGCAAGACTTCTTTGCCAAGCGATGGACAGAATACGAATTAGACAGTTTGGAATACCTGGCCGTTACCGAAGATCGAGTGCTGTTCCCAATTTGGCATAATGTCAATGAAGCGGATGTGAGAGCGTACCGGCCGTCAGTGGCCAAACTCCTCGCTTGGAATACCGCAATCAACACAATTGAGGGAATTGCTGATGAAATCCGCAAGGCAATTGTGGAGTTTTACTTG
Organism: Anaerolineae bacterium; assembly: GCA_022822545.1. Taxonomy (GTDB): domain Bacteria; phylum Chloroflexota; class Anaerolineae; order Aggregatilineales; family Phototrophicaceae; genus UBA6055. The sequence continues at coordinate 22,095 of JAJEBE010000011.1, forward strand.
CAGGGGTCAGGAGACTAATACACGTGGATGCTAATCATTTGTTCGAAATCGATTTTGGCCGATACAAATGATATTGCTAGCGACCGGTATATAGTTTAAAGCTGGTAGAAATCCTGTGGTACAATGTGGGTTATATTGAAGAAAGGTTGCTTGACGATGCAATTCATCAAACATGATTTAGGGCACTTATCAGGCAGTGAAACGGTTGAAGTTTCCATCACGAGCGCGGCAAATGTGCGCCTGTTGGATAGTGACAATCTTCGGAAGTATCGTTATGGGCGTGTGCCCAGCTTTGATGGTGGGCATTACGATGAGTCGCCAGTAGTATTCGAGATTCCTCGTTCCGGGCATTGGTATGTTGTCGTCGACTTGGGCGGCCGCGCAGGTGAAATAACTTCGTCATTTCGCGTCATTTCAAAAGAAGCGGTTGCTAGCTGAGACTGGCGTTCTGGCTGTGTCCGCGAATTGATGACAGCACTCCGCGGGCACTGATAAATCGTAAGAGGGCGGCCCGGTGGGTCGCCCTTACATTTTCCCATGCTGTAGAGCTTTTAAGTCACTCGATGGCAACTCACGAAGTGCTTGGGACGGACCTCGATCAGAGGCGGATCGGGCTCTTGATAGCAGAGGTCGAACACCACCGGGCAGCGCGTGTTGAAGTTGCAGCCGGTGGGCGGATTGGCCGGGTTGGGCAGATCGCCGGCCGTTCAAACTATTGGCAGCTAAACCGGTGTGTAAATCCCGATCAGTCGGAACGGGCATCGCAAGGATTGCTCCGAAAATCGAAGCGGCGTGTCAGTGATTCTGCCGTTCCAGGATCCAGGCTGGGAAAGCGGTCAAGCAGGTCTGCGACCTTTACCTTGCGCAATGATCCCACTTCACGGCGCAAGCGACCGGCCGCCTCCAGCGCGTCGCCGGGCAATTCATTGACTAGCTCAAGAGCGCAGGCCCAAGGTTCCTCCGGCAGCGGCTCCCAAACTTCGAGGCCATACAGTTGCTGCGCATGAAGCGCAAACGCCATTGACGCGCCTTCCATAAGATAGGTGGGGAGCCCCGGGCCATCGAAAGTAAGCAACAAGCTGTGACCCATCTCGTACACGATGGTCGGCCAATAGAATTGACCGTTTAATCCTAAATCTATCCACACAGACTTACCGTCGCCGCTAAACGTATATGTCGGGCCAAATTCGTAGAATCGCGGCTCCAGCAATTGATAATCGGGATTTCGCGGACCGAAAATGTCCTCCGTCAGCGTCAAGAGCTCTTCCTGCACCTTCAACATCATTTCGGGATCGTCAATAGGCGCGTCAACCAGACTGTAGATATCCATCAACTCGAACCGAGATTGTCTCGCGGCGACTGTTGGATAGCGGGGGTCGCGCACAACGTTCAAGCCAGCCCGTGTTGCAGTAAAGGTCTCGCAGGGATCGCGACGCACGGAGAATCTGCTGGTCAGGATTTCCGCATAGCGCCTGTCCAGGTCCGGAAACAGTGCGAGCAAATCTTCCGTCTCGACTTCGCTCAAGGGTCCCGTTTCACGGCGGATGCGACCCGCCGCCTCAAGCGCGTCGCCAGGCAATTCATGCAGCATGTCAAGCGCGCACACGTACGGCGCGTCCGGCGGCACGTAAACTACGAGACCGTAAACACTCTGAGCATGCAGCGAAAATGCGACAGCCGCGCCTTCCTCAAGATAGTTGGCGTTGCCTACAACGGGGTCAATCAGGTGTACAGTTTCGTGAGACATTTCAAAAACAATGGTCGGCCAATGCTGTCGACCGTAATCACTCAGTTCAGTCGCCACGGATTTCCTGTCAACGCTAAACCTGATTGTTGGACCTGTCTCACGAAATTGCGGCGCCCGCAACTGAAACTTTGGATTTCGGGGACCGAAAATGTCCTCGGCCAGCGTCAAGAGCTCAAGCTGCACTTGCCACATCGCCTGCGGATCATCCTCGGGCGCATCGACAAGTCCAATGAGTTCCGTCGCCGCGAAGTCCGCGTGCCGCGTCGCAGTTGCTGGATACGCATACTCACGCGAAATTGGGCGCGTGATCGGCGCCGCCTTGCGAGGCTTGCTCTCCGCTATGAACGGACGTGTCAACTCAAACGCGATCTCGCCGTCCAAATCAGGATATAGGTCAAGCAGGTCTTGCTGGGTTACGTCGTTAAACTGGCCGATTTCGCGGCGGATACGGCTGGCCGAGACAAGCGCGTCGTCGGGAAGCGACGCAACCAGGCTCAGCGCTTTGATATGCGGTTGATCGTCAGGCAATTGAATATCGAGGCCATAGAGATGCTGAGCGTACATCGTGAAAGCGACGGCTACGCCCTCCGCAAGCATGTTGCGCGGGTCGGCTGTCGGGTTGAGCAGATGTACCGTCTCGTACGCCAATTCGTAGACGACGGTCGGCCAGGAATCAAGAGCCTTGTAGCTCAGCATCGCATTTGCGTTATTGTAGCCCGGGTAGTTGACGATGAATGGTCCATCGGCTGCAAATTCCGGTTGGCCAATGGTAACGGAGTCATCAAGCTTCCCAAACAGAGCCTGGGCGATCGTAAGAAGTTCCCATTGTATTTCCCACAGGCGACGATCGTCAAACTCCGGAACGCTAGACAGGCGGCTTAAATCAGTAGCAATGTTGGATAAACTCTTGGTGGCAGCCGGTGGGTAGTACGGGACGTAGTCTACAGGCAGTTCTTCAAGCGGCGTTGAAGCGCTCACGGGTAGGGCAAGCAACAACCCAATTAAGGCGGCTAAAATACATGCTGCGGCGTTTGCGCGGTTCATCGTTTCCTCCAATAGATCAAGCGCTTGCAGTGGAGCCAAGTATTCGATTGTGTGTGCTCAGTTCAAAGACGCCGCCAGGAAAACGCTAGGTCACTCGATGGCAACTCACGAAGTGCTTGGGACGGACCTCGATCAGAGGCGGGTCGGGCTCTTGGTAGCAGAGATCAAAGGCGACCGGGCAGCGCGTATTGAAGTTGCAGCCGGTGGGTGGATTGGCCGGGTTGGGCAGATCGCCGGAGATGATGATGCGCTGGCGATCCTCTTCGACGACGGGGTCCGGCACCGGCACCGCCGAGAGCAGGGCCTGGGTGTAGGGATGCTGCGGGTTGTCGTAGACTTCATCGACCGGCCCCAACTCGACGATTTTGCCCAGGTACATCACGGCGACGCGATCACAGATATGGCGGACCATGCTGAGGTCGTGGGCGATGAAGAGGTAAGTCAGGCCGAGCTCGTCTTGCAGCTCTTCCATCAGGTTGACGACTTGGGCCTGAATCGAGACATCGAGCGCCGAAATCGGCTCATCGGCGACGATGAAGCTGGGCTGCAAGGCTAGGGCGCGGGCGATGCCGATGCGCTGCCGCTGCCCGCCGGAAAACTCGTGCGGATAGCGGTTGATGAAGTAGGGATTTAAGCCGACCCGTTCCATCAGTTGTTCGACGTATTGTTGCCGTTCTTTCTTGTTGGCGTACATATTGTGAATCTGCAGCGGCTCGCTGACGATGCTGCCGACGGTCATACGGGGGTTCAAGGACGCGAAGGGGTCTTGGAAGATAATCTGCATCCGCCGGCGCATCTGGCGCAAGTCATTGCCGGTCATGGTGGACAGCTCTTGCCCTTCGAATTTGACGCTGCCTTCGGTGGGGCGATAGAGTTGCAAGATCGTCCTGCCAGTGGTGCTCTTGCCGCAGCCGGATTCTCCCACCAAGCCCAGGGTCTCGCCGCGGACTACGTTGAAGCTGACGCCATCGACCGCGCGCACCGCGCCGACCTGGCGTTGAAAAACGATGCCGGAAGAAATGGGGAAGTGTTTTTTGAGGTCAGATACCTCGAGGATATGATCGTTCTCGTCAAGGACTTTTTGCTTATCGACTGCCATAGCTGGACTAGACATTTTCTAAAACCCCCTCGCGGATATCGGCCCAACAGGACATGATATGCATGCTCCCGCCGTCGGCATCGGGAACGTTTTCCAGCGGCGGCCGCTGATCCCAACATTTTTCCAGTTGCAGATATTCGCGCACATCGCAGCGCGGCGCGAAAGGACAGCCAGCGGGTTCATTGCGCATATCCGGCGGGGAGCCTTCGATTTGCGTCAGCTTTTCTTCCCCGCTCGAATCCAGGCGGGGCAAGGAGCCAAGCAGACCGACGGTATAAGGATGGCGGCTATCGCGGAAGACTTCGTGGGACGTCCCCGATTCCATTATCCGCCCGCCATACATAACCTGAATGCGGTCGGCGATGCCGGCGACGACGCCCAGATCGTGGGTGATCCAGATCATCGCCATGTTAAATTCGTCCTTGAGTTGCTTGACCAACTCGATGATCTGCGCCTGAATGGTCACATCGAGGGCGGTAGTCGGTTCATCGGCGATGAGCAATTTGGGATTGCAGGACAAGCCCATAGCGATCATCACGCGCTGCCGCATGCCGCCGGAGAATTGATGCGGATAATCGTCCAGCCGGCGGTAGGCGTCCGGGATGCCTACCAGATCGAGCAGGTCGGCCGCGCGTTTGCGCGATTGCGATGTATTCATGCCTTCATGCAGTTTAAGGGACTCGGTAATCTGCGTGCCGATGGTGAGCACCGGATTCAGCGAGGTCATCGGGTCCTGGAAGATCATCGCGATTTCTTTGCCGCGGATGAGCCGCATTTGGTCCGGCTTGAGGGTGAGCAAATCGCGGCCTTCGAACATGACCGTGCCGGATTCCACCTTGCCCGGCGGGCTGGGAATCAAGCCCATCAAAGCGAGGGAACTGACGCTTTTGCCGCTGCCGCTCTCGCCGACGATCCCGAGCGTCTCGCCTTCTTCCAGCTCGAAGGACACGCCGTTGACCGCGTAGACGGTGCCTTCCTGCGTGTAGAACCGGACGACAAGGTCTTTGACATCAAGTAAAGTGCTCAACGCGCCACCCTCCTTTTACCGACAGCATCTCTTTTCGCCCGCTCGGCGGAGGCCAATGGTTCACTCCGCAAGTTACCGACTATGCGCGGAACTCCAAATTGGGAGCGCGCAATGGAAGAGAGTTTGTCGCACCACTGCGAATCTGTCAACAATCCCCGGAATGGAACCGTTGGCGCTTCGCCATTTCGCCAGTTATGCAACCGGTTTCCCGCGTGTGCAAAACATCCAATGGCCAACCGCGACCAGAACAAGGCTAGCATAATGTTACCAGAGATGATGCAAGTTTACCAACAAATCAGGCAATTGACTCGGGGCTGCGCTCGGCGCGGTACCAGCGGATTGTCTCGCGCAAGCCGGCGCGGAAATCCGTCTGCGAGACGAAGCCGAACTCTCGCTGCGCCCGCGAGACATCAAGCTTGCGCCGGGGCTGCCCATTGGGCTTGCTGGTATCCCAGCGCAGCTCGCCGCTGAAACCAACTTCTTCGGCGATGATCTGGACCAGGTCGCGGATGCTGATCTCGAAGGCGCTGCCCAGGTTGACCGGCTCGGCGCCGTTGTAGCGTTCTGCGGCGAGGACGATGCCCTTGGCGGCGTCGCGCACGAAGAGGAATTCGCGCGTGGGCGAGCCATCGCCGAAGAGCGTGACTTGCGGCGCGCCACTCGCCTGGGCGTCCACCATCTTGCGGATCACGGCGGGGATGACGTGCGACGATTGCAGATCGAATTTGTCGTGCGGCCCGTAGAGGTTGACCGGCAGAAGATGTATCGCGTTGTAGCCGTATTCCTGTCGGTAGGCTTGGCTCTGCACCAGCAGCATCTTCTTCGCCAGGCCGTAGGGCGCATTGGTCTCTTCCGGGTAGCCATTCCAGAGGTCAGCTTCCTTGAACGGGACCGGCGCGAATTTCGGGTAGCTGCAAACCGTGCCGACGCCGACGAATTTGCGGACGCGGGCCCGGCGCGCATATTCCAGCATCAGTGTGCCCATCATGATATTTTCGTAAAAGAAGAGGCCGGGGTGCTCGCGGTTAATGCCGATGCCGCCGACGTTGGCTGCCAGGTGAATGACCATCGTCGCATCGGGATGATCGGCGTAGAGGCGCTGGACCGCGTCCTGCTCGCGCAGATCATAGTCAGAGCGGCGGGGCGCGATGATTCGTCGGGCGGAGTGCGCGCGGAGCTCATCCACCACGTGGCGGCCGAGGAAGCCGGCGCCGCCCGTCACGATTACCACCTGCTCTCTCCAGAAAGACGCCGTCATGCTCGTTCCCTTCTTTTCTCATCAACCGCCGCGCTACGATGGCCAAACCGGTCAATTGTTTTGCGTTAGCGATATGGCAAAGGCGGCCGGTTAGGCGCCGGGCGGATTTGCGCTGCCAGTATCATAGCAGACTTCGAAGAGGCGCATTATGACATTACACGGAAGCGCCGCCGCCGTCTCAGCGCTGCGCATACACATTTGCCGCGCCCGCCTGTATGATAGCAGCGTTAGCTGACGGACGAACAATCGAGAAAGGCAATCCCTTGGAACGCACACTCATCATCGTGAAGCCGGATGCTGTTCAGCGCGGTTTGACCGGCGAAATCATCAAGCGGTTTGAGCAGCGCGGTTTGAGAATCATCGGCATGAAATTGCTGCAAGTCAGCCGCGAATTGGCGGAGAAACATTATGATGTGCACCGCGAACGCCCCTTCTTCGCCAGCCTGGTCGAATACATTACCTCGGCGCCGGTGGTGGTGATGGCGCTGGAAGGCAGCGACGCGATCGTGGCGGCAAGGACGACCATCGGCGCGACCAAGCCATCCGAGGCGGCGGCGGGCAGCATCCGCGGCGATTACGCCTTGGAGATCGGGCGGAATCTCGTGCATGGATCGGATAGCGTCGAGAACGGGGAGCTTGAGGTGGCGAACTTTTTCGCGGAGGCGGAATTGTGCGGCGGCTGGGCGCGGGCTGTGGATCGCTGGGTGTTTGAGTGATTTACTGCCTATACCAACCAATCGTAGTCGATAGCTTTGTCGAAACGTACAATTGTGCTTTCGATTATGTTTCCATTTATGTGCTATGTTATGCAAGATGCGGATGAGTAGTCGGAGCAGCGAACATGTCCCTGAATGCTGACATAATTGTCTGGGCACGCGAAAAGGCGGGATACAAATCGGGCGATCCCCGCATATTGAAGGACTTTCCTAAACTTGATGATTGGGAAAGGGGAAACGGTCGTCCGACGTATCCACAGTTGGAGCGGCTTGCGGACAAATTGAAAGTGCCTGTCTCTGTATTTTATTTTCCCGAAAGACCTGATTTCCCAGATATCGAGGAGACTTTCCGTACATTGGGAACCACGATCCTGGACGAACTACCGCCAAAAATCAGACTACTGCTGAGAAAGGCGCGAGCCTTTCAAATCGGGTTGGACGAACTAAATCTCGGACGCAATCCAGCGACTCGAATAATAACTAAAGTACTGCAACCACCTATTAGCTCATCAGTCGACACGATTGCGAATGATGTTCGTAGCTTCCTCGGTGTTCCTCTAGAAGCCCAGTTAGGTTGGAAAGATGCAGATACAGCGTTTAAGGAATGGCGCAAGGCGTTTTACGTCTCTGGAATTTACGTATTTAAGGACGCCTTTGGGCAGGAAAACAGCCGCTATTCAGGGTTTAGCCTATACGATTCTGAGTTTCCAGTAATTTACGTAAACAATTCAAATTCTCGCACGAGGCAAGTATTTACTTTATTTCACGAACTGGCCCACCTGCTATTCAATACAAGCGGTGTCGATACGGACAACGATGACTTCATTGACACACTGCAAGACGACAATCGTAGAATCGAAATTATTTGCAATCGACTAGCGGCGAAAACTCTAGTACCAGACGATTTTTTCAATGATTATTTTGAAGAAATATTCGGATTCCGCCGCATAAGCGAAGATTCTAGAGAGCTTGCAAGTGATATGGCTAACCAATTAAATGTTAGCCGCGAAGTGATTTATAGAAAGCTGCTCGACCGAAAGCTGATTTCTCAAGCGGAATACACAAATGCCGCAAAGGCGTGGGCAGAACAGCGAACGACTCGAAAAGGAGGCGGAAATAAATATTACAGTTGGATTACGTACTTAGGACAAGAATACATTTCTCTGGCATTTCAGCGGTATTACCAGAATCGGATTACTTACGAGCAACTTGGAGATTATCTCGACATTAAGCCCAAGAATCTCAACAAGCTCGAAGACTATCTGGTTCGGAGCAATACCTAATGTATGTATTTGACACGATGGTTTTGTCGCAGCAATTCCGATTTTACTACCGACAGAGATTCCCAACGCTGTGGACCAGATTTGAGGCGATGGTGATAGAGAGACGAATTACATCAACGAGAGAAGTCCGACGAGAACTTCAGCATTCAAATGACGCAAGTATTCTTGCGGAAATAAACAAATACAAAGAACTATTTCCAACGCCAACAACTCAAGAAGAAGACTATGTTGGTAGGATATTCAACATACGTCACTTTCGGCAGAATATTCCGCGAAAAACACTTCTAAAAGGTGGTCGCAATGCGGATCCATGGCTTATAGCCCGCGCAGCGAATGTAGACGGCATTGTGGTCACAAATGAAGCCTTTCGCGATCACGCAGCAGGAATCCCCAACATCTGCTCGCATTTCGGTATCGAATACCTTTCCTTTGAAGATTTCATGGAAAAGGAAAGCTGGACATTCTGACAACCATGTCGCCGCAAGACTCCCGCAGCCCCTCCCCCACACTGCTCGTTCTGCTCATCTTGCCGCTCTTCGGCATATTCGTCGCTCTGCTGATGCTCGTCATTGAGACCCGCAGCGCGCCTAGGGCCGCGCCCACCTTCCAGCCGGCGCCGCCGCGCAGCGTACTGAACTTCAAAGCGCCGGATTTCGAGTTGCCCCGGCTTGATGGCCTGACGCTCGTCTCGCCCTCGGATTATGCCGGGCGGCCGCTATTCCTCAATTTCTGGGCGAGTTGGTGCGCGCCTTGTGTGAGAGAATTGCCGGCGCTGGAAGAATTTGTCGCCGAGCACAGTGGAAACGAAAACGGACCGGCCTTGCTCACCGTCAATCTCGGCGAGACCGCCGCGGTTATCAGCAGCTTTCTGCAGGAGATTGGCATCGAGAACCTGCCGGTGGCGATGGATATCAACCAAGTCGTCAAGCGCGACTACGGGGTGCAAAACCTGCCGACCACCTTTGTGATCGACGGCGAAGGCATCGCGCGTCATCTGAAGCTGGGCGAAATGAAATACGAAGAGATGGACGCCTATCTGGCCGCGCTGGCGGACGCCGAAGCAGAGCAGTAAGGAGCGGCGGAGATGCGCATGGACTTGAGCGACAAAGTAGCCTTGGTTTCCGGGGCAGCGCGGCGGGTCGGGCGGGCCATCGCTCTGGAACTGGCGAAGCAGGGCGCGCATATCCTGGCGCATTATCATCGCGCCGAAGCATCAGAAGTGCGCGACGCCTTAAATGCGATAAAATCGCTGGGCGTCGATGCTCACGGGGTCGCGGCTGACCTCAGCCAGGCCGAGGGCGTGGACCTCGTATTCGCCGCCTTGCGGGAGCGCTACGGAGGGTTGGATATTGTCGTGAACAGCGCCTCGGTATTCCAAAGGCGGGGGCTGCTGGATGTGACGCTGGAAGATTGGGATCTGACGATGGCGATAAACTTACGCGCGCCCTTTCTCATCACGCAGCGGGCGGCGCGGCTCATGGCGGAAAATCCGATACCCGGCGGCGTCATCATCAATATCTGCGATGCCGGCGCGGATGGTCCCTGGCGGGAATACCCGCATCATGGCATCAGCAAGTCCGCATTGTGGATGCTAACGCAGGTCAGCGCCTTGACGCTGGGGCCCTCCATACGCGTCAATGCCATCTTGCCGGGGGCGGTTATGAAGCCCGCCGGCCGCGCGATATCGGATGAAGATTGGGCGCGCATCGGCGAGCGAAACGTCTTGCGACGGACCGGAGCGCCCGAAGATGTGGCGCGGGCCGTTGTTTATCTCTGCCAGGAAGACTTCATCACCGGCGAGCTTTTGCGCATCAACGCCGGCGAACATCTTCGCTGAACTAGGCTTGCAGCCGCCTGACCCGGCGGAAACCGGCGCCGTATGCGGCATGGCCCATGCCGATGACGATAAAGGCGTTGGGATCTACTTGTGAAACTTCGTCCCTCAAGTCTCGCACTTGCGACCGCGCGACCGTCACATACAGCATGGTGCGCTCGGCGCCGGTGTATTCGCCTTTGATTTTCCAACTGGTGGCGCCGCGCTGCAAACTGGCGAAAACGCGCTGGGCGACTTCTTCGGGTTTGTCCGTGATGATCATCGCGGTGCGAATCACGCTCGGGCCTTCCAGCACATAATCCGTAGCCAGCCCGGCGGTGAAGAGCGAGATGGCGGCGTAAAGCGCGCCTTCCCAGCCATAGACCAAACCGGCGGCGATGATGATCAGCGTATCCGTGCACAAGAAGGTGGTGCTCATGGGGAAGCCGAAGCGGCGCTGCAAGATCAGCGCGAGGGTCGAGGTGCCGCCCATCGTCGCGCCGGCGCGGTAAACCAGACCCACGCCGATGCCACCGGTGATCCCGCCGAACAGGGCGTTCAGCATGCGGTTATCGCTCAAGCCGCCGGCCGGCACCAAGGGACCGAGATTATCCACCACGACCGAAAAGATCAGAATTATCACGACGCTGCGCATGATGACGCGGGCGCCATTCGGCAAACTGAGAAAACCCGCCAATTGAATCGGGATATTGAGCAGGAAGATCATCAGCCCGATAGGCGTGCCAAAAAGCTCATTCAACAGCGTCGAGGCGCCGGCGACGCCGGCCGGCGCGATATCAAGCGGCTGCAGGAAAACGATCAGCGATAGCGCGCCGATGACGATGCCGATGGCTATCAAGACATATCGAATTGCGGTATCGCGGAGTTGCTGCAACATCGTTCCTTCCTCCATCGGACAACTGGCCGCCTCTTCGCCCGGCCAGACCCGGTCTCTGCCTCAATTATAGTCGCTAATTTCCCCCGAGACAGACATGCCAAGGCGCGAGCATTGCCCGCCTGTTTGACAGTGCTATACTGTCAGAATCCAAACGCTGGAATCGATTGGAGTCAGACGTCCATGCCATTAGTCGCCCATACGCCACTGCCAAGCTTCGACCGCCTGCGTCAGCACGGGCAAGAAGTCTTGACGCTTTCGCGCGCCCTGACGCAAGACATCCGCGAGCTTCACATTGGTTTGCTGAATATGATGCCGGACACCGCGCTGGAAATCACTGAGCGGCAATTCATGCGGCTGGTCGGCAATAGCAATCAGATCGCGCAATTCTATGTCCACGCCTTTTCGGTGCCGGGCCTCGAGCGAAGCCAGGAAACCCAAGCCTACATCGACAAGTATTACACCAGCTTCGAGCAAGTTCAGCGGGACGGCCTGGACGCCCTCATCATCAGCGGCGCCAATGTCGCCAACCCCAGCCTCGATCAAGAGGACTTCTGGCAACCCTTGACCGAAGTCATCGAATGGGCGCGGGAACATGTCACCTCGACGCTCTGCTCTTGCTTGTCGACGCACGCGCTGATGAAATACTTCTACGAAATTGATCGCGTCAAACGCGGCAGAAAGAAATGGGGCGTCTTCGAGCATCGGGTGACGCAGCCGCACCATCCGCTGCTGCGCGAAATCAACACCCGTTTTGATGTGCCCCACTCGCGTTGGAATTCGATTACCCGCGAGCAAATCGAAGGCGCTGGCTTGACTGTGCTCATCCAGAGTTTCGACGGCGAAGTGCACATGGCGGTCAGTCCCGATCAATTGCGGATGGTCTATTTTCAGGGGCACCCGGAGTACGACATCAATAGCTTGCTCAAAGAATACAAGCGCGATCTGCTCGGCTATTTCCACGGCAAGAATGCGCAGCCGCCTTACCCGGAGAATTACTTCCCGCTGGAAGCGCGCGAGATCGCCGAGCGCTACATCCGGCAAGCGCAACTGGCGCTGGAAAACGGCGGGGACCTGCCTGCATTCCCGGAAGAGCGATTTTTGCCCTGGCTGGATAATACCTGGGGCGATACGGCCAAGGCCATTTTCAACAACTGGCTGGGTTCGGTCTACCAGGTGACCAATGTCATCCGCCACCTGCCCTTTGACGACAGCATCAACCCGGAGGATCCGCTGGGGATCCGCTGAAGACGCCGCAGAAAGTTATGCTGTTGCCTGCCGCGGCGAAACTATGCCGGTGAGAGGACTTTCAGTGTTGACCGTTTGCAGCCGACGCGGAGGAATCCCTTTCAAGTCAGCGCTGAAGTCTGTCTTGGCTCTATTCGCCGTTTTCGCTTGTCTCCTTGAAACGCAAATGCAGGACGAAACCATGAACTTGCTGACCGCGACCGACTACGCCGATTTTCCTTATGCCGAGCCCGACCATCGCTACAATTACGGCGATGAGGCGCAACAGTTTGCCGAACTGTATATGCCCGCAACCGCTTCGCCGCATCCGGTGATCCTGCTCGCGCATGGCGGCTGCTATTATGAATCTTACAATCTGCAGCCGATAAGCCCAGTCGCGCGAAGCCTAGCCGATGAGGGATTCGCCGTCTGGAACATCGAATATCGGCGGGCGGGCAACGGCGGCGATTTCCCCAATATGTTCCTGGACGTTGGGGCGGCGGCGGACTACCTGAGGGAGGTTGCAGATGCGCATGAGCTAGACCTTTCACAGGTCGTCTCAGTCGGGCATTCGGCCGGCGGTCACCTGGCGCTATGGCTGGCCGGGAGGCAGCAACTGTCCGCGACCAGCGCCGTATACACGGCCGACCCGCTGCTGATTGCCGGGGTTGTCGGGCTGGCGCCGATCGCCGATATCGCCGACGCGCTCGACCAAGGGATGTGCGGCCCCGCCCTGCCGACTGTCATCAGCAGCCATCAGACGGCAACTGCGACAAACTTGGAGGATGTTTCACCGGCCGCCATGCTGCCCTTGGGCATTCCGCAGATCCACTTGGTAGGAACCGAAGACAAGCTCATCCGGAGGAACATCCAGCGTTATGTCGACGCCGCGGAGGAGGCCAGCGATGGTGTTGAGTTGATCGTGCTGGAAGGCGCGGGACACTTCGAGTTGGTCGCCGTTGACAGGCCCGAGTGGCAACAGGCGGTCGAAGCGATTCAGCGCTTGGGGGCAAGGATCGGGGAGTGGTGAATTATGCGGATATGGTTTGGCGGGGTCGAAGAAGCTGAAACTGCGGGCGATCCTTGGATCGCCTCTACACCCAGTATTGCCGAGTCAGGATAATTGGCTGCCATGTCCTCAATTTCACCACTCCCAGGATCGCGGGCATTTTGCAATAAGCGCGATTCCGCGTTAAGCTGCATATTACTTGACAAAATCTCAAAAGAGAGGCGTCCAGCGTGATCGCGCGTCTTGCGCATATCTGTATCGGCGCGGCCGATCTGGCAGCGGCGGAAGAATTTTATGTCCAGAAACTAGGCATGGAATTGGCTTTCGAGTTCTTCCGCGCCGGGCAGCGAATCGGCTTTTATGTCAAGGTGGGGGACAACAGCTTCATAGAGATTTTCGCCGACGCCGACGGGCAGGACTCGGCGCGCCCCCGTATCAAGCACTTTTGCCTCGAAGTCGAAGATTTGGACGCCGTCTTGACGACCTTGGCCGACCGCGGCGTCGAGGTCAGCGAGAAGAAGCTGGGCGCTGATTACGCCTGGCAAGCCTGGATCGCCGACCCGAGCGGCGTCCGCATTGAATTGATGCAATACGGTGAAGACAGCACACAATTCAGCGGCCGCCCCGTAATTTTGGATTAGTCGCTGACGCAGCGGCGAGCGCCGGAGGGAGCCCGGGAGCGCATTTCTTACAAATATTATTAGGCAGATAAGTACAAATTCTTATCATGAAGTTAGATAATTCAAAAACTATCCGTGGCTCTTCGCCGCATGACGAGTATTACGCGCGGACGGTGGTCGTGCCGATGGGGCGGCCTGATACCGCTGCCGAAATGCTCAGAATCGCCGGTGAGATGGTGCACCCGGCGGATGGCCTGGTGATCGCGCTTTTCATCACCTTGGGCGATGCCGAACAAGCGCAGAAGGTCAGCGATCAGGTGCAGGGCGTCGTAGACAGGTTTCGCAATACCGATGCCGGGCACCGGGTGGAGTTGGTTACGGAAATCGCGGTCAGCGTCTCCCGCGGGATTCTGGATGTCGCTCGCGAGCGCAATGCCGATGTGATCTTGCTCGGCGTGCAGCGGCCCACGCATGGCAGCGTGAAACTGGGGACGGTGGTCGAGAACGTGATCGCCACGGCGCCTTGCGGGGTGCTGATTTATCGCAGCGCCGCGCGGACATATTTTGACCGGGTGGTCGTGCCGATAGACGGCGCTCTGCCCTCGACGATCGCCCTGAAACTTGGCGTCAGCTTCGCCCTGCAGCATGACATCTCTCTGCGGCAACTGCGCGTGCAATCCGATTATCATTACAATCCGGAACATGAAGCGGCGATCAAACGTTATGAAGAGCACCTGCCGCGGAACCGAGATCTCAAGACCCAGATTATCACCGGTCCCGCCCCGGCAACAGAAATCGTGAATAGCCTGACCTCGGACGATCTGCTTGTGATCGGCTTTTCGCAAAAGACCGATTTTGAACGGCACCTCATCAACGATTTGAGCAACCAGTTGCTGAACGCCGCTCCCGGGCCGGTGATCATGATTTCGCAGATCGAATGGCGCCGCGGCATCCGCGGGACGATCGAGCACGGCATCGCCCGTCTCAACCCGCAGTTGACGTTGGTTGAGCAGAGCGAACTCATCTGGAGCGCGCAGAAAAACTCCAGCAGCAACCTCGATTACACCGTGATGATCGTCCTTTCGGCGGCGCTCGCCACGCTCGGGCTCCTGACGAACAGCGCCGCCGTCATCATCGGCGCCATGCTTGTCGCGCCGCTGATGTCGCCGCTTTCCAGTTTCTCCACCGGCATGGCCACGGGCATCCTGCCCCTGACGCGCCGCGCCAGCGTGACGCTCTTCATGGGGGTGACGCTGGCCCTGCTGATCTCAATCGTGATGGGTGTGCTGCTGCCCATTGATACGCCCACCGACGAGATGCTGGCCCGCGGCAGCCCCAACTTGCTGGATGCCGCTATCGCGCTGGTATCGGGCTGGGTCGCCGCTTATGCCACGGCGCGCAAAGGGATTCCCGCCGCGCTGGCGGGCGTGGCGATCGCCGCCGCTTTGATGCCGCCGATCTGCACCATCGGCCTGGGCATCGCCCTGGGCGATATCAGCCTGGCTATCGGCGCGAATCTGCTCTTCCTGGCCAATATCGCCTTCATCATCGCGGCGCAGTACATCACCTTCCTGTGGATGGGCATGCACCCCAGCGAAGATCGCGAAGGCGCCACGCTCAA
This sequence comes from Anaerolineae bacterium, assembly GCA_022822545.1. Taxonomy (GTDB): domain Bacteria; phylum Chloroflexota; class Anaerolineae; order Aggregatilineales; family Phototrophicaceae; genus UBA6055. Next base: position 37,454 of record JAJEBE010000011.1, read on the forward strand.
TCGTTCGCGGGCCTGGTGGTTTGTCCTCTTTGTCACGACAATCATGATACTCCTGGTTTTCGCGCGCCTGGGCTCACAAGCGGTGGACGAGGCGCATATCCGCGAGCGGCTGCAAGCGGAAGCCTTTCACGGCGCTATAGTGGTCGAGTACCAAGTCATCACATCCGTGCCGCTTGAGGTCCTCTTAATCGTGCAATCCGATCACCCCATCACAGCGGAAGAAGTGACGGCGGCGCAGCGCCTTATCGATGAACTTTACGGGCAAAATGTCGATCTGACGGTTGTCGCCCGGCAAGTCGCGCTCCCGCTGGATCCGCTGGCGCAAGCGGCAAAGGCGGCATTAAATGAGGCCCTGCCCAGCGCGAGCATCAGCGATGTCACAATACGGCGAGACGATACCATCTTTATCAGCGCGACCGTGCGCGGTGTTCGAGCGCCGACCAGCGAAGAACTCCAATTGGCGCAAGCCAAGATCAGCTCGGCGGCGGATACAGAAGTCGTCCTGGAGATCGCCTTTCAGCAGACGATCCAAATCAGCGGCGCGGCGGTCGCGGCAGACGGGGAAGTTTGACGATTTTGGATTGCCTAAAGGCTACTCGACCGTTAGCCAACCAGCCGGCTTAGCCATTCGCTTCAAGCGCCTTGCGCAGTATCGCGTCAATCGCATCATCGCCGGTCGGCAGCCAGTCGGCCCGCACTTCCGAGCCGGCTTCGACCAGGAGCTTGATGCTCGCGGGGAAATCGCCATCGCTGCGCCAGCTGTGCTGCCGTCCATAAAGGCAAGTGGTCAAGGCAGTGCCGCCGTAACTATTCAGCCAGTCCAGCAGCGGCTCGGCATCGGCCTCCAGCAGCGCCGCAATCACATCGGCGAAACCGTGGTAGGCGGCTGTATGCAGCGGCATCAAGCGGTCGTCATCGTAGATATGCAGATCAAAGCCGAGGGCTGCCATGAGCTTGACGGCCTCGACTTTGTTCGTCCAGGCGGCGTAGATCAACTGCCGCTTATCCGCCTCGGCGATTTCCGCCACGATGCCCGGCTGCTCCGCCAGGATGCGTCGAGCCGCGTCCGCATCGGCCCCGGCGCAGTAAGCCAGCAGTTGCACATCGGACGGGCTTTGCTCAAGCAGATGTGCGAAGATCTCATCATGACCGAATTCCAGCGCGACCTGATGCGGCGACAAGTCGGCCGCGTTGAAGGTGTAAACATATTGATGCGAGCCATCGGCTTTTGGCGCCAAGTCGTAACCGGCGCTGTTCACGCGGGCGCGGATGGCGGCGGGGCGCTCAGCCAGGGCCTGCGCCACCAAAGCCAAATCGCCCAGGATCACAGCGGCGAAGATATCCACTTGCGCGCCGCGCTTGACCAATTCGCGGGCGGCATCGTAACTGCGCGCGCCGAGCTGCCATTGCAAGGGCGTCGAGGCATGATCGAGGTCCCGCGTTTCCAGATCCGCGCCTCGCTCAATCAGCCAGTCCATCACCGCCGGATCGGTCGCGTAATGCAGCGGGGTCTTGCCATCGCCGCCGCGCTGATTGACGATCGTCCGGTCGCGCTCATAGGCGGCCGCCAGCCAATCGAGCCAGCCCTGCTCGGCCGCGGCATGGACGCCGATCTCCGCGCCTCGCTCAATAAGTTGTTTAGCCGCTTCCGCCGATGTGTTTTCCAGGATGTGGAAGTCGCCCGCCCACCACTGCGACTTGGCGTTGATATCGGCGCCCTGCTTGAGCAGGACATCAACCACATCGATAGTCTCCTTGGCGATGATGAGAGCGGTCGAGCCGAAGTCGAAATGCGGATCATCAAGCGTCTCGCGCAATTCCGGGCTGGCCTTCAGCAGCGCGTCAAGATTCTCGGCATCCCGGGCGTAGATCAATTGCTTGAATTGCGCCAGCGCGTCGCCGTAATCGCGCTCGCGGAGCTTGTAGCGCAGGCGCAGCTCGCCCCAACTCTTGGCGTCGCGCTCGCGGGCGATGACGGTCCGCGCGTCGGCGAGCGTCAGCGGGAAGGCGGCCGCCTCGGCGCGCGCGCCGAATTTGACCTGCGGCAAGTGCTGATGGACGCGGTCGATGGCGTCGGCGTCGGCGGCGTCGAATGCCCGCAGCAACTGCTCAGCCTCAAGCTCATCGTCATGCAAAGTGCGGTTGTCGTCCGATCCTATGTCCACAATCCGCCTCTCCTCAAGCTGCGCAAGTAGCTAGTATAACACAAATTCACGCCTTACTCTCGCTTTACTTGCTTTAGTCGTTCAACACCCCCCGCAGCACCGCCAGATCAACATTGCCGCCGCTGACGACCACCGCCGTCTCGCGCTCATCGGCGGGAATGACATCATGCAGAAGCGCCGCCAGGCCGACAGCGCCGCCGCCTTCGGCAACCCAGCCCCCCGCCAGCATTTGGCGCATCGCCGCCGCGATCTGCCGCTCCGACACGAGCACGATGCCGTCGACGTATCGCCGGCAAATCGGCACGGTGATCGAGCCGGCCTCGATATCGCCGGACAGCGCCTCCGCCAGCGTATCCCAAACTTGCGGTCGATCTTCAGCGTAAAATACGTTGTACATCGCCGGCGCGGATTCCGCATTCACGCCGATGACCTCGATATCAGCCTTCAACTCCTTGACGGCCGTGGCCACCCCCGCGATCAAACCGCCTCCGCTGACGGGCAGGACCACGCGTTGGACGCTTGGCAACTGCTCAATTATCTCAAGACCGATAGTGCCCGCGCCGGCTATCACGCGGGCGTCATTGTAGGGCGAGACCCAGGCGCGCCCCTCGGCGACGCGGCGCAAAGCTTCCGCTTCCGCTTCGTCGTAGTTATCGCCGAAGAGGACCGCCTCGGCGCCATAAGTCCTTACGTTGTCGACTTTTTTCTTGGGAGTCGTCTTCGGCATCAAGATCTGCGCCGATGCGCTGGTCAAGTGGGCGGCATAGGCGACCGCGGCGGCGTGATTGCCCGATGACGCGGCGATAATGCCAGGCGCGCGCTCTTCTTCGTCCAGGGACAGGATGGCGTTCAAAGCGCCGCGCAGCTTGAAAGAATGAGTTGTATTGGCGTTTTCCAACTTGAGCCAGATCTTGCCCTTATTCAAGTAGGACGCCGATTCAAGCGGGGATGGCGGCAGAAGCGGCTTCAAGCGCTGCTGCGCGCGGACAATATCCCCGAGCGTCACCGGCATCATCGGCATCATCGGCGCTTACAAGCCGATGCTGCGCAGATATTCGCGATTGCGCTGCGCCGATTCCAATGGCGCGCCCATGCCCGGCAGCACATCTTGCTCGACGACGATCCAACTGTCATAGCCGATCTTTTCCAACTCGGCCAGCACACCGGGAAAATCGACATCGCCTTTGCCCAACTCGGGGAAGATGCCCTTGCCAACCGATTGCGGACCATCCCATTCCTGCAGTCGCGATTGCTCATGCACGGCCGGATCGCGATCTTTGAAATGCACATACCAGATGCGCTCGGCGAACTTCCGAATGCCTTCAAGCGGGTCGCCCCCGCCGAAGGCCCAGTGTCCGGTGTCGAAGACCAAACCGACGATATCGGGGTCGGTCATATCCAGCAAGCGCTCGGTTTCCACCGGCGTCTCGATCCAGGTGCCGGTGTGATGATGCAGCACGGAGCGCAATCCAGTTTCGTCCATGACGCGGCGCGCGGCCTGATCTGTGCCCTCGGCAAAGACGCGCCAGCCCTCTTCGTCCAGGCTCATCGCCGGTGTGATGCGCCCCGAATTCAGGCTGCGCACGGGGTCCGTGTAAGGATCGGGGCCCAGCACAACCAAGGCCTCCGGTCCGCCGACTGCCGCCAGCAGTTTTGCCGTGCGCAGGCAAGCTTCGGTGCTTTCTTGGTGCCGGTCTTTGTCCTGGAAATTGACATTGACCCAGGAGCCCAGCAGTTTCAGCTTGCGCGCTTCCAGTTCCCCGCGCAACTCTGCCGGGTCCGTCGGCATAAAGCCCCAGTCGCCGAGCTCGGCGCCGGCATAGCCGCTCGCGGCAATCTCATCCAGCACGCGCGCATAATCATAACGCTCGCCTTCGATATTCTCGATAATGCCCCAGGAGCAAGGCGCATTCGCCACCTGTATCATATTTTCCTCCGCCGCGGACGCCGGTTAAACCGAAGTTACCGCGCTAGTGTATAACAGGACCTGCGCCCGCCGCAAGCACGACAGGCTGTTGTTTTCGCCCTGTGCAGCGCTAAGCGGCAGGTCTACAATCGAGCCGCAAATCAGCCATTTTTCAGACGACGAAAGGCGATAAGCAGATGAGTCGAAGTGACCACACCCGCCTCTTCCTGCCCGGTCCCGTAGAAGTCCGCCGCGAGATCCTCGAAGCGCAGACGCAATGGATGATCGGCCACCGCAGCAGTGAATTTGCCGATCTCTTCGCCCGCTTGCAAGACAAGCTCAAGCGCAGCTTCTTCACTGAAAGCCGCGTCTACGTCAGCGGCTCATCCGGCTCGGGCTTGTGGGAGGGCGCGATCCGCTGCGGCGTTCGCGATGACCGCAAGGTCCTGCATCTGACCGGCGGCGCCTTCAGCGAGCGCTGGGCGCAAGTCAGCCGCGCCAACGGCAAAAACGTCGATTGCATTCAGGTCGATTGGGGCCGGGCGCATAGTCCGGAGATGGTCGCCGAAGCGCTGGAAAAGGACAGCTACGATGCCGTCTGCGCCGTGCATAACGAAACCAGCACCGGCGTCACCAATCCGATCGGCGCCATCGGCGAGGTCGTCAAGCGACATGCCGACACCCTTTACTTCGTCGACACCGTCAGCGGCTACCTCGGCACGGAACTGCGCGTGGACGACTGGGGCATTGATATCGCCCTGACCTCGAGCCAGAAAGCCTTCGCCCTGCCGCCCGGCGCAGCCTTCGCCGCCGTCAGCGACCATACCCTGGAACGCGCCGCGGCAATCAGCAACCGGGGCTACTATTTCGATTTCCTGACCCTGGAGAAATCGCTGCTCAAGAACAACACGCCCTCAACGCCGCCGATCGCCTTGATGTACGCCGCCGACAGACAGATGGACAGCATATTAAAAGAGGGTATTGAAGCGCGCTGGGCGCGTCACCGAGCCATGCGCGATGCGGCGCACTGGTGGACGCTGGACCGCGGCTTCGGCTTGTACGCCCAAGAAGGCTACCGCAGCGATACCGTCACCACCGTCGAAAATAGGCCCGGCATCGATGTGAACGCGCTTGACCGCTTCATGCGCGCCGAGGTCGGCTTTGCCATGGACAAAGGCTACGGGAAGATCAAAGGCGCGACTTTCCGCCTGCCCCACATGGGCGATGTGACGATGGATATCCTGCGCGAAGTCCTGGACGGCATCGACGTTTTCATGGCAAGTTCGAAGCAAAAGGGGGCTTAATGAGTTTTCATGTGCTGGTCCCCGACAACGTCCACCAAAAGGCGATCGACATCCTCGAAGCGAGCGACGGCATTCGCGTATCGGCGCCGGGCAAGCTGGAGCGGGCCGCTCTGCTGGCGGCCGTCGCCGATGCCCAGGCCCTGATCATCCGCAGCGGCGTAACTGCCGATGCCGAATTGCTCGCGAAGGCGCCACAGTTGAAGGCCATCGCCCGCGCCGGCGTCGGCGTCGACAACGTTGATCTGGCGGCGGCCACCGAACAAGGCATCGTCGTCATGAACACGCCCGGCGGCAATACCATCTCCACCGCCGAGCATACCTTCGGCTTGATGATCGCCCTGGCGCGGCATATCCCGCAAGGGCATCAGTCACTGGCGGAAGGGCGCTGGGATCGCAAAGCATTCAGCGGCGTCGAGCTCAAGGGCAAAACCTTGGGCATCATCGGCCTGGGCCGGATCGGTCAAGCCATCGCCGCCCGCGCGCAAGCTTTCGAGATGGCCGTCATCGCCCACGATCCCTACCTGCCGCCCGAAGTCGCCGAGGCGGTACAGGCGCCGCTGCTGCCCCTGGCCGAGGTCTACGCCCGCGCGGACTTCCTCACGTTTCACGCTATGGTCACGGAGGAAACGCGGGGCATGGTCAACGCGGATGCGATCGCGCAAATGAAAGACGGCGTCCGCATCATCAACGCGGCTCGGGGCGCGCTCATCAACTCCGCTGATTTGGCTCAAGCCCTGGGAAGCGGCAAAGTCGCCGGCGCCGCGCTGGATGTCTATGAGACGGAACCCCCGCCCGCCGACCATCCCTTGATCGGCTTGCCAAACGTTGTGCATACGCCTCATCTGGCCGCCAGCACCTCCGATGCGCAAGTGACCGTGGCCGTGGAAGCGGCGCAATTGATCGTCGATTATCTGCTTGAGGGCAAGGCAGCGAATGTGTGCAATGCGGCGGTAATTTCGAGCTAGGCCACCTCGAAATCAATGCCGAGATACACTTGGTCAAGCGGAAATTCACAGTCCAGCATCGGCAGTGATATCACATCATTCAACTCGGTATGAATCTGCCGCCGCCAGCCGGAATCGCCTCGCGTATACAACTCTGCGCAAACTCGGCGCTGGTCAACAATGAGATAAGCTTCTATAGAGGGCACATCGTAATAATAGCCGAGTTTTTCCAGGCGATCACGATCTTCGCTGGTTGGTGATGTCACCTCGAGCACAACAAAGGGATTGATGAGGTTATATTCACTGGCGTCAGCAAAGGCGGGGCGTCCGCGGACAATGGTGAGATCGGGGTATACGTAGCGGCTCGGATTGACTTGCACGCGCATTTCAGCGGTGCGCAAATTAAAGCGCAGCCGGTCGAGACAGCTCATGAAGAGATAGATTATATTCACGGTAATGGCGTCGTGCGCGTCGCTGACTCCAGGCATCTCGTAGACTACTCCATCAATGTATTCGTGCTTGCGCTCCTGTTTCAATTCCCATTCGAGATAGTCTTCGATAGTCATGAGGGGAGAGCGATTGATAGCCATGTCCAAGCTCCTCTCTCTTTCATTGCCATTATAGTCCGCGACATGCGAAATTTCATCAACCTAGTTCAAGGCCGCGTCGGGCTGCCATCGGGCAGGCGCGTCTGCGTCCAGTCCTCGACGATATCCCGGGGCGGATACTTCGCCGCCAGCGCCTCATCAATATCGATGCCCAAACCGGGCTGGTCATTGGGATACAGATAGCCAGCCTCGATAATCGGCAAGCCGGGGAAGATCTCGTAGTCCAGCTCGGAAGGCTGATACCACTCCTGCACCCCGAAGTTGGGATGCCACAGGTCAAGCTGCAAGTTGGCCGCATGACCTACCGGCGAGGTATCGCTGGGACCATGCCAGGCTGTCCGCACGCCGTACATATCGGCGAAGATAGCGGCATTGCGCGCCGGCGTGATCCCGCCCATCTGACTGATGTGCATGCGGATGAAATCGATCAGCCGCTCCTGAATCAGCATTTGCCACTCATGGGGATTGTTGAATAGCTCGCCCATGGCCAGCGGCGTGGCGCATTGCCCCCGTATCATGCGGAACCAGTGAATATCTTCGGGCGCCAGCGCATCCTCGAGGAAGAAGAGCTTGAAGCCCTCGACATCTTTGGCGAATTCGACAGCGTGAATCGGCGCCAGCCGCTCGTGAATATCATGCAGCAGCTCGACCGCTTCGCCGGCCTGCTCGCGCACATAAGCGATCATATCCAGCATCCGCCGGCAATAATCGCGCGGATCGTAATAGGCGCCCTCCGGAGCGTTCCTGGGCTTGACCATCGGGCTGCCGGCCCCGCCATAGCCGCCCATCTGCACGCGGATGAAACGGTAGCCCTGTTCCATATAGGCGAGCACATTGTCCAGCACTGCTTCTTTGGTCAGCGCATTGGCGTGCACATAAACATTGGCCGCCTCGCGCGATTTCCCGCCCAGCAAATCACAGACCGACATGCCCGCCCGCTTGCCTTTGATATCCCACAGCGCTTGATCGATGCCGGAAATGGCGTTGTTGAGCACCGGTCCATTGCGCCAATACCCATGCACCATCGACATATTCCAGATTTCTTCAATGCGGTCGACATCACGGCCGAGCAGGAAGGGTTTCAAGTGGCGCTCGATCGCCGTGGCGACAGCGAAGATGCGCTGCGTGAAGGTCGCGCAGCCCAAGCCATACAAGCCCGGCTCGGATGTGATGACCTTGACGATGCACAGCCGCGACTTGCCCGGCTGCGTCAAGATGACCCTGACGTCTTCAATGGTTATTGGCTTGGGCATTCCTGTTCTCTCCTGCGTTTGAATTTTCCAATCAATGAACATTTGTTCTTGTTTCGCGCGACAAAACATGCTTTAATCGATCTAGCCCTGACTGTCACTGCGAGGCATTCTTCAATGATTCTGCGCTTTCAATCCAATCTTCTCAGCGAAAATGCGCGCGCTTGTCAGATTGCCAGATTGCCAAAAAAAGTTTTTTCGCTCCGTTTTTGCTATCAATCAGTTCTCGGCAACAGGGCGGCAGCGACAGGATTGGCGGAAAAACTTTCCCGCGCGCCAACGCCAATACCGGCGCAAAATGCCCGGGATCCCTTGTCAGCACTGGATTTCCCGCTTGGCACACACGGCGAATTCATTGGCGCAATCTGTGCCAATATCCGCCAAAGATCGCCCCGCCGGCTGTCGAGAACGCCCTACAGCACGCGACAGCGATTCGTCAATTTGCCGATGCCCTCGATCTCCACACTGACCAGGCTGCCCGCGCCCAGAAACTCGGGCGGATTCATCGCCTTGCCGACACCGGCTGGCGTGCCGGTCAGAATCATATCGCCCGGATTGAGCGTGAAAGCTCGCGAGAGGTAAGCGATCAAATGACGCACGTTGAAGATCATATCGGCGGTCGAGCCGTCCTGCTTGACGACGCCATCAACCGTCGTCACGATGCGCAAGTTCTGCGGGTCGGGGATCTCGTCGCGAGTGGCTACTATCGGACCCAGCGGGCAGAAAGTATCCAGGCCTTTCGCCCGCACCCACTGCTTGTCCCGCGTCTGCAAGTCCCGCGCCGAGACATCATTCGCGATCGTATAACCGAAGACATAATCCAGCGCGTCCGCTTGCGAAACTCGGCGAGCGGTCACGCCAATGATGACAGCGAGCTCGCCCTCCCAATCGACCTGCGCCGTCAAATCCGCCTCCCATTCGATGACATCGCCATCGCCGATGACTGCGCTCGGCATGACGGCAAAGACAAGCGGCTCGGTCGGCACTTCGTTATTGAGCTCGCGGGCGTGCTCGGCGTAATTACGGCCGATCGCCAGGATCTTGCCCGGAATCAGCGGCGGCAGGACGCTCGCATCGGCCAGGGAGTCCAGGTTGCCGGCGGGCTGCGGCGCCGCGGCCATCAACTCGGTCAAGTCGCTGTTGCCGAGCGGCCGAATATCATCGCCCTCTACAACGCCGATGCAACTGTTTCCGCCTTTCGCATATCGAATCAGCTTCATATCCCGTCCCTATCCATTGCTCGCATAATTCGCGCTAGTCTAGCAAACCGAAGGAAACAAGACCAGCAGGCAACATCGAAACCTGCTTGTACAGACCCACAATCGATTCGAAGCGGAGGCGCGCATCGCGTTTTCCAATCTCTGATAAAATGCAGTTGTTGCCGCTTCATCAACTGGATTCCGGGAGACGATCATTGAAGCTGCTTCGCGCGCTCGCGCTGACATCACTCATACTGCCGCTGCTGGTCGCCTGCAGCGATACCGGCAATAGTCCCAATGACGCGACCTCCGCCCAGCGGCTCTTGCCGAACCTGGCCGCCTACACCGCCTCCGATGTCGATACGACCCTTGATGGCGCTTTCGCCGCCGTCGGCGGGGCGTCGCTCTTGAGTGGGCAAGTCGGCCTCACCGCCGTCGTCGCCAAAGCCGAGCAGATCTTGCAGTGCTTCCAGGATCGCGGCGCGCTGGCGGCCAAGTTTTACCGGGAGCAAGATTCCACTATCACCGCGCCCAAGATCGGCGGCGCGATGGTGCTCAACCAGTCGCGCGTCAATCAGGAGATTATCAATTGCATGCTGGGCGGGCAAGAAGACGCGGCCAGCGCCCAGACCTTCGCCATTGAGCCTTGCGCCAGCGCCGGCAACTTCACCTACGAAGGCGATTCCATCAGCTACTTCTATGTCGGCTCGCACCCCGATGTCTGCGCCGTCTTCCAGTTGCACTTCGACAACCTCGCCGGCGGGACCGATAGCGAATGAGCGCGCGAGTTGAACCGACATATCCCGCATAGTCGCCAAAGACGCAAGTATGTAGGGGCGACTTGCCAGGTCGCCCGCAAAGGAATATCAAAACAATCGGCTTAAGCGATACAAGGAAAAACAAATGACCGGATTCAACGGATTGGGCTTACACCTGGGCAATCTATCGCGGCTGTCTTCGGCGAAGTCGCGCTCGCTAAGCGCCGAGAACTTTGATGGCGCCAAAGGCCGCGGCGGCATGGCGAAGGAAGGCACCGGCAGCGGGGCCGCCCGCGACCTCGGCCACGGCTGGAAGGTATCGCCATCGGTGCGCATCAAGGCGGGCGAAACTTTCACCATGGCCGATATCGCCGGACCGGGAGCGATCCAGCAAATCTGGATGACGCCGACCGGCATCTGGCGTTATTGCATCCTCCGCATCTACTGGGATGACAGCGAATACCCGTCGGTCGAATGCCCAATCGGCGATTTTTTCGCCGTCGGCTGGGGCGAATACGCTCAGGTCACTTCCCTGCCCATCTGCGTCAATCCCGGCAGCGCCTTCAATTCTTATTGGGAAATGCCCTTCCGCGAGCGCTGCCGCATGACCATCAGCAATATCGCCGAAGAGGATATGACGCTCTACTATCAAGTGAATTACACCCTGACCGATGTGCCGGAGGACGCCGCCTATTTCCATGCCCAGTTCCGCCGCGTCAACCCCCTGCCCTACAAAGATGTCTACACCATCGTCGACGGCATCCGCGGCCGCGGGCATTACGTGGGCACGTACGTGGCCTGGGGCAGCAATAACAACGGCTGGTGGGGCGAGGGCGAGCTGAAGTTCTACCTCGATGGCGATGAATACCCGACCATCTGCGGCACCGGTACGGAAGATTACTTCTGCGGCTCCTACAACTTCGATCCCAGCCCGCGGCACAACGAAGGCTACGTCACCTTCACCACACCCTACGCCGGCTTCCACCAGGTGATCCGCCCCGATACCGACTACAAGACACAGTTCCGGATGGGCATGTATCGCTGGCATATCATGGACCCCATCCGCTTCGACGCCGATTTGCAGGTGACTATGCAAGCGCTGGGCTGGGGCTACAACCGCCGCTACCTGCCGCTGCAAGACGACATCGCCTCGGTCGCCTACTGGTATCAGACCCTGCCGCAGGCGCCTTTCCCGCCCCTGCCCGAACGCGAGCAGTTGCAGATCATCTAGCGCGGCAGATTTCTTCGTAAAGCTGTTCGTAGCTGGAAGCCGTCCGCGCCCAGCTGTACTGCGATTCGATCAGCGCGCGACCATTCTTCGAAAGTCGTTCTCGCAGCGCGGCATCGCCCAGCAACTCGATCGTCCTTCGCGCGATCTGCTCCACCGGAGCGATGACCGCCGATTCACCCGCGCGAACGTCAATGCCGTCGACGCTCAGCGGCGTCGCCGCGACCGGAATGCCCATCGCCAGCGCTTCCAGCACCTTGTTCTTCAAGCCGGCGCCGATCCGCAGCGGGCATACGAAGACCGTCGCCCGCGCCAGGTAGGGCGTCACGTCCGGCACTCTGCCGCTGACTTCAATGTGCTCATTCGCCAATTGGCGCAGCCAGGCCGGCGGATTGTTGCCGATCAACTGCAGCCGCGCCCCCGGCAGCGCCTGACGCGCCTGCGGCAGCACCTTGTCAACTAGAATTCGCGCCGCATCCTGATTCGGCGGGTACTCGTAGTTGCCGACGAAGAGCAGCGTATGCGGGTCACGTTCCGTACCGCGGGGGCGAAAGCGCTCAAGCTCGATGCCGTTGGGTATCACCGTGACTGACAGCGCCGGCTGCAATGCCAGCAGTTGCGCCCGATCCGCTTCCGAGATGACCACCGTCCGGTCGTAAGGAGTGTACATGAAGCGTTCAAAGCGGCGGACAAACGGCAAACGCAGGCGCGCGCCTAGCTGCCCACCCCGCGCTGCCGACCGCAGATACAGCGCGTGCGATTCGTAGGGCGTGATCAGATTGGGCAGATCCGCGAAGAGCGGATGAAACTCGTAGACGCTGACCGAGCCGAAGCAATGGACCAGATCGTAGTCCGCTTGTTCCAGGCGCGCGGCAATACTATGCCAAAGCGGCGGACAGAAACTCCGCTCGGCGGACGCGGCGAAGCGCCCCCCCGGCGCCACCAGACGCCGCAGGTACGCTATACCGTCGCGGCGCGGCTCGGGGAACAGCTCGATGTGGCGGAAGAAGGAGCGGTACTCGTCTACTTGCCCTGGATCCTCAGCGCGGTCATACAGCGCCAGCAAATCTATGACATAGCCCCGCCGGGAAAGCTCGCGCGCCAGATGCCAGATAATCAGCCGGTCGCCGAGATGCAGCGGATATGGCGGGCAGCGCGATATGAGCAGGATGGTTTTCATGGGCCGGCGGCCCAAAACGGGCTTCGCATGTTCGTATCCGCGCGGTGATTGGTCGAACAGCCTAGTCCCATACTACAACAGGCCAAGAGCAAAAGCTCGCCAGGAAGACGAGCCTTTTCTGTGCCGAGACCCAGACTTGAACTGGGGACACCCGCATTTTCAGTGCGATGCTCTACCAACTGAGCTATCTCGGCATGACGCGATATCTTAGGAACAAAGAGTGTAGAGTGAGCGCGAAGAGATGTCAAGACAATTGTCGCGATGCCAGCCATTCGGCAATGATGCGCGCGGTCTCGCGCGGCGCCGCCTGCGGGAAGAGATGCCCCTGCCCAGCCATTTCGTAGAAGTCAACTTCGGGAAGAAGCATACGCGCCTCGGCATAAGCGGCTTCGGGGAAGGTATGGCTGTGACCGGCGCGGATGATCAAAGTCGGCGCCAAGCCATTCAACTTGGGCAAATCACGCCAGATATCGCGGTACACGGTCGAGAAGTAATGCGCTTCCCAAGCCGTGCTCCAGCTTAATTCAAAGCCGGCCTCATCGGCCCGGCGCCGCAATCCGTGCTCGACATAGAGGCGCAAGGTCGCTTCATCCCAATCGGCGAAGACGCTTTTCTCCCGAAATCGCTGAAAAGCTTCATCGCGGCTCTCAAAGCAGGGCCGCCGCCGCAGCGCCGCGCTGACCAAAGGAAAGTCCTCGACGGCGCCTTCGTCCCAGGCGCGGCCGAGCATATCGAGCACTGCCCGCGGCAGAATCACCGGATCGAGCATGATCAGAGCTTTGAAAGTCCCCGGCGATTTGAGCAGCGCCAGCAAGGAGACGATGCCGCCGAGAGAATGCCCTACCGCCAGGACATCGCGCAGGTCATGCCGCGCAAGACCGGCCAGCAGATCATCGGCATCGGCGCTCCAGGAGCGGAATCCCGCAGGCGGCAGCTCATCGCCCCAGAGAGGGCGCGGCGGCAGGCAGAAGGCGCGCCAGTCTTTCAAGGGCCGCAGCAGCGGCAGGTAGGTCTGCGGCGGGAAGCCATTGGCGGGCATGATGTGCAGGGTCGGCGCATCGTCTTCGCCGGTGAGTTCGATCAAGGTCTGCGGCATCAGCTAGCCCGTTTCATGCTATGTTAGGAGAGGATGTCATCTTGCCCGGCTGTATGAGAAAACAGCGACTGAGGAGACTCAACATGATTGATCGCTCGATAGTCTTTACAGTTGGCGCCGCTTTGATCGCTCTACTGGTGGTTTTGGAATTGGTGCGGCGGCGGCGGCTGAGCGAGGAATACTCCTTGCTCTGGCTGGGCACAGCGGTCGTCATGCTGATCCTGGGCCTCTGGCGCGATCTCCTCCACAGTTTGGCGGCCTTAGTCGGCATCTATGACCCCTCTAATCTGCTCTTTTTACTGGCGGCGCTCTTTATGCTCTTCATCCAGCTTTATTTTTCCACCGTCATCACCCGGCTCACGTATGAAAGCAAAGAAGCCGCTCAACAGATCGCCTTGCTCCGCCTCGAGCTGGAGCAGTTACGCGCTGAGCAAGGTAATGGCGACAAAGACGATAGCGATTAAGGCGCCAATGTAAATGACCAGGTCGGGCAGGTGAAGGCGCAGAGGATTGCGGTCCACCGCCGCGATGCCCCGCCCGGCCGCATCCGGTATCGCTACCAGCGCCAGGCGCGGTCCGATGCGCCAAGCCAGCAGCGCACCGCCGAGCATGCCGCCGATATGCCCCCAGTTGTCGATGCGCGACCCCGGCAAGAAGCCGATCATCAGGTTGATGGCGATGATGATCGCCATGTGCTGCAACTGCGCGCGCACATTGGCATAGACCCGGCGGTTCTGATAAAGGTGCATGGCTTGAGCGGCGAAGATCGCGAATACCGCCCCCGACGCCCCGACCGAAGCGCTATCCACGCCGCCGAGCAGCAAGCTCAGCGCCGAGCCACTCAGCCCGCCCAGCAGATATATCAGCAGAAATCGCAGCCGGCCAAATATCGGCTCCATTCCCCGCCCGATAATCAATAGCGCATAGACATTGAAGAAGACGTGACCGAGGCTGCCGTGCAGGAACATCGCGGTGAACAGGCGATAGACCTCGCCATCTATGACCACAGCCTGCGGGATCAGCGCGCCGCGCAGGAACAATTCCCAATCCAACTGCGGCGACAGGTAACCGGCCAGGTATATCAAGCCGTTAAGCGCCACCAAGACGTAGGTCAATAACGGCTGTTTGCGCAGCGGCGTTCGCGGACGCTCCTTGCTCTCAGCCGCCTTCGCGGGTGTCACAAGCCGCGACTCGCCTTGTTCGTATAATGGATGGTTTTTCTTGTCCTCTTGCGACATAGAACTTTCCGCCCGTCAAAATTTGCGTCACACCTAAGTTTACGCGACAATCTTGTGTCGGTCGCGCATGGCAGCGGGACGGGCATGGATATTAGGATTCACATGCAAAATCGCTGCGGTTTATGCTATGCTTAACTTGATATCACTTCAATGCGCATACAATTTAGTATAAATGAGTTTAACGGCAGGAAACAGGCGCCAATGTCCGATCTATCATCCTCCAATATCATGATCGTCCCGGAAGAGATCTTTTGTGAAATGCACGAAGAAGGCGATGCCTGCGATGTTATCGTGCAGATGGAAGACGGGACCGTTTATACCGCTCTCTTCGCCACCCTCACCTACATCCACCGACAATTGGAGTTGACCTGGATGGTCACGGGATCCATACCGGAGACGCCGCCGGTCCGCTACGCCGTGCTTGATACACCCCACATAATCGTCGAACGGCTGCGGCTGGAGACCATTGAGGACACAATCGATAATCTGGTGGCGCAAGATGTCTTCGAAAGCCTCTTCACCCGCGTCACCGAAGACGAGCACGCTGATGCCGCCCCTGAAGAAAGAGGCAGTCACCTGGCCACGCAAGAGATTGCCCAGGCGGTCATCGAAGAAGTGCTCGTGCTCATCGACGATTGATGCGCCGCCGCCGTAGCTGCCGCGGGTTGCGACTTGCCCTTTCTGATATTCCGCCTCCTCCACTATAATTCTTGGCGGCTCGCCGGCTTGTTTTGCGCGTATCGCCATCTGCCATGACTGCCGGCGCTCCCGGCGCGACAATTCAAATTAAGGATAGCGGATGCCCGAAGAAAGATACGAAGAGAGCCAACTCTACAAGATTCGGCACTCAGCCGCTCACGTCATGGCGGAGGCAATGCTGGAGCGCTTCCCCGAGGCGAAGATCGCCATCGGACCGCCGATTGAAGACGGCTTCTACTACGACTTCGACTTGCCCGCCGCCATCAGCGATGAGGATATCAAGTGGGTCGAAAGGCGGATGAAGAAGCTGCTCTCGGGGCGCCACGAATTCACCATGCGCGAAATATCGGCTGAGGAAGCGCGCAAGCTTTTTCAGGACCAGCCCTATAAGCTTGAGCTTATTGACGACCTGGTCAAAGGCCGGGTCGATGACAACGGCAATCCAATCGCCGAACCCGCCAACAGCCTGACCATCTACACGCAGAATAACTTCACCGACCTCTGCCGCGGGCCGCATGTCGCCAGCACCAAAGACATCAATCCCAAAGCGGTCAGCATCTCGCTGCGTCCGCCGGCCGGGGCCTACTGGCGCGGCGATGAAACGCGGCAGCAATTGACGCGCATCTACGGCACCGCCTGGCAGACCCCGGACGAACTGGCGGATTACCGCCGACGCCTGGAAGAAGCCATCAAGCGCGACCATCGCGTGCTGGGCGAAAAGCTCGATCTCTTCATCATCGATTCGATGGTGGGCAAGGGCTTGCCGCTCTGGCTGCCCGATGGCGCGACCCTGCGCGATACGCTGGAGCGCTGGCTGCGCGATATTCAGATCGAGCGCGGCTACCTGCCCGTGGTCACGCCGCACCTGGGCAATATCGAACTCTACAAAACATCCGGTCACTATCCCTATTATTCCGACAGCCAATATACGCCCATCGATGTGGACGGCGATGAATTCTTGCTGCGGCCCATGAACTGTCCGCATCACTGCCGCATCTACAGCAGCCAGCCGCGCTCCTATCGCGATCTGCCGCTGCGTTACGCCGAATTCGGCACGGTGTATCGCTACGAGCAATCGGGGGAATTGCGCGGCTTGACGCGGGTGCGCGGCTTCACGGTGGATGACGCCCATCTCTTCGTGCGCCCCGACCAATTGCTGGACGAATTCAAAGGGGTGGTGAATCTGATTCAGCATGTCTTCGGCTCGCTGGGCATGGACGATTTCCGCGCCCGCATCGGCACGCGCGACCCCGACAGCGACAAATACGTCGGCGACAACGCTCTCTGGGAAACTGCCACCGTCGCGATTGTCGAAGCCTGCGATGCCCTGGGGCTGGATTATCATATCGAGCCGGGGGAAGCCGCTTTCTACGGACCGAAGCTGGATTTTATCGTGCGCGATGTGCTCAAGCGGGAATGGCAACTGGGCACGGTGCAGGTCGATTACAACTTGCCGCAGCGCTTCGACCTGGAATATGTCAACCACGACAACGAACGGCTGCGCCCGGTCATGATCCATCGCGCGCCCTTCGGCAGTCTGGAGCGCTTCATCGGCATCCTCATCGAGCATTTCGCCGGCGCCTTCCCGCCCTGGCTAGCGCCGACGCAGGCCATCATCATCCCCATCCGCGAAAGCCACAATGCCTATGCCAGTGAAGTGGAAGCGCTGCTCAAAGCGCGGGGCATGCGCGTCAAAGCCGACTTGCAAGACCGCAACATGCGCTCGAAGATCCGGCAGCATCGGCGGATGAATATCCCCTGGCTGCTGATCGTCGGCGACCGCGACATCGAAAACCGGACGGTCAGCGTCCGCTTGCGGAGCGACGAAGACCTTGGCGCCATGCCCCTTGAGGACTTCGCTGACGGGGCGCTAAATCTCATCGAGTCCCAGTCGCAGGAGATCCTGCTCTAACCTGCGATTCTCGCTACTGAGCGCGCCCGAAGGGCACAAACATGGCTTCTGCGCCAGCCAAGGTTTGTTGTAATGTCGCGAGCTTGACGCT
>JAJEBE010000033.1 GCA_022822545.1 Anaerolineae bacterium
ATATGTGATACATAGATTATCAATCCAGTACATTAGTCCCTCTTATGAATTATACAAATGGCTTGAAATCTGATATTATTATTTTTAACGCAAGTCTCAAACAACCAATCCATGAAAAGGAGACATGAAGTTATGAAACGCGTATGCCTTATGCTCATGTTGTGGAGCCTGCTCGTCGCCTTCGGCGGCTCGGCCGCTCTGGCCGACTCGCACTGTATGGACGAGTTGGGCTGTGTGGAGCTTGGCCCGGACGATCCGGTCGTCATTGGCGCGATGTTGTCTGTATCCGGCGCGACATCGTTTTATGGCGAAGATTCACTCGGCGGCGTCGAGATCGCGATTAATGCGAGAGACGGGATGCTGCTTGGCCGCGAAGTAACATTAGTTGTCGAAGATGAATTGTGCAGCGCCGAAGGCGGCCAGGCGGCCGCGCAGCGCGTTGCGGCTGACGAGACCATCGTCGGCATCATCGGCACGACCTGCTCCGGGGCCGCCCAAGGCGCCATGCCTATTATCAGCGAAGCGGGTATGTTGATGATTTCGTCTTCGAATACATCGCCAGCGTTGACCAACGACGACACCGATGCCGGCGGCACTTACCTGCCGGGTTACTTCCGGACAGCGCACAATGACCTCTTCCAGGGCGCGATGGGCGCGCGTTATGCCATAGAAGTATTGATGGCGCATAGCGTGGCGACGATCCACGATGGCGATCCTTACACCGAGGGCTTGGCAGTCGTCATGGCGGAAACATTCGCGGAAATGGGCGGTGAAGTGGTCTTCCAAGGCGCTGTCAGCAAGGGTGATACCGACATGACCGCCATCTTGACAGAAATCGCAGCGAGCGGCCCGGATGTGGTGTATTTGCCGGTATTTGTGCCGGAGTCAGAGTTTTTGACATCGCAGTTAAGGACAACGCCCGGGTTGGAAGATGCTGTGGTTATGACGGCTGATGGCAGCTTCTCATCGGGATTCGCTCAAAATGCGGGCGATGCCGCAGTTGGCGTAGTCATGACCGGCCCTTATGTTGCCGGCGAGACATACGACGAATTCCTGGTGGCATGGGATGATCAGATTGGCGGACAGCCGCCGAGCGGCTTCCATGCGCATGCCTATGATGCCGCGAACATTCTGATGGATGCCGTTGAAGCGGTGGCCGAAGAACTGGATGATGGCACCATCATGATTGGACGCCAGGCGCTGCGGGATGCCGTTGCTGCCGTAGAGGATTATGACGGCTTGACGGGATCGCTGACCTGCCAGGAAGAATCGCCGTATGCCGGTGATTGCGCGACAGGCACGGCGCTCGCCGTATTTGAGATTGGCGAAGCGGAGGTCATGGGTGAATGGCCGCCGGCGGTCGCTTGGGATCTGTCGATGTCAATGATGGACGAGTAGGCCGATACAGCTACTTTGTCCGTTGACCCTCAAGGACAAGTCGGGGATTCATGTTCCCGGCTTGTCCTTCCCTTGTATGTCGTTACTGCGCGGCATTTGTATGACATTTTCAATTCATAAACTCACTGCACAATCACCTTTTCTTCATGAGAATTTCGCTCTCCGCTAAAACAAGGATATCTGTATGTCAAGACGGCTAGTACTCACGCTGATCCTTTGTTGTTTGTTCGTCGGTCTGGCGCTGCCTGCTCAAGCCCAAGAAGATTGTAATGACGAATTCGGCTGTGTTGTATTGGGTCCGGATGACCCTGTCAGCCTCGGCGCTATGCTTGTTGTTTCGGGCGCTGTGTCCTATCTCGGCGAAGACTCCTTGGGCGGGATCGAGCTGGCGATACTCAATCGTGATGGCGAGCTCTTGGAGCGGGAAATTGAGTTGATCGTGGAAGACAGTTTGTGTACGGCCGAAGGCGGCCAAACTGCGGCGCAGCGCCTTTCGGCAAATGAGACCATCGTAGGAGTGATAGGCACCAACTGTTCGAGCGCGGCGCAGGGGGCGATGCCAATCATCAGTTCCGCCGGTATGGTCATGATCGCGCCATCGAATACTTCGCCGAGTTTGACAAACGAAGATATCGACGCCGGCGGCTCTCACCTGCCGGGTTATTTCCGCACCAGCCACAATGGCTTGATGGAAGGAATGCGCAACGCGGAATTCGCGACTCGGTCCCTGGATGCGGGGACGATCGCGACCATACATGACGGCGACCCATACACGGAGGGCCTGGCTCGCGTCGTCGCGGATACATTTGCTGACCTGGGCGGGTCGGTGGTATTTGAAGGCGCGGTCAACAAGGGAGACACGGACATGGCGTCCATCTTGACAGAAATCGCCGTGCATAGTCCGGATGTTATTTACCTGCCGCTCTTTGAGCCGGAAGCGAATTTCTTCATCGCTCAAATGTCTCATATCGCTGGTTTGGAGAACACTGCCGTAATAGGCGGTGGCGCAAGCTTCGTCGCGGGTTTTCCAGAAAACACAGGCGAGTCCGCCATCGGCGTATATATATCGGGGCCTTTGGTGAGCGGCGGGGCGTACGACGAATTGCTGGCGACCTGGGATGAAGAAATCGGCGGGACGCCGCCAGGCGGCTATCATGCTCATGCCTATGACGCGACGAATATATTGCTTAATGCTGTTGCGGCGGTCGCGGAGGAGAGGGATGACGGCAGCCTTGTCATCGGTAGAAAAGCGATCCGCGACGCGGTAGAAGCGACTGAAGATTACCCCGGTTTGACCGGCGACTTGACCTGTCAAGAGTTATCGCCCTTCGCCGGTGATTGCGCGACGGGCGCCGCTTTGGCGATGTTCGTAGTCACCGAAGCGGAAGTATACGAAGACAATTGGCCGCCGCCGGTGGCATGGAATTTCGCAGCCGAAACCGGGGGCTAGACGCGCCGTCCCAGAATGATTGATGATGCGCAAGTACAGCGCAGCTTCAACGGAAACAATTTCGTCAGTTCAGTGCAACGGAGTCGCCAATGTTCAAATGGAGATCTGACGACTTTTCCTGGGTCGACTTCATCATAGATGTGCTGCGAGTGCTTATTGTCCTGGGTGTCGTGATTGGCGCCTGGAACACATTGTCCTCCGGACGCATTTCATTTGCGCAGTGGGTGAATCTGTTCGCGGCAGGTCTCTCCCAGGGAAGCATTTATGCCTTGATCGCCCTTGGTTACACCTTGGTTTACGGCATCTTGCTGATGATCAATTTCGCGCATGGCGAGGTATTCATGGCGGGGGCATTCTCAACAGTATTTCTCGCCGAAGCCTTAAATCGCACAGGATTTCTCAATGACCAACCGCTGCTAGCGATCCTGCTGATGATCGCCTTCGCCGGACTTGTATCGATGAGCGTCGCGATACTGCTGGAGCGCCTCGCCTACCGCCCGTTGCGCGGCAGCCCGCGCCTGGTGCCACTCATTACAGCAATCGGGGCGTCATTCTTTTTGCAATACACCTTCCGCGGCTTGTACGGCTCCGGCTTCAAGGCCTATCCAGGTGTCAAGGCGCTGCAAGGCGTCATCAAAATTGGAGCGATCAACATACCGGTTGTGCAGGTATTCGTCTTCTGCGCGGCGCTGCTGCTGATGTTGTGCCTGTACTGGCTAGTAGAGCGGACACGCGTAGGCAAGGCGATGCGCGCAGTATCAGAGAATAAGGAAGTCGCCCGTCTGATGGGAATTGATATTGACTGGGTAATCATGTTTACCTTTGGCGTCGGCGGCTTCCTGGCGGGCTCAGCCGGTGTCATCAACGGTCTGTTCCGGCCACAGGGCGTCAACTTTTATATGGGTTTCATCCCGGGCATCAAGGCATTTACGGCGGCGGTTCTCGGTGGCATAGGCAATATTCCCGGCGCGATGCTCGGCGGTCTATTTCTCGGCGTGATTGAAGCCATTGGTCCAAACCTTGTGCTTGCCGGGTTGGGCATTCCGGGCGCGAACCAACTCAAAGATGTCATCGCTTTCACCATGCTTGTTCTGGTATTGATCTTCCGCCCGCAAGGTATTCTCGGCGAGCGCCTTTCCGAAACGAAGGCATAGGAGGGCGTCATGAATATGCTGAGATCGCAAAATCTACGGATTGTCGTCACCGTCGGGCTGCTCTCCGGCGCCTTCATTCTTTATACGGGCGCAGTGGGAATGATTGCGGCGTTTCATGAGCGTGAAGTGGTCAAGGATGTAATTAGCCTGGGGCAAGTGTTGCTTATGCTGGCGCCATTTGCGTCGGGCTTCATCGCGGCGAACCGGATCGGAGATGGGGGCGCAGAGCAGGCGGCGATACTTGCTGGCGGCTTCGCCGTGGGATTTATCACTGCGATACCAACCATAGTGCTGCTGCTGTTTAACTCGGCTGAATACCGCTTTCTGCTGGAACTCACGCTGCGAGTCTTGCCCTTCGTAGCGGCGACTTACTTTGCCTGGCCGATGTACCGTGATGGCAAGGACATGCGGTTTGTCATCGGCAGTTGGCTGGCCATCGCCGTTTTGATCGGCATCGTCACGTTCTCGTTCGCGCTGATCTTTGAGATCAAAGGCGATTTGCGCTCTGTCTTGGTCAATATCAATCGCGACTGGGTCGATGTGGTGACCTTCGACAACCGCCGAGAATTGATGACCGGCATTCTGACCTTGACAATTATCTCGGTCGCGGCAGGCCTGGCCGGGTCGGTTTTTCGTATCATCCCGACTATTCCGCGCCGGGCGCTGTTATATGGCTTTGGCGTGACCCTGCTTGTTGGCGCTTTTGGGGAGACGGTTCGTTTGATCCTGCAAGAAAATCTGGATCGCGACACGATGCGGGAGCTTTTCCAACGCGATACTCTGCGTCAGCAACCGGCGCTGATGCTCCTCATAATCAGCACCGTTGTCGGCTTCCTCTGGGCCAAGTTTGGTCAGCAGGTCCGGACCGGATTTACAAGCATGGAGCCATCGCAGCGGCGGGTGATGAATGGCGTCGGCATGCTTATCTTTGCCGGAATCCTGTTGATGCTGCCCTGGCTCATTGGGCGGACCTTGAGCGATGTCGCCGTGACGATCGGCATCTTCGTGTTGATGGGTCTCGGCTTGAACATCGCGATCGGTCTCGCCGGTTTGCTGGATTTGGGCTACGTCACCAATTACGCCGTAGGCGCTTATATCTTGGCTGTGCTGACGTCTATCGGTCCGCTGGGCCGGCTGGATGGCGTATTCACTTTCTGGATGGTCATACCGGTGGCGCTGCTCGCGGCTATGTTTGCCGGTTTTATTTTTGCGGTCCCGGTCTTGAGAATGCGCGGTGATTATTTGGCGATTGCGACATTGGGCTTTGGCGAGATCATCGGCAAGCTGGCGATATCGGATTGGCTGAAACCCTTGATCGGCGGCGCTCAAGGTGTGCAAGCAATTCCAAAGCCGATCTTCCTGGGCGCCGAGCTAAAGAACCCGGAGCAACTTTATTACATCGTGTTGGTGGCCAGTTTGGTCACGCTGTTCGTATCAATACGCTTGAATAACTCGCGAACCGGACGCCAATGGATGGCGATTCGCGAGGATGAAGATGTGGCGACGGCGATGGGAATTGATACCGCCCGCGCCAAGCTGTTGGCTTTCACCTTGAGCGCGGCCACGGGTGGCGTGGCGGGGGCGATTTTCGCGGCGAAGGTGGGCACGGTATTTCCCAATAGCTTCACTGTCTTTATCTCGATCAACGTCTTGAGCCTGATAATAGTCGGCGGCATCGCAAGCAATCCCGGCATCGTTGTGGGCGCGGTGGTGCTGATCGGAATGCCGGAGTTGCTGCGCGAGTTCTCGGACTTCCGATTCTTGATGTACGGCGCGCTGCTGGTCATGATGATGATCAACCGTCCGCAAGGGTTCATACCGTCGAAGCTGGTAACCCATGAAGTCAGGGCAGCGGTCAAGGCGAAAGTGGCGCCGGCGGATTAGCGCGAGGGATGACAGCATCATGGCTGAAGACAAACGCAAGGGGCAAAAGCGAATCCTCGAAGCCAAAGGCATGACCAAGCGCTTCAGTGGCTTGGTCGCGGTGGACAGTCTCGACTTTTACATTCCGGAAGGCGCAATCGCCAGCATTATCGGGCCAAACGGCGCCGGCAAGACGACATTCTTCAACTGCATCACCGGCTTTTATCAGATTGATGAGGGCGAAATTCTGTTTGACGGGACGCGGCTGAGCGGGAAATCGCCGGACCAAATCACACGATCCGGCATATCGAGGACGTATCAGAATATCCGCCTCTTCAACAATATGTCGGCGATTGAAAACATCATGGTCGGCCAGGAACCGCATCTCACATCGACCTGGATCGGGGCGATCTTGGGCTTGCCGGCGACGCGGCAGGAAGACGAGAGCAGCGAAGCGCGAGCGCGGGAGTTGTTGCAGTTCGTCGGCTTGGAAGGCAGGGGCGATATGCTCTCCAAGAATCTGTCTTATGGCGATCAGCGGCGGCTGGAGATCGGACGCGCCCTGGCCAGCAAACCGAAGCTGATTCTGCTGGACGAGCCCACCGCGGGCATGAACCCGCGCGAAACCATTGAAACGACCGGCTTCATCCGGCGCTTGCGAGACGAACTCGGCATCACCGTCGTGTTGATTGAGCACGATATGCGCGTGGTCATGGACATTTCCGAACATATCACGGTGCTCGATTACGGACGGAAAATCGCTGAAGGCTTGCCAGCCGAGATTCAAGCCAATCCTGATGTGATTGAAGCCTATCTTGGGCGTGGCGCGGCGGCCGCGAGCGGGCAGAATTAAGGGATACGGAAACCGGCTATGGGACTCTTAGAAGTCAGCGACATCCACACATACTACGGCAACATCCATGCCTTGAAAGGCGTCTCCTTCGAGGTGGACAGCGGGGAGATCATCGCCCTGATCGGCTCAAATGGCGCCGGGAAAACGACGACGCTGCGGACAATATCCGGCCTGATGGAGCCGCGAGAAGGACAGGTCATATACGATGGCGAGGATATTTCATCGGCACGCGCGGACACTTTGGTATCGAAGGGCATATCAATGGTGCCGGAGGGTCGCGGCGTCTTCGCCAAGCTGACCGTGGAAGAAAACCTGGACATGGGCGCGTATACACGGCGAGACAGCGGGATCAAGGACGACCTTAAAGGCATGTACGGGTTATTCCCGCGCTTGCAGGAGCGCCGGCGGCAACTGGCGGGAACGCTGAGCGGCGGCGAACAGCAGATGCTGGCCATTGCGCGCGCGTTGATGTCGCAGCCGCGCTTGCTGCTGCTGGACGAACCATCGATGGGGCTGGCGCCGGTTCTGGTTGATGGCGTCTTCGATACCATTCAGCGAATCGCCGGCGAAGGGGTCACAATTTTGCTGGTCGAGCAGAATGCTCACATGGCGCTGCAAATTGCCGATCGCGGCTACGTTTTGCAGAGCGGCGAAGTGGCGATCAGCGATACCGCCGAGAATCTGCAGCAGAACGAGACGGTGCAGAAGACCTACCTCGGTATCGACTAAAGCGTTATGCTCGCAAATGCAGACTCATTTGGTCGGCAGGATCAGGAATCGAGAATCACCTCAGATTACTTGTCGGGTTTGGCGAGAACCGCAACGGGGGATCCCGCATGGGCGCTTAGCGCCTGGCAGAGCGCAGTGGTGCACGGCGGCTTCGGCGGCGCCATTGGTGGAACGGCGCTCTATCGTTACACCCTAAGAAGCGATGCCGGCGGCGTGGTCTCGTTAATTCTTAAGATCTTGCAGCGGCGACCGGACGAAACGGAACAATCTCCATATTACTGGAAGCGTGAATTCGAGATCTATCGGGCGGGCCTGCTGGAGGATCTGACGGTTAGTTCCTTTGCCACACCCCAAATCTTTCTTGTGGAAGATCTTGGGGAGGCTTGCTGGATTTGGATGGAAGATATTCCGGACGCAAAAGCAGACTGGTCGCTGGAAGATTACGCGGATATGGCTGGGCGGCTGGGGCGTTTCAACGGGGCCTGGCTGTGTGGAGCAGAACTCCCGCGCGCAAAGTGGTTGTCCACCAACTGGCATAGCGCGATCGTGCCAGCGCTGGCCGACACGTTTAACCAACTGGATCATCTGCTTGAAAATCCGCTGGCGCAGCGCACGTTGCCGCTGGACGCCAAGGAGGAGATCGTCGCCATTTGGCGCGACCGGGAAATCTTTCGCCGGGCCTTGGCGGAGCTTCCACGAACGTTTTGCCACTTTGATGCTTTTCGGCGCAATTTTCTGGTTCACGAGGACGACATCTTCCTCATCGATTGGGCGCTGGCCGGCATCGGCGGACCTGGCGAAGACTTGGTGTCGCTGGTTGCAGTCAGTTTGTACTATGAAGGCTACACGCAGGCTTATGCCAGCGAACTTGACAATCTTGTGTTTGCCAGTTACGTGAACGGACTGCGGGAGGCGGGCTGGCGCGGCGACCCGCGTCTAGCGCGGATTGGCTATACCTGCGGCATGACCTTGCGTGGCTTGGCTGGCGTGAAACAAGATATCAATCTCCTGGTGAATCGGTCCAATCATGAACGGCTCAAGAAGGATCACGGGACGAACAGCCTGGCGGAAATCGCCAGATTCTTCGCGGAAATTCGACGTTTTCGGCTGCTTCACATGGCGCGCGAGGCTAGGTCGCTGCTCGCTGCTTAGCGGCCGTCTGAGATGGGCGCAGCAGAGAAAGCAGCACGGCCAGGGCAATTAAAGCGCCGCCAAGCCACAGAGCGGATGTCATTCTCTGACCCAGGAGCATCGCCGCCAGAATGGCGCCGGCCAGGGGCTGAGCAAAAAAGAATAGCGAGGCTACGGTTGCGGGCACCAGGGCGAAGGCGCGATTCCACAAGAGCAAGGCGAAGGCCGTACTTACCAAGCCGAGATATAGCACACCGAGCACGATGCCGGGACTGATTGCGCCGATCGGACGTTGCGCAATTTCCAGCAAGCTGCCTGGCAAAGCGATCAGCAAGCCGCCGATCAAAGCGAAGACTGTTACCACAAGCGCGGGAGTATTGTGACGCGTCGAAACCCGGCGGACGAGGACGGAGTAGAGTCCCCAGGTCACGGCGGCGATCGCGAGGAAAATATCGCCGATGAATGTTTGGGAGTTGAAGTCGGCCGAAGCCGGGTCGAGGATAATGAGCACTCCCAATGTCGCCAGGATAATCGCCGCCAGGCTCGCCAAAGTCAGCTTTTCGCGCAGGATGAGCAGCGCGAACAGGACGACAAAGGCAGGCGAGGCGCTGGTGACCAAGGCGCCATTGACGGCTGTAGACAAGTCGGTGCCGATGAATTGCGCGCCGAGGCTTATACCGATGCCGACCACGCCAACAGCGAGCAAGCCCGGGAGCACGGGCCGGGGCGGCGGAGCGTATCCCTGCCGTCGGCTAAGCGGCAGCAAGACCAGCAGCGCTAATATGACCCGCAGGCTCAGCAAGGTGAAAGGCGGCAGGATCTCGAGGACCAGGTCCGATACCACGTACATGCTGCCCCAAATGCTGGCGGCGGTGACGCCATAAACAGTGCCGCGCCAAAAGCTTGGTTTATCCATCAGTACAGGAGCTTCAAATCGCTAGCCAGAGCGCGAATCTTAGCGGAACAAGGGCGCTGGGGACAGATTAAGCCGAGCGAAACGAAGGCAGAATTGACGTCGTATTGGACGACGAAGCAGCCGCCCAAGAGTATAATTGTAGAGTGAAACATGGAAACACGAGCGCGGCCAGGAGTTCCGTCATCAACGAGAGCTTGATTTTTGTTTCCTATCATAACATTGATATCAGCTATGCTTTTCAGCTCGCCACATTGCTGACGCGCTGTTATCGCAATGTATGGCTGGACCGCTATGAAATCGAGCCGGACGCCGACTGGCAAGACGGGATTCGCGATGCGCGCGCGCGATCTACAGACGCCATTGCCATCGTCAGCGATGACTATTTGCAGTCGGAATACTGTCGGGCTGAATCGGAATACTTTCGCGAGCGTGGTATCGCGGTTACAGCGGTAATCGCGCGTGACTTCTCCACCGATAAGATAGCGAATTTCTCCTTCAACGACTGGGTCGATTTTCGCCGCTGGTTTGACGATCCGAAGGATCTTAGTGTGGAGAACTTGCTGAGTCAATTCCCGCAATCGGATTCGGCGACCGGATCAAGCGAACGTCTCGATTACTTGCGGGAGTTCATCCAAGAAACAGAACTCGGCTTTTCCAAGATGCCGTCGTCTTGGGCTGCGATGCGCAACGGCGGGACGCGAAGCGCAAGCGCTATCAGGCCGCGCCTGCTCCACACTGCTTTGCTTAGTGAATGGGAATTCACCGCCCAAAAGGCAGGCGCAACATTGCCGCTTACTGATCTGCGCGGGTGGGCTGAGAATGAATCGCAGTTTGTGATTATTGGCGAAGCGGGCAGCGGGAAGACCTTCTTTGCGCGTCTGCTTGCGCTGGAGCAAGCGCATGCCGCGCTGGGAGACGAGCAAGCGGCCTTGCCCATTTGGTTTGACCTGGCGCGTTGGGATGATGCCACGCGATCGCTTGATGCCTTCATCGAAGCCAACTGGCCTTTGCTATCCTATTGGCAGCACTGGATGGCGGCTAATCCAAGCGTGATTGTCCTCGACAATTGGTGTGATTTCCGCCACAGTTACCCCGGCTACGCGGCTGAGGTCATCAATTGGATTGACGCGAGCCCGAATCAGCGTTTTATTTTGCTTTCAAATCACCAGAGCGGCGTATTCCCCCCGTTGCCGACTGTGCGCATCAACCAAGTTAGCCCGCCTCTGGCGCAGAAATTCGCCAGTGGCGTATTGACGCTGGAGCAGCAGAACAGCTTCCGACAACTCCTGCGGCAAAAAAGCGCGCTTATTGAAGACAACTCCCTGGCTTATCTTTCGGTCGGGCTGGAATTGCTGGCGGCGGACCGCGCGCTGGCATTCAATCAGTGGCAGCGCAACCCGTTGCCGGCATTGCTTCGTTTGCGTGGGCAACAGATACCGGCTGCTGCTTACGGGTTGCATGCGGAGGCGGTTCTGGCCGGGCTGGAAGAATTGGCCTGGTCGATGATGCAGCAGGACAGGCGCCGGTTTGTCTCAATGGATTTCGCCCGCGATACAGTGCGCGATATGCGCGTGATCGAATACGCGCTGGCGATAGGTTTTCTGGTTGAGTGCGGCTCGCTGCTTCGATTTGAATCGGAGCAACTCCATTTGTTTTTCGCCGTGGAGAGTTTCAAGCGAGACGGCCTGATCAAATATCTGGCGCGCCCAAGCTTCAACGCGGATTCGGGCAGAGCGCCGCAAAAGTGGGACATGCTTGCCTTGCTGGTGGTGGATTCCCTGAGCGAGGAAAGCCGCGGACGGGTTATAGATCAGATCGCTGACATAGATCCTTTTTTGGCCGGTATGTGCCTGCTGCGGCACCCCGATCTCTACGGCAGTTATCGGGGAACTTTGATTCAGAAACTGGTTGATCTCTGCGCCCAAAACGCCGCTGCGCGGGACGCATTTCGCAGCGCCATCGCCAATTACGCCGAGCCGGACTTAACAGCGGAGTTGCTCATTGGGCAAATGAGCAGACTGAACAACAAGCTGCAATTGTGGCTTTGGCATGAGGTGGGCGCCTTGCCGCTGGAATTGCCGCTGGATTTCGTCGAGCGCGTCGCCGGGGTCGATCGCAACGCTGCGGTTTCCGCGGCTGATCAACTTGCGCCTTACAGCTTGTCACGCGCAGTCGCGTATCTGGTTGCCTTGTCAAAACGGGACGATACGCCTCTTCGCCGCAACGCCATCTGGCTGCTCGGCGAATTGAAATATTTGCCAACAGCGATATTGCTGTTGGATTACTTGGATACTGCGCGGCCCGACGATATTGACGCCATCTTGGCCTCGCTCATGAAATTCGCCTATTCGGAGATATTGGCGCGCCTGCTCCGCTGGTCAGAAGAGAATTCCGAACATCGCGCATCGGTATTAGCTGCTCTTGCAAGCAATAAACGCCGGGTTACCAGCCGTTTGCTTTCACTCGCAGATGCCAAAGGACTGACCCTGACGCCGGAGTTCAGTGATATCGCGATCAATACTGCCGAACAAGATATCGCCATTGGCCTGGCGCAAATCGCCGCGGAATATGTCGAATTGCCCGAGGCGGTTGAAATGGCTGTGCTAGCCGCTGGAAACGCAGCGGCTTTGCGTCAGCGCCTGGCCAGCGCGATCAAGCATTTGCCCAATCGAGACGGGTTCCGGCAATTGATTGAAGACATCGCGCAGGTGCTGCGCGATCCGCCGGAAGCCACTATTATCGCCGGCAGCAATATTGATGCGCTGCTCTATGGCGCGTCGGTATTTGATGACATCTCAGCCCAAGCAGAAACGCCCTCCGCCAGTGGCCATCTCGTTGAATTGACCGCCCAATTGCGCCACAGTGATTGGAAGCGGCGGCATCAGGCGGTGAACAGTCTGGTCGGTTATTCGGCGGACGAGTCATTGCCGCTTCTCTTAGAAGCGTCGGCGGACGCGGACAAGCGCGTACGGCTGGCTGCTTATGACATCCTGTCCAGATTTGAAGGCGACGCCACCGCGCAGAAAGCCGTGGTCGCCGCGCTTTCGGACCCGGACATTGAGCTCGTAATGGCGGTGACAGAGCTGCTTCAAGGCAAGGCCTTAAGCGATTTCGATGTCCTTTATGATTTGCTGGAAAGCTCCAATGCGTCGACGGTTGCCGCGGCCATAACGATACTTGGCGCTTCCGGGCAGCGGCAGGCGCTTGATGAACTGAAGCGACTGCAGGGCGATGAGCGGCAGCCGGCGCAGGGCGGTCCCGCTATCGGCAAGCGGGCGCATGACGCGGTCGGCAAGCTCGAAGCATCGGTAATGCGGGGAGACGATCCGCGTCGAAATGGCGCCGGGCTTGTCGCCGGCAATGAAGCAAGATTCAGCGACGAAGAGAAGATACGGCGTACGCTGCAAGTCCTGCGCGATGATGATTGGGGCCGAACCCAGAAAGCGGCGAAATTCCTGCGCAAATTTGCCCGACATATCCGCGGCCGAGCCAGTGAAGAAGTCAGGCAACTTCTCTGCGCCGCCCTCAGCGATGGGAACTGGAGTGTTCGTTGGGCGGCGGCTGAGGCGCTGGCGGTGCTGCGCGACCGGGCCGCGATCCCGGCGCTGCGCCCCAGATTGCGAGATTCCAACTGGATAGTACAGGTGGCGGCGGTA
The DNA here is from genome assembly GCA_022822545.1 of Anaerolineae bacterium. Taxonomy (GTDB): domain Bacteria; phylum Chloroflexota; class Anaerolineae; order Aggregatilineales; family Phototrophicaceae; genus UBA6055. Next base: position 13,151 of record JAJEBE010000033.1, read on the forward strand.
CGAGCCTTGATGGAGCTACAAGCGCTGGAATCGGCAGCAGAAGTCGTGCCGCTCTTGCAGAGCCAGCAGACGCAACTGCGTGAAGCAGCGGCGGAAGCGCTCGGCCTTTTTGGGGTGGCGCTGGCGATACAGCCATTGGGCAACGCGCTAAAGGGCGACCCTGATGACTTCGTCCGCTTGGCGGCGCTGAAATCTATCAGTCAGATTGAACCGGGGGATGTTCGCCATTGGCTGGAGCTTGCGCTCAGTGACAGCTACCTGCATGTGCGGCTCTTGGCAATGCGGCAACTGAGCCCGGAAATGGACGAGAGCGACCTTCCCGTTTTGCGGAAGCTGCTCGAAGACGACGAAGCGCTGGCCTATGAAAGTGAATCGCTCCGCGACCTCTCGATTCAGACGCTCAGGCGGATCGACAGCGCGAAGTGCCGCGCTTTGCTGGACTCCCTTCCTGCGGCTGAAGACAGGGCAGACGCATGAAGATCTTCGTAAGTTATGCGCGGGTGGACAAGCCCTATTGCATCCGTATCATCGAGACGCTTCACGCGCACGAGGTGTGGTATGACCAGCGCCTCTATGCCGGGCAGGATTGGTGGAAGGAGATCCTGCGGCGCCTGGATTGGTGCGAGGTATTTGTCTATCTGTTGTCGCCCGATTCGGTGGCTTCGCTTTACTGTCGCCGTGAATTGGAGTTGGCGCTCCGGCTCAAACGGGACATCATTCCAGTGTTGATCAACGCTGAGACCGTACTGCCGGAGACAATGAAAGACTGGCAATACGTTGACTTATGCGACGACCTGACGGTTGAGAATGTCTCGCAGTTGCTCAACGCGATCCTGATGGTGGAGCGGCAAAAGGCGGCAGTTCCTGTCCCTCCGATCATGGCTGATGAGGTCAATACCAGCCCGGCGCCTTCGTCAAAGCCGGCCAGCCTGATAAGCGACGGGGTGCGCGCGCTGGAGGAAGGCAAGTTTGACCGAGCCGTCATGCTGTTGAAGCAGGCCAAAGCCAGCGGCTACGAATCGCGTTTTGTCCCGCTGGACAAGTTGCTGCGGATCGCTGAAGCGGCGCTGAACGAGCGGAGTCAAAAGAGGGAAGTTGAGCGCGAGTATCAGCATATCGTAGCTCTCTTCGCCTTTGAAAGCACACGCCGATTGGCATGTGAAGCTCTGGCTGAATTTCGACAAGAATTCGGCGATTATGATCCACAAGGCCTAAGAAGTCTTTGTGAGACGGACGCGGCGCAAAATCGCCCCCCCGGCAGCGCGATCCGCCCGGCCAGCATCAACCGGAAGCCACCCGAGGCGACGTCAATTCAAGCAAATCCCCAGACTTTGAGTCGTCCAGCGATGATAGGCGCGCGCGGCCAGGCATCGCCGCTGAACCAGCCTATCCTTCCTATCGACGCAGCGGCGATTCAGCCCCCCGCGCAAGCAGAAGCGCGGCCGGCGCGGCGAGTCATCGACGATGCTGATGCGCCGCTAACGGCGAAAGAAATTCTGCCTATGCTACAATGGTGTGATATTCCGCATGGCACAGTGACGATATCCAGCATTGACGGCTCGGATGAAGACTTTGGCGAGATGACGGTGCAGGTTGACAGTTTTGTTATGAGCAAATTTCCGGTGACAAACGCGCAATTTACCATCTTTGCCCGCGCCGAAGATGGCTACAAAAATCCGCGCTGGTGGAGTTTTTCTCGACAGGCTCAAGGCTGGTTTCGGCTGGGAAAAGGCGTAGCGCAATCACGATTTGAAGGGGACGAACTGCCGCGAGTCAACGTCAATTGGTATGAAGCGATGGCCTTCGCCAATTGGCTGGGCAGCCTGCTCAAGATGAAGGTAAGCCTGCCCAGCCTGGCGCAATGGCAGCGAGCCGCCAAAGGCGACGACGACCGCTACTATCCTTGGGGAGATGATTACAACGAAGATCATTGCAATACGCTGGAAACGGGCTTAAAGGCGACCACGCCGGTCAATCGCTATCACAAAGGACTAAGCCCATACGGCGTATATGACATGGCGGGCAACGTCTGGGAATGGACGACAAAGACGGCGGCCGCGGCGGAAGAAAGTCGAGATCATCGCCGGGCGGTTGCCGGCGGCAGTTTCGTCAGCCCCTGCGACCGGGCGCAGACTGCTTTTCGTTATTATCTGGATCCGCGCGTACGTTATTCATCTATAGGCATTCGGCTGGTTGGCTTAACCTAAACCACGCCGCAATTGGTCTCGGCAATCCGAATGAAGGGACAATGACGATGGAATCGAGAGAAGACAGCCTGGATACAACGAAGCAAATCCGACCGGACATTAACATTGATATTGACCATCTGTCGGTAACGGGTCATGTCGTTTTCGCCGGTCGCGATGGTCAGGTCAAAGTGCAGACGGGCGGCGATGTGGCGCAGCACACGAACCAGACCGTCACGGTCGGCGGCGTCGAGACGACCCCGCAAGAATTTGACATGATGCTGCAATGCATTCGCAATGTCGAAGACACGATCAACAAAGAGCGACAACTGGCGTCGGAGACGCGCGAAGCAGCGCGGCATGACTTGCAGACAGTAGAAGCCCAGTTAACCACATCCAGGAAACCCAACCCGCGCATCTTGCTGAGGGCGGCAAGATCGCTTCTCCGCTTCTCGCCTGCTCTAACCGCCGCCGCCTTAACGCTGTTCGACCAGCCTCTCGTTGGCGCGATCCTGGCCAGCGCCGGCGAAGTCGCCATCAACTTCCACGAAGCAATCATGCGGCATCGTCCCGGGAAAAAGATCTGAGCTCATCGTTACATATTCACGATACTCGTGTCCACCGAAGTAGCGGGACGCCCTGTCTTGCCGATGAAACTCGCGGGCACCTTCATAGCGGAATTGACGTTCTTTGACAGCGAGACCATTTCATGACCCAAAGGCTTCGAAATCAATCTGCCAGCGCTATCAAACAGGCTGAAACAAGATCGCCAAGCCAAATGATGATCGCCTCGCCAAGCGCCTGGCGCGGCTTCGTACAGGGCAACTGGGTGAAGCTGAAGAAACTGGCGGATCAATCGACGCTGGATTCGCCTTATCAAAAACTGGTGATGATGGTGTTTACACCGGTCATGCCGAACCCGACAAGCAAACTGAATTTGCTGCGGCGGCTGCTGAAGAAGTTTCGTTACTGCGATGCCTTAAGCAAACGCATGACCGAGATTTACCGAGACCGGAACTACAGGCGAACGGCGGAAGAGCTGGCGCGGGATGAACTGGCGCCGGAAAAACTAAGCCGCGACGAAATCGTCGGGCTGGATTGGCTCATCGTGGCGACCGGCGGGCTTGACGGCTCGGCAAATCAAGGCGCGCAAGCGATACAATTCGCCCGCACTTTGCTGGAAGCGATGCGCGAATACCGCGATTATCCATCAGCCGTTCGGGTGCAGGCGGGCAGCATTTCCGCCGGCGGCCACGTCATATTCGCCGGGCAGGACGTGAATATCGTCGCCGAGCATTATCATGGCAACAAATCGGCCTTAAAGGCTTATCTGGCGGCTGTCCGCACCGAGTGGGACATCCCAACCACGACGATACATCCCGCTTCGCAGCATCATACGCCGGCGGCCCTGCATCAGCTTTATACGCCCATCGACATCTGGACCGACCAAAGACAGTTTCACAATGTGAGCATTGAGGAACTGAATGCCCGGCGCTATCAGGCGATTGAGAAAGACATGGGCTACGTGCGCGAGTCGGTCTTTGAAGTGATCGCCGCCCATCCTCTAATCGTCATTACTGGCGCGGCCGGCACGGGCAAGAGCTCGCTCTGCCGCTATATCGTGACCGCCCTCGCTTTTGCCTGCGATCCACGCGCTGAGCGGCAGAGCAAGGTCAAGGGCCTGGAGATGCTGGGGCCATCCTGGATACATGGTCCCATCTTGCCGATATACGTCAGTCTGCGTGATTTCGCCAATACGCCCGAGCTCTTCCCGAAGACGCTCGGCGAAGGCAGCGCCAATCACTTGCTGGAATATGTCAAACGCGCGACCGGCAATCTGGCGCCACACCTCGAAGCGTATTTGACGCAGAGCGATGTGCCGACCCACGGCAGCTTGCTGGTGCTGGACGGGCTGGACGAAGTCTACGAGGAGAAAGACCGCATCATCCTGCAGCGGATCATCGAGAATTGGGCGGATCGTTTTCCCAATTGCCGCATCATCGTGACCAGCCGAACCTACGCCTACCGGCACGATTCTCGCTGGCGCCTGTCGGAACGCTTCGCCTCGGCGGAACTGGCGCCCTTCACATGGAAACAAGTACGCGCCTACATCGAGCGTTGGTACGCCAATGTCGCCGAGAACCGGCCGAGCGTCCTGGGCGGCCGGGCGATGGCGTCAAAGCAAGCGGCGCTGATGGCGGATGATCTCAACAAGACGATACGCGAGACGCGCGCGCTTTGGCCCCTGGCGCGGCAGCCGCTGATGCTGGCATTGCTCACGCTAATACATGAAGACTACAAACAGTTGCCGAATAAACGGGCTGAACTATATGAGCATACGGTAGAATTGCTCGATCGCTGGAATATCCCCTCGCCCGCCGATAAACTGCACGAGAAGCTGGCGCACATCAACCTGGATCGGATGCGGGCGGCGCTTAAGCTGATCGCTTTCGAATTGCACTCGGAGCAGCGAAGCACGCAACGCTATCCGACCATTATTCAGCGCGCGCGACTGCTGGACAAATTGATTGAGCAGCAATCGCTGGGCGGCGGCTTGGGCGCGGGCATCGAGGATGTGCTCGAGTACCTGGCGACGCGCAACGGCATCCTGGTATCGGATGCGCCGAATCTGTATCGCTTTCCGCATCTGACCATTCAAGAATACCTGGCGGCCTGCGCGCTGCTTGAATTTTACGACGAGTGCAAAATGCCGGCGGGCTTGCATGCGCCGGACAGCGAGGGCTGGACATTCCCGCAGAATGTCGTCGTCTTGCTCTGTCACGATTACGCGCGCTGGCGCAATGTCGTTTTGTTCGCCGGCGCCATCATCGCAGCCGGCAAGTGGCAGGACATGCGCTGGCAACTCATTGATGAGTTGCTGCCGCAGAATGTCAATGGGGCGCTCACTGAGCAGGATTTACATTGCATCAGTGTAGCCGCCGAGATATGGGGGGAGAGTTGGCTGAAGTCGCGCACGAGAAGCCAGTTCGTCATCGAATCCCATCTGGTGCGCTGTTTGCGCCAGATTCACGGCGACGAACGCATTGACGCGCCGGAACGGGCGAACAACTATTCGATCCTCGCCCACCTGCTCAAGAATCAGCCCGCGCGCGCTTGACCCAGCCGCCGATATTCAGCAGCTTCTCCGTTGAATGCCGCGCATAAGGCCGGCGAAAAGCGCGCCGAAGCCAAGCCGATATTGCCCGGAGCTGGCGGCGAAGTAGCATGAACTATCGGCATCAAAGGAGGAAGTCAATGACCGCTACACGAATTGCGATTTCGATCTGCGCCATCCTTACTGCCATCACTATGGCATTGGCGCAGGATACGGAAATAGTCCTTTCCCGCGAAAGCGGACCAGCAGCGGGCAGCATCAAGCTGACCGAGATCGCCAGCGGCTTCAATCGTCCAGTCTACCTAACCCATGCCGGCGACCAATCCAATCGCCTGTTCCTGCTTGAACAGAGCGGCAAGATCTGGATCCTCAACGATGGCGCGCGCTCGGCGCAACCCTTTCTCGATGTTTCGCGAATCATATCGCCGGCGGCGCTCGGTACCGGCTTTACTGAGCAAGGCTTGCTGGGGCTGGCGTTCCACCCCGAATACGCAACAAACGGCACGTTTTTCGTCAACTTCACCGACGGCAATGGCGATACCGTGGTCGTCAGATATCAAGTGTCCGAGAGCAACCCATTCCTGGCCGATGTCAACAATGCTCAAGTCATATTCCGGCTGGCGCAGCCCTACTCGAACCACAACGGCGGGCATATCGACTTCGGGCCGGACGGCTATCTTTATATCGCCTTGGGCGATGGCGGTTGGGCGAATGATCCGCTGGGCGCGGGCCAAAATCGCGGGCTGTTATTGGGCACGATCTTGAGAATAGATGTTGATGGCGACCGACCCTACGCCATCCCGCCGGATAATCCTTTTGTGGACGATCCGAACGCCCATGACGAAATCTGGGCTTACGGCTTGCGCAACGTCTGGCGCTTCAGCTTCGACCGGTTAACTGGCGACTTGATCTTCGCCGATGTCGGGCAGAACCAGTGGGAAGAGATCAACTTCCAGCCGGCTGACAGCCCCGGCGGCGAGAATTACGGCTGGAATGTATGGGAGGGCAATCACATCTTCGCGGGCGGAAGCGCGCCAAATCATGTGCCGCCGATTTTTGAATACACCAGAAATATGGGCTGTTCTGTGACGGGCGGATATGTCTACCGCGGCGAGGCGGTCCCGGAATTGCAAGCGGCCTATATCTTCGGCGATTATTGCTCGGGCCGCATTTGGGCGACCTGGCGCGACCCCGACTTGAATTGGCAGACGCAGCAAATCATGAACACTGATCTGGCGATCAGCAGTTTTGGCGAGGATGAGGCCGGCGAGCTATACGTGATCGATTATGACGGCAGCTTATATCGCTTTGATCCGGCCGATACCTAAGCCATGACTGGCGTTTCTTCCGTTGTCGTGATTCCGGCGCGCGTCCGTTTGTATTGGGCGATGAGCGTCTTTATCTGCAATTCGACCGGGTGATAGCGCTTCATCACCTGTTTGCCTTCGGTCTGTAATTGCCGCATACGAGTCTCCACCTGGCGCAATTTGGATTCGAGCTTGCCATCATAGTTCTTCCAATCAATATAGGCCAGCGGCACGAGCAGAATGCAAAATGCGCCGATGCCATACATCACAGAACCGTAATCTTGCTGGCCAGTGTATTGCAAGTAAAAGCCAAGCGCGCCGCTCGCCAAAACAAGCATGACGTGCAAGATCATACGTCGAGCAAAGGCGCCGCGCTTTTGGCGTCGATCGAGCTTCTTTTGCAGCTTTTCGCGCTGCAACCGGAGTTCATCGAGTTCGCCGCGGATCCCGTTCACGCGATCACGAAGCGGCTGCCCTTCCTCAATGAACGTATCCAGCCGGTTCTTGACGAGCCGCGCTTCCTGCCAAGTATCCATCATCCGATTGTAATGAACTTCCAGCGCCTTGATCTGCAATTCGAGCGGCTGATAGCTCTGTCGATACTGGCTTCCTTCCTGCTTGAGTTCGAGCATCTGCTTTTCCAGTTTGCGCTGTTTGCGGGTGGTGCGCGTCCGCGGGTCTTTCCAGTTGGCAATCACAACCGGGATCAAGAGACCGCAAGCCACCGCCAAGGCAAAGGCGACCAAGCTCAAGTCGCGAAAGGTATTGAAATAATGGAAACCGACTGTGCCGCTTACGGCGACCAGGATGACCAGCATAGCGATGCGCCGCAATACGAAGCTGCGTTTCTTGCGATTGTCAATCTTCTTCTGCCGCTTTTCATGTGTGCTGCTAAGCGCCGACAACTCGCCGAGAACATTGCCAAGCTGCTCGCGCGCCGGCTGGCTCTTTTCTATCAAGGCGTCAAGGCGATGCTTGAATTGCTGAATCTTCAGCCATTCTTCATACTGCTCCCGGCTGCCAACAAACCACTCGCCCGTCTTGTCATCACCGAAAATGTAACGGCCAAATTCGAAGCTGTAGGGCAACGGTTTCCCGTTGCTCAGGCTGCGTTCCAGATCGTTGACCTCGTCAAGCAATTGCTCATGCAGCAGCAGCAGCAGATTCATTGGCGCGGCGCGGCGCTTCAAATCTTCGGCGGACGTTGCCCCGTTTTCTTCAGCGACCAAATCACGCTGGGTCGTCAGTTCCGTGCGCAAGCGCGCAAGCTCTTGGCGAACTCGGCGGATTCCGGCAGCCCGCTCGCCCGCAGTCAGGTACGGCTGAAACAGTCGCGTAATGCCGACCGCGTGCATATCATCAAGGTATTCCTGCGCTGTGGACCGCTCAATCATCGCGCCCGCTCGTAGTTAATCACGGAGCACCAATACAAAAATAACCGACTTTCAACGTATGTCGAGTCATGGTCATTATATCATATCCGTGTAATGACATAGGATAATCAAACAGTGGAGCGCAAAGAGAAAGTCATAGTTTGAGGAGGCTGCCCATGTCTGACGTATCACTCTATCCTCTTAAGCTACGGCCGGTACTGCACGCGAAAGTCTGGGGCGGTCGCAAGCTGGCGGAACGGCTCAACAAGCCGATGCCAACGACCGAGCCCTACGGAGAATCTTGGGAGTTGCATGGCGCCGCCCGAGTGCTCAACGGCCGCTTGCGCGGCAAGAGCCTGGCGGAGTTGACACGAGAATACGGCGCTGATCTCATAGGGCAAGGCAACGATCCAGCGGATGGTTTCCCGCTCTTGGCGAAATTCATCGATGCGAAAGACTGGCTATCGATACAGGTTCACCCCAATGACGCGCAGGCGCGGGCACTTGAAAGCGAGCCGAGAGGCAAAACCGAAGCTTGGGTCGTGCTGGCTGCCGACGAAGGGGCCAAGCTCGTTATCGGCGTAGAGCCGGGAAGCGGACGCAGGCAACTGGCGGAGGCCATCCAGCAGAACCGGCTCGAAGACCTGCTGGTATACGCCGAGGTCAAGACCGGTGATGTGCTCTACATACCCGCGAATACCGTTCACGCGCTGGGCCCCGGCATCCTGATATACGAGATTCAGCAGTCCAGCGATATCACGTACCGGCTCTACGATTGGGGTCGGATGGGGCTGGATGGCCGTCCGCGCGAACTCCATATCGATAAGGGCCTGCAAGTCTCAAACCTGGATGCCCTGCCAGAAGTTCAGCGGCCCGCCGGCGAACTGCTAATTGATGGCCCGTACTTTCGCGCCTGGCGCCACAAGCCGGTGAAAACAGAGGTCGAGTTGGAGTCCGAAGGACGTTTCCAAGCGCTGACCTGTATCGCCGGCAGCCTGCTGGTGGAAGCGCAAGGACATGAGCCGATTGAACTCGCCCTCGGCGATACGGGATTAATCCCGGCATGTCTTGGCGCCTTTTCCCTGACAGGCAGCGGCGTCATCATCCGATCCTGCCAACGCTAGCCGACATTTCTAATTGCATAACACAGTTTTTACAACGCGCTTACACCCTTCCAACATTTCTGCGCCACAATACTTCTATACAATGCGGAAAGGGAGAGGCCATGGACTTCAGCCGTTACACGAACAAGGCGCAGCAAGCCATCCTCAAAGCGCAAGGCATCGCGGCTGAATATTATCACACCGCGATTGAGCCGGTTCATATCTTTCTGGGCTTGATGACACAGGACGAAGGCTTAGGGCCGCGCATCATGCGGAAGATTGGCGCGCATCCGGACTCGGTGCAGGCCGAGCTGGAGTCCGCTCTCAGCCAGTTGCCGAGGACAGCCCAGCCCGCATCCGGCCTTCAACTCGGACGAGCCAGCCTGGATATCTTCGCGGATGCGGAAAAAGAAGCGAAGAAGATGCGCGATGAGTACACGAGTACTGAGCATCTGCTGCTGGCGCTTTCCAAAGACAAGACGATGAGCGTGGTCCTGGCGCGCAATGGCGTCAGCTATGATGATATTTTGCAGGCGCTGCAAGCGATCCGCGGCCGTCAGCGAGTTACCAGCCAAGACCCGGAATCGACTTACGAAAGTCTGGCGAAGTTCGGGCGCGACTTGACCGCCGATGCGCGTCAAGGTCGGCTGGATCCAGTCATCGGGCGCGACGAAGAGATTCGACGGCTGGTACACGTCATAAGTCGACGCACGAAAAACAATCCGGTACTGATCGGTGAAGCCGGCGTCGGCAAGACGGCGATCGCAGAAGGCCTGGCGCAGCGTCTCGTCAACGGCGATGTGCCGGAAGGTCTCAAGGACAAGACAATCATCGCGCTGGATATGGCGGCGCTGGTGGCGGGGAGCAAATTCCGCGGCGAATTCGAAGAGCGGCTGCAAGCTGTCTTGAAAGAGATCGCCGAAAGCCGGGGCGAGATCATCCTCTTC
>JAJEBE010000024.1 GCA_022822545.1 Anaerolineae bacterium
ATTGGCGGGACTCTGGTAATCCCGCGCTGTGTGCTGAGCGAGCTGCACCGCGTCGCCGATTCATCCGATCCCTTGCGGCGCAATCGCGGGCGGCGCGGCTTGGCGAAGCTCAATGAACTGCAGCGGAATAACGATCTGCCCGTCAAAATCGTCGATGATGATCCGGAAGACTTCGGCGAGGTCGACGCCAAGCTGGTGGCGCTGTCCATCCAACTCAACGCATCGCTGGTGACCAACGACTTCAACCTCAATCAAGTCGCCGATGCCCAGGGCGTGGACGTGCTGAATATCAACGCCCTTGCCAACGCGGTGCGCTCGGTGTATATCCCGGGCGAAACCTTCGATATCCGCATCATCCAGGAAGGTCGCGATCCCAATCAGGGCGTCGGCTACCTGGACGACGGCACTATGGTGGTGGTGGAATCGGGCCAGCGGTACATGAATCGCACGGTCAGCGTGGAAGTCACCAAGCTCATCAACCGCCCGACCGGCCGGATGATCTTCGCCGTGCCGCAAGCCAGGTCCGGGCGCTAGGCTCGCAAACGCAGCTTTGCCTTCTCTAAGGCTTGAAATCCCGTGCCAAGCCCGCTTTCCAAACTCGCTTCAATATGCGAACATTTGGTCGCCTATGCCATGCGTGTTTGTGCTATACTGACTGTCATGAACGCCAGACCGCCAATGCAGTGTCTAATCCAAAACATGCCGCGCATAAGCCAAAATACAACTTCCAGCGCGCAAAATCCATATTTCAGCCCGAAAAATGCTGCTGTATCTATACTGTATCAATATATTCTGATGATTTTGCCATCATATACTTTAACTTTTTTATCCATTTTGGGTCCTGTGGTTATCCGTATTGGGTCTTTTCGGGTCTTTCTTTGCTACTTTGCTTACATACAGAATGACCTTGATAGGGCACAGAAAATGTCTAAGCATTTCTGGCCTGCTGAGGAAGGGCTAGAAAAGCGCGATGGCGGAACGAAATGCCAATCAAGCCCTACACCCGTTCGAGCCTGTTTGTTACGATTGCGCGGTTGACTTCTGCCCATCAACCCGAAAGCGAAAGCGATGACCGAAGCTGTGCAAGAACGCCTCACCGGCGCCGAAGATGTGCTCTGGGATCTTTCTGTTTTCTATAACGGGCTGGACGACCCGCAGATGGATGCCGATATCGAGAAACTGTCAGCGCTGGTCGATGATTTTCAGGAGCGCTGGCGGGGAAAGGTCGCGTGCATGAGCGCGGCGGACTTCCGCGATGCCTACCAAGCGCTGGAGACGATCTACGATATGCGCGGGCGCTTGGGAAGTTTCGCCTTTCTCAACTTCTCGACCGACACCGGCAACGCGGCCTTTCAAGCGGCGGTCGCTCGGATCGAGGAGCTGGAAGCGAACCTGAGCCAGAAACTGGTCTTCTTTGATCTGGAGTGGAACGCGCTGGACGATGACGCGGCCGAGCGGATTCTGGCCGATCCTGTCCTCGCCGATTATCACTACTACCTGGAGGCGGAGCGGCGCTACGGCCCTTACAACCTCAGCGAAGCCGAAGAGCAGATCATTATCGAAAAGCAGGTGACCGGCAGCGGCGCCTGGACGCGCTTCTTCACCCAGTTGACGAGCGCCTTCCGCTTCGACTGGCTCGGCGACGAAGTGAATATGACCTTCGTCCTCAACAAACTGCGCGATGCCGACCGCGATGTGCGCGAGATGGCTTGGCGCAAGCTCACCGACAAGCTGCGCGAGAAGTCGATGGAGTTGACCTTCATCTTTAACACCCTGGCTTTGGATAAGGCGAATAGCGACCGGCGCCGCGGTTACGCCAGTTGGATCTCGGCGCGCAACCTCAGCAACAAAGCGGGCGATGATGTGGTCGAGGCGCTGGTAGAAACAGTGACGCGCAATTATGGCTTGGTCGCCCGCCATTATGAACTGAAGCGCGCCCTGCTCGGCTATGAAGAACTCTACGATTATGACCGTTACGCGCCGCTGAACCTGAAGGAGAGCGAGGCCTTCTACGTCTGGGAGCAGGCCCGCGATATCGTCCTGGAGGCCTTCGACAATTTCAGCCCGCGGCTGAAGACGGTGGCGCAGCAGTTCTTCGCGCGCAACTGGATTCACGCGCCCGTCCTGCCCAATAAACGCGGTGGCGCATTCGCCGCTCCGACCGTCGCTTCCGCCAACCCCTACGTTTTCCTGAATTATCTGGGCGATGCCCGCGATGTCACGACCCTCGCGCATGAGCTGGGGCACGGCATCCACATGGTTCTCTCGGGCAAAGAGAAGGGGCTTTTCGCCTTGTATACGCCGCTGACCACCGCCGAGATGGCGTCGACCTTCGCCGAGATGCTGGTCTTCCAAGATCTTATGGCGGCTGAGGATGATCCGGAAGTCAAACTCTCGATGCTGACTGAAAAAATCGAAGATACTTTCGCCACCGTCTTCCGGCAGATATCCATGAACCGCTTCGAAGACAAGATGCACAATGCCCGCCGCGACGAAGGCGAGCTGACCGCCGAGCGCTTCAATGAGCTTTGGCTGGAGACGCAGCGCGATATGTTCGGCGAGAGCGTCATCATCACCGAGGAATACGGCAGTTGGTGGAGCTATGTGCCGCACTTCCTGCATACGCCCGGCTACGTCTACGCTTATTCCTTCGGCGAGCTGCTGGTGCTGGCGCTATACCGCATCTATCAAGAGCAGGGCGAATCTTTCGTGCCCAAGTATATCGATCTGCTGGCCGCCGGCGATTCGGATTATCCCGATCGACTGCTGGCGCAAGTCGGCGTCGATATCAACGATCCGCGCTTCTGGCAGAAGGGCATCGATGTGATTGCGGAATGGGTGGCGCAGGCGGAATCGCTGGCGCGCAAACTCTATCCGGCCAAGTTCGCATAGGCGGCGCCGATGACGGCAGGGTACTCAGGCAGGCCCCTGGTCAAGAAGCTGGGCATCAAATCCGGCCACCGGCTGGCGCTCTTGAACGCGCCCGACGGCTATCTCGATTTGCTCGGCGATTTGCCGGCCGATGTGACTTGGGACGCGGAGTTGGCGCATGAGGACTACGACTTCGCGCAGGCTTTCTTTGTCTGGCGAGCCGATTATGAAGCCGCTTTTGATCGTCTAAAATCCGCCATCAAGAAAGATGGTATGCTCTGGATATCCTGGTACAAAAAAGCGGCCAAAATGCCGACCGATATCACCGAGGACATTGTGCGGGAGGTGGCGCTGGACCGCGGCTTGGTCGATGTGAAAGTCGCCGCCATCGACGCGCAATGGTCCGGGCTCAAGCTGGTGTACCGGCTGAAAGATCGCTGAGATTGGCTGATGGGTGAGATTCTCAAGCTTGCGGACGCTAGTGAACTGCGCGAAGCCCTGCGCCGTGAGCGCAAGACGCTGGTCTTCACCAACGGCCACTTCGACCTGCTGCACGTCGGCCACCTGGATTACCTGGAGAAGGCGCGAACGCTGGGCGACGCCCTCTTTGTCGGCTTGAACGGCGACGCCTCGACCACCCGCCTGAAAGGTCCCGGTCGTCCACTCGTGCCAGCCAGCGAGCGAGCCCGCCTGTTGGCGGCGCTGCTGCCGGTGACGGCTGTGATCATCTTTGAAGAAGATACCGCCGATAAGCTGCTGCGTTCGCTGCAACCGGATATCTACGTCAAAGGCGGCGACTATGAAGACAAGCCCCTGCCCGAGCGGGCCACGGTGGAAGCCTATGGCGGGCGCGTCGAACTGATCGAATACTTGCCGCAGCGCAGCACCACCCAGCTCATCAACCGGACGCGCAAGTTACACTGACGGCCGGCGCAGGGGCGGTCTACTAGATCCCTCGTTGCAACAAAAAAGGGCGACTCAACGAATCGCCCTTACATTTTGCTTCGCTTTGGCTTAGGCCTTAGGTCAAGCGGTTGTAGAACTCGACCACCATCTGGATCTGCACCGGCGTCTGCACTTCGCCTTCTTCCGGCGCGCGATCCAGCGTGACGCTGAAGTTTTCCTTGTCCACCGTCATATAGGGCGGGAAGTATGCCGACTGCTGGATCCATTCCTGGATATGCACATTCTTCTTCATCTTGTCGGTCACTTCAATGACATCATGCGGGCGTACTTGATACGAAGGCAAGTTCACGCGCTGGCCGTTGACCAGGATGTGGCCATGCCCGACGATCTGCCGCGCCGACCAGATGGTCGCCGCCAAGCCGGAGCGGTATACGATGTTGTCCAGGCGGCGTTCCAGCAGGCTCAGCAAGTTGACGCCGGTCGGTCCCGGCATCAGCGCCGCCTTCTTGTAATAATTGCGCAACTGCCGCTCGCGCACGTTGTAGATGAAAGCCAGCTTCTGCTTCTCATCCAACTGCAGCGCGTAGTTGCTGCGCCGGCCGGAGCGGAAAGATTTCTCGCGCCCGTGCTCGCCCGGCGGATAAGCGCGGTTTTCCAGGATGCGCGAATATTTCGGGCGCGGCACCAGCAGCTCGCCGAAGCGGCGCTGAGGTTTTGCTTTTGGTCCGTGATATGAAGCCATTTATTGACGAATCCTCTTCCGCGCGGCGCATGATGCCCGCATAACTGTCCAGAAATCGGCAAGGTACTATAGATGATTTTGACGGAAATGCTAGGGCGAGTTTATCAGATGACGGTCTCTGCCAATTGGCAAGTAAGCCCGCTCTAGCGTCTTCTCTTAGTCCGCCTGACTTGGCCCTGAGTGTACGAGGGATATGGTAGCCGGCGTCGGCGACGAAATTCTTTCTCTCTCTCCTCGCCATCAGGAACATTTGGCACTGCCGCAACGATAATCTTCTTGCTTGCCCTTCCGGCTATGAGAGCAGACTTTCCCAGTAACTTCAAGGATTTCAGTAGCATAACACGTCCTTTAGCCACCGTATTTGTCGCTGCCTAAATGTACTCCACTTGACCGCTAGTGCGATATTTTATCGTTGCGCGCTATCCAAAATGAGGAGGCGTTCAATTCACTCGCCGTTTGTTCTCTTAACATGCTCTGTCGGGCGACCCACCGGGTCGCCCCTACGAATCCTCTGCGCGGACGATCCTACGCCGGCATATTCTCCAGCCGGCTCATCCAGTAATGCACATCAAAACGCTCATCGCCGGTGAGGAAGCGCCAGAGCTTGATGCGGTTGACGATCTCCAGCCGCCCGCTAGCCGCTTCAAACCAAGGCTCCCGCCGGCTCAAGATGCTCTGAATGTCGTCGCCTCGGGTGTAATTCTCGGTGTGTATCTCTTTTGCCGCGCGATAAGCCTCGTCCAGATCATCGGTATTCCAAAGCCGCAGTTGCCGCACTGCCGGATTCAGGCGCAGTTTGAACATATAGCGGCGGCGGTCGGTTTTGTTCTGCCGCCCGCAATGCCAGATGCCATGATGCAGGACCAGGATCGCCCCGGCTTTGCAGACCATCGGGATCTGCCCGCGCATGTTCTGATAGGCGGCCACATCCATCTCGTTGACGCGGCGGAAGTGACTGCCCGGCAGCAGCAAGGTCCCGCCCATCTCCAGCGGCACATCATGGGGGAAATACATGATCTGGATATCAAAGTGAGCGCGCGTATCGATGATCGAATCGGCGTGCAAGCCCTGCGCCTTGCCCTCGTTCGGCTCGCGCACATGGATCGCGTCATGATCGAAGAGCGGATCCTCGCCGACGAGGCTGTGGATCAGACCTTGTATCTGCGGCAGGTCCAGCATACGGCGGATAGCGGTGCCTTGATAGCACTGCGATAGCGGCGTCCCGGCCGGCACGCCCTTGATCGCCCCTTGGTCGATATCGCGCATCACCGCCTGATTGATTTCGTCCGGCACCAATTCGTCGAAGCGCAAGAAGCCGCGGGCGACGAACTCCGC
This sequence comes from Anaerolineae bacterium, assembly GCA_022822545.1. Taxonomy (GTDB): domain Bacteria; phylum Chloroflexota; class Anaerolineae; order Aggregatilineales; family Phototrophicaceae; genus UBA6055. The sequence continues at coordinate 5,855 of JAJEBE010000024.1, forward strand.
CATCTGGTTTGAGTTCAAAAGATATTGTCGGTCGATAACAGTCACGTGACATCCTCCAGCTTTTCAAAGACAAAACCATACTTCATGAACGAGGTGCTGTATTCTTCGCCTGGGTAGGGCGGGATCAAGACCGGATGCTGAATCAGGCGCCAGCCGTCCTTCAGCGCATCCAAGCCCGTTGCGTAGGGCGCTTCGTTGCTGTCACCTGTGGTAAATGATTCCTTGCCCGTGCCATCATATATCGCCCAACCCAGGACGCTGCTATCCAGCGCCGATGTCGAGAGATACAGGGTGAGCACTTTCTGCCGTAATGTCGAAGCCATAACGGTCCCTTCACTTGTGATCGCGGCCCGACGACAAGCCTACCGCATTAGTAGGGAAGGGACAATTGATTTCCGGCGATTAAGCGATCCTGTTTATTCGTCGCTTTGCACATCGATGATCAGCTTGGTATCGGGCAGCTCCGAGCGCTCGCGGAAGTATTTGATCACCGCCTCGCCGATCACCTTGGCTTTGGCCGCCATCGCCGCGCTCTTCACCGCCCAGCCCACCAGCGGGATCACGCCGACCACTTCCGCGATGACGCCGCCGGCGATCGCGCTGCCGACCGCGCCCGAAAGCGTCGAGAGCAGGTGGTCCATATCAAAGGCGTTGACCCCATAGGCGTTGGCGACCTGGTGAATCATGGCGGTGTCCGCCGCTGTCAGGAAAAAGGCGCTGCCCGGGATCCAGCCGGTCAAAGCCGCCCCCGTCGTCCAATTGGTCACCAGCTTGCGCGCTTCACGATCCGCTTCTTGTATGGATTTCGACATGGTGATGTCCTCATTTTTGGCTACACTGGACTTACACGCTTTCACAAGTTACTACGCAAGACGAGGCAGCGAGTCGCGCAATGATCGCCCGAAAAGCCAAGCCGAGATGATTGGATGAAGATCCTGCTGCTCAACGACAGGATCCCGCCGGAAGGCCAGGGTGGGGCGGAGTCGGTTGTCTGGAGTTTGGCGCGCGCTTTGGCGGCCGCCGGGCACGATGCGCATGTGGTCGCCACAACTGCTGCCGATTCATTTGAGGAAGTCCGCGACGGCATCCCAACCTGGCATATTCACGCCGGCTATCCGGAACGGTTTCGCGCTTGGTTCTCTTTGTGGAATCCGCAAACCGTCGGCGCGTTTCGCCAGTTGCTTGCGCGCATTCAGCCCGATATCGTCAACGCCCACAATATTCACTGCCTGCTCTCCTATCATACGCTGAAACTCGCGCGCGACGCCGGCTGCGCGGTTGTATTCAGCGCGCATGACGCCATGTCCTTCGCCTACGGCAAGCTGCCGGCCAGTTTTTCGTCTGAGGGCCCGGAGTTGCTCAAGCCCGAACCTTATCGCTTGCCGCGTTGGTATAATCTGCGTCAGAATCGCTTCCGCTACAATCCCTTCCGCAACATCATCATCCGGCGTTACCTGGAGCGCTGCGCCCATATCCGCACCGCGCCCAGCCAAGCCTTGGCTAAAGCCTTCGCCGATAATGACATGCCCCCGGTCGAAGTCCTGCATAACGGCATTGATCCGGCTGAATGGTCTCTTGTGGATCCGGCGAGGAGCGACGCCCTGCGGCAGCGGCTTGATCTTGTCGACAAACGCGTCGTGCTGATCGCCGGCCGCCTCAGCCGCGAGAAGGGCATGCGGCAGATATTGCTGACTTTGGACCAATTGCGCGAGGCCGAGCCGGAAGCGCGCCTGCTGGTCCTTACCGCGCGCGATATCGAATCGCAGATACCGGCGGAGTTCGCCCATTTGCGCCCCTATATTCGGATCGGCGGCTGGCTCTCCGGCCCGGACTTGCGCGCCGCTTATCAACTGGCGGACGTAATCACCGTGCCATCGATCTATCTTGATCCCTTCCCGACGGTTAACCTTGAGGCGATGGCGCTGGGCAAACCGGTGGTGGCGACCTGCTTCGGCGGCTCGCCGGAGTTGGTCCTCGATGGCGAGACCGGTTTCATTGTGAATCCCTTCGATACAGCCACATTTGCCGATCGGCTGTCCCGCCTGCTGCGCGATGAGGGTCTGCGCCGCGAGCTGGGCTGGCGCGGCCGAGAGCGCATCCGCCGCCGCTTCAGGCTGGCTGACCAAGCGCGCGCTTTCGTGGAACTCTACAAGAAAGCGGTGATGAGGAGCAAAATCTGATGCCGTCTTCCGCTTCGTTACAATCTTGCGCGGCCGCGGCTACCGCAAGCTGGAACTGGCGAGCAAATACTTTCCCGACTACGATCATTGCGCTGTCGCCGCGCCCGGTTTGCATGCCGGCTTGAAATTCGCGTTGGCGACGCGCTGACTCGATTAAGCAGCCACTAAATTGCAGGGGAAAACACAGATGCGACATCATCGTTATTCCGCGCCTATCGACTTCTACCGCGCGCAAGCGGCGCTCATGCAATGGGTGCGGGAATGCGGACAATGCAATTACCTGCACAAGGGCGATATCGGCCATCAGCTTTACAACACATGCTGCGGCTACGAAAAGAGCGAAGTTTTCCGCTACTGGCTGGACGACTCCGGCGATCTGTCTGCCTTCGCTATCCTTTGCCCGCATTGGGAGTTCTTCAATCTGCAAGTGACACCGCGCTTGCGTTACAGCGCTCAGCACATCGAAATGTTCGAGTTTTGCGAACGTGAAACGCTGCGCCTGGGCAAACTGCTCAACGCAAGTCTCGATGCACTGGTCGTCGAAGCCTTCGACTGCGAGCCCCTCTACTTTGAATTCCTGGAAGCGCGCGGATACACGCGGGACAAAACCGGAATCACCTTGACCCGACATGATCTGGCAGATCTGCCAGATGCGAAGCTGCCGTCCGGCTTCCGCTTCCACGAGGTATCCCCATCGGATATCGAGCGCCTGACGGACCTGCACAACCACACCTTCGCCGACAAGTGGAGCGCCGAATCCTACGGCGCTGTTTTCAGCTCGCCGCACATGGAACACGAGTGGGTGGTCGTCGCGCCCGATGGTCGTTTCGCCGCCTTCGTCAACTTGTGGATTGACCACGTGAATCGCTCAATGTTGTTCGAGCCGGTCGGCACGCATTCCGATTTTCGCCGGCAGGGATTGGGCAAGGCGCTGATGCTGTACGCGTTGCGGCGGATGCAAGCCGAGCGAGGCATCGAGTGCGCTTATGTCGGTCATCAACCGCCGGCGAAGAACCCGGCCTCGGGCGCGCTCTACGCTTCTGTCGGCTTCAAGCCGCTATACGAAATCTACGACTACAAGAAGCCGATGCGGCAAGCGGCCAGAAGCTTCTAGCCTGACGCCGCTGTCAGGAGTGTTGTCTGTTTCCCAGCCGCTGGTAGAATATGTGACATTAGTCGGAGCCACGAAAGGAGCGAAGAGCTTGCAGATATTTAATGTGCTTGGGCGGGAGAAACAAACCTTCACGCCGATACATGAAGGGCGCGTCGGCATGTACGTCTGTGGTCCCACCGTCTATGAGCACTCGCATCTGGGCCACGCCAAGACCTATGTGTCCTTTGATGTCGTCGCGCGTTATTTGCGTTATCGCGGCTTTGATCTGCTCTATGTGCAGAACATCACCGATGTGGGCCACCTGCGCGCCAACGAAGAAGACCGCGTGCTCGTCCGCGCCGCCCAGCTCAATGCCAAGCCGATGCAAGTGGTGGAGACTTATACGCGCAGTTACTTCGAAGATATGGACGCCCTCGGCGTACAGCGCCCCGATATCTCCCCGCGGGCCAGCGGTCACGTGCCGGAACAGATCGAGATGATCGAAGCGCTAATCGCCAAGGGCCATGCTTACGCCGTCGACGGCAATGTTTACTTCGATGTGCTCAGCGATGACGATTACGGCAAACTATCGAACCGGCGCGTGGAAGAGCAGCAGGACGAATCCCGCGATCTGATCGGCAGCGGCAAACGTCATCCGGTGGATTTTGCGCTTTGGAAAAAAGCTGAGCCCGAGCATATCCTGCGCTGGAACAGCCCTTGGGGCGTCGGCTTCCCCGGCTGGCATATCGAATGTTCGGCCATGGCGCATAAGTATCTGGGCGCCAACTTTGATATCCATGGCGGCGGCATCGACAATATCTACCCGCACAACGAAAACGAAATCGCCCAAAGCGAATGCGCCAACGACGCCGCTTTCGCCAATTACTGGATGTTGACCGGCAGCCTCAATGTGCTGGACCCCGATGAGGGCATCCCGGTGAAAATGAGCAAGTCCCTGGGCAATTACATCACCATCAAGGATGCGCTCCAGGATTATCGTCCGCAGGAGCTGCGCTACTTCATCCTGACCTCGCACTACAGCAACCCGGTCGTCTATAGCGATGAAGCGCTGGCTTCGGCGAAATCCGGCTGGGAACGGCTGATGAACGCTCTGCGTCTCGTCCGCCAGCAGATGAACAGCGCGCCCCAAGGCGACGCCGGCGCGGGCTTCCGCGAGCGCCTGGGACAAGCGCGGGAAGACTTCGGCAAGGTGATGGATGATGACTTCAACTCGCCGCGTGGCATCGCCGTCCTGCAAGACCTGACGCGCGATGTAAACATCTTGCTCAATAGCGAAACTGAAGTCGGCCTTGACACATTGGCGGCTATCAACGACACGTATGACGCGCTGGGCGGCGATGTGCTCGGTTTGGCGCCGGCGGCGGATCAGTCTGCGAGCGGCGATAGCCAGCGGGAAGCGGCGCTGATCGATATGCTGATCGCTATGCGCGCCCAGGCCCGCGCCGACCGCGATTATGCCCGCAGCGACGAAATCCGCGATCAACTGGCGGCGCTGGGCATATCGCTGGAAGACCGTGCCGATGGCACCATCTGGAAGCTGTCTTAGCTGTCTTAAAGGGAGAGCCTGTTAACCACGTTGTTCGTAGGGACGCCTTTGGGTCGTCCGCAACATGACGGATGCCGGCCTGGACGACTCACCGAGTCGCCCCTACACGATTCGATATTGAAGAACTGAAAGCGCTGGATAATGCCGGAATTCTTGTACGGACATTGGGCGGTCATTGAAGCGATGCGCTCCGGGCGGCGGAGGCTTGAGGCGTTGATGATCCACGAGCGGGCGGAAAAACGCGGCACAGCCGGCGAGGTCATCGGCATGGCCGAAGATTTCAAGCTGCCGATTCAGCGGGTGCAGCGCCGCATCCTCGATGACCTGGCGAATAACGGCAACCATCAGGGCTTGGTCCTGCGCGTCGGGCCTTATCCCTACTGCGACCTCGAAGACATCCTCAGCCTGGCGGCGCGGCGCGGCGAGAGGCCCTTCATCCTCCTGCTCGATTTGCTGAAAGATCCGCAGAATGTCGGCTCGCTGATCCGCGTCAGCGATGCGGTCGGCGTTCATGGCATCGTGATTCAGGAGCGCCGCAGCGTCGCCGTGACGCCGGCGGTGGTCAACGCGTCCTCGGGCGCCGTCGAACATATCAACGTGGCGCAGGTATCAAACCTGGTCAACGCGATGAAGTCGCTGAAAGAGCAGGATGTCTGGCTGGTCGGCCTGGATGTGGGGCCGAATATCCCGCCGCTGGACAAGACGGACCTCAATATGTCTCTCGGCCTGGTCATGGGCAGCGAAGGCGAAGGCTTGCGGCGGCTCGTGCGCGATACCTGCGACCTGCTGCTGACGCTGCCGATGCGCGGCGAAGTCGGCAGCTTGAATGTGGCGACAGCCGGCGCCATCGCCCTGTACCGCGCCTGGGGCGCCCGCGGCTGGGAAGGCTGGGCGCACGCTTAGGTCCATAGATTGCCATCTCAGCATTCATGGGATTTCGATTTGACTAGGTCTTTGTTGTGCAATAGAATTCGGTTTCAATAGATGTTGACTTTGGATCGTGCTAAACTTAATGTATGAGAGGATCTTGATGGATTCCACTACAGACCTTGCAACGCTGCAGAATCATGGTGAGCGCATCGCTGCTTTGGAAAACAATCAAAAGCACTTGGCGACCAAAGCTGATCTGGCGAACCTGCAAGCGACATTGACATGGCGGCTGATCCTAGCTGTTAGCATCGCCACAACTGCATCAACAGCTATCCTCGGCATACTTATTCAGTCTTCTTAGTCTCATCGATTCAGCAGCCTTAAGGTTCATCTCGGCATTGTATCTCCTGCGGACGTCTCACTTCGCCGCAGCGTGACAACGCTCCACAAACACAAACCCGCCATGAGGACGCCGCCCAGCAGAAACGGCGCAGTCGCCCCCAGGCGCTGAAAGATTAAGCCGGCGACCAGGGGCGCGGTGGCGTTGCCGGCGCTGACCATCGCGGCGCTGACGCCGAGGGCGCTGCCGAATTCAGCCGGCTTCACGCGCTGCGTGATCAGGCTGTTGAGGGCCGGGCGGATCAAGCCGGCGCCGATCGAGATGGGGATGATGGCGACAAACAGCCAGAGGACGCCCGCCAGGCTGTTGCCGCCATTGGGCGGCAGCGTGATTCCCAACTCGCCGATCACCGCTTCGGTGCGGGACAGGGAGGCGCTGAGCAAATCGCGCTCGACCAATTCGCGCACGTAAAAGGGATGCGGCGCTTCCGGCGTCAGGCCGGTCAGCAACAGTCCCAGCGCCAGCAGCGCCAGCGCCAGCTTGACCAGGCCGCGATCGCCGAGGCGCGCGCTCCAAAGCCCGATGAAGCGCAGCTGCACCAGCACCAGAATGATGCCGATCACGAGGAAGAGCAGGGCGTTGCCGCGCCCGAGGAAGCCGAGGCGCGTCAGGGTGAACAGGCCGAGCAAGCTCTCGTAGCCGAAGAAGATGAACTGCTGCGCGAACATCATCAGCAGAAGCAAGCCCAAGGCCGGGCGCAGCAAGTAGCGCAGGATCAAGACGGGACCGCGCCAGGCGCGTCCGCCGCGCCCGCGCCGCTCCGGCGGATGCGTCTCTTTGAAGAGGGTGGCGGTGACGAGGATCGAGGCGAAGGAGTAGACGGCGGCGGTGAAGGCCGGCACGGCGAGGGAGTCGGAGATCTCCAGGGCGAGCAGGGAGAGCAGCGGGCCGAAGATGAAACCCAAGCCGAAGGCCGCGCCCGCGACGCCCAGGCCGCGCGTGCGATTGGACTCATCGGTGATATCGCTCAGGGCGGCTTTGGCGGTGGCGAAGTTGGCGCCGAACAAGCCATCGACCAGGCGCGAGAGGATCACCATTTCCAGCGAGGTCGCCAGGCCGAGCATGACGAAGCTGACGCAGGTGGCGGCCTGGCTTATGAGCAGCAGGGGCTTGCGCCCGCAGCGGTCGGAGAGGGCGCCCATGACCGGCACGCCGATCATTTGCGCGAGGGGGAAAGCGGCCAGCGCCAGGCCGACTTGCAGCGGGGAGGCGCCGAATGCGGCGGCGTAGATATGCAGCAGCGGCAGGATGACGGTCAAGCCGAGGGCATCGACGAAGACCAGCAAGAAGATGGGCAGCACACGCCCCCGGTCCAGCGGAGTGGCTGATGTCGTCCGCGCGTCCGTCATGGTTGGTTCAATGCCCGTTCCTGCGTTTGCTCGCGTTTCTCCCCTGTCTACTGTAGCAAAATTATGGCGGGGCGTCAGCTTGTTCGCGGGCGGGGCGGGCTTTGGGGAAACAACGCGCCGTGTTGAATTGCCCGCATCCGCGCCTTGTGTTACCTTTGTTTGAGGGGTTTTGGGCGAGGGTTTGGATGGCGGATGCCGACTTCACGGGAGTACGCGCGCTGGCGCAAGCGCATGGTTGATGAACAGTTGGTAAAGCGCGGCGTCAATGATCGGCGGGTGCTGGACGCGATGCGCGTGATACCCCGCCATCAGTTTGTGCCCGAAGAATTCAAACCGCAGGCTTACGAAGATCGTCCGCTGCCTATCGGCGAGGGGCAGACGATATCCCAGCCGTACATGGTCGCTTTTATGACGGAGCGCCTGCGCCTCAAGCCGCATCATACCGTGCTGGAGATCGGCACCGGCTCGGGTTATCAGACGGCGATCCTCTGTCATTTGACGCATTATGTCTACAGCGTCGAGCGGGTGACGCGTTTGGCGGAGCAAGCGGGCGAGCGCATCGGCGACCTGGGTTACAACAATCTCGATATTCATGTCGGCGACGGCAGCCAGGGCTTGCCGGACCAAGCGGCCTTCGACCGCATCATGGTGACGGCGGCGGCGCCGCGTTTGCCGAATGCGCTGTGCGCGCAATTGCAGAAGCACGGCGGGCAGATGATTTTGCCGATCGGCGATGAGCATTTGCAGGAGCTGAAGCTCATCACGCGGCGGGGCGAGCGCTTCACCTCGCGGACGCTGCTGCGCTGCCGCTTCGTGCCTTTGATCGGGCGTTACGGCTTCGACAGCGACATCAACAATCAGCCGACGATATTCTAGGCGGGGCGGCATGAGCGAGGGCGCGGATTTCAACCTCGACTTGATTCAGATGGTGCAGCGGGCGCGGATGCTGCATGACGAGACGGCGGCGCCTTCGGCGGTGACGGCGGTCTACTGGATCGAGGCGAAGCGGCGCGATGGCGACACCCCGGGGCCGACCTCGACGGCGGGCGAGTGGCGGGTCAAGCTGCGGGTCGCGGAGGTCGACGCGGTCTGGGAGCGGGTCAAGGCGCTGACGGCGGCGGGCGGTTTGGGTTACAAGTCGAAGGTATCGACGCGGCCGGCGGCGGGGCAGGCGGGGCCGGAGGAGCGCACGCTCTGCGCGCGGACGTATGACGCGGGCGATGAGGCGGATGTGGCGCGGGTGGGCGCGGCGCTGCGGGCGCTTGGCTTGGCCGAGATGGAGTACATCGCGGACAAGTCGTGATTGCTACCCCCTCCCCAAACCCCTTCTCGCCATCTCTATGGCGAGCATCCCAAAATGAGGGAGGGGCTTTTTGACGTTGGGCGGGACGGGTTTTTCCCGCAAATACGCTGTAAATACCCGCAAAAGCGCCGAAAATCCCGCTGAATTTGGCAAGTGTATAGATACAGTATGGATATAGCGAGGTGGGGGATGGGGGAGTGTACCCCCTCCTGATTGGCGGGCGGCTGGCTATCCGATTGTTAAGGCGCGATGAGATTATTGTAGCATAGATCGGGCGCGAATGGGCGAGCAAATGTTCGGGTTTTGGACCCCCTCTAAATCTCCCCCAAGGCCTTGGGGGAGACTTTTTTCACCACAGAGAGCGCAGAGGGATTTAGCACAAAGACACAAAGACACGAAGGGCGCAAAGGGTTTTTACCGCAGAGGCGCAGCGGCAAGCATAGGCAAAGAATGGCGCTTATGTATTCAAGCCACAAATGCTAGTCGCATCACTCTAGTTCCGACTGGAAGTCAATATCAGCCATTGAAGGAATGCGAAATGAGAACATCGTCTTGCCATTTCTGTTTGTAACTGCGAAGTCGCCCCGATTAATGATGTCCATGCCAATCAAAACATCAATGCCTGTTAATTCAGTTTGCGCTACATTCGGCATGGGAAAGGCAATTCCATTTGGCAGCACCAGGCCGACATGATATATGGGCACTTCGTCGATACCATTGGCGTGCGCTATAGGAATGAAACCCTCGTGCTTTATGCCAAGCGCGTCAACAACCCGCTTGCTTATTACGCTGTGTGTAGCCCCCGTATCCCATAAAGCCGAGAATTCATGCAGTCCGTCTATAGAATCAGGTTTCGATGCCGACTCAAGGAGGGAAAACAGATCTGAAATTGAACACGGGCTTATGAGCTGGTTTTGTAGAAAATCCCACTTCCTTGTCCATACGTAAGGTGTTGAAGTCATGAAGAAGCGACTGCTTTTGGCGTATGCAAATGCACGGTCATCGCATCGATGCTTTCCTCAATCCTCTGCAGCAGGATCGTTCCTTGTTTATGTTCTTGGTACAGAGACTTAGCGGCCTCCTCGTAGGAAGCATACACGCCGAGAACATCATGACCCTTTATGGCAACGTAATTCCCAGCGCCGTGCTTTTCAGCGAGATCAGCCATAATCTCAATGAAATACCGGTATTCCTTTTCCAGCGGTCTCATTTTCCGCCTCGCGCTAATTGTTTCAACGTACAGCAATTATAGCACAAAGGGCGCAAAGGGTTTTTACCACAGAGAGCACAGAGGGTTAATCCCGCGCGCTTGACGGGCTTGGCGGTATGATAGAAAATGAGGCGCATAGAGGAGACAGCGAATGGCGACGAAAGCCGATCTGGAGCGGCAGACGCGGATCCTGGTGATGTGGTTGGTCGCTACCGGGGCGACGATGGCGGGCATCTTCGTGCTGGGATTCTTGTACATCATTGAGCGCTTGCCAGCTTAGATTCACCACAAAGACACAAAGACACGAAGGGTTTTTATCACAGAGGCACGGAGATTTTTTCTGGTGTAGTGCGACTGCGCTACTAGAACTAGAGATAGTCCGCGAGGAAATTCTTCACACCGCTTACCATAAGCTCGACATCATTTCGAGTAAATTCAGAAAATTCGCCATGCGCAGCGTAGTTGCGTACTTTCGCCCACGCGCGAAGTTGATCGGCTTTCAGCTTGTTGAATACATTCGCTTTCTGCAGGTCTTGTATCAGTGAATTAAGGTTTATGGGATCACCATTCGGCTTTCTTGTTGCTACTTGGGGCGTCTGTCTTTCACACAATCGCCGAAGGGCATCCTCTAATACCGCGCCACACAAGACCGCGCCAGGAACATGATCGTATTGACCAGGTTTCCCTTCATCGAGTAAACCTTCAACTTGTGTCATATAGTCAGCTGAAATATTAGCCGCAACTCTCGTTTCCAAATCGTCCAAGAATCCATTTTCATACACATCCTTTAGACCGTGTAAAGTTCCGTTAATTTCTTCGAGTAAAGACGGAGTACGTGAATTTGCTGTACGCGTCTTTATTCGCTCTGTAATCTCGCGCTGCCGTTGCGATTCACCTAACACAGTCTCTATGAGATTCAAAACCTTTACGACAGCAGCTTGAAACTCGGATATATGCCCATAATTAGGGAAGTTTTTGCCAGGGTTCTCTTCTTCCTGCACCCTCATCTTCAAACTTAACTCGTTAGTCTCTCCGATTAATTCATCAAAGCGACTGCGGATTTTCTGATCTAATGCTGGTGGCAAAGGCAAAGTAGGCCTCCTTATCTATTCACGATTAGCGAAACTCGCAAATGTTACTTGACAAAAGCACTTCTTATATCTACATTATAGATAGTAAGTGTACTATTGTTTGGAAGGGTAGCCCGCCTTGAGCATTAGGTTCAGATTGTTGTTATCTGAGTTTAATGGTCTTGCGTTTACAGTGAGGACACCTTAGCCCACTGACAGTAACCGGTACTTTGATTCGTCGTGTGAACTTTCGTCCACAACGGCATGATACGGACAGGGTTATAGTCATAGTCAATACCTCCATGGCGTGATTGGGATGGCGTAGATCCCAATAAACAGGACAAGGAGGCGGGCTACCCACCGACCAAGCAACATTGCGAAACATAGAGGCTCCGGCACGAATGCCGGAGTTCCTGTGTTTCTTGTTGTACCAGTCGGCGGCAGCCAGATTAGCATACGCGGCTATCGCCGTCAATCCCCGGTTCATTTGGAGCTATCGGCGCGGAGCCAATGGTGGGCGAGGATACGGAATCACCCACCCTCCACCACAGGCGCCTCAGCCTCGGTCAAGTCGACCAAGTGAAGCGCCCGGGCAGGTTCATGTTCGCGGGGGCGGTCATGCGCTGAGCGTAGCAGGTTTTGGGGCGGGGCAGGCGCGCAAATGTTCGGTATTGTGATTCTGGGGCGGAGTTGTTTAGGAACTCGGGCTATCTCCGTTGTCCGGATTGTCGACGTAATAACGGTCAATCATTTCATTCGCAAGGATTATTATCCTGGTTAGGACAGAGTCTCCAAGTCTGTATTCGTCACAAAGTTTCTCCAACGTTCTTTCAGAATTTCTAATAGCACGATTCGTAGCTCTCGACAGACTAGGGAATTCATTATGTGCGTCCCTTAAAGATTCGAACGTGTCGAGGCCAGATCGTAGGGTCTCCTGTAGATTTTCTGTAGAATCTATGACATTGGCTTGTATTGACTCAACTTCGCTCTCATTCTGAATTGTGCCAACTGATAGCACATACCCGATACTTTGATCCAAGGTATTCCAGGATTCATTCAGTCTAGGTATTCTTTCTTTCACCGCATCCGAAAACACATTCAGATCTGCAGCAAATCCCCTTGCAATTTGAAGCCTTTTACTATTTAGTCCCTTTACGTGCGGACTTGCATTCAGTTCGTCCGACTTTACTTTGTGCTCACGTGTCTTTGCTGATAGGACATTCATCGGTTCTGTCATTTCAGCGGTGATTTCACCAATCGCAACAAGTGATTCTTCAGCTAGGACAATCGAGTCAAGTAAACCGGGCTCGTCGCTGTCATCTGCAACCTCTTCTTCGTCTTTCTCGATATTCTCAGGTGGAGTCACTAGATTTTTTTTTCCAAAATCGCTTCCGATAGAATCCTTAACAGGATTAGAGAAGCTAAATTCACCACGATCTGCGCGACTGATGATTTCGAGAATGCCTTTAGTTAGTTTTGGTGCTTCATGGAATAGTGTTGAATATTTGATTGCATTATATGGTTTTATGTCAAACGCAAGCTCCTCATAATCTTGCACGATATGAATGGTCGGCCGATCCAGAGTGTGGGCGATTCCCAGTTCATAGTACACATTTGCATTTTGCCCGGTTAGATCAGCGATAATCACATCATAGTCCCTAATATTCTCAATGATTCGGCGGGGGATGTAATCGTGAGTGTTTACGTCATCTGCACGGCTCACTTTGTGCCCTGCCGCTATCAACGGAGCTTTGATTAGTTGCTCATAGACTTCTTTAAGTTCGTCATCAAACGGCATGATTACGAATATCTTCATTGTTCCTCCAAATCTCTGATTAAACGCTGGCGAAGCCTATCACACAAATGTTCCATGGTCAATCCCGAAATCGCAAAGTCACCCACCCTCCACAACCCGCACCTCATCCTCGCTCAACCCATACAGCCGATAGACCAGCGCGTCGATCTCTTTGTCTACTGTCTGAATAAGCGCCTCTGTAATCCTGCGGCCCTCGCCTGTCAAGCGCGGTAGTTGCTTGTGGCGGCTTAGCATTTCATCCACTAACTTGACCATTTCATTGTGCATCTGTACATCGGCGGCGTTGCTGAAATCGATTGGACGGATTGGGAGATTCAGAACGTCTTGTCTAAACCAGCGTAGCCTTCCGCCTTTGTTCGCATCACCCAAGATTGATGCGAAATGCTTAAAGTAGTTGAAGATTAATTGTGAATTCAGAATGCCGAGCAGGTACTTATCATCTGTGGGAATGAACCAGACTGTATTGGTCGCGTAAAGTCCGGTTGTATCAAATGCGATGCGACTTTCTTTCGCTATATCGGGATATATTATTTTCGGTTTCTTGAACTCAGGGTAATAATCACAGGCGCGCAACTCCCACCAATAATCGCCTATGTCCAATCGTACTCGCGCTTTCGCCTGAAATGGCGCTAAGTGGTCAGCAAGGGCTGAATAATTGTCCGAGAACCAATTCCACGCCTCTTGTTCATCTACCTTTGTACCGATTTGGCTCCTCGTCCAGCCTTTGGGAATTAGTATCAAATATCGTTCATTGAAATTGACGGTGTATTTTCTTACGTCGTTACCAAGCGCATAGGGATGAATGAGGTCAAGTGATAGCGGCTCTTTTTCGAGCACAGCGTCACGAGTATCCTTGTCGATTACAAATGCCGTATTAAGTCCTGTGATCAAGCCACGATACACATCTGCGCTTGTGTATGCTTTCAGCGCTGTACCGGCTGAACTGATCTTATCGAGAATCCTGACCATTGACTTTGAGGCAAGCGTCCATCGGTCGCCCTTGATCGAGTGTTTGTCTAAAACAATTTGGATGTTTTCTACTTCCTTGCGAAGATCGGCAAAATCAAGATGTTTAATGGGCGCATAAATGAAATCACGGTCGTTACTTGGGCCATTCATAGCAATTAGAATCATAGGAAAAGTGGCGGCGTCCGAAAATACGGGGAGTTCACCGAAATCAATGAGTTGCTCAAATGTCGACTTCTGCGAAAGAAACCGTCTTATCCCGTTGCCGTAATTTGAGCGCAAAAACTTGTTCGAGCAAATCACTCCGTAACGCCCATTTGCTTTTAGCAGTCGGTGCGATTGTTCAATGAAGTAAATGTAGAGATCAGCTGTACCGACATACGATTCGTATTTCCCTTTGGCATAGTCCTTAAACGCCTTGCCCAGCGTTTCTTGCCGCACATAAGGCGGATTGCCGATGACGGCATCGAAGCCGCCGGCGCGCATGATGTCGGGGAAGCCGTCGGCGCTATGCCAATCGAAGGGCTTGACCTTGAGCAGCGCTTCATCGTCAAAGAGCGTCATCTGCTCGCCGCTGTAGAAGTCGCTGCCGATGAGGGAGTTGCCCCATTTGATGTTGCCGCTGAGGTCGGGCAGGATGCGTCCGCCGGCGCTGAACATGATGGTTTGGCGGCCGGTCGCGTCGGATTCCTTCTCCAGCATTTTCAGAAGCAGGGAGAGCTTGCTGACTTCGACGGCGTTCTGGTCGAGGTCGACGCCGTAGATGTTGTTCAGCAGGATGCGGCGTTTTTCGGCGGTGGTGAGGATCAGGCCGTCGCCGGCGATTTGGCGGGTGCGGTTGCGGTATTGCTTTTCATGCTCGCGGTAGTAATCCAGATGCCAGTCGAGCAGGTATTGGTAGGCGCCGGTGAGGAAGGAGCCGCTGCCGCAGGCGGGATCGAGCACCCGCAGTTTCTCGGCGTCTGCGGGAGTCTTGTCTTTGAGCAGCTTGCCGACGGTGTTTTCCACGATGTAGTCGACGATGTAGGCCGGGGTGTAATAGACGCCGCCGGCTTTGCGGACTTCGGGCTTTTGCTCGATGCGGACGGCGCCGCCGCTGTTGAGTTCGATGACTTTGCCGAGGAATTGTTCGTAGACCTGGCCCAGGATATCGGCGGGCAGGACGGAAAATTCGTAGGGGCTGAAGGGAAAATAGAGGCTTTTGATGATGCGGCGCAGGGGCGCGTCGGGGATGTGGATCTTGAGCGAATCGAGGTCGGGATCGCTGGCGCGCGTTTCCTTGCCGAAGTGGAAGAGGCCGGAGTTGTATTTGTCATCGGCTTCGTTGAAGAGGATTTTCAGTTCTTGGTAGACTTGCTTGCCAGCGGCGGCTGCGCTGCGCAGGCGGCCGTAGGCTTCGATATCGCGGTCTTCGGCGATGCGCAGGAAGACGATGCGGTCGATGGTCCGCTGGACGAGCAGGTTGAGCTGGCGCTGGCTGAGGCCTTGGTTGTGCAGGGCGATTTCCTGGGCCAGGGTCTCGCGCCAGGTTTCCATCTCGCGCAAGAAGGCCTGGTCGACGCTGAAGACGCCGCGGACGCGCTCGCCTTCGATCCACTCGCGCAGGGCGCCCTGGGCGACGGCGTCGCGGCTGAAACGCGCTTCGAGCTCGTCCCATTGGTCGATGTAATCACCGTATTGGTAATAACGCAGGCGGGCCCTTGCCGCGGGGTCGCTGCGCTGGGGCTGGATGCGGCAGTCGTAGACGCAGAATTCTTCGAAGTCGGTGAGGACGCTGACGGGGGCGTTGCCCGACCAGCCATAGCGCCGCAGTTGAAACGCGGGGATGGGGTTGCGCTCGAGGTTGACGTGGGGCATTTTGGTTTCGACGAAGAAATCGGGCGGGTTGCCGATGTGGAAGCTGTAATCGGGCCGCTTGGAGCGTTCGAGGCCGGCTTCCTTGATGATGACTCGCGGCTCATGGCGGACCTGCCGCTTGTCGCGCATATCCCAGCCCAGCGCCCTGAAGAGCTCGTCGACAAACTGGACGCGCACTTCTGTTTCGCTGCCGGGCTTGTGGCGGTCGAACTTCTCGATTAGTTCGTATACGCTGTCGGGGGCGGTCATACTCTAGGTTAGCCCTCCATGTCAATCACGATCTTGACCGCGCCTTCGTCCTGGATGCGGTGCAGCTCGTAAGCCTCGAAGACATTGGCGAATTTGAAGGTATGCGTGATCATGCGGCCGACATCGACGGCGCCGGTGTTGATGTAATCCAGGGCTTGGCGGGTGCAGGCGTGGCCGGGGTCGTTGATGGTGCCGACCATGGATTTGAGGGTCAGGGTCTTCCAGAAGAAGTCGAAGATGGGGAAGTCCATCCAATCGAAGCGGGGCACGCCGAAGTAGAGGACGAAGCCGCCGGGCTTGGCGATCTCGACCGCGAGGTGGATGGCGTCGACTTCGCCGGCGGCCTCGATCACGACATCGGGCAGCTCGCCGTCGCAGAGTTGGCGCAGGGCTTTGACCGGCGATTCGTCGGCGTTGTGGATGGTGTGGGTGGCGCCGTAGACTTTGCTGTGGCGCAGGCGGTAGGCTTTGAGATCGAGGGCGATGATTTTGGCGGCGCCGAGCTTTTGCAGGGCGAAGTTGAACCAGAGGCCGGCCGAGCCTTGGCCGATGACGGCGACGGATTTGCCGCGCAGGTCGGGCAGGGTTTTGGCGGCGTAGAGCACGGTGCCGAATTGCTGGGCTTGGACCGAGTGGGACAGGGGCGTGGCCGGGTCGAGGGGCAGCAGGCGGTCGATGGGCGCGACGTAGTATTCGGCCATGGCGCGATGATCGGGGGCGAGGCAGAGCACGCGGTCGCCCACCTTGACCGGGCCGCTGTTGGAGGCGGGGTGGATGGCTTCGACCAGGCCGACCATTTCGTGGCCGGTTTCGCCGATTGGGCTGGGATAGCGGCTTTCGGGCAGGTAATGCAGGTGGCGGATATCGCTGCCGCAGAGGGACAGGCGCAGCGCCTTGACGAGGGCGCTGCCCGGCTGAAGCGCCGGTTTGGGCGCATCGACGAAGACGGGCTGCCCGCGGGCGATGATTTGCACGGCTTTCATCTGTTGGTCTTTCCAATTGGGGCTGGCACAATGCCGCCGAGTATAACAGTTACCGCCTCTGCTGTTGACGACTGATTTAGGTTAGAATGGCTGCATGAGTTCGTTTGTCGCCTGTCTGCTCGGTTGCTGCTTGCTTTTGGCGCTATGTGCCTGTTCGCCGGGTTCGGGGCTTGAGCCGACGGCGACGACCTTGCTGCGCTTGACCGCGGCGCCGTCCGAGACTGCGACCCCGACCGCCACCGCCGCCGTTTATCCCACCTTGACGCCGCATGTCTATTGCGCGGATGTGCCGGAGTCCTTCCTGATCGTCGGCGAGCGGGGCCGGGTGACGCTGACCGATGACGGCCGCTGGCTGAACTTGCGCGCCGGGCCGGGCACGGACAACGATGTGATCGCGCAGTTGGCGCCGCTGGAGGAATTTCTGGTGCTGGATGGCGCGCGCTGCAGCGGGCCTTACGCCTGGTTTCAGATTGATTTCCGCGGCACGGTGGGCTGGATCGCCGAGGGCTATGACGGGCAGTATTACGCCGAGCCCTGGCTGACGGGGTAGGGGAGCCAAATCTTTATTTACATCTTACGGAGCTGTGATAAAACAGGGGCGTGATTTTGAGCGGCGCGTTACACGATGCAAGGATGGAGAATGAGCGAGCAACATAGTTTTCAAGCCGAGACGCAGCAACTGCTGAATATTCTGATCCACTCGCTGTATACGGAGAAGGAGATTTTCCTGCGCGAGTTGATCTCGAATGCGTCGGATGCTTTGAACCGGCTGCAATTCGAGATGCTGACCAACGATGACGTGGTGGATGCCGAGGCGGCGTTGGCGATCCGGGTCGCCTTGGATGAAGAGGCGGCAACGCTGACGATCAGCGACAGCGGCATCGGTATGAACCGCGCCGAGATCATCGCCGGCTTGGGCACGATCGCCAAATCGGGGGCGAAGGCTTTCATCGAGGCGATGCGGGAAAAGCCGGAGAGCGCCTCCGATATCATCGGGCAGTTCGGCGTCGGCTTCTATTCGGCGTTTATGGTGGCGAAGCAGGTGGATGTGATTTCGCGCTCGCATCGGCCCGAGGACGAGGCGGTCAAGTGGTCGGCGACCGGCGGGACCAATTACACGCTGGAAGACGCCGAGAAAACCAGCCGCGGCACTGAAGTGGTCATCCGCCTGAAAGATGACGAAGAGGAGTTCACGCGCGGCTTCCGCGTCAAGGACATCATCCGGCGGCATTCGGATTATGTCGCCTTCCCCATTTATGTGGATGATGATGAGGAGCCGACCAACAAGCAGCAGGCTATCTGGCGGCGCAACCCGGCGGAAGTTGAAGCGGAGGAATACGACAGCTTCTACAAGATGCTGACGATGGATTTCGCCGGCGCCAGCCACCATATCCACATGCGCGCTGATGTGCCGATGCAATTTTACGCCCTGCTATTCGTGCCGGGCAGCGGGCAGCAGAATATGTTCAGTCCGCGCAAGGAGCCCGGTTTGAAGCTCTACGCGCGCAAAGTCTTGATCGAGGAATACAATCGCGAATTGCTGCCGGAGTATTTGAGCTTCGTGCAGGGCGTGGTCGATAGCGAGGACCTGCCGTTGAGCGTCAGCCGCGAGAGCATTCAGGCGACGCGGGTGATGGCCAGCTTGAAGAAGACGGTCACGCGGCGCGCCCTCAGCGAGCTCAAGCGTATGGCGAAAAACGACCGCGACAAATACCTGCGCATCTATCAGGAATTTGGCGCCTATCTCAAGCAGGGTCTGGTTGTCGATTCGGAAGACCGGGGCGATCTTGAGCCGCTGATGTTCTTCCAGACGACGCATGATGAGGACCCGGGCCAGTATCATTCGCTGGACGACTATGTCGAGCGCATGTCGGAGAATCAGGACAATATCTATTATGTGGTCGCCGATGACTACAGCAGCGGCTCGCGCAGTCCGCATCTGGACGCCTTCCGGCAGCGGGGCATTGAGGTGCTCTATTTCACGCATCCGGTTGATGCCATGCTGCCGATGGGCATGACCGATTTCAAGGGTCACAAGCTGGTCAGCGTGGATTCGGCGGAGCTTGACCTGGCCGATGTGGGCGATGTGGGCGAGGCGGAGGCGAAGAGCGCCGCGCCGCTGGAAGCGGATTCTTTCGCGGTCTTGCAGGCGCGGGTCAAGGCGACCTTGGGCGGGCGCGTCAGCGATGTGCGGGAGAGCAAGACTCTGGTCGGCAGTCCGGCGCGCCTGGTCAGCGAAGACGAGAGCGCCAACCGCTACATGTTCCGTATCAATCGGCTCCTGGACAAGGATTACGAGTTGCCGGTCAAGGCGCTGGAGTTGAATCCGCGGCATCCGCTGATGCATAATTTGAGCGGGCTGATCGGCAGCGGCGATGACGCTTTGATTGACGCGGTTGCCGAGCAGGTCTTTGAGACGGCGCTGCTGCAAGACGGCATTCATCCCGATCCATCGAGCATGGCTGACCGCCTGACGCTGCTGATGCAGGCGGCGACTGGGTCCGGTAGCGCGGATCTGGACTTTGCCGCGATCGAGACGGTCATTAGTGAGCCGGCGGTGGTCGAAGAATCGGACTTCGAAGGTATTGTTCTTGATCCGCCTGATGAAGTGAGGGACGAGACGGAAGACGCGAAGGAGTAAAGCATGGCGCAGAACAAGACGCAGCGCAATGACGGCGATGTGATGGCTTACCTGGAATCGGTGGCGAACAAGCGCCGGCGCGAGGATTCGCTGGTGGTGAAGGGGATGATGGAAGAGGTCACCGGCGAGCCGGCTGAGATGTGGGGAACGAGCATCGTCGGCTTCGGCAGCTATCATTACAAGTATGAGAGCGGGCGCGAGGGCGATTTCATGCTCGCCGGTTTCGCGCCGCGGAAACAGGCGCTGACCCTCTATATTATGGGCGGGCATGAGCGTCACGAGGAGTTGTACGCCAAGCTGGGCAAATATCGGACGGGCAAATCCTGCCTGTACATCAACAAGCTGGATGATGTCGATCTGGATGTGCTGCGCGAGCTCATCAGCGAGTCGGTTGCGTACATGCGGCGGACGCATCCGACCGCTTGACATTGCGGCGTTGTTGTCGCCGTCGGCGCGGACGCAGCGCAACATTGCGCCGCCCGCAGCGTATTAGAGATAGCGTATCTAACGCGCGACCTCATCGGTGTATAATGGGCAGAAAAGCAATAGCGGATGTTTGGCTCTGATACGATGGATGGACTGAAACTGCTCGGTCAAATCGGCAAGGGACTTGTCAAGACGGTGGAACTGGTTGGCAAGGGCATCGGATTGACCGGGCAAGCGATTAACGACGGCTCAGTTGCAGTGAGGACAGCCATGCCAGTGACGGAAGTGACTTCAGTGTTTAACACCACCGACGAGACGATCAAATTCATCAATCAGGAATCCCCGCGCGATACCAAAGAGATATTGCCGCAGAGCGCAGTGTCGATGAAAACGCAGAAGACTGACGGCGCCTGGGTGCCCTGGTTCCATCCGCCGCGTTTTTCGCCTTTCAGCAAGCGGCGCATGGAGATCGTGGTCGACGATGTGCCGGTGATTTATATGTGGCAGCGAGATAACCACGTCTACTGGTGCAATCGGCTGGATAGCCAGGGCAACCCCGCCAAAGCCTACGAGGTGCCGGGCATCTCGCATGTGGGCGGGAAGCGTATGCTGGTGGTGCGCAACGATCCTGAAAGCGGTTACAGCGCATTCTTGAGCGAGAGCGTCGAGAATAAGTAGGGCGGTTCTACCCCATCCCCCGGCCCCTCTCCCGCCATCTCTATGGCGGGCATCCCGAAGCATCAGAGAAGGGGAGCGCTACTGACGGAACTTAGCTTGAATGGGGAATGCCGGCTTTAATTCAAGCGGCTTCCCATTACTGTATTTGAACTAGTGAGACACAGAGAAGAGATTATGATCACAACAATTGCGACAGTGACCGTCTTTGTGGAAGACCAGGATCGGGCGAAGGCCTTTTATACCGAGAAGCTCGGCTTCGAGTTGATCAACGATTCGGAGATGTTCCCCGGCGCGGACATGCGTTGGATTACGGTCGCGCCCACGGGCTGCCCGACTGAGTTGACGCTCTTCCCCATGGGCGGGCAGTGGGAGCATTATCGCGAGGCCATGGGCAAGCCGCAATGCTTCACGCTGCACTGCGATGACATCATGGAGACCTATCGCGAGTTGACGGAGAAGGGCGTGCAGTTCCTGGGCGAGCCGCAGGTACAGCCCTGGGGCAGCTTCGCCATGTTGGTCGATTCCGAAGGCAACCAGATCGTGCTGGGGCAGCGGGCTTAGACTTTAGCGTGGGCGACTCGCCGCTGCGCGTAGACATTGCAGGTCAGTCGCCCCTACCGACGATTGGACCTTCGCAGGCGGGCGACCTGATAGGTCGCCCCTACATAATTCCGCTAGACAGGAGAAAGCACATGATCAAGCGCGTGGGGACCGTATCCATATTTGTTGAAGATCAGGATCGGGCGAAGGCCTTTTATACTGAGAAGCTCGGGATGGAATTGCTCTCGGACAATGAGATTTGGCCGGGCGCGGATTCGCGTTGGCTTTCGGTGGCGCCCGCCGGCGCCGAGACGCAGATCGTCCTCTACAAGTTCGACGAGAATTGGGAGCATTACCGTTCTACTTTCCAGCAATCTCAATCGCTGACGCTGCAGTGCGACGACATCGACGAGACCTACCGCGTATACAAGGAGCGCGGCGTGGAATTCCTGGGCGAGCCGGAGACGCAGTTCTGGGGGCGCTTCGTGATGATGAAAGACTGCGAGGGCAACACGCTTATCCTGGTTCAGGTCTGATGTCGGCGGACTTGCTGGCGCTTTCGCGGCAGGTCGGCGCGGCGCTGATCGAAAAGAAAGCCACCGTCTGCGCCGCCGAATCCTGCACGGGCGGGCTTCTGCTGAGCGCCTTGACCGACATCGCCGGCAGCTCGGCTTATGTGCAAGGCGGGTTGGTGACCTATTCCAACGAAGCCAAGATGAACTTCCTCAAGGTGCGGGAAGCTACCTTGATTGAGCAGGGCGCGGTCAGCGAGGCGACCGCCGGCGAGATGGCGCGGGGCGCGCTGGCGCTCTTCGCTACCGATTACGCCTTGAGCGTGACCGGCATCGCGGGTCCCGGCGGCGGCACAGCCGATAAACCGGTCGGTTTGACCTACATAGGGCTGGCGACTGGCGGCGGCGAAACAGTTGTCGAACGGCGTATTTGGCGCGGCGGCCGCATCGAGAACAAGAATGCAAGTGTTAGCGCGGCGCTGCGGCTGCTGCTGGGCGCGCTCAAAACTTAGTCGGGCTGCGTTTCAAATGTGACGCCGCGATAGACCTGGCCTAAAGCCAGTTCGCAGTTGAGCGCCTCAAGCGGGATCAGGTCATCCAAGTTTTTGTATGTCTTCGTATGCCAGCCGGCTTCGGCGCGCGTAGAGAGTTCGGCGCAGACGCGATGCTGGTCGATGATCAGGTATGATTGGATTGACGGTACATCAAAGTAAAAGTTTTTCTTCTCATCGCGGTCAGTATCAATCGTGGAAGGCGATGTTACTTCAATCACCAGAGTTGGATTTAGCAACTCCATCTCGTTATCGCGCTCGAACAGTTCTTCGCCACATACGGCGGATAAATCTGGATACACATAACGAGATTCCCCCGCCTTTACTCTCATTTCGCTGCTGAGAAGAAAGCAATCGGAGTCATCAAGTTGACGCCCGATAGCTGTGTTCGTATTCGACATGATTCGATTATGCTTGCCAGTCGCGCCAGCCATACAGCGTACCTCGCCATCGATGTATTCATGCTTTTCGAAGTTCGTTTCTTCCCAGGCGAGATATTCCTCGACCGTGAGACGAGCAGGCGCTTGAACTGCCATGATCTTCCTCAGGTTAACTTGATGTGATGCGATTATAACGCGGATTTGGAGTCAGAGACAGGTTTCCGTCCGATGCGCGCTCGGTATCAGCAATGATTCACCATAGCTCCATCGTCCCCCGCAGACTGCCGAATTCGCCGATGTGATAAGAATTGTGGGCGGCGACCACCAGCATTTCGCGCAGGATGGTGTGCCCGGCTTCCCCGTGAGGGATCTGCGCGTGCGGATCGCGCGTCGGATCGCGGATGATTTTCACAAGGGCGGCCAGATCGGCCTGAAAACCGTCGATGGTCTGCCGCCAGGCGCTGTCGTCAGCCGTTTGCTCCGGCGCGGGCCAATAATCATCGGGAAACTTGCGCTGGCGGTAGTCGCTATTCTCTATGTAGTCGAGGATATCAGCTTGCGCGATCCGTAGATGTTCCAGCAGATGCCAGAAAGAGTAGGGCGTATTCGGCGGGCGAGAATTGTAATGCGCCCGGGGGAAGTTCGCGATGACGCTTTCGAAGGTCTGATGCGCCTGGGCTACGGTCAGAGCCCTTGTCAACTGCTCGCGCAACTGCTCGTCGCTCATGATGTTCTCTCCTCATTCAGTTGCAATAACCCGATTGTAACGAGAATGGAAGATCTTGCTCCTGGCAGATTTCTTGCGACGGCCATGGAAGGCGGTATACTCGCCTTGGTCATGGGCGCTGCCGCCCCGTGAATCGCGATTTCTGTGAAATACCGACAAAGTCAATCAAGGCAATCCTGTGTAAATTATTGGTGAAGCTCTATGGAATTTGCGCTATCGTCAGGCAAAGGCTGCGCTGAGACAGTCAGAAACGGAGCATTGGCGAAGCGTAGAGCAATCTCTTGGCAAACTCATGGCCTTATGCGATATAATGACATCATAGAGTCAAGTGGGGCGAATATGTACGATCAGGTTCCCGTCTACGATGTGCCGCAGAGAAATCTCGTTCAGCGTTTTTTTGCCCAGCGTTGGAGCGCGATCATCGTTGAGATCGCCTTGACAATCGTCATTACCGTAGCGGCCGGGCGCGCCTTTGAGTTCTTTGATCCCTTTGACGGCGAGGCGGCAAGGGCTGCGCCGGCGGTGAATGAAACGGGAGCGGAGCCTTTCGATGTCGCGCTGGAACCGGTGACTCAGCGCGCGCTGGCGCATATCCAGAGCCGGGAATTCGCGGCGGCCGAGGCGATGTATGATCTCGCCATAGCGGTCGCGCCGGCGGACGAGGACCATTATGGCTGGCGAGGTTATGTCAATTTGCAGGCGGGGGATTACCTGGACGCTCAAAGGGACTTCCGCCAAGTGCTGGAATTGGCGCCGGCCGACTACGAGGCGCATAACGCCTTGTGCTGGGCATACGGCGAATCGGGCGAATTTGACACAGCCCTGGCGCACTGCCAGGAGGCAATGAAGGCGGCGCAATCACTTCC
This sequence comes from Anaerolineae bacterium, assembly GCA_022822545.1. GTDB lineage: Bacteria > Chloroflexota > Anaerolineae > Aggregatilineales > Phototrophicaceae > UBA6055. The sequence continues at coordinate 30,089 of JAJEBE010000024.1, forward strand.
GGAATATGGCATTGCCCTGGAGAATCGCTGCTGGGTTCAGGTGGAAATGGGCGAGCTGGATTCCGCCGCTCGCGATTGTCTGGATGTCCTCGAGATCTTCCCGGATTGTCAGCAAGAGGTCTGCGCCCTGGCGCATTACAACCTCGGTCGCATCATGCTGGCGCAGGGGAAGGAGGCGCTGGCTTTGCGTCAGTTCAACCTGGCTTTTGATATCGGCTCTGTCTATCCGGACATGTATTTGGAGATTGCCGAAGTTTACGATACACTTGGGTTTGAAGCGGCTGCCCGGGCAAGCTACGATCGCTACCGTAGTTTAGCCGTAGGCGAAGCATAGCTTTGGGAAGGCAGTTCACTGGCGTAACGGCTTGACGGTTCTGATGTCAAATGTGTTATACTCAGTGGCAAATAGTGCATTCAAACATCGAAAGGTGAAAGAGCGAGGGATATTTCTATGACCAAACAGTATCCGGAATACGATATTCCCAAACGTTCCATAAAAGATCGTGTGCTCAGCCAGCGCCCGAGCGCTCTCATTATTGAGGGTTTGCTGGTGCTGGTGGCCGTGGTCGTCACTATCGGATTCCTGTCTCCGGCGGTACCGGTCGAAGATAACAGCGACGCGGTTATTGCCGAGCTGGAAGCAATCATTGCCGCACAGGAAGCGGCCTTGGCTGAAGCGGCCGAGGCGATGGCGCAGGCGGCCGAAGCGGCTGCCATGCCCCAAGGCTTCTTGAGCGCAACCGCCGCCAAGAATATGGCTTGGTCGAGCCTGACGAACGAAGAGTATCGTTCCGCTATCGCCCTCTACGATATGATTATCGCGGACGGCGACGGGGATATTGATACCTACTTCGCTCGCGGTTATGCCTACAGCATGATTGATGAGCACGGCCTGGCCGCGCAGGATTATTCGGTCGTGCTGGGTGAGCAGCCCGAATCGCTCAGCGCTTTGAACAACCGCTGCTGGGCCCTAAGCGAGATCGGCGCTTTCGAAGCCGCCCTGGCGGATTGCAACGCGCTGATGTCCCTCGTGCCGGAAGCGGACTATCCCTATCTCAACCGTGGCATCGTCTACGAAAAGATTGGCGAGATGGACGCGGCCATGGACGACTATGTCGAGTGGATCAAGCGCAAGAAGAACCGCGTCATTCGCAACGACAATCTGGCTTGGGAAGGCGCGTTGGAATTGCAGATGGCTGAGGGCCTGGTCTACGTCCTGCCTTTCAACGCCAGCGCCGGTCAAGATGTGGTGGTCAGCGCCATTAGCAGCCAGCGCGATCTGGATGCCGACCCCTTGGTCTTGATCCTGGATCCGCAAGGCGAGCCGGTAGCCGCCAATGACGATACCGGCGAATGGTGGGACAGCTACGTGCACTTCCGCGCCCCGGTCAGCGGCGAATACGCCGTCGTGCTCACGCATGCCGGCGGTAGCACCGAGGGCAGAGTTGAGGTTTCCTTTGAACTGGCCGGCCTGTTCACGCAGGGCAACGACAGCGCCCGTTTCAAGAGCGACGCCTACCGCGCCTTGATGTCCGGCGATTATCAGACCGCGCTGGAGAACTTCCGCCGCGCTTTGAACATCAACCGCAACGACGCCGAAGCCATGAACTGGCTGGGTGTCACCTACCGCTACATGGGCGAATACGAAGCCTCGATCATTCACATCGGTATGGCGATGCGCTTGGACGAGAGCTACAGCTTGCCCTATCTCTCACGCGGGATCACTTTCGAGGCGATGGGCGACCACGAGGCGAGCGCCGGTGACTATTATCGTTACGCGATGCTTAACCGCAGCCGTACGCTTTTCCACGCTGAACTCGAAGGCGACAGCACCTTTGAACTGCCGATGCGCGAGGGCTGGGTCTACAGCATTCCCTTTGACGCCAAGCGCGGCCAAACGCTGGACATTGATGTCTCGACCGTGGCGCCCGGCTTCGTGGATCCGCTGATCATCCTGATCGGCCCCGAAGGCCAGGCTCTGACCGGCGATGATGATATTTCCCGCAGCGAATACGATGCGACCATCAGCGACTACAAAGTGCGGGCCAGCGGTGAATACACCTTGGTCGTCAGCCATGCTGAAGGTGGCGCGAACGGCACCCTCAACGTGGATGTCAGCTTGGTCAATCCAGCGCCGATGTCGGTTCCCAGCTACAGCGGCTGCTCGGAAGGCATGGGCCACTAAAGCCAACACATAGATAAGCAATAAAGAGGGCAGGGCAAGCAACCTGCCCTTTTTTGTTTTCCGGCGGTTCCGGTGTTCGGGGCGCTTTACTGTCCGGTGACCGAGGTCACATCGCGAAAGATCCGCTTCAAGCGCTGAATATGTTCCGGCGGCAGAGGCGGACGCGCGAATGTTTCGAGATTGGCCGTTAGGTGCTGCGCATTGCCCGTGCCCGACAAGATCACATGGGCGCCCCCTTCCGCCCGGCAGAAACGATAAGCGGCATCGGGTATGCTCACCGCCGAGCCATCAGCAAGCAAGAAGCCGAGCGGGTTCTCGATGTCTATCTCGCCGGGGTCAACTTCGCCGCTTTCGACCAGCGCATTTAAGGCGGCGCGCAGCTTGTCCGGCCGGCTCAGGGCGCGGCGCAGGGCGAACATGATGAGGACGCCGATGTCCTTCTCGCGGGCTTTTTTCAGCACGGTTTCCCGCGCACTCTGATTCAGCAGGTTGAAGCCGACCATGATCACATCCCAAACATCATCGTTCAGGGCGCGCTGCAGCATCTTGTGTTCCAGGTCGCCGTTCCAGTGCTCGGTCACACCGATGAAGCGGATAAGCCCCTGCCGCTTCAGGTCTTGCAGCGTCGGCAGGATCTCCTGAAAATAGTAGTCATATTGCTCGAGCCGCAAGCCGTGCAGATGGTAGATATCCACGTAGTCTGTGCCGAGCCGGCGCAAGCTTTCATTTAAGCCCGCCCGCAGAGCAGCGCGAGAGATGTTTTCTCGGCCGAGGCTCTTCTTGGTCGAGATGATGATCCGGGCGCGGTCGCGCTGGGCGATGGCGGCGCCGACGATTTCTTCGGTGCGGTAGCCTTCCGCCGTGTCGATGAAGTTGACGCCGGCGTCCAGCCCTTGCTGCACCAGGGCCACCGATTCGGATTCGCTGCGGATATTGTCGCGCTGGCCGAGGCGGCTGGGTCCACCGGCGCCGATGCCCATAGTCGACGCGCGTAATCCTGTGCGGCCTAATATTCGGTAGTCCATGTTTCCGTCCGCGAATTTTGATTGAGCGTATCATCCCATTCTGGCCGATGAGTCGGCGGATTGCGAGTGTTGGCTCGCGCGAGCGGCAAATATCAAAGATATAATTCTGCTGGCGAATTCCTAACAGGATATTGCGCCACAGCCGCTCGCAAGTCACGACTCGGCTCAGACAAAATAATGAAGCCGCCACACGTACGGGTCACAAAAAGGTAGATATGTAGGGGAGAGCTAATAGCTCGCCCGTCGATGACATGGCGTACATTTGCGGGCGACCTGATAGGTCGCCCCTACGAGATCTCTTGGTGTATAGTTTCGCAGGACTAACTTGGATTTACTTCTGTGCCTCTGTGGTGAATCCTCCGTATCGTACTGGCAATGGGTCTACATCCATGGTTTTGACCACAGCCCGTGTTTCGCTAGTCTGGCGCGCCTGTTATAATCGCGGTCTGTGTACATGCGGCTAGGATGGTCATGGACCTCAACACATTTTCTATCGTCGCCCATTGTGAAGCGGAAGATGCTTGGGGCGTAGCGGTTGCGAGCAAGTTTCCCGCGGTTGGGGCGGTTGTGCCTTGGGCGCAAGCCGGCGTCGGCGCGGTGGCGACCCAGTCTTACGCCAAGCTGGGCTTCGGCCCCGATGGTTTGGCGCTGATGCGAGACGGGCTTTCGGCCGAGGCGGCGCTGCGCCGCTTGCTCGAACTTGACGACAAGCGCGCGTCCCGGCAAGTGGCGCTCGTCGACCGGCGCGGCAACGTGGCGGCGCATACCGGCGCGGACTGTCACGATTGGGCTGGCCACAAGACGGGCAACGGCTTCTCCGTGCAGGGCAATCTGCTGGCGGGCGAAGCAGTGATCGACGCCATGGCCACCGGCTTTGCGCAGTCTGAGGGCGAACTGGCGGATCGGCTGGTGGCCGCTCTGCGCGCGGGCGAGCATGCCGGCGGCGATCGGCGCGGCAAGCAGTCGGCTGCTGTCTTGGTGGTGCGGCCCGGCGGCGGTTACGGCGGCGATAACGACCGCTATTTGGACTTGCGCGTGGATGACGCCGATGAACCGGTGCGGCAGTTGATCAACCTGGTCAAGATGCACCATCTCTATTTCCAGCCCGCCAGGCCGGAAGACATCATCCGCATCGACAGCGATATCGCCAGCGAACTGCAAGCGATCATGATCGCGCAAGGTTATATGACCGGCGAGATTAACGGCGAATGGGACGAAGTCTGCCAGCAAGTCTTCTTCATGCTGATCGGCAACGAGAACCTGGAGATGCGCTGGAATTTGCCGCAGCATCGTCACGCGATTGATCGCGTGGTGCTGGAATACCTGCGGGAGCGCTTTGGCTGAGCGCGGTCGGGCGCTACGGCATTTGGCGCTTGGCGCGTCGGTCATCCTGCTGGGAAGCCTGCTGCAATTTCATCAGTTGGCGCGCGACCTGCGCTTCCTGTCTGACGAAGCCTATTTCATGACCTTTGCCCGCCGCGCGGCGGTGAATGGCGATTGGCTGCTGCCCGGCGCGCTCGATAAGCCGCCGCTGTCGATATACCTGAGCGCCTTGAGCATGGCGACTATTGGCAACACCGCCGATGCGAACGGCGTGCTGCACCTCGATCCGCATATCGGCGAATTTGCCGGGGCGCTGCCCAACGTCATGCTGGCGCTCCTGCTCACGACGCTGACGATGCGCCTGGCCTGGCGCGTCTACCGAGACGAGACCGCCGGACTGCTGGCCGGCCTGCTGAGCGCGCTTTCGCCCTTCATGCTGGCATTCGGCGCTAGCGCCTTCACCGATATGAGCTTGCTCTTCTTTTGGGCGGCGGCGCTGTGCTTCTCGCTGAGCGGACGCTGGGCGCCGGCGGGCGCCTTCCTGGGTCTGGCCTTTTGGAGCAAGCAGCAGGCCATATTCATCCTGCCGTTGCTCTTCCTGCTGCTGATAAGAGGCGGTATCACACGGCGGGGATGGCTGCGCTTCCTCGCCCCGCTGGGCCTGCTCTGTGGCGCGCTTCTGCTTTGGGATGCCGCCCGCCCCGAGGCCAGCATCTTCCTGCAAGCCGCCGCCAATAACGCGCCGGCACAGCTCCTTGCAGCGCCGTCAGATTGGCTGTCACGCTTCCACACCTGGCTGGACGCGGGCGCCTGGCTGCTTGGTCCGCCGCCTGTGACTGCGCTCCTGCTCGCGCTGAACGGGCTGGCGGTCTGGCGCGGGCGCAGTCGGTCACTGCCGACGCCCGCCTTTTCCGCGATTTTTGTCGGCGCGCTCAGCATCTACTCGTTCATACATATCATATTCCGCTTCAACCTCTACGACCGTTATCTGTTTCTCGGCTTGCCTATTCTGATCTTGCTGGTCGCCGGCTGCCTTGCCTTGCTTTGCCGGCGCATCGTCCGCGTTCGCCCCGGCGTGATCGTCGCCGCTCTTTTGCTGTTGAGCGCAGTCTGGACCTTAAACGGTGAAGCGCGCATCGGCGGAGACCGCGCTCAGTTCAGCGGCATAGACGCGCTGGCGGCGCATCTGAATAGCAAACCGGTGGCGACCGTGATTTATGATCCCTGGCTTGGCTGGGAATTGGGGTATTATCTGGGCGTCTGGCAGGACAAGCGGCGCGTGCATTATCCGACAGCGGGGGCGCTGGTCGCGGGCGCGTTGGCTTTGGACGAGGTCAGCGATCGCTATCTGGTCGCGCCGGTTGATCGGCCGCTGGAAGATTGGCTGGCCGCATTGGGCGATGCCGGTTTCGAGACGACGCTGGACTATCACAGCGAGCGCTTCATCGTCTATCGCCTCGCGCCGCCAGCTTCCCCCTAAAGATTGAGGGTTTTTCTGCTCACAAATCTCTTATACTTGTAATTAGAGATGAAAAGGGAGATTGTGATGGGTTGTCTGGTATTATTGATATTAGGGTTTATTTTCCGCGGCGCGATCTTTAGCGTTCTGGCTTGGCTGGTTGGGGCCTTCATCGCCCTGCTGACGTTCTTGCTCAGTTTGGGACTCTGGGGCATCATCATACTCCTCGCGCTTTGCGCTTTTGCCGCGCTGCTTGAGTAAAGGCCGAATCATGGATTTTTTGCAGGATCCAAACATCGTATATCTGCTGCTGATGGCGGGTCTGTGGATCAGCGCGACCGGCACCTATATCCCCGGCACGGGCATCGCCGAGATCGCCGGCGCCGGCTTGATCCTGGGCACGGTCTACTTGATGAGCCTGCTCGCGGCCAACTGGCTGGCGGTGATTGCGCTGGTGGCCGGGGCATCGCTCTTCTTTCTGTTGCCGCTGCTCAAGTCGGAATGGGAGAACCTCGCCATCGGCGGCCTGGCGCTGCAAGCGATCGCGAGCTTCTTTCTCTTCGCTGAAGCGAGCGTCTCGCCCCTGTTGATCGCTGTCGGCGTACTGCTGGCTTGGGGCTATCACCGGACGATCCTGCGCGCCATCCTCAAACAGCAGCGCGAACTTTCTTCGACGCAGAAGGACGAATTCCTCGTCGGCGCGCGCGGACGCGTGATGGCGCCCATCAAAGACCGCGGCACGGTGCAGGTGAAGGGCGAGCTTTGGACGGCCCGCAGCAAATCGCGGCTGGAGAGCGGCACGGAAATCGTGGTGACGCAGCAAGACGGCCTGGAATTGCAGGTGGAAAAGGCCAAACGGGAAGAGGCGCAATAGCATCTCTACTATCTAACGCAAATTCTTTGAAATTAGGGAGAGGGACATGGATAACTTAACTGAAGTCTTGAGCGCCGGTGGACAAGGCATCTTGCTTGTCATCATCGTGCTCGCAATCGTCATGCTGCTGCGCACGACCGTCCGCGCGGTCAAGGAGTATGATCGGCTGGTCATCTTCTTCATCGGGCGCTATCGGGCGGTGCGCGGTCCCGGTTTGACCTTCGTCATTCCCTTCGTGGAATCGGCAGTCAAAGTTGATATGCGCGAGAAGATCATCGATATTCCGTCGCAGACTGCCATCACCAAGGACAATGCCTCGATCGGCATCGACTTCCTCGTCTACTATCGTATCACCGATCCGGAGCTTTCCGTGACCAAGGTGGGCAATGTGGTGGACGCGACCGGCAAGATCGCCACGACCACCTTGCGCGCCGTCATCGGCGACATTGTGCTGGATGATGTGCTTTCCAAGCGCGACCAAATCAACGATGTGCTGCGCGTCAAGCTGGATGAGACGACCGAGCGCTGGGGCATGAAAATCACCACGGTCGAGATCCGCGAGATCGAGCCGCCCCGCGCCATCCAGGACGCCATGAATCGCCAGATGAGCGCCGAGCGCGACCGCCGCGCCGAGGTCACGCTGGCGGAAGGCGAGAAGCAAGCCGCCATTGAGCGCGCCGAAGGCAGCAAGCAGTCCGCCATTTTGGAGGCTGAGGGTCAAAAGCAGTCACAGATCTTGAAAGCCGAAGGCGAACGCGAGGCTCAGTTGCTCACGGCCGAAGGTTACGCCAGGGCCCTGAAAGCGATTCACGAACAAGCTCGCGATATCGATAACAAGACGATGGCCCTGCAATATATGGAGATGCTGGAAAAGGTCGGCAGCAGCCCCTCGACCAAATTCGTCTTGCCGATGGAGCTGACCAGCATGATCCAGAATTTCGTCAGCACGATGGGCGCGGGCGCGACGCTGTCGCAGAGCCACAACGGAAACACGGGCCTTGACTCGCGCGAACGCGAGCCGGTCGCCGAAGCCGTCGTCGACTGACCGCAGGCGGCATCGAAAATTGAAAAACCGCTCGCTGCTAGGGAAGTCGCAAGCGGTTTTTCCTTTGTGATAGGCGCCATCAGGCGGGCTTCAAATACAGCTTGACCACCGGCGCTTCCACAGGCGGCTGCACGACCGGCAACTCCAAACGCGCCGTGTTTTCCTCATCGACGCTGAAATGAATCTCGCTGCCATCGTGCAGGAATTCGGCATAGTCGATGCGGTCGCCGAAGCCATCAATATGCAAGTGTTTGAAAGGGTAGGCGAAGATATGCGCGTAGAGCCGGTCGCCATTCTGCGTCAGACGGCAGTCTTGCGGCGCCTTGTGAACGCTGGCGGTACAGCCGTAGATCGCCTCGCCGTGCTGCGACATCCAATCACGATAGACGCCGAGGGCCGCCTCCGCCCGCATGTCCAATTCGCCGCGCGCCGTAGGGCCGACATTCATCAGCAAGTTGCCGCCGGTGGCGACGGTGTTGACCAACATGCGAATCAATTGGCCCGGGCTTTTCCAGGTGGCTTCATCGCGGTGGTAGCCCCAACTGCCGCTGAAGGTCTGGCAGGTCTCCCAGACGACCGGCTCGCCATCGACATGCACCCAGCCGCGCGGCTGAAACTGCTCCGGCGTATAGATATCGGCTGACGAGGGCAGGTCCAGCCGATTGTTGATGATGATATCCGGTTGCAGCGAGCGGCTCAGCGCTTCCAGGCCTTCGCTGTCCCAGTCATCGCGGCCTTTGCCGCCCTCGCCCGGGTAGGAGAAGTCATACCAGATGACATCAATTTTCCCGTAATTCGTCAGCAATTCCCGCACCTGATTTTTCATGTAGTCGCGGTAGCGGCTCATCTCGCGGCCTTCATTCAAGCGCGCGCGCTCGGGATGGTTGCGCTGGGCGTGAATTCGGTCGACCGGGAAATCGGGATGATGCCAGTCGATCAGCGAATAATAGAAGCCGACCTTCAAGCCGCGCTCGCGAAAGGCGCGAACGACCTCTTTGAGCAGGTCGCCGCCCCAAGGCGTATTGGTGGCTTTGTAATCGGTGTATTGAGAATCCCAGAGGCAGAAGCCATCGTGATGCTTGGAGGTGATGACCATGTACTTCATGCCGGCCGCCGCCGCCAGATCCGCCCAGCGGTCGGGATCAAAACGGACCGGATTGAAATACTTGAAGTAGGGCGCGTATTGCTCGTCCGTCATCTCCTCGCGCTGCTTGACCCATTCATGACGCGCGGGCAGGGCATACAAGCCCCAGTGGATGAACATGCCGAAGCGGTCCTGCACGAACCAATCGGTTTTGCCTTTTGTCGGCTTGGGCTGATACATATTGCCTTCTCCTTTCGCTTGGTCGCCAATCTCCTGTGATTTGCCTTGGGAACTACTCGGGTATAGTAATGGCGTATTCGTCCGCCAGCGCGCGGAGATCCGCCCAGACCGCGTCCGGCAGGGGAATGCCCGCCTCGGCCCGTTCCGTGTAGGAGCGCGCTTCCGGCTCGCCCGGCGTTAGCACCTCAGCAAAACCTGCCGCCGGTTTCACCGCTTTGACGCGCCGCTTCAGCGCGTCGACATGCTGGACGAAGTCGGTCTCTTCGTCGAAGGCTGCCGGGGCCAGCGCGATCAAGAGCGTGGGATTGCCAAAATGAAACTCGGGCGAACTGATTGGCCGGTGCCCGGCGAGCAGGGTCGGGATGATCTCCATCATCATCGCCAGCCCCGAACCCTTGTGGGCGCCCATGGGCAGCAGCACCGCGCCATCGTCGAGGATGCTCGCGTCCGTGCTTGGCCGCCCCGCCTTGTCCAGCAGCATGCCGCTCGGCAGGGGCGCGCCTTTTGCCTGCGCCAGCACCATCTTGCCGTGGGCGATGCCGGCGGTGGCGAAATCGAGCAGGAGCGTCCCCTCGGCGCAAGGCAGGGCGAATGACATCGGATTGGTGCCGAAGGTCCGCTCGCGCCCGCCATAAGGCGTCACCCAGCCGCTGTACATCGTGCCGCTGGTGAAGCCGATGCTGATCAGTCCGGCCGCGGCGATCATCGCTGTGTATTCGCCCAAGCGCCCGACATGCGTCGACTGCCCCAACGAGACCGCCGCGATGCCATGCTCGCCCCCCATCTCAGCCGCCAGCTCCGCGGCATAACGCGCGCCGACCTGCCCGAAGCCGTAGCCGCCCGTCACCATGGCGGTCGCGCCGAAGCGTTTCCGCAACCTCGGACGCTGCTCGGGCTTTATCATGCCGGTCTCGATCATCGTGACATATTGTTTGACGCGCAAAACGCCATGCGAGTCATGGCCCATGAGGTTGGTCTGCACCAGGGACTCGGCCACGACCGCGGCGATATCGGCGGGGGCGCCGACGGCGCGGAAGATCTCGCGGCAGAGCTTTTCAAGCGGCTCGGCGTGAATAATGCGCGTCATGAAATCAGGTCGCCAAGGACAGACATTCCGCCAAGTATATCGGCTACGATGCGGATTGCCAGCGCCGCAGACGGCGGAAGTCAGACAGGTTTGCCCATCGCAACAGCCCTGCGGTATGATTCGCGGATGGAACCTGCCAATCTGCTTTTCATCATCTCCGACCAGCATCAGGCGATGGCCATGGGCTGCGCCGGTCACCCGCTCGTGCGGACGCCCAACCTCAACCGACTGGCGGCCGGCGGCGTTCGCTTCACCAATGCCTATACCAATTGCGCCATCTGCGTGCCGGCGCGCGCCTCTTTGGCCACCGGCCAGTATGTGCACAGAATTGGCAATTGGGATAACGGTTTGCCCTACGATGGGAGCCTGCCCAGCTGGGGGCACCGGCTGAAAGCGGCGGGCTTCCGGGTCGATTCTATCGGCAAGCTGCATTTCCGCAGCGCGGATGATGACAACGGCTTCACGAACGAGATCGAGCCCCTGCATGTCGTCGAGGGCATCGGCGACCCCGCCAGCGGCATCCGCGATGGCTCGCTGCGGCGCAACTCGCGCATAGGCATTGACGAAGCCGGCGCCGACGATTCCACTTATCAGCAATACGATATCCGCAACCGCGAAAACGCCATTCGCTGGCTGCATGAGCGCGCGGACGACGACAAGCCCTGGGCGCTGTTTCTGTCTTTCGTGACGCCGCATCCGCCCTTCCTCGCGCCGCCCGAGAGCTACAATCTCTATCCGCACGCGGATATCGCGCTGCCGCCGCAATGGGATGAGGCCAACTGGCCGCGGCATCCGGCTTACGATTATATGCGGCGCTTCTTCGGCTCCGACGAGCCTTTTGATGAAACCACGATCCGCCGCCTTCACGCGGCCTACTACGGCATCTGCACCTTCCTTGACGACCAGATCGGGCCGGTGCTGGCGACCCTGGATGCCTTGAACCTGCGCGAAACGACGCGCATCATCTACACTTCCGATCACGGCGAGCATTTGGGCGCGCGCGGCATCTTCGGCAAATTCACCATGTACGAGGAGGCCGCCGCCATACCCTTCATCCTGTCTGGCCCCGATGTGCCGGCCGGCAAAGTCATCGACAGTCCAATATCGCTGGTCGATTGCTTCCCCACCGTGTTGGATGCCGTCGGTTGCCCGCGCGCCGATCAGGACGCCGACCTGCCGGGCGAGTCGCTCTGGGAGATCGCCGCCAGCCCCGATCGAGATCGGACCGTCTTCGCCGAGTATCACGCCATCGGGACGCGAAACGCCTATTACATGCTGCGCGGCCGGCGCTACAAATACATCTATCATGTCGCTGCCCGGCCGCAGCTCTTTGACCTGGTCGCCGATCCGGACGAGACGCATGACCTGGCGGCGAATCCCGATGCGCGTACGAGGATCAGGTTGGCGGATTACGAAGCGCAACTGCGCGCCATACTCGATCCCGAAGCGGTGGACCGGCAGGCGAAAGCTGATCAGCAGCGCCGGATCGAAGCCCTCGGCGGGCGCGAGGCGGTGGTCGCCCGCGGCGCCTTCATCAATTCGCCCGTGCCGGGCGAAAGGCCGGATTTTCGCAAATTGCAGTCCGTCGATTGAGCTTTGGCGGAAGAGGCAGTTGTTTCTCTATCGGTGGTTCGTCCAATAGTTGCGCAGGTCCGATTTGAACTTGTAACGCCGGCGCGGGTGGGGAAGCGGGTCTTGTACGCGCAAGGTCCAGGCCAGCAGCTCAGCCAAAAGCTCGCTCTGGATCTCCGCCACCAGCGGCTCGCCATAAAGATTGTGCTCTTCCAGCGGATCACCGCGCAGGTCGTACAACTGTCCCGCGCCTTGCATATCGAAGATGAGCTTCCAGTTGCCGCGGCGAACCATACGCATCGTACCGCTTTGCGACCAGCCATTCAGCTCGTCAAAGGCCACTCCCGGCTGCAAGCCGTCTTCGGCCGGGTCGAATTCATCCTCGGCTGTATAATGCAGACCGCCAAAGCCGTGCTCGGCATAGACGCTGGCGAATTCCTCGCGCGGATAATCCTCGCCCAGCAGCAGCGGCTTCAGGCTGCGCCCCTGCACGCCGGCGGGCAAGGGCTCGTCAATGAAGTCGCAGATGGTCGGCATGATGTCGGCGAGTGAGATATGCGCCTCGTGCGGCTCAGGCTGCGCCGCGATGCCCGGTCCGGCCCAACTGAATGGAATGCGGGTCAGCACTTCGGGCAGTTCCGGCCCTTTACGCGCCAAGCCGTATTCGCCGACGAAGTCGCCATGGTCGGATAAGAAGATCAAGTGCGTATTATCGCGCAGGTTTTGATCTTCGAGGAAGATCACAAATCGGCGAACTTGATCGTCGATCAAGCGCAGCATTCCCATGTAGTTCGCGCGCGCTCGCGGCAACTGCTCGGCGTAGTTGTCAAAGGCGACCTCGCCGATATGCCGCGTCCACTGGAATTTGAACCCCTTGCCCGCCAGCGACGAGGCGTCAGTCTTGGTCGGCGGCAGGGACTCCGGCGGAAACAGTGAGAAGTACGGCTGCGGCGCCTGATAAGGATTATGCGGCTCCGGGAAGGATAGCCAGAGAAAGAATGGCGCCCCGCCGTCAAGCGACTCGATCCAGTTGATAGACGCGCTGACCGCGCGCCAGGGGCACTGCGTCTCCAGTGGGAAGGGCGCTGCTTCCAGGTCGGCGCGATGATTGAGATTGAGCAGGTAATCATCGAAGGCCTTCTCGTCATCGCTGCGGTCATCGCCTTTGCCGCCGGCATGTCCCAACTCAAACCAGTCGTCGACGCGCTCCGGCGTCAAGTGGGAATGATTCTTGCCGCACAGCGCGGTGCGATAGCCCTTGTCGCGCAGGATATCGATCAGGTCGCGGCTGTAGGTGGCATCCTCTTTGTTGTGATTGCTGCGGGCGCGCGTCGCCGAGGGATAGCGCCCGGTCAGCATGCTGATGCGCGCCGGCAGGCAGGCGGGCATGGTGGTGTAGGCGCGGTTGAACCAAAGCCCCTGACGCGCTAGCTCATCCAGAAACGGCGTGGTATCCAGCGGGAAGCCCTCGCGCCGGCACAGGTCGGCTCGTTGCTGATCGGTCATGATGATCACAAAATTCGGGCGTTCCGTCATAAGACTTCTACCACCGAAGTTTAAGCCCTCCCCCTATATGGAGGAGGGTTCTGATGTGGGGGCTATAGCAAACGATTCACTTCGGAGACGATGTCGTCGCAGACTTCCTGCGCCGTCACTCCGCCGACCCAAAGCCGTTCCAACTGGCTCTGCGCGATCTGTTGCGCCTGCGTGAACTGCGGATGACGCGGGTCCGGGCGCAGATAGTCGTTGCCCTTGGTGAAGACCAATATATCCGCCGGCGGTTCGCCCGGCTTGAGGAATACATCTGATTCCGCTACCGATGTCAGCGGCGGCACGATGCCCATGATATCGGTCCACAGCGAGACGCAGTCTGTCGAAATCAGGAATTTCAGGAATTCCCAGGATTCGTCCGGTTGCTGCGTGAAGGCGGATACTGTATGGCCGGTGCCGCCGCCGGAGGTCGACTTGCCCGCGGCCCCGGCCGGGTGAGGCGCCACGTTCCATTCGAACTTGTCAGCGATATTGGTGCGCATCCGTCCGATCGCCGGCCACCAGGTCTCCATCGCGGTCACACCGGATTGGAAGAGCTCGCCGGAGCCCATCTCGGACGCCACATCGAGCGGTGGCGCCACCTCGTGCACGTGAATAAGATCGCCCAGGAATTGCAGCGCTTCCACCGCTTCCGGCGAATTCAGGATGCACTCAGTGCCTTCTTCGTTGAAGAAGGCGCCGCCGTTGGCGGTCACCCAGATCCACCAGGCGCGGAAGCCCGTCTTGACCTGCCAGCCCCAAACGCCCGCTTCCTTGTCGGTTAGGGCGATCGCCTTCTCGAGGAAAGCGTCCCAGGTCCAGGATTCATCTTCCCAGTCGGCAGGCGGCGCATCAATGCCGGCCGCGTCAAAGAGCGTCTTGTTGTAGAACAACTGCTGATTGGGCGCATCGACCGGGAAGCCGTATTGCACACCGTCGACATTATAGAGCTTCAAGTTCTGTTGTGAGATATCCGAGGTATCGAAGTTGTCCCGCGCCAAATAATCGTCCAGCGCCAGCAGTTGGCCGCGCGCTACGAAGGGTTCAATCGCGCCGTTGCCGAGGAACATCACATCGGGATAATCGCCACCCGCCAGCTGCGTTTGCAGTTTTGTCATGTAGTCTGAGCCGGGCGTATGGATGAACTCGATGTCGATCGCGTCTTGCATCTCATCGTAGAGCGCCAGCGTGGCCTCACGCGCTTGCACCTCGGTCGGATTGCCCCAGGCGGTAAGCCGCAGGGTGACAGCATCCTGCGCCAATGCCGACCAGGGAGATGACGCGATCGCCGCGCCAAAAGCGGACATAGACGAAAACTTCAGGAAATCTCGTCGGGATAGCTTATACATAACCGATTCCTTTCTCATTAAATGTTGAACGTGGCCTCCAATTCTGATTTTGTTCGCGCCGCGCCTCCTTTCGACCTTAGCCTTTCACGCCCGTGATGACTACGCCCTGAATCATGTAGCGCTGCGTGAAGAAGAAGACAGTGACCACAGGCGCCATAAACAAGATATTCGCCGCCATCATCAACTCCCAATCGGTCCCGTGCGTCTCATCCATGAAGGTCCGCAAGCCAACCGCGGCGGTCAAGGACTCGGTCCGATTGAGATAGATCAGCGGCGCCAGGAATTCGCGCCACTTGAACTGCGCGAACATCAGCGCGGCCACCCCCAGCGCCGGTTTGCTCATCGGCAAGATGATGCGCCAATAGACCTGAAAATGACTGGCGCCGTCCATGCGCGCGGCGTCATCGAGGTCGAGCGGGATGGTCATAAAGAATTGCCGCAGCAGGAAAACGTAGAAGGCATTGCGCGCGAACCAGGCCGGCAGCGTGATAGGGAAGTAGGTGTTGATCCAGCCCAGCTCCTTGAAAAGGATAAAGGTCGGGATCAATGTCACTTGGGTAGGCAGCATCATCGTCGCCAACAGCACCAGGAAGAGCTTGTCGCGGAAGGGCCAGCGCAAACGCGAAAATGCGAATGCCGCCAAGCTGCATGATAGCAGCGTCCCGATCGTGGAAATCACGACTACAAAAAGCGAATTCAGCAACCAGCGGGCAAAGGGACGATCGACCAATACCCGAACGTAGTTGGATGGCTCGGCTGGATTCGGTATCAGCTGCGGCGGTATCTGATAGACCTGATCCGGCGTTTTCAGCGATGTGGAAAAGGTCCAAAGAAAGGGGAATAGGACGATGACCGCGCCGCCGATCAAGATGAGGTAGATGACGAATTTCTGAATCGCATCGGTGCGCTGGCGGTTCTTCTTCCGCCCCAAGCTAAGCGTCGTCATTCGCCCCGTCCTTTTAGAGAGCCCTCGTAATAGACCCAGGCTTTGGAGGACCGAAGCACCAGCACAGACAGCACCAGTACGTAGAAAAAGATGACCCAAGCGATTGCCGATGCGTAGCCCATCTTGAACCATTGGAAGGCGTGGCGATACAGATATAACACGATAAACAGGCTGGCGTTGGCGGGCCCGCCTTCAGTCAGAATGAAGGGCGTTTGGAATTCCTGCAAGCTGATGATGATGCCATTGATCAAAGTAAAGAAGATGACCGGAGTAATCATGGGCACGGTGATTTTGAAGAATTTGCGAAAGGAGCCCGCGCCATCAACCTCGGCTGCTTCATACAGCTCAGTCGGTACGCTTTGCAGCGCGCCCAGATAGATGAGCATATTGGCGCCGCTGCCCCAGACGCTCATCAAGATAAAGCTGAGGAGCACGATATCGGGGTCGCCCAGCCATGAGACTGGTTCAATGCCCAGGAGCTTCAAGGCGCCGTTCAGCAGGCCGTACTGCGTACCGAAGATCCAGCGAAACATGATCGCAATCGAGACTCCGCTAAGCACCGACGGCAAATAGTAAACCGAGCGGAACATGCCAAGCAGGCGAATCTTCTGGTTGAGCAACTGCGCCAGCGCCAAGCCAACCGCGATCTGAATCGGCACGCTGAATACGGCGTATAGTGTGGTCACGCGGAAAGACAGCCAGAAGGTATTGTCATCAGTCAACAAGGCGTGGAAATTGTCCAGCCCGAGGAAGCGCGGCGGCGTGAACAAATCCCAACGCGTCATCGACAAGTACAGGCTGGCGATCATGGGACCGGCGATGAAGAAGACAAAGCCGAAAATCCAGGGCGCGGCCATCACAAAACCCGCCAGCGCCTCGGATTGACGATAGGTCAGGTGAAAGCGAGGATCTGTTTTTTAGGCTCCGGCAGATGTGTAGAGTTAATCAAAGAAGTGTACGAAAATACTTTTATCATACAATAATGCCTATTGTAACAAACAAATATACTGGCAGGCAAAATCTACAGGGCAATCGCTTCAAACTGAAAACCCGCGCAAACGGACTGAATTCATCCACCTAAGCCATTTGTAGGGGCGACCTAGTAGGTCGCCCGACGAGTAGAAACAGAATTTGCAGCGGGCGACTTGATAAGTCGCCCCTACATCGTATCTTTTTGCCAGCAAGTGGATAAACATCGGCGCCTTCAGCGCACTCGGTAGTCAAGAAATTTTGAAGCGATTGCCCTGGCCACCCCCCAACGAGGCGAGCATTTGCAAAGATCCGCGCGCTGCAATAGAATCTTTACACTATCTTCTGATGTCGGATGACTGTCTCGTGAAATGGGATCCGCCAAGATAGCAAACGGAAGGCGCTATCCCTTGCGCCTTTCGAAGATCGAACGGCAAGATGCCCTCGTCGGCTTCCTCTTCATCGCGCCTTTCATTATCCTGTACTTGATATTCAACTTCGTCCCTATCTTGCAGGGCTTCTGGATTTCGCTGCATAACTGGGATGTAATCGGCACAAACATTAAGTTCGTCGGCCTGCGGAATTACGAGATTCTCTTCGGCAAGGACAAACTCTTCTGGTCGTCGCTTGAGCACACCCTGTTTTTCGCCGTGCTCGCCGGACCGGGCTTGATCATCACCGGCTTGGCGCTGGCTCTCATGCTGAATCAACGGGTGCGCGGCATCGGCATCTTTCGCACTGTTTTCTATATGCCCAATATCCTGTCGGTGACGGTCGTCGGTTTGGTCTTTGCCCGTGTCTTCGCGCCCGGCGAGCGCGGGTTCGTAAACGCCATACTTGATTCGCTCGGGATATCGATGGGCTCCTGGTTTCTCGATGAAGCCAGCGCCATGCCAACAATCGCAATCACCAAAGTCTGGTGGTCGGTCGGTTTTAATATGCTGATCTTCTTGGCTGGCTTGCAGGATATTCCACAGGCGCTGTATGACGCGGCCAAAGTGGACGGCGGCGGCCGCTGGGCGCTTTTCCGTCATGTCACGCTGCCGGGCTTGCGGCGGCCCATGCTCTTTGTGATTGTCTTGCAGGTGATCGCCTCGGTTCAGGTCTTCCCGCTGATTGACGTGCTCACTGGCGGCGGACCGGCCGGCAGCACCCGTCCGCTGGTGATGTATCTCTTCGAGCGTTCCTTTGATTATTGGCAATTGGGTTACGGTTCAGCCATCGCTTTTGTGCTTTTCGTCTTCCTGTTTTCCATCTCAATTTTTCAACTCTGGTTCTTCAGCCGCGGAGAAGTTGATTGATGGAAGCCGTCCCCTCGATCGAGCGCCTGAGCATGCGGCAAGCGCAAAGCCAACGGCAGCAGACGCGGCGCAGCTTCTTCATCATTGCCGCGATGACGCTTTTCGCCTTTGTTTGGCTGGTCCCAATTGTCTGGACGCTGTCGCTGTCCTTTCGCCCGGAGCACTCGATCACAGCAAATCTCACGCTCCTGCTGCCCCTGCCGTTCACGGCGGAAAATTACGATTTTGTTTTCTCCAGCAGCCGCATTCCGCGCTGGTTCGTCAACAGCCTGATCGTGGCCAGCCTGCGGACGTTTTTGCAGTTGATGATTTGCTCGCTGGCGGCATACAGTTTCGCGCGGGTCAAGTTTCCCTTTCGGCAATATATCTTTTACTTTGTGCTGATCGGTTTGATGGTGCCGGGTCAGGCGACATTCATCCCGGTCTATCTGCTCTTTTCCAATCTCAAGCTGCTGAACAGCTTTCCCGCGCTCATCCTGCCCGGCTTGGCATCGCCTTTTGCCGTCTTCCTGCTCGTGCAGTTTTTCAAAGGCATACCGATTGAATTGGAGGAAGCGGCGCGGCTCGATGGCGCCAGCCGGATCGGCGTCTATTTCCGCATCTTTCTGCCGTTGTCGACGCCGGTGCTGACGGCGCTTGCCATTTTCACCTTCCTCGGCACCTGGAATGAATACCTCTGGCCCCTCGTCGCCGCCACCGATCCCGATATCATGACCATTACTATCGGCTTGAACAACCTGACAGCGACCACCTACCAAGCCAATTATGGCCAGACGATGGCGGCAGCCTGGACCGCCGGCTTGCCCATCGTCATCTTTTTCTTCATCTTCCAGAAGCGCATCATTTCTGGCATCCAGATCTCAAGTGGAATAAAGTAGGGATGAGGAGGTGAACATACGTAGGCGATAGATATTCCGAATTGTTTAGGATAGTTTCAGAAAAGGAGACTGGCGAAATGCGCAAGTTCGCAACTGTAATAACTGTACTTTTGTTGGTCATGTTGCTCGGCGCGCCCACTTTGGCGCAAGACAGCATGACATTGACCGTGATGCGATTCTTCGGCGATTGCGTCGATACATTTGGCGATGTCACCGATCTTTCCGGCACGACCAGCGAATGCGGCATCATCACCACCTTGACCAATATCTGGAATGCGGAGAATCCCGATGTTCAGGTGGAGACGATCGTGGCGGATTGGCCTGGCACGACCCAACTCAACGCCGCCATCGCCGCGGGCACGCCGCCTGATATCGCCGTGCTGCACGGGCGTCGCATCCCGATTTATGCCTCGCGCGGCGCTTTGACACCGCTAAGCGATGTCATGGAAGCGGTCGGCATTGATGCCAGCGACTTCACCGAGGGCGCCGCTGATTACGGCATCTACCAAGGCGAATTCTATGGAGTGCCCTTTGATCTTGCGGCGACGATATGGCATATCAACCTAGACCTCTGGGCGGAAGCCGGTCTGGTCGATGACATGGGCGCGCCCATGCTGCCAACCTCGCCCGAAGACTTTGTCGCGGCCGCCGAGCAGGTCTATGGGGCGACGGGCAAACCAATCGCGGAAATGGCGGGGCAAGCTGGCACGGTGCGTCCGCTAACCGCCTTCATCTTCCAGTTGGGCGGCGCCCTTTCGGATGACGCGGGCAACCCGACCGTCAATACGCCGGAAGCTTTGGAAGCGCTGAATTACATCCTTGAGTTGCAATCCTTTGGCGCGATCACGCGTCCCTATAACGAGATCAACAACGCCATCGCCGTCGAGAACTTCGCCAACGGCGAAAGCGCCGGCTTGATTGATGGCACTTGGCGCATCAACGGTTTCGATCGGCAGATCGCGGAAGGCGATGTGGCGCTGGAGAATTATTATGTCGCTGACTTCCCGCAGTTGTTTGAATTCCCGGGCACATTCGCCGGCTCGCATAATTGGCTCGTCCCATTGGGGCAAAATGCTGATCCGGCGCGGGTTCAGGCGGCGGCGGAATTCATCAAATGGCTGAGCGACAACTCGGTCGTTTGGGCGCGCGTGGGCCATGGCATGACGCGCAGCTCGGTGATCAACAGCGAGGAATTTCAGAACTTGCCGCACCGCTTGGAATACGCTTCGATGTCCTCCAACGTCCGCTCTGTGCCGCGTGAAGTTTGGGGCAATGCTTTCTGGGCGATCGTGCATGAAGAAGTCGAAGCCGCCATCCTTGGCATCAAGACGCCGGAAGTCGCGCTGGCGGATGCGCAGGCGCGCTTGGATGACTTCATCCTCTTCCAAAGCTAGCAATAGATTGTGTCTAGGGGCGGCTCTTGCGTCGCCCGCACTTGAAATCCATCTGAACATGTACGTTGTAGGGGCGACTCTTGAGTCGCCCGCAACAATACTTCTATCCGGTAAGGGAAAGTAGATGACCCAGCCCAACCTGATCTACATCTTCGCCGACCAACTGCGCTATCAATCGCTGGGATACGCCGGCGATGCCAAAGCGCATACGCCGCATATCGACCGGCTCGCTGAGTCGTCGATGAACTTCGTCAATTGCGTCTCAGGCAGCCCCATGTGCGCGCCCTACCGCGCCTCGCTTTTCACCGGCAAATACTCCAGCAGCACCGGCATGGTCATCAACGAACTGCGCATCAATCCGAATCAGCGCTGCTTCGGGCATGTGCTGCACGACGGCGGATACGATACTTATTACATCGGCAAATGGCATCTCTGGGCGAATCAACTTGGCAATCACGACGATCCGAAAAACTCTTTCACACCGCGCGGACCGCACCGGCTGGGCTTTGACGGCTACTGGGCGGCCTATGGCTTTCACCATACTTATTGGGATCAGTACTACCACGAAGAGAGCCCGGAACGCATTGCCATCGCGGGTTATGAGCCCGATGGTCAAACCAGCTTGGCAATCGAAAAGCTCGCTGAAGCCGCCGAAAATGAAGGACCATTTGCGCTATTTCTGTCACTCGGGACGCCGCACGATCCCTGGGATCCTGGCAATGCGCCGGAGGAATACCTCCAGCTTTTCGCGGAAACCGAGTTCAGCTTGCCGTCAAATTATAAGCCGGAGGACGACCCGCATGCCGATGCCTGGGCGCGGCTGAGTGCTGAGCAGCGCGGCGAACTGACCGAATGGATGCGCGTTTATTACGCGATGACCGCCAACCTCGATTGGAATATCGGCCGCTTGCTGGCGGAGTGTGAGAGGCTGGGTCTCTTCGAGAACACGATTTTCGTCTTTACATCGGATCACGGCGAGATGTTTGGCGGGCAGGGCCGGCGAGCCAAGAATATCTTCTATGATGAAGCTGTGCGCGTCCCTTTTTTAATTCGCTGGGATGGCGTCATCGCGCCGGGTTCTGTATCTGATGCCTGCCTTAATAGTCCCGACATCATGCCGACGCTGCTATCCGCGCTGGGTCTGCCCAGATCCCCCGAAGCGGAAGGATTCGACTTCAGCCCGATCTTATGGGGCAAGGACATTGATGAGCCGAGCGCCGCGTTCATGCAAGGGATGGGCGCGACCGCCATTTTCGAAGACGGGCGCGAGTGGCGGGCGCTGCGCAGCAAACAGCACACCTACGCGGTTTTCCTGGCGGATGGCAGCGAATTGCTCTTCGATAATCTCAGCGATCCTTATCAGATGCGCAATCTGGCAAGGGAAAGCGAATATGCCGAGTTGCTGCAATCAATGCGCGCTGCGCTGGCTGAACGGCTGCGGGCGCTTAATGACAATTTTGCGGCCTGCACCTGGTATGAGCGCCATTGGACGCGCGACCGCATCATCCTGCGCAGCGCGACCATGAATTGAAGGGCTCGCCTGGTTAAACCTAAAGAACCAGCCGCCCGGCTGGTTCTTTGTACGTGCCTGGAGAGATTCGAACTCCCGACACCTGGTTCCGTAGACCAGTGCTCTATCCACTGAGCTACAGGCACTGAATTGCCCCTCATCCTATTTCGGCAACGGCGAAAAATCAAGTGGCAATCGGGGCGCCGCCGCCTGTGACCGCTGCGGACTTTGCGCGCTCAACCGCGCAACCTTATAATTGACAATCATAGTCAGCACGGCAGGGTGTGAGTAATGCGTTTCTCGACCTTTGTATACGTCAGGCGGGACAATGACCGCCGCGGTCGCCTGCTGCTCGCGGCCCTTTTGCTCTGCCTTGCCCTCAGCGCTTGCAGCCTTGAAGCCCTGCTCGCGCCGACTGCGACGCCAAGACCGACCGACACCCCTATCCCGCCGACTGCAACATACACCGCTATCCCCACTGATACGGCCACCGCGACCGCCACGCCGACCGTCACCGATACGCCAACCAACACGCCCACCGCCACCGCCACGTCGACGCCTTCGGCCACGCCGACCGTATTCGGCATCGTCCGTTCACAGCGCCGCGCCAATGTCCGCCGCGGCCCCGGCACCAACTTCGCTG
This sequence comes from Anaerolineae bacterium, assembly GCA_022822545.1. Classification (GTDB taxonomy): domain Bacteria; phylum Chloroflexota; class Anaerolineae; order Aggregatilineales; family Phototrophicaceae; genus UBA6055. Next base: position 52,503 of record JAJEBE010000024.1, read on the forward strand.
TCTTTAACGCGCTCGTGCCCGGCAGCGGCGTCATGATTATCGGGACCAGCGATGACGAAGGCTGGTACAACGTGCGCCTGGAAGATGACGCCGATGGCTGGATCAGCGCCAGCTTGATCGAAATCGACGAGCCGCCGGCCGTCGAAAGCGAAGCCATCACCATCAGCGGTGAGACGCGCGTCGTGGTGGAAGTGGCCGCGGGCGAAGCCGACGCCGCCGAATCGGCCGAGGATGGTCTGCTCGTCTTTAACGTCCAGGTCGCCGATATCGACTCGATGAACCTGACCGCGACCGTAGTGATCGCCGCGACAACTGCCGCCGCGCCGGCGACCGCCACCACGCAAGCCACCGAAACCACGTCACCCACCGAGACCCCCGCCCTGCCGACCGCGCCGCCTCGTCTAAATGTCAATGTCTTCGCTTTCTGTGATGACGCTTCTTTCGGCATCGGCCGCCCGGCAGATCTCACGCCCGGCTCGACGATCAAGATTTTTTGGGCTTGGTTCGCCAGCACCGACGCCTATCTGCGCGATCACATGACAAACGCCACGCATGATTTGCGCGTGAATGGCGAAGCGATCCCCAATGTCAACCAGTACCGCGGCAACCCGCGTGCCAGCGGCTCGCAGCAGGTCGTTTATTGGTACGTGCCCTATGGTCCGCTCGCAGCCGGCGAACACACCATCACTTATCGCGTCACCTGGCGCAACGCCATCAGCGACGGCTACGCCAACTATGGTCCGGGCGCCGCCATCGAATTCGAAGAAGAAAGTTGCACGTTCGACGTGCGCTGAGGCGTCTTGCATCCGCCCGAATCTCTTGAAATGTGGCATGTCACCGAGCTGGGCAACGGGGCAGTCCGCCTCCATGATGACGGCTTCCGCCTCAATCTGCCGCCCGGAACCGCCGCCGCATACCACGACGCGCAAATCAGCGACTATGAAAAACGCGCCGATTTCTCCAATGAACCGCCACTGCGCCTGAGCCTGCATGCCCGCGCCCAAGGCGAGTTGCGCGGCACCGCCGGTTTTGGCTTCTGGAATCATGCCTTCATGCCCGGGCGGCGCTCCTTCCGCCTGCCGCAAGCGGTCTGGTTCCTCTTCGCCAGCCCGCCGGGCGAGATCGCGCTGGCGCAAGGCGTCCCGGGCAGCGGCTGGAAGGCGGCAGCGATAAATGCGAAGAGTTGGCGTTTCCTCGCGCTGCTGCCCCTCGCGCCGATTGGCTTCCTCCTCATGCGCCAGGCGACGCTCTACAAGCGGCTTTGGCCCATAGGCCAGCGCGCCATCGCCGTCGAAGAAGCGCTGCTCGATGCCAGCTTGCTGAAAGAGTGGCGCCGCTACAGCATTGAATGGCGAGCCGACGGCGCGGTATTCGCCGTCGATGACGAGGTCCTGCTGCGCGCGGGAAGCGTCGCCCGTAATAAGCTTGGCTTCATCGCCTGGATCGACAATCAGTACGCCATTGTCACGCCACAGGGACGGTTCGGCTGGGGCATGTTAGAAATACGGCAGCCGCAATCGCTTCATTTGCGCGATATTCAAATCACTTCACTCGCATAGTTTCTCATGACTCCCAATCGCGTATCTATGCCGGCTCCTCATTGGGCGCTCAAAGCCCTGATGCTACAATGAAACTGGTGCCGACGATTGGAGTCGAATACCCTGATGCCAGCTTCCCGAACCGACGCGGATTTCAGCGACCTGCTGGATGCGGTGGCGCGCCGCAAGCAGTTGCTGCTGGAATACCTGATGCAAGAGCGCTTCGCCGAGCGTTTCCGGCCGGCGCACATCCGCGATGCCGTTTACAGCTATGTCAAAGGCGGCGGCAAGTCGCTGCGCCCGGCGGTGGCGATGCTGGCATGCGGCGCCCTGGGCGGCGATGAGGCGCAGGCGCTGCCGGTCGCCGCGGCGATCGAAATCTATCATACCTGGACCCTGGTGCATGATGATGTCATCGACCGCGACGATACGCGCCGTGGCCGACCGACCGTACACCGGGAATATGCCGAGCGCGCCTCGAGAGAGTTCGGCTGGGCCAGCGCCGAAGCCGAGCATTATGGTCGGACGATCGCCATGCTGGCGGGCGATGTGCAGCAATCCTGGTCCTGGTCGCTGCTGTTTGAGGCTTGTGAACGCGGTGTGCCAGCCGCTGTTGTCATCCAACTGGCGCAGATCCTCGCCAGCCGGGTTACGCCGCTGCTGGTCGAAGGCGAGACCCTCGATGTCCAGTATTCGGGCGCGGTCCGGCAACTCGACGAGGAGGCCGTCATAGATGTCCTCTGGAAGAAAACCGGCGTGCTCTACGAATTTGCCGGGCGCGCTGGCGCGGCCATCGCCTTGCGGGATGCTTCGGTAGATACGCCGGCGGCGCAGGCAATCGCTAATTTCTGCCGCCTCTGCGGCGCCGCCTTTCAGATTCAGGATGATATCCTGGGGGTCGTCGGCGATGCGCAGCAATTGGGCAAGCCGGTCGGCTCCGATATTCGCGAGGGCAAAACGACCCTGCTGACGCTCACGGCGTTGGCGCAGGCGAATGCCCGACAGCGTGACGCCTTGCTGCGTACCCTCGGCGATGACAGGGCCAGCGCCGCCGACGTGAGTTCTGTCATCGCATTGCTGCGCGATACCGGCGCGGTCGAGTACGCCCAAGCGGTCTCCCGCCAATATGTCAGCGAGGCGCTGACGCATCTCGATGCTCTGCCCGATAACCGCTATCGGTCACTGCTGGCGCAATGGGCGCAATACTTGATCCAACGCGAATTCTAGCTCGAGCCATGAGAAGCGGCCGATGGTGACGAAGTTTCGGCGGCGCTCGCGCTTGGGCAAGGCGATTGTCCTCGTCCTGCTCCTGCTGATTGCTATAGTCGGCGCGTTGACGGCCTGGGCCCTGATTGATCTGCCGCCGCTGGAGAATCTGGAAGCGGGCCTGGCCCTGCCCTCGACGCGGATCCTCGACCGGCACGGTCGCGCGCTCTACGAAATTCTGCCGGGCGGTCAAGGCCGCAACAAACAACTCAGCCTGTCGGAAATGCCGAGGCACTGCGTCAATGCTGTAATCGCCACCGAAGACGCCAATTATTATCATCACCCGGGCTTGGACCCCGTCGGTATCATACGCGCGCTCTGGCTTAACCTGCGCGGCGGCGAGATCGTCGCCGGCGGCAGCACCATTACCCAGCAGACTGCCCGCCTGCTCCTGCTCCAGCCAACCGACCAAACCGGGCCCAGCCTGCGCCGCAAACTGCGCGAGATGGCGCTGGCGCTGCAGCTGGGCGCGCGCTTCAGCCGAGAAGACATCCTCGCGCTTTATCTCAATCAGGTCTATTTCGGCAATCTCGCCTACGGTTTGGAAGCGGCGGCGCAAGCCTACTTCGCCAAAAGCGCCGCTGACCTGTCGCTGGCGGAGTGCGCGCTGCTGGCGGGCATCGTGCAGAACGCCATTTTGAATGATCCGCTGACAGAGCTGCAACGAGCAAAAGCCCGTCAGGCGGTCGCCTTGCGGCTGATGACGCAGAATGGTTACATCAGCGCCGAGCAAGCGGATGCGGCCCAGCATGACAAGCTGCAATTCGCTGCTGCTGTCTTTCCCATCGAAGCGCCGCATTTTGTCATGGAAGTCTGGCGCATCCTCAAGCGGGATTTCGCCGCCGCCCTGCACACCGGCGGCCTGGAAGTGCGGACGACTGTCGATCTCGATTGGACGCGCCATGCCCAAGAAATCGTCGGCCGGCAACTGCGCGCGCTGAACCAGCCTCCCGCCGGCGCCCAACCGGCTGATGCCAACAACGCCGCCCTGGTCGCCCTCGATCCGCGCACGGGTGAAGTCCTGACGTTGCTTGGCAGCCCGGATTACTTCGACCAAAGCATCGACGGCGCGCTGAACGCCGCGCTCGCCTACCGCCAGCCGGGCAGCGCGCTCAAGCCCTTCATCTACGCCGAAGCGATGAATCCGGCTTATCCCGATCCCTACACCGCCGCTACCATGCTCCTCGATATTCGCCGGCCATTCGTCACCGACAAGCTCGAGAGCTATGTGCCGGCCAACTACGATCTCGCCGAGCGCGGTCCTGTGCTCGTCAGGGAGGCGCTGGCATCCTCCTACAACATCCCCGCCGTGATCGCCCTCGAGCATATCGGCATCGAGCGCTTCGTGAACTTCCTGGGCGAACTCGGCCTGGAGAACTTGCGCAATAACGCCGGCGTCGATCTGTCGCTTGCGCTGGGCGGCGCGGAAGTCCGTCTGCTTGACCTGGCGGAAGCTTATGCCGCCTTCGCCAATGGCGGCTATGATATCGAGCCGCAATTCATCCTGAGCATCACCGACGCGAGCGGGCAGCAGATCTATCATCACGAGGCGCCGCAACTGAAGCGCCGCCTGATAGACGAGCGCATCGCCTACATCATCAGCGACATCCTCTCCGACAATAGCGCCCGCCTTCCCGCTTTTGGCGAGAACAGTCCGCTCAATCTCGGTTTTCCCGCCGCCGCCAAAACCGGCACCACCACCGATTTCCGCGATAATTGGTTGCTGGGCTACACGCCCGATCTAGTGATCGGCATCTGGGTCGGCAATGCCGATAACATGCCCATGCGCGATGTCAGCGGTATCAGCGGGGCCGGACCGATTTACAATCTCTTCATGCGCGCGGTCAGGCGCGCCGCGCCGTCTGACGATTTCAGCGCGCCGGCCGGTCTGCGCCGCCTCGAAGTCTGCCGGCTCAGTGGCCTGCTACCCACCGAGCGCTGTCGCGGCCGCGTCACCGAGTTCTTCATCGCTGGTACGGAGCCGCGCGAACTGGACCGGCTTCATCAGCCTTTCATCATCGACCGCGCCACCGGCTTGCTGGCTGACGAAGACACCGTAGCAGCCGACCGGCTGGAGCAAGTCTTCCTCGTGCTGCCGCCCGAAGCGCGCGATTGGGCGCGGCGTCACGGCATCCCGCAGCCGCCAGTCGCAGCGGGCAGGCTGGCCGGCGCGCCTGATGATTCACTGCGCTGGCTCTCACCCGATCCCTACACCGTCTTTCAGTTTGCCGATCACCTGCCGGCCGCGTCTCAGCGGCTTCGCTTCGCCCTGGCAGCGCCGGCGCCGACGCGAATGGTCGAGTTCCGCTTGAACGGCGAAACGATCGCCCTCGTCGAGGGCCTGCCCTGGGAAACCTGGTGGACCCTGCGGCCGGGCGAATACAGCTTGCGGGCCAGCGCGACCCTGCCCGACGGCGCCCAAGTCAAAAGCGCGCCTCTGCCATTTTCAGTGATCACAGCGGAAGCTCGCGCCTCCTACCAGCGCCAGGGGTAGGGCAATCGCTACCTGCAACGATTGCCAACACGCCGCGTAGTGGACGATAATGAAAGTATGCCAGTCGATATTCGCAGGTAACGCCGTGCGATTTCCATTCTCCCTCATCCTCGCTTTGATCCTGCTGATCATCGGCGGCGGTGTTTCGCTGGCGCAAGAGGCGGACGTGCAAGCGCTGCTTGATGCCGCGGTCGACCGCCTGCAAGCGGCCGAAAGCTTCAAACTGACAATTACGCAGACCGGCGAGCCCTATCCCCTGGCCCTGACCTTCGATGGCGTCAACATGCTGCCCGCTTCACTGCAAAGCGCCGAGGCGCAATACATCAGCCCCGACGAACTGCACATCAGCGCTCTGCTGCAGCTATTCATTCCGCTGTCGCTGGATATCTACTCCCTCGGCGAGCAGCAGTGGCTGAGCTTTCCCAGCGGCGCGGCTTGGCTCCAACTGCCCGCCTTCGAAGACTTCAATGTCAACCGCCTGCTGGCGCCCGGCGATGGCATCGAATATGTCGTGGACAACTTAAACGCGCCGCGGATCATCGACGCCGAGGCGCTGGTTGATGAGGATGCCACCTGGACCCTGCAAGCGCGCGCGGCCGGCGCCGGTATTTCCGGCTTGCTCTTCGGCTTCATTGAGCCGCAAGACGATGTCGAGATCTTGGCTACTGTCACCGCGGCTGACGGTCACTTCGCCGCGCTGGAAATTACCATGTTGGAGACGGTTGGCGATCCGGAAAAGGAGCCGTCCGTCTGGCATATTCTATTCCACGATTACGATGGACCGCGGGACTTCCAAACGCCGTCGCCTTAAACGGATTCCACCTCGCCCGCTTTCGGCTCGGCTCGGCGCCGCTCGCGAATGAAGTAAATCGGCTTGCGCTGGGACTCATGATAGGTGCGCATGATCATATCGGCGACGATGCCGGTGCTGACGAATTGCACACCCAGCACCATCAGCAATGCCGCCAATTGCAACAGCGGACGATCGCCGATCTTGTTCTCGGTCAGCAGCTTGAAGACGGTCAGATAAGTACCGAGCAGCGCGCCCATGCCGCCCACCAGGAAACCCGCCGCCCCGAAAACATAGAGCGGCCGATTGAAATAGCTCAAGATGAAGACGACGACGATCAGGTCAAGCACGACCTTGAAAGTGCGGCCGATTCCGTATTTGCTGCTGCCCCAGTGACGGGCCCGATCCTTGACCGGCGCCTCGGTCACGCGTACGCCCATCTGCCGCGCCAGCGCCGGTATGAAGCGGTGCAGCTCGCCGTAGAGTTGCACGCCCTTCGCCACATCAAAATGATACGCTTTTAAGGTGCAGCCATAATCGTGCAGCCGGATGCCGGTGCTGCGAGAGATCAATGAATTCGCTATCATCGAGGGCAGCCGCCGCAGAAAAAAGGGTTCCTTGCGGTCTTGCCGCCAGCCGCTGACGATATCATAGCCTTCGTCGAATTTGTCCAGCAGCGGCTTGATATCGCGCGGGTCATTCTGCAAGTCGGCGTCTATCGTGACCACGATCTCGCCCCGCGCCGCGTCAAAACCGGCCGCCATCGCCGCCGTCTGCCCGAAGTTGCGCCGGAAGTGGATGACCTGCCAACGCGCGTCCCGCGCTTGCAGCGCATTCAGCAACTCATAGCTGCGATCATGGCTGCCATCGTTGATGGCGATGACTTCGTATTCCCGCCCGATCTCGCCCAGCGCCTCGCTCAACTCGCGATGCAGCCTTTCGATATTGCCTTCTTCGTTGTAGATGGGGATGACAATCGAAAGCGGAAGTTCCGGGGTTTCTATCGCAGCCAGCCTGTTATCCATAGACTCTCTCCGCGGGTTCCAAACGCCAATTCTATCAGTCAAAGGCGCGCATAACCAGTTCGCGCCTTTCCGCTAAGGGCAGTAGTATGTAGAGGCAATTCGGTGGGCCGCCCCCAAGGCGTCAATTTCGCCATCGACAATATCTGGCCGTTCCCGCCCCAGCGTAGGTCAGTCGTGTGCCTGGCGTCCAGCGCGTATGGTCGGCCTGGTTTATGCTTGCTTTATACGCCGCCGTTGCGCCCCAGCCCTTATCGCCGCCGCCCGGCGCTTGATACAATAAGCCTGGCGGCAGGCGCGGAGAAGTGATGAGGCCCCACAACAAATACCCTGATAACGATCCTGAAGACCTCGACAAGACGGAACCGGCCGATCCTCAGCCACTGCCCGAGGACGACACCATGACGACTGAGATGGTCGAGGTCGGTCCAGGAACGAACGTGCCTTTTTCCCTGCCGCATGTCTCGGAATTGGACGAGACGACACCGCGTGACGCGCGCAGACAATCTGGCAAGCTGGTCACATTGCCAGCCTACAACCAGATCGCGCCACCGGACACGCCACGAACCGACCTCAGGTCGACCATTCCCGCCGCCCGCGGCGTCGCTCCAGGCGCATCGGAGCCGACGCTGCCACCCATGCCCGACTCGCGCGAGCCCGTCCCGGCGCCGCCCCGGGCGAAACAGTTGCAGCGAACCGAGGCGGTCCAACTGCCGCACAGACGCCGCCGCAAGCGCCGCGTCCTAGGCTTGCCGCTGGGCTGCCTCTGGGTCCTGGCTGGGCTCTGCCTGACCTTCTGCGGCGGCTTGACCTTCCTCACCGTCGGCGCCGCTATGATCTTTCTGCCGCAAGTGGAAGCCGAATGGACCGAGCGCATCGCCGCCGTCGACAATTATCGCGGCTTTGAAAGCACCTTCATCTATGACCGCTACGGCAAGGAACTCTACGAAGCCTTTGGCGAGGGGCGGCGCGTCCGCGTCAGCTTCGACCGCATCCCGCAAGCGCTGATCCTGGCCACCATCGCCATCGAGGACGACACCTTCTTCACCAACATCGGCATTGATGTGCCCGCCACCGCCATCGCCGCCTTGAATTACCTGGGCGCGTCCGCCGGCGAGAATACACCCGGCGGCAGCACCATCACACAGCAACTCGTGCGCAACATCTTCTTTGATTTCGAAAAGCGCGCTCAGCGCAGCGTCGCCCGCAAAGCCGAGGAGATCCTGCTCGCGATTGTCTTGACGCAATCGAAGAGCAAAGAAGAAATCCTCGAGATGTATTTCAACGAGATCTATTACGGCAACCTGGCTTATGGCGTGCAAACCGCCGCGCAGACCTTCTTCGGCAAAGATGTCGAGCAACTCAGCCTCGGCGAAGCGGCTATGTTGGCGGGCTTGCCTCAAGCCCCGGCCAGTCTCGATCCGCTCAATCCCGATCCCATTGTGCAAGCCGCTGTCGATGAGCGCTGGCGTCAGGTCCTGGGTGAAATGGTCGAAGAAGGCTTCATCAACCAGGGTCAGGTCCGCGCCGCATTGCAGGAGGGCTTGTCCTTCGTGCCAGCCAAGGTCTCCTTGACCGCGCCCCATTTCACGGTCTACGCCCAGGGCGAGTTGGAGCGCCTGATGCGCGACCTGGGCTACAGCCCCGAAGCGATCACCGGCGGCGGCTTGCGCGTCTACACCACGCTCGATCAGAGTGTCAACCGCCTGGCGCAGCGCGCGGCCGCCAATCAGGTCGCCCAACTCCAAGCCAAAAACGTCAGCAACGCGGCGGTTGTGGTCGCCAAACCGGCCAGCGGCGAGATCATCGCCATGATCGGCAGCATCGATTACGACAACGATGAGATTGACGGCAGCGTCAACGTCACCACCGCCTTCCGCCAACCCGGCAGCACCATGAAGCCCTTCACCTACTCGGCCGCGATGGAGCGCGGAATGTCGACCATTGATGTGCTCTGGGACACCCGCAGTCAAATCGCGCTGCCCGGCCTGCCCGTCTACACGCCGCGCAACTTCGACAACACCTTTCACGGTCCCATGACCATGCGCGCGGCCCTGGCGAACAGCTATAACATCCCCGCCGTGCAGACGCTGCGCGCGGTCGGCGTCGATTATCTGTTGAGCCTGCTGCGGCGCTTCGGCATCACCACGCTGGAAGAAGACGCTTCCAATTACGGCTTGTCGCTGACGCTTGGCGGCGGCGAAGTCAGCCTGATTGAATTGACCAACGCCTTCGCTGTCTTCGCCAATCAAGGGACTTATGTGCCGGTCACCTCGATACGCTGTGTCATAAACAGCGACGATGAAATTATCTACCAGTATGACAACGGCTGCCCGGAGGGCCAAATTACCGGGCAGACCGTCATCAATCTGCCCCGGCAAAAGCGCGTCCTCGATCCGCGCCTGTCCTTCGTCATCACCGATATGCTTTCCGATAACGCAGCCCGGTCCGCGGCGATGGGCGCCTACAGCCCCCTGCGCACGGAGAATATCTTCTCGGCGGTCAAAACTGGCACCACCGACGATGTCAAGGACAACTGGACCATCGGCTATACCAGCAATGTCGCGGTCGGCGTCTGGATGGGCAATAACGATGGCGATCCCATGATCAACTCCTCCGGCTTGACCGGGGCCGCGCCTATCTGGAATACGGTATTGACCGGCATCTATGGCAATAGAGACCTGCTGGGCGCTTTCGCCAGCAACAGTCAATTGCTCAACGATCAGCCGATCCCGCCGAGCGGCTTGACCCTGCGCCAGGTCTGCGATGTCCGCCGCCTGATTGAGCTTTCCCCGCGCTGTGCCGACACCATCAACGAGTGGACGCTGGATGGACCAGCCGGACTGCCTGACGAGAACGGCAACTTGATCTATCCGCAAGCCGCCCAGCGCTACCCGACGCCCGTGCCCGTCCAGGGCTCCGTCCTTCAAGAAATATCCCCCGGCGTTTACCAGACGCTGGCTTATCCGCTGCCGCCCGAGCTCGCCGCCGCCGTCCAATTCCGCGTCGCCCCGGGCGATCAGCAGCCCATCCCGCCGAACTTCTGCCGGGTGCCAGTCGAGCATGCGCAAGAAGCCCTCGCCGCCGGCGCGCAGAATCTTGTCTTCATCGCCGGCCCCACTACCTCGCAGAGCGACGCCATCGAAGCCGAGCGCTACGCTCGTGAGAACGGCCTCGCCTTTCTGCCGACCGTCGATTGCTGGCCGGGCGTATACAGCCAGCAGCGCATCGGCAGCGTCGGCGCCCGGCTGCAAATCCAGCAGCCGGCCAGCGGCCAAACCGTTCGCGGTCCCATGCCCATCATCGGCACAGCCCAGTTTGACGGCGGCCAAGCCGAGAATTATCACTTCTACATCCGCGGCGGCCAGTTCGCTGATTGGACGCCGCTTGGCAATCCGCATCACAGCCCGGTCATCAACGGCCAGTTGGAAATCCTGCATGCCGATGCCCTGCACCCGGGCAATTATGTCCTGCGCCTGGCGCTCGTCCGCGGCGGCAACATCGTGCAAGCCGACGACATCGTCTTCAACGTGCCCTAACCGGCCTCTCTAGCCATCATTTCTGTAGGGGGATTCCGTGAATCGCCCGCCGTGATATCTATGCGCGCCTGTGAGCCGCCCGCTTGACTTTGCGTGTATCATGGTTATGTCGCCAATCCAAGGCAAGTACATGACAGATCAATCAGCGCAACCGGTTGATATCCCCGCCGCGATGCTCTCGCGGGAATCGCTGCGGCAGGCGCGCGCCATGCCCTGGAAAGCGAGCAACGAACTCCGCCGCCTGCTGATTCTGCCCTGCGCCTGGTGGGTGCTGCGCGGCCTCGACCTCGGCCCCGGCTGGCGCTGCTACGGCCTGCCCATCATTCAGCGCCACCGCGGCAGCGTCATCCGCATCGGCCGCCGCCTGAGCCTGCGCTCGACCGCCCGCAGCAACCCGCTGGGTCCCAACCACCCGGTCATTATCAGCACGCGCCGGCCGGGCGCCTCGCTGAATATCGGCGACGACTTCGGCATGACCGGCGGCTCGCTGGTCTGCGATCAGTGCATCACCATCGGCGATCGCGTCTGGGTCGGCGCCAACACCACCATCGCCGATACCGACTTTCATCCCCTCGATCCGGAGCGGCGGCGGGAAAGCCCGCTGGCGGCCGAGACCGCCCCAATCCGAATCGCCAATGATGTCTTCATTGGCATGAATGCGCTGATTCTGAAAGGCCTGACCATCGGGGAAGAAGCTGTTGTCGGCGCCGGGGCGGTCGTCACGCGTGATGTGCCGCCGCGCGCGATCGTGGCCGGCAACCCCGCGATTGTCATCGGCGAACTGAGCGGCTAATCCTCGTACACCAGGTCATAGGTCAGCAGCACCGTATCGCCAATAGCGATGAAGTCGCCATCGTTCAAATGCGCCGGCGCGCCGACCTGCGCCCCATTGACGCGCGTGCCATTGCTGCTGCCCAGGTCTTCCAGGTGATAATCCGGTCCGCGCAGCATCAGCCGCAGATGATAACGGCTCACCTGCGTATCGCGGATGACGATATCGTTGGCGAGGTCGCGCCCGAGATTGACCACCTCGCGCTCCAGGCGAAACAGTTGATTCAGCAGGGGACCGCGCCGCATGACCAGCCAGTAACCCGGCTCGTCCGGCATGACGCTCCTGTCGATCTCGGCGTCCTCTTCGATTGGCCGCGCGACGACCTTTCGCTCGGCGTCGCCCCGGTCCATCTGCCGCTTGAAGTCAGCCACAAAATGATCCCAAAAGTGGTTCTCATCGCCGAAGGCGCGCAGATCATAACGATGGACGAGCTCGAGGCGCGGGTGCTCCGGCGCCGCTTCATAGGCGATGGCGAATACAGGCCGGCCCGCGCCCAGGGCAAAAGCCCAGGCGTAAGTCACATAGGTCGACGCAGCGGCGGCGGCGCTAAGCAAGACGACCAAGGCGTCGGCCGCGGCAATCGCTGCTTCCATGCCCACATGCCATTCCGCTTCGCCGATCGGCTGCGGGTCCCGCCAGGGACGATGACCCTGCGCCAGCAGAACCCGCCGCACCTCGTCGGCGCGCGCTTCATCCTGCGGCGCATAGGCGAGATAGACATTCTTCATCGGCCAGCCCGCCTCACCGCAAGACCTGTTCATATACAGCGATGGTCCCGTCCACCATACCTTTCACGCTGAAGTCTTCTTCAACGCGGGCCGCGCCCAGCAGTCCCATATATTTGCGCAGCGCTCGGTCGCTCAGCAAGCGCGCGATCGCCTTCGCCAGCGCATCAACATCGCGGGGCTCAATCAAGATGCCGGTCTCGCCATCCAGCACCACCTCCGGTATCGCGCTGACGCGGCTGGCGATCACCGGGACGCGGCGGGACATCGCTTCCAGCAAAACCAGTCCAAAGCCCTCCCACAAGCTCGGCGCCAGCAGCAGATCAAAGGCCGCCATCAGCTCGGCCGCATCGGCGCGCCAGCCCAGCCAATGCACACGGTCGGCGATGCCAAGCGCCGACGCCAAGCGCCGCAGCTCGGTCGCCTTCTCGCCATCGCCAGCGATCACAAGATGCGCCCCCGGGAAATCCGCCCGGACGCGGCGCAACGCTTCCAGCGCGTAGGGGATGCCCTTCTGCTCTACCAAGCGGGAAACCATGCCCAGGACCAGGGCCTTCTCGTCCAGCTTCAAGGCCGCCCGCAGTTCCCGCCGCGCCTTCTCTATATCGGTATCGCTGAGCCAGCTGTAGTCCAGGCCGTAGCGGACCACCGAAACCTTGTCGGCCGGCGCGCCTTCAATGTCGATTGTGAAACGCTTGATGGCATCTGATATGGCGATACCGGCGTCAATCCGGCGCCAAAGCCAGCGATTGAGCCGGCGCCAACGCGGACGCTGACGAAATTGATCGTCATTGTGCCGGCTGCTGATCACGTGCCGGGCGCCCAGCGTCTTAGCCGCGAGATAGCCGTAGACATCAGCGTGAATCAAATGCGTATGCGTGATATCCGGCCCCATCTCGCGCAAGGCGCCGCGCAGCCGGAAAAGCAGCGGCAGATCATAATCACGGCCGATGACCAGGCGCGTCGCCGGTATTCCCCTTTGTGCCGCCGCTTCCACCATGTCCTCCATCGGCGTCTCCCGCTCGACCAGGATGATCAGGCGAGCGTCGATCCCGCTCGCGCGCAGGCCGGAGAGCAGCGTCAGCAGGTGCCCCTCGGCGCCGCTGATGCGGGTGACCTTGATGATATGAGCGACGCGCACAGGCGCTCGGTCGGCTGGGCTCACGGGTTATCGCCTCGAATCCGCCGGCCGCCTAGCGGGGAATGATCTCGCGCGACAAGGGACCGATGATGCCGCGTTCGTCTTTGGCGGCGATGGCGATGCCCGCGTAATCGGTGAATCCGTCCCAGGCCAGCTTGGTCTCTTCGAATGAAAACTGCTGATAAATCAGTGAATTATGCGGGCGCAGCGCCACGATATAACCGGCCGCATCCCCCACCGGCTCCCAGACCAACTCGCGCTTGCCGTCATCGCGGTTGCGCAGCACGATATTGGCCGGCGGCCGCGGCCCATCGGCCAGGGATTTGACCAGCGCCAGGATGGTCTGCGCCGCGTCGCGCAGATATTCCGACTCGATGAATTCTATCGTGTCCGTCGGATCGGCGTTGTTCTTTTCTTCGTAGGCGTTAATCAGCCTAATTGCGGGATAGCCCAGCTCGCTGAACGAGAAGTGATCGCCATAACGGTTTTGCCGGTCGATCTCGTCCTGCACCTGCAAGTCCAGATCGAGATTGTAGTTGTAACCGAGAAAGTTGGCCTCGCGCGCCATCTTGCGCGATACCGATGTCTCGTTGGGGCCGGCGGAAAACACCCGCATCTGCCGATCATTGCGATTGCCATTGCGGTCATGCACATTGCCGATCGTGTCCACATTGATCATGCCCAGCACATCGATATTCTTGTCCCGCACCCAGGCGGCGAAATTGATGCTGCCTTGCCGGTTGAATTCCTCAGCCGAGAAGAAAACAAACATGATCGTCGCCCGGTACTGCGCCGGGCTCATGACGCGCGCCAGCTCAAGCAGCGCCGCCACACCCGAGCCGTTGTCGTTGGCGCCCGGCGCATAAGCCTCGCTGCTGATTAGCGGCGTGCCGATGCTGTCGTAATGCGCGCCGATGATGATCGTACCGGCATTCACCTCGGCGCCGCTGATCGCGCCCACGATATTGTACTGGGTGCTCTTTTCGTCCGCCGTCACAAATGCCTCGAAGCTCTGCTCAAAGGTGTACAGATTGCCGCCGGAGGCCGCGCTCAAAATTTCCAGTTGATCTTTGATATACTTCCGCGCCGCGCCGATGCCTTCCTGGGGCGATACCTGCGACGAGCCGATATGCCGCGTGCGAAAACCTTGCAGGCTGCGGATATGCGCCAGCAACCGGTCGGACTCGACCTGCGCCAGCAGCGCCGGCACAATGTTCTCGCTTGGGGGCACGGCCGTCACACCAATTTCCGAGATGACAACCGGCCGCGCCGCGACATAACCCAGGGTCGCCCGCGGCGTGAAAGTGGGCAAGGGCGCCAAAGTCGGCGGCGCATTGTCGCTGGTGCCCAGGTTGCAGGCCAGCAGAAGCAGCATGAAGCCTGACAATATGGCGGCGGTTTTCAGGTGTATGGCTTTCCGGTCCATAGTGGCGATTTTAGCATAGAACGAAAAGCCGACAGGCCTCGCGGACGATAGGGTATGATAGCCGTATGACAAACGGCGCTATCGTTGAACAATGCAGGGTTCTTCACCGGGCGCCGACTTCCGGGCGACGTAAGTGGAACAGCAGAGCGCCGAGGACATCACATGGACCTACTAATCATTGGCGGGACGAATTTTCTGGGACCGGCGCTCATCGCCGAAGCGCTGGCCAGCGGACATCGACTGACTCTTTTCAATCGCGGCGAGAGCCGGCCGGATTTCAAAACCGACGCCGAGACGATCACCGGCGATCGCGAAACCGATCTCGGGCGCCTCGCCGGGCGCAAGTGGGACGCGGTCATCGACACCTGCGGCTACTTGCCGCGGCTGGTAAAGCTATCGACCGAGGCGCTGCGCGGGCAAGTTGATCACTACGCTTTTATCTCGACGCTGTCGGTCTATCCGGCACAGGGCGCGGCCAACCGCGACGAATCGGCCGAGGTCTTGACGCTGGCGGATCGGACGGTCGAAGACGTCACCGGCGAAACCTACGGACCCCTGAAGGTCCTTTGCGAAGCGGCGGCGCAGTCACAGTTCCCCGCCAAGGCTCTGATCATTCGCTCGGGTTTGATCGTCGGTCCGCGCGATCCCACCAACCGCTTTACCTATTGGGCGACTCGAACTGCCCAAGGCGGGCAGGCCATCGCCCCGCCGGCGGAACAGCCGATTCAGTTCATAGACGCGCGTGACCTCGCTGCCTTCACCCTGCGGCGCGTGGAAGCGCGCGCTGCCGGCATTTATAATGTCACCGGCCCCGCTCGCCGCTTGACCTTCGGGAAATTGTTGTCCCTGGCGAAAGAGGCTTTGAATAGCGATGTGCGCTTCCACTACTGTGACGACGATTTCCTGCGTGAAAATGGTGTAGGCGAGTTTATGGAATTGCCGCTTTGGGTCAACCGCGAGCTGGCTGAGAGCTTCATGACCTTCAATATCGACCGTGCCCTGCGCGCTGGTTTGACCTTCCGCGAGCCGGCCCAGACGATTCGCGATACATGGGAATGGGCCCGCGCGCAGCCGTCCGACGCTCCCAAACCGGCTTACCTGCCGCCGGAGAAAGAAGCCGCCTTGCTCGCGGCCTGGTTGCCTTAGCCGAGGCTGGCATTTACAGCAAAAAGAAACCCGCTGGTCTGGCGGGCTGCGAATGTCACAGGCTCGGTCGTTTAAGACTAATCGAGGTAATCGCGCAGCTTGCGGCTGCGGCGCGGGTGACGCAAACGCCTCAAAGCCCGTCCTTCAATCTGGCGGATGCGTTCGCGCGTCAAACCGAATTTCTGCCCGACCTCTTCCAAAGTGTAGCAATGCCCATTCTGCAAGCCAAAACGCAAACGCAAGATGCGCGCCTCACGCGGGGTCAAGGTGCTCAGCAATTCTTCGATTTGCTCTTTCAGCAGTTTGCTGAAGGCGCTGTCCGATGGATTGGGCTCGCGCTCGCTTTCAATGAAACTGCCCAGTTCGCTGTCGTCGTCTTTGCCCACCGGGTGCTCGAGGCTTAGCGGACGCCAAGACACCTTCAGCATCCACTGCACCTTGCGCGGCTCGCACTCCATGACTTCGGCGATTTCTTCGATGGACGGCTTGCAACCGGTCTCCTGCTCCAGGTCTCGCGCCACCCGATACAACTGGCGAATGCGGTCGGTCATGTGCACGGGCACCCGTATCGTGCGCCCCTGATCGGCGATGGCGCGCGTGATCGTCTGGCGGATCCACCAGGTGGCATAAGTGCTGAAGCGATAGCCGCGGTGATAATCGAACTTCTCCACTGCCTTCATCAAACCCAGGTTGCCTTCCTGGATCAAGTCGAGGAAAGGCACCCCGCGCGACATATATTTCTTCGCGATAGAAACGACCAGCCGCGTATTCGCCTTGATCAGATGATCACGGGCATTCAAGCCGTCTTGAATCAGAAACTGCCACTCGGCCCGCCGCTCGTGCTCCGGCGCTTGCGCCAATTGCTCCGCCGCCAGCTCGCCCGCTTCCTGGCGCATCGCCAACTGCACCTCTTCCTCTGTCGTCAACAGAGGGACGCGCGCCATCTCCTTGAGATACAAGCCGACCGTGTCGCTCGATGCTATCTCGCCGAGGTCGTGATCGTCCTCATCCTCGTCCAGCCCGACATCATCCTCAAAGCCATCTTCCAACAACTCAAGATCGCCTTCTTCGAGGAAAAACTCGAAGCCGGAAGATTCGGCCTTGTCTTCTTCAAGATATGGCATCAGGTCGATATCTGTCTCATACCTGCCATCAAACTCGTCCACTGCAACACCCCCACAACATGCGAGATGCGCCTACACCCCATGTATTACGCGCATCCGGCCGACCCTGGCTTCTACTGCAACAATTGCTTCAATACCGCCAATCTCGGGTCAATCTCAGTAAATTCCTCCGCTGATTCGGCTCCCCGGTCGCGCAAGCTACTCTCGCCAACCAGCTTATCGCCCGTTTCGGCGCATAAACCGCGGCAACTGTCTTGGCATATTACGCGATAGCTCGCTTCGATCAACACTTCCTCGCGCAGCAAGGGCGCCAAATCTATCTCGCCGTTGCTGTCCACGCTGAAAACGCTCTTGTTGGCGTCCGGCGGCGAAGCAAATAACTCCGCGATATCCAGCCCAAACCGGTGCTTGAACTCGTCCAAACAGCGATCGCATTCCCGTTCATGCGTCACATTTAATTCGCCCTGTACGAGGATGCCCTCCTTTGTGCGGGTCAAGATCAGCCGTCCGGTAAGAGCGCCTAAAAATAAATCTTCATCGACTTGCACCCTCTGCGAAAAATCGAGCGGGATCTCTCGCGCGTTGCCGGGGCCTTCCGACAACAGAAATCCCACATTAATACGGAGGAGACGCCTATTGAGATAGCGGCCAGCAGTAGCGCTCACGCTCCCCCCCATTTATCGATCACCAGCTTGCCTGGATGTATGATATACCAATAACCTAAACCTTCCGCATTATATAAGTCTGACGGGTAAGCTGTCAAGCAAACTGAGATAAACTAATGGCGAAATGAATCAGGAATTCAGTGGAATAAGCCAAACAAAGTCTCTCACAAAAATTACGCCTTTTTGGACAGCGCGCTATTATCGTAATATCATTTCAATGTCAGCGCGATCCAGTCAAACAACGATGCGACCTGCCACCATAATCTTTCTCAGCAAGCGCAATGCCTTTGATGCTTATTGCAACCAGCTTCCTGATTACGATACCACAATGCTAAACGCGACGCAACTAATCTACAAAATCTTAATTGAAAGCCGAGCCGCGCTCCTCTTCATCGACGCGCTGCGCCTGGATTGGCGGGAGCTGACGCTTGCTCTAAAAACTAACGCGGCCACCCGCCGCATCCCGATTTGCCTCGTGAGCGACGACCGCGAGATCAACGCCGACGCCATACTCATGGGCGTTGACCTTGCTTTGAGCTGGACCGAGCTTGATGCTCAGTTGCAGGCCCTCGTCGCCGAGTTGGGGCGAGTTCCGGGTGACACAGCCATGGTGCGGCTTGCCTGCCAGTGCGACGAGGCCCTTCCGCCACTGGCGGCCGAAGGTCTGCGGCTTTTCAACCGCGGCGAATACTATCGGCAGCACGACCTCTTCGAAGAACAATGGATGGCGACCGCCGGACCGGTGCGCGATCTCTACCGCGCCATTCTCCAGGTCGGCGTCGCTTACTACCAGATCGAGCGCGGCAATTATCGCGGCGCGCTCAAGATGCTGCAACGCAGCGTTCAATGGCTCTATCTGCTGCCCGATACCTGCCAGGGCATAGACGTCGCCGGCTTGCGGCGGGATTCTTACGCCGTCCGGGGGGAATTGCAGCGCCTCGGGCCCGAGCGCCTGGCGGAGCTGGACCGGCGCCTGCTCAAGAAAATCACAGGGCCTCATTCCCCCAGCACATAAGTCCCGAACCAGTCCAGCATGGCGTCATTATGCGCCCGCCGCAACGCCACCGCCCCGTTGATCGAGGCGCCGTGCGAGCCCCCCGGCTGACGCAGCATCTCGACGGCGCAGCCATTCGCTTTCAGCACGGTATAAAACTGCTCCGATTGCTCCGCCGGGCAGCGCCAGTCCAACTCGCTCTGCACCAGCAAGGTCGGCGTCGTACAGCGATGCGCGTAAGTGATCGGCGAGCATTTTTCATAGATCGCCGGAATCTCCTGCGGATGCCCGCCCATCTGCTCCACGCCGAAATATATGCCGATGTCGCTGGTGCCATAAAAGCTGCGCCAATTTGTCACCGGGTTCTGCGGGATCGCCGCTTTGAAGCGCTCCGTCTGCCCGATGATCCAGCAGGACAGGTTGCCGCCGCCGGAAGTGCCGCAGACGCCCAGCCGCTCGCCATCGGCCAGACCCAGCGCGATCGCGTGGTCGACGCCCGTCATCAAGTCCTGATAATCCAGATTGCCCCAATCGCCTTTGATCGCGGTGGAGAAGCTGTCGCCGTAGCCGGTGGAGGCGCGGTGGTTGAGGAAGAGCACGCCATAGCCGGCGCCCGCCAGCATCTGAAAATCGAAGTGGAAGCCGTAGCCATAAGCGGCGTGCGGTCCGCCATGGATGTACAAAATCGTGGGGTAGGGCGCTTCGCCCAGCGGCGGCTTCATGTACCAGCCTTCAACGGCGACGCCGTCGACGCTTTGCCACTCCAGGCTTTTCGTCTGCGGCAGCGCGATTTTCTCCAGGCTCTCGGCGTTGAGCTGCGTCAGTTGACGTGTCCCGCCATTATCAAGATCTGCCAGGAAGAGATCGGGCGGGGCGTTTATACCGGTGCGCGCGTATAGCAGTTGGTCGCCGCGCCGGTCCAGCGGGAAGACGGCGCAGTCGCCGCTCGTGACCGCTTCGACCCGCTCCTCGCCCCGCAGCGCCACGCGATAAATGTGGTCTGTGCCCCCGCGCTGCACGGTGGTGTAGGCAAACGCGCCGTCATCGCTGACCAAGACATCGGTCAGGCTTAAGCCACTGACCGGCATATCCATCGACAAACGCCCGCCAACGCCGACATCCAGCCCGGCGCTGCGGCAATCGATGTCGCCGCTGGCCAGGTCCAACACATATAGGTCCGACTTCGTCCCGATGGGCTTGCCATCGTTCGGGCGCCCGATGAAGACGATCCGCTCGCCATCCGGGCTGTAGCTGGCTCCAGCGATGCTCGCCCAACCCGTCAGCACCGTCGCCGCCTCGCCGGCCAAGTCCACCGACATCAAGTCCGGTGTCATCGCGCGGGCGGCATCAGCGCGCATATTGGCATCATATAATATGCGCCGCTCATCCGGCGCCCAGCGCAGATTGCTGTTGTTGCTGCGATCTTCGGTGAGCCGCCGCGCCTCGCCGCTGGCCAACTCATACACATAGACATCCTGCGCCTCGTCATCAAGATAGCCGATGGCGTCGAAGCGGTACACGGTCCGGTCCACCCGATACGGTTCCGTCGCCAGGTCAGGCGCCTCGGTATCGGCTTTGGCGCTGAAGGCGATCATGGCGCCATCGGGCGACCAGGCCAGGCTCCCGCCGATGCCGCGCTTGAACGCCGTCAGTTGCCGCGCTTCGCCGCCGTCCGCCGGCAGCAGATACAACTGCGTCTGCCCCTCCCGGTCGGAAAGGAAGGCGATCGACTTGCCATCCGGCGACCAGCAAGCCAGGCTGTCGCGGGCTTTGCCGTTGGTCATCTGACGCGTCTCGCCCGTGGTCAGATCGCGCAGATATATCGTGCTGAATTCCTTGTCCTCGTCCGCGTCTATCTTGTTCACCGTGTAGAGCGCTTTGGCCCCGTCCGGCGATAAGGCGCCGCCGTTGAGGAAGTGCAAGTTGAACAAGTCTTCTTTTTGCATTGCGCGTTTGTCGGGCATCTTGACCTCTTTCTTCTCATACTGCGGGTAAAGGCAGCCTTGAGGGATTGTAAATCTGTCGGAGCATCATAGCCAGATTCGCCACCGCCCAGCGACTTCGGTCAAACATTCTCTGTGTACTCTATACCCTCGGTGTACTCTGTGGCAAAAATTACCGACCGCCTGTGCCATCAAGACGACACAAAAGCGGGCAGATCATTTTGGTATGCGTGAACATTTAGTCGCCCATTCCGCCCCAACCTATGTTACCCTGATCGTAAGTGCGCCTTACCAACTCCCATACGCCAATCGACCACCATTGGAAATCTCCGGATTTATTGGAGAAAAATATCCCTTTCCAATTGGAATTTCCAATAACGGGTGAAACGAACCTCGCGACAAGACGCCAGATTGCCAGATTGCCAAAAAAACATTTTCCACGGCCATCTGCCGGAGGTTTTAATACCGACAGTCCTGCCGCCTCCATCTCACCACAATATAACTATAAACAAATGTAAATTAAACTATTTGCCCGGAAATCATGCCTGTATAAACAAGCTGTCCTCTCCGGTAGCATCGGGTAAGATAATTGACGGCCCAGACCGTATCATGAACGAGGATATGCCATGCCCCATCCGCCTGATTCCAAGGCTCTCTCGCAAGCGCGCTACACTCGGTTCGCCGAGGGCTATGTCACCAGCGAGACACATGCCAAAGGCTCGGATCTCGACCGCCTGCTCGCCATCGCGGGGCCGCAGCCTCATTGGCAGGCGCTTGATATCGCCACCGGCGGCGGCCACACCGCCCTCAAGTTCGCGCCGCATGTCGCGCATGTCCTGGCCAGCGACCTCACGCCGCGCATGCTGGATCAGGCGCGCCAATTCATCAGCGAGCGGAACGGCGTCACGAACGTGAGCTTTGAAGAAGCCGATGCCGAGAATCTCCCCTTTGGCGATGACCGCTTTGATCTGGTGACCTGCCGCATCGCCCCCCATCACTTTCCCGATGCGCAGCAGTTTCTCCGCGAGTGCGCTCGCGTCCTCAAAGGGGGCGGCCTGCTTGTCTTGCAAGACCAGGTCTTGCCGGCGGATGAAGAAGCGGCGCGCTGCGTCGACGCTTTTGAACGCCTCCGCGACCCCAGCCACAACCGCGCCTTCAACGCCCGCGAATGGGAGGGGATGTGCCAAGCGGCCGGCTTCGCCGTCGAACATAGCGAGCAGTATGTTAAGCGGCATGACTTCTTGCCCTGGGCGCGGCGCCAGGGGGTTGACGACGCCACAATCGAGCGGCTGATTCAGATGATGCGCGAGGCGCCCGCCATCGCCCGCGAATGGATGGACCCGCGCGACTGGGCCACCGACGCGGCCACCTTCGTCAACCGGCATATTCTCATCCGCGGCCGGCTTGGCTAGCGGGAGCATCTTGTGCCCAAGCTTCTTGTGGCGAGCGGGATATTCCATCCCGAGCCGGGCGGACCGGCCACCTACCTCCGCGCCATCCTGCCCGCCCTGCAGGGCTTGGGCTGGCAACTGCGCGTATTGACCTACGGCGAGCCGGGGCCGCCGGCTTATCCCTACCCGGTGACGCGTATCGCCCGCCAGTCATATCCCCTGCGCCGGTTGAAATATGGTCTGGCCGCCCGCCGCGAACTGGCCTGGGCCGACCTGGTCTACGCCCAGACCATCGACTTGCCGCTCTGGCGCGGACATCATTCGCCGCGCGTCATCAAGATCGTCGGCGATCAAGCCTGGGAGCGCTGCGTCCGCAAGCGCTGGATCCCGCCCGCTATGACCGTTGACGAGTTTCAGCGCCATCGCGGCGACCTGAGGGTCCGCTGGCAGAAGCGATCGCGCTCGCGGCAGATCGCGAGCATGGACGCCGTGATCGTGCCCAGCCAATATCTCAAGCGCATGGTGACGGCCTGGGGCATCGACGTCTCCAAGGTCCATGTCATCTACAATGCCTTGCCGCTTCCGCCGCCGCCCGCCCTAAGCCGCGAGGCCATGCGCGCCGAACTTGGCTGGCCCGCTCAGCCCACGCTCATCGCCGTCGCGCGCCTCCAACCCTGGAAAGGCATCGACCACTTGATCGAAGCTGTCGCCGCTATGCCGGATTTGCGGCTGGTCATCGTCGGCGACGGGCCGGATCGCGGACGCCTCAGCGCTTTGGCTCAGCCTCTCGGCGGGCGCGTCCACTTCACCGGACAGTTGCAGCCGGAAGCTGTGCAACGCTGTATCGCCGCCGCCGATGGGCTAGCGCTCTACAGCGGCTACGAGGGGCTTTCGCATACGCTGCTGGAAAGCCTGCATCTGGGTACTCCCGCGCTCGCCAGCGACATCGGCGGCAATGCCGAAGTCCTGCGGCATGGGGTCAATGGCATTCTGGCGCCGCATATCGATATTGAGGCGCTGCGCAGCGGCATCAAGCAACTGATGGAGCGGCGCGACGAACTGGCTGCCAACTGCAAGGCCGGGCTGGAGCGATTCAATTTTGAGTCGATGACGAGCGCTACCGACGCGCTGCTGCGGTCCTTGCTGCCTTAGGCTCGCTTAACGCTTGACGAAGCGATAACCGACCCCGCGCGATGTCAGGATGTATTCTGGCTGCTGCGGGTTGATTTCGAGCTTCTGCCGCAGGTAATGGATGTAGAGCTTGAGGCTGTCGATGGCATCGCTGTATTCTTCGCCCCAGGCCTCGGTCACCAATTCCGCCCGCGTGACGACGCGCCCGGCGTTGCGCACGAGCACAGCCAGCAGGTTAAATTCCTTGGGCGTCAGATGCCGCAGCGTTTTTCTGATCCAGACTTCGCGGTTCATGAAGTTGATGCGGAAGTCGCCGTGGTTGAAGATCAACTCTTCGCTCAAGCTTGTACGGGGCGACCGCCGGAGCCGCGCGTGAATCCGCGCTACCAGTTCATCGTCATGGGGAGGTTTGATGATGTAGTCGTCCGCGCCCAAGTCCAAACCTTTGATGATATCGCTTTTGTCGTTGCGGGCGCTAAGAAATATTATAGGCATATCTGACATTTCACGTAATTGCCGACATATCTCCCAGCCGTCTTTATCGGGCAGAATGACATCAAGCATGACCAGATCCGGCTGGTTGCTATACGCTTGACGCAAGCCGCCCTGAGCGCAGTAGGCTTCAAACACCTCGAAGCCGCGCTTCTTTAACAGTGATGAAACATTGTCTACTGTTGACTTATCATCATCTATGATTAGTATTTTCCCCGCCATTTATTCCCGCTCCTAATTAGGTTCCGTTGCACATGCGCAGCGCAGCCAAAGTCATGAGATAATTATGGGATAAGTACGACTCCGTTGCCGCAATCAGTCTTTGTAAGACACTTTATAACAAGAATTACCAATATTGCAACAACCAAATTCGCAGCGCTCCGGCGCCTGTAGGATCATCTCCTTGTATCAACGCTCGCCAAAAGTAAGGCTATGCCTATTACGCGATTAACTCTCAGCAAATACGAATTTCAGGCAATGCCGCTTGATCCAACCTGATAACTTGCGTTCAAGCTCAATGATTTGCTTAGTAAGATTCCCCATCAGGCACTAGGATAGCATGAATTTTCATACATTGCAATCTTTGCCCTAACTTCATATCATCAGTTTATTGCTGTGTTAATGGACGTTATTGGAAGTACGATTATGCGAATGTTGTTTCAAGACTTGTGATGATCTGACAAGAAGGCTAGCGAACCGGCCGGCCCTCTAATCCGAAATGCGGATCGAGCCGATCAGTTGCTCGACTTGTCTGGAAAAGTCGCTGAGGTTTGCGTCGGGCGGGTCGACCGAAACTTGGAGGAATTCGCCGGGGGATAGTGGAATGTAGCGATCGTTTCCGGCAGCGATCGCATCAGTTGCCCGCAGGGAGACACGTCCGCCATTCGGCGCTATCAGCATCAGATGCAGTCGTTCAGCATTGGCCGGGCTCTGCTTGACCAATTGCCATGCCCGCGGATAATCCAATTGGAAGCGGCCGCTATCGACATGCCCCGGCGAGACAACGATATAAGCGCCCGGCGTATGCTTCAGTTGCGGCGCCGCGGCAGGCGGATGCGCTGTACAGCCGGTTGACGCAATGGCGACCGCAAGAATCAGCAGGGCGGCAACAGGGGATTGCCGGAAGCGGATCAAGCGATTACATCTCGGCGATGGAACGGGTGTCAGTCTTGCTGACGCCCTTGACGTTGCGGATAGCGCGGATGGTATTCATCAACTGAGTGATGTCATCGGCTTGCACAAAGGCGATACAGTCATCGGGCCCGACGACAAGGTCGGCGCGCTCGACGCCTTCTACCGCGCGGATATCACGCAGGGAATCGGCAAAATCTACCGTCATGTTTAGATGGATCAATACATAGGCTGCCGGCATTAGACCTCCTTGACTGTCGCTTTCGGCTCAACATCAGAGTTTGCCCTTAGGCTCTCGCGCATCGCTGTCATTCCCACTCGATTGTCCCGGGTGGTTTGCTGGTTATATCATAGGCGACGCGGTTGATGCCAGCGACTTCGTTGACGATGCGAGCGCTGACCCGCGCAAGCAGGTCATAGGGCAGGCGGGCCCAATCGGCCGTCATGAAATCGTCAGTGGTGACTGCGCGCAAGACCAGGACTTCTTCATAGCTGCGCTTGTCGCCCATGACGCCGACGCTCTTCACCGGCAGCAAAACGGCAAAGCTTTGCGCCGTGCCCTGCCTCAGCATGCCGGCGGCTGCGAGCTCGTCGGTGAAGATGGCATCGGCCGCGCGCAATTTTTCCAGCCGCTCCCAGTTCAGCCCGCCCAGGCAGCGAATCGCCAAGCCGGGACCGGGAAATGGCTGCCGCCAAACGATCGCTTCAGGCAGGCCCAGCGCCAGGCCGATCTTGCGCACCTCGTCCTTGAAGCAGTCCCGCAGCGGTTCAACCAATTCAAAATGAAGATCGTCGGGCAAGCCGCCGACATTATGATGCGATTTGATGGTCTTCGCGTTTTTGCTGTCGGCCGCGCTTTCTATGATATCGGGATAGATCGTGCCCTGCGCCAGAAAGCGGATGCCACGCAGTCGGCGCGCTTCTTCGCTGAAGACATCGACGAAGAGTTTGCCGATAATCTTTCGCTTTGCCTCCGGCTCGGTCACATTCTGCAGCGCGCCTAAAAAGCTTTCGATGGCGTTCACCGCGATGAGGTTCATACCCTGCTCGCGACGAAAGACCTGCAGGACCTGTTCCGCCTCGCCTTTTCGCAGCAGGCCGTGATCGACGAAGATGCAGGTGAACTGCTCGCCGATGGCGCGCTGCATCAAAGCGCCGACCACGGCGGAATCAACGCCGCCGCTTAAGGCCAGCAGAACGCGCTCAGTCTGAACTTGGGCGCGAATCTTTTTGACCGCGTCTTCGATGAAAGATTCGGCCGACCATTTTCTTTGACAAGCGCAGATCCGGAACAGGAAGTTGCTCAGTATCGCCTGACCCTGCGGGCTGTGCCGCACCTCGGGGTGGAATTGCACGCCGTAGCGGTTTCGGCTCAGGTCGCCAATGGCGGCGTAGGGCGAATTGTCCGATTCGGCCAAGGCGCTGTAACCCGGCGGCAGCGCCTCGATGCGATCGCCGTGGGACATCCACACGCGCAGGTCGGTCGCCAGCCCGTCAAAGAGCGGGCTGCGCGCTTGATGCGTGATGATCGCGGGACCGTATTCTCTGGTCTTTGCGGAAGCGACAAGCCCGCCGGCCGCCTCGGTCAGTAGCTGCATCCCATAGCAGATGCCCAGCACTGGGCTGTCGCTAGCCCGCAGGAATGCCGGCAGCCGCGGTGCATCTCGGTCGTAGACGCTGGCGGGTCCGCCGGAGAGGATGTAGCCGGCCGGCCGATGCTGATTAATGTGCTCGGCGGCGCCATCGTGGGCAAAGACTTCGGAGTAAACACCGAGTTCGCGGATGCGGCGCGCGATCAATTGCGTATACTGCGAGCCGAAGTCGATGACTGCGATGCCGCCCCGTTTCAGATCGTCCATATTTGACTGCTTCGTCCCTAGGCCCCTGAACGCGACCGGCATACTCTTCGGCCCGGGCTGATCACTCGAGGAAGTCGGCGGATTGTTCCCAGGCGCCGTTGAACACGATTTCGCTCATACTTTTTCGTTCCCGCTGGGAGGATTCTCGCTGCCGATGCATCTCGCTGAGGTGATCAAGCTCGGACGCGCGGTAGCCCAAGGCGATGGCGGTGTAGGGCTCAAACTCGTCCGGGATGCGATAAAGCTCACGCGCCTTATCCGGGAAGAAGCCGCCCATCTGGTGCGCGTAAACGCCAAAATCGAGCGCTTGCAAGACCATCTGCGCGATCGCCTGGCCCAGGTCGTGGCCGGCGTGACGATTGATGACATCGGGCCCGCGATACTTGTGTGCGGCCGCGATCATCAGGACGGCGGCATGTTGCGCCCAGCTCTGGTTGCCCTCGCGCAATACCGACAGCACTTTGTTGAATTCGGCTTGATTTTCTTTCGGGGCGACAATGAAGCGCCAAGGTTGCAGATTGCTCGAGGACGCCGCCCAGCGCGCCGCCTCCAATATGCTCATAAGCGTGCCGCGGTCAATGCCGCGCCCCCGATCAAAGCCGACCGGGCTCCAGCGATGACGGATCAAAGCGTGCAGGGGATAATCGCTTTGCGGCAGCTTCTGCTCTAGGCTGAGCGCTTTGGCGCCGTCATCAGTTGCTTTCGCGTAGGACTTGCTAAGCGCGTCAAACACTTTCGGCGCGATAAGCCAGACAAGCTCGCCGTGCCGCGCTTGCTTGCCCAGCAGATCAACGCGCGCCAAGCCGCCCTTCTTCATTGACGCATCAACGCCGGTCAACTGATGAACCAGCAGGCTCATATCGGGATTATGCCCGACAAACATAACCTCGTCATCGATGCGCGAATCACGGGTCAGGCGGTTGATATCGCTCAGGTCGAAGCCGAAATTGACCTCGTCGGCCAGGCTGACCGGCAAGCGGAGGGCATCGCCGACGATCTCTGCCGTTTGCCGCGCGCGAAGGCGTGGACTGCTGAAGATTCGCGCCGGCTGCAAGTTCAGGCGCTGCATCACCGCGGCGGATGCGGCCACGCGCCGCCGGCCACGCGCGGTCAGTTCGCGGGAGAAATCATCTTCCGCCGTGTCTTCAGCGATGCCATGTCTTAAGAAATAATACCTCATGCTCACATTCCCGATTGCCGTGTTAAAGCTAACAGCTTATCAATTGGGGGCCGGCGCTGGCTCCGCCTTTTTGCTTTCGGTCTTTGATTCGGTCTTGGTTTCGGCTTTCTTTTCCGCCGCGGCTTTGCCATTTTCCCCCGCGCCGGCCGGCTTGGCGGGGTTGTTCGCCTTGTTGTTGTCGTTCACATAGAATCCGCTGCCTTTGAAGATGATGCCCGCCGGCTGGATCACGCGCGTGACGCCCTGACCGGTAGTGGGGCAGAGCTCCAGCGGGCTATCGCGGAATTTCTGACGATAGTCGAAGGTCGTGCCGTCCTCACGGCGATAGGTATAAACTGGCATGCGGATACACCCTCAATCACTGGCATCAAAGCCAATATATTAGCCGAAAACTTCGGAGAATTGCACAGGCAATTCCGTCCGCGCTGTGATTCCGCGCGTTCGCGGGTTTACGCGATCGGCGACGAACTGGCAATTCACTCCCAGGTCGTTACAATGAGCGCTAGACAGAGAGAATAGGCGACACATGTTATGAGCGGATTTCTCGTGCCAGCGCTGGCGGTCGGCTTGATCGTCATCGCCGCGATCGATATTTATCGCAGCCGGCGGAAGCAAAAGCCGGATATCGACAGCGACTGAAGCCCGGAGGCGCTTATGGCTTTGTCGCTTCGAAGACCATTGTCTCGTAGCGCATCGCCTCCTCATTGCCGACGTAGCTGCCGTGCTGCTCCAGACCGCGGAGTTGCTCATCTTCGCTTTCGCCCGGTTGGGCGCGGACGATACCCCGAAAGCCGGCGTCGGCCAGCGCTTTTGTCAAGGTCATCTCGTCATAAATGAATTTGTGCCGCCAGCCGTGGAAGGACTGGTTGATGGCATGCGCCGGGCTGAAGTCGCCGAACTGGGGGCGGAAGGTCCGCATGATCCAGCGAATGTAAGTCGCTTGCTCGTCGCCATCGGGCTTGGCGTAGAGCGCGATGATCCGCTGCAGGTCGGGCGTCGCCAGTCTTATTTTGCCGCTGGGTTTCAGCCCGCGGAAGCATTCGCGCAGCATCGCCATCGCCTCTTCAAATTCGAGATGTTCTATGACGTGTTCGCTGAATATGTAATCGAGGCTGCTGGTCGGGATAGGGAAGGGGCGGCGCGCATCCAGGAAGACCGTGCCCGGCTCAATCGGATAGAGCGTCGTATTCAGCCAGCCGCGCAGCAGGTTGTGCCCGCTGCCGATCTGCAATCCCGCGGGTGATGCTTCCGACAGGTAGCGCTTGATTTTGATCGGGGCGACCCAAGTCCAATATCCCTGCCTCAGACGAAACGTTAAACTCGCCATCTGCTATCTTGCCTCGTCGGAATGTTCAATGCTCGCCCTGGCTGACGAAAAATGTCACGCCATCTCTTGAATCGGCTTTAGCTCGACGGTAGTATCATCGCTAGGGCAAGCCGCGCTAAATATGCCGATGTTTGAATTCGAACCATGGAGATGCAAGCCGATGCTCATCAAAGCCTCCCCAGACTTGCGAATCTCAGCGATTTTCGCAGACATCGCGAAATTGCGCTAGCCGAACACGATTAAGCCGACCAGCACGAAGGCTATGATCCGCACTGGCATTGATATGATCGAATGCGAGCGCATCGCGCAGGGCATCGAGCGCTTCGGCGAACGCTTTCTGGCGCGCTTCTTCACCGCTGGCGAGCGGGCGGATTGCGCTGACAATCCGGCGCGTCTTGCGGCTCGCTTCGCCGCCAAAGAAGCGGTGGCCAAGGCGCTCGGCACCGGCATCGGCGATATCCGCTGGGTCGAGATTGAAGTACGCACCGATGATGAGCGACGGCGGCCACGGCTAATCCTGCACGGCGCGGCGCGGTCCTTGGCCGAGGAGTTGAATCTGATCGAGTGGGATGTCAGCTTGTCGCATACCGGGTCGCTGGCGCTGGCGGTGGCGGTCGCCAAATCAGCGGATTAGTCGAGATCAAGATCGTCAAAGAGCCGCATCAGTTTCAGCGCGATCTGCAAGTTGAGGCGGGTGGCGGGCGCCGATAGGTCAACGGCGCAGATCTCTCTGACGCGCGCCAGCCGATAATTCAGCGTGCTGCGATGGATATGCAGGGCATCCGCCGTCTGCACACTGTTGCCGCCCGCGTCCAGGTAGGTTTCCAGCGTGTTGAAGAGGTCCGCTCCCCGCTCGTCCAGAAGGCGGCGCAGAATCGGCACATACTCGTTATGCGACAAGCCGGCCGGCCCAGCGTGAAACAGCGTGTGGATATAACCAAGGTCTTCGAAGCGGTGCACATGATTGCGGCGGTGGATGCGTTGCCCGATCGCCAGCACCTCGTGACATTGCTGGTGGGCCGCGCCGACCTGGTCCATGCCGACGAACTCGCGGCTGATGGCTATCTTCAAGCCGTCCTCGCCGTTTTCCAGCTGCTCCACGAGCGCAGCCGCCAACTCCCCAATCGCCTCATCCGCCCGCGCCAGGATGACCACCTGACCGGCGAATTGCGCCGCCACCGCCTGCCGCTTGCCGACTGTGAGCACATGGTTGATCGTGCGATAAGCGCGGCTGGAACTTGATGGCTGCCCCTCGCTGATATTCACCAGCAGCATACGCCAGGGCTGGCGCAGATCGACGCCGTAGCGCAGCGACTGATCGCGGAGAATCGTCTGGCTCTTGCCCTCGCCTTGAATCAGTTGCGCCATCATGCTGCCTTTGAGCGATGCCTCGGCGGTCTGCAGCGATTCCTGATAGAGCATCAACAAGGCGGCAACGGTCGCGCCGATTTCTATCGCCATCATGTCTATCGGCGTCAAGGCATGCACATCGGCGATGATCCACATATAACCGTAGATCTCGCCCTGCACGACGATCGGCGCCAGCAGGCGCTCCATTTCCAGCCCGAGTTCCGGCATCACCGGCAACTGCACCGGCCGCAGCGTCTCGCGAATCCGAGGCAAATACTCGACTGCCAGCGCCTCGATCAAGCGTGGATCGGTGCGCCCGTGCTGAATCGTATAAGTCCGCGCCGAATCGACCTCGGCAATATTGCGATTGGCGATCGCCTCGAAGCGATCATTCTCGATGCTGATGGAATGCCCGACCTGGTCCGCCAGCATATTCGCCAGGTCGGAGAAGCCGCCGCCTTCCAGCACCAGCCGGGAAAGCCGTTGCTGTATCGAAAGCGCGCGGCTGACCGTGTCCAGATTCTCTTCGGCAATCCGCTCATTGATGACTTTCTCGATGTCTATAAAGCGAGTCTGATAGGGCAATTCAATCAGCGGCAGGTCCAGCTCATCTCCGATGGCGCGCAGATAGTCGGGGATTGCGTCCACCAGCGTACCGATGGTGATCACCACCGCGACGATGCCCTTGTCCGCCAATTGACGGAGAAATTCGCCTTGCTCGGCCGGGGCGTCCGGCATGTGGAAGACCGTGGTCAGCACCAACTCGCCGCCATGCAGCCAATCGGCCGCGTTCTGCACGCCGACGTTGTGCACCCAGCGTATCGGGCGCTCCAGGCCGCCGGCGCCGGCGACCACGCGCGCATTCTCCAGTATGGGCAGTTTCAGCGCTTCTTTAAGCGTTAGCATAATTGCACAGACTGTCGGCCAAGACGGATTATGCAGGAGAGTATAGAGTTGTCGGCGGAAAGACGCAAAGGTGAAGCGCCGGGCGCGGCCTTAGGCCATCGGCATGTGATGGGCGGCGGCGTAACGCCCGCTGGCATGATGCGAGAGCTGCCGTTCGATATCCGTCAGCAAGCCGGAAGCGCCGAAGCGGAAGAGCTGATTGTTGAGCCAGGCATCGCCCAGTTCTTCCTTGATCAGTATCAGCCAGTTCAGCGCGTCCTTGGCGCTGCGGATGCCGCCGGCCGGTTTGAAGCCCACCCGATAACCCGTCATCGTTTGGTAGGCGCGGATCTCGCGCACCATGGTCAAGCCAACTTCCAGCGTCGCATTCACTGACTCCTTGCCCGTGCTCGTCTTGATGAAATCGGCGCCCGCCATCATGCAGACCTTGCTCGCCTGCGCCACATGCCAAAGGGGCCCCAACTCACCAGTGGCGAGGATGGTCTTGATATGCGCGTCGCCGCAGGCGCGCCGCATCTCGCAGACTTCATCGTATAGCGCCTGCCAATCGCCGCGCAGCACATGCTCGCGCGAGATGACGATGTCGATCTCGGCCGCGCCAGCTTCCACCGACTGATGAATCTCTTCGATGCGCTGGGCAAATGGACTGAGCCCGGCGGGAAAGCCGGTGGATACCGCCGCCACCGGGATGCCGGCCCCGCTCAGGGCCGCCAGCGCGTCCTTCACCCGCTGATGATAGACGCAGACCGCGCCGACAGTCAGACGCAGCGCATCGACGTCAAGCGCGTCGATAATATCCTGGCGCAGGGGCTGGCGCGCCTTGGCGCAGAGCCGCGTCACTTTGCCGGGAGTGTCATCGCCCGCCAGCGTCGTCAGGTCGATCATGGTGATCGCCCGCAGCAGCCAGGCCGCCTGCCAGGCTTTTTTGACGCTGCGGCGGGTCCCGAGCGTCGCCGCGCGGCGTTGGGTCGCGCTCAGGTTAACCTTGGTGTCGCGCACCCAGCCCATATCCAGCGGGATGCCCGGATTCCGTTTGTGCTTTGCTGCCGCCATCTTGCCCTCGCTTGCGACTAGTGTTGCGTCCGCTCGATGAAGGCGATCACTTCCGCCGCGATCTCTGCGCCTTTTTCTTCCTGCAAGAAGTGACCGGCGCCAGGAATCGTTATCTCCGGTTGATCGGCCGCGGTCGGGAAGAGCCGCCGGAAGAACTTGGCCGCCCCACCCAGGATGGGATCGTCATCGCTGAACATCACTTGGACTGGCTTCGTCCAGGCCGCCAGCCTTTCACGCGCCGCCCGCATCTCGGCCGCGCCGGGCATCTCCGGCGAAATCGGCACGAGCGACGGAAAGACCGCCGCGCCCGCTTTATAGCTGTCGTCGGGGTAGGGCGCATCGTAAGCGGCGATGATATCGGCCGGCAGTTCGTAGCGCGTGATCGTCTGCGCGATCAAACGGCCGACTTGCATGCGCCGGCCCACTTTCTGGCTGAAGGCGCGCCACTGCAAGAAGGCATCGCTGATCTTCTCTTCGCCTGTCGGCAGGAAGGTATTCAATACAACCAGGCGAGCGAAACGATGCCCTTCATTAGCTGCCAGCGCCAAGCCCAAAAGACCGCCCCAATCCTGGCAGACCAGCGTGATGTTCCGCAAGTCCAGCGCCTCCGCCAGGCCGAGCAGCTTCTCGTAGTGCATGTGGTAGCTGTAATCGTCTTCCGAGGCGTATTTGTCTGACCTGCCGAATCCTGCCATATCCGGCGCCAGCACGCGGTAACGCGCGGCCAAAGGCGGGATCATGCGCCGATACAGATAGGACCAGGTCGGCTCGCCATGCAGGCAGAGTACGGTTTCGTCCCCACCGCCCTCATCGACATAGTGCATTCGCGTATCGCCGATCTGCGCATAATGCGGCGCGAAGTCGTATTCCGGCAGGTTCTCAAAGCGCGCTTCAGGTGTCCGCAAAACTGTCATCACTTGCGCCCGTTCCTCATTTGGCGTATGCGCTTGCGCCGCGCCCATTCCGGCCGACTTCCGCCTGTGCAGCGCCGCCAGCGCCGGTATAATATGCCTTATGTACGCAAAAGACCTCTGCCACAGCCCCATGCGCCTGGACGAATTCTAGCAAGCCTGACCTCGCTTGCACAGTAATTGTCCGTCCCCGCCGCGTCGCCTGGCGGGATTTCCCCCCCCGACTATGCGAATCATCTGACGAAGGAACCGAGACCCTCTCATGCTGGAAAAACTTGCGGAAGTCGAAAGCCGATATCGTGAACTCGAAGCCTTGATGGGCGACCCGTCCATTGCGGCAGACTACGAAAGAGTGGCGGAATTGGCGAAGGAGCGCGCCGGCCTGGGCGCCATCGTCGAGGCTTATCGACTGTACCGGAAGCAAGTGCGCGAGCTGGATGAGGCGCGCGAGCTGCTGCAAGCGGCGGACGATGCTGATATGCGTCAGATGGCGGGGGAAGAGATCGCGGAGCTCGAAGCGAGCACGGCCGAATTGCTGGAATCTATGCGCCTGATGCTGCTGCCCAAGGACCCGCGCGATAGCAAGAATGTGATCGTGGAGATCCGCGCCGGCGCCGGCGGCGATGAAGCCGGCATCTTCGCCGGCGATCTGATGCGCCTCTACACCCGCTATGCCGAATCCAAACGCTGGAAGGTCGAACTGCTCGATGTCAATGAGCAGGGCAACGGCGTCTTCAAGAACATTACTTTTCGGATCAAAGGCGAGGGCGCCTTCAGCCGCCTCAAATTCGAAAGCGGCGTGCATCGCGTCCAGCGCGTGCCAACAACCGAAAGCCAGGGCCGCATTCATACCAGCACTGCCACCGTCGCCGTCCTCGCCGAGATGGACGAGGTCGATGTCAAGTTAAATATGAGCGATGTCGAGACGCAGGTATTCCGCGCGCGCGGGGCCGGCGGGCAATCGGTGAACACCACCGACTCGGCCGTCCGTCTTATCCACAAGCCGACCGGTCTGGTGGTCGAGATGCAGGACGAGCGCAGCCAACTGCAGAATAAGCTGCGCGCCAAGCAAGTCTTGATCGCCCGGCTCTATGAGGCCGAAGTCGAGCGGCAGCGGTCCGAGCGCGAGGCCGAACGCCGCGGTCAAGTCGGCAGTGGCGACCGCAGCGAGAAGATCCGCACCTACAATTATCCGCAGGGACGTGTCACCGATCATCGCATCGGCTTCAGCAGCTTTAACCTGCCCGCTGTTATGGATGGTGAACTGGATGTCTTCATCGATCAACTGGCGACCCAGCAGCAAGCGGAAGAACTGGCGGCCGGCGGTATCTAGCGATGTTAGCGATTCCTGCCTCGATGGCTGCGGCAGC
Organism: Anaerolineae bacterium; assembly: GCA_022822545.1. GTDB lineage: Bacteria > Chloroflexota > Anaerolineae > Aggregatilineales > Phototrophicaceae > UBA6055. The sequence goes on from JAJEBE010000024.1 coordinate 87,249, forward strand.
CAATACCATACGCTCCGCCCTGCGCATGGCGAAAGCCAGCTTGCGGCCATCCGATACGGCCGATCTCGATGCGGAGACCCTCCTGGCGCGCATCCTGAAGGTCGAGCGCGCCTTCTTCTTGGCCCACGGCGAATACGAACTTGACGCCGCCCAGACACGCGCCTTCCAGTCCATGATTGAGCGCCGCGCCGCTGGCGAGCCAATCGCTTACATCATTGGCGAAAAAGGCTTTTACGATCTTGACCTGCTGGTCACGCCGGCCGTGCTCATCCCGCGTCCGGAAACTGAGCTGCTGCTTGAAGAGACGCTGCGACTGACAACCTCCATTGCCGCCGCCAGCATCGCTGATATCGGCACGGGCAGCGGCGCCCTCGCCATTGCTCTCGCGCGTCACCGACCGCGCTGCCGGGTTTACGCCACTGACATCAGCGCCGACGCCCTCGCCATCGCGCGGCAGAACGCCGAAGTCCATGACGCCGCCGTCGCTTTCTTCACAGGCAACCTGGCGGGGCCGCTGATTGACCGCGGCATCAAGGTGGACCTGCTCCTGGCGAACTTGCCTTATATCGCCAGCGCCGACTTGCAGACGCTGGAGGTAGGGCGCTGGGAGCCGCGCCTGGCGCTTGACGGCGGCGCCGACGGCTTGAGTCTCATCCACGAGTTGCTGTATCAACTTCCGTCCGTATGCAAACCGGGCGCGCATGTCTTGCTTGAGATCGGCGCTAATCAAGGACCGGCCCTCAAGCAACTCCTTCGCGATCGCCTGCGGGCCGATGCTGTCATCTTGCCCGACTACGCCGGCTTTGACCGAATCGTCCACTTCGTCCTCGACTGATCACAGCTTTCGTTCAGCCTCTTGGGTCTCTTAAACTAAGGTCTGCCCTCTCCTTAAGGAACCTTGTAGGGGCGGAACACCGCCTCGGCCGTCGAACACCAACCAATATCTCAGAGGAGCGGTATATTCACCGATTTGGCGCTACAATCGCGCGCATTGACAAACGACAGTTCCAGGTTATCCCTCTATGCTGACCCGCGCCGATTTCCTCATCCGCGATGACATCATCTTTTTCAATCATGGTTCCTTTGGCGCTTGCCCGCGCTCGGTCTTCGAGCGCTATCAAGCCTGGCAGCTTGAGCTTGAGCGGCAGCCGATCGAGTTTCTGCTGCGTGATCGCGGCGGGCTGATGGCGGCGGCGCGATCGCATATCGCCGACTACTTCAATGTTTGCGCCGAGGATATCGTCTTCGTCACCAACGCCACCTCCGGCTTGAACATCGCCTTGCGCTCGCTGCCATTGCAATCCGGCGACGAAATCCTCACCACCGATCAGGAATACGGCGCGGTCAACCGCCTGCTGGAATTTGTCGCCGCCAAGACCGGCGCGCGCATCATTGAGCATCAAGTCCGTTTGCCTTATGAGACCGACGAAGCTTTTACTGAAGCGCTCTTCGCTGATGCCAGCGCCAGGACAAAGGCGATCGTCATCAGCCACATCACCTCGCCGACTTCTCTCATTTTCCCGGTCGATGGCATCTGCCGCCGCGCGCGCGAGCGGGGCATTATGACCATCATTGACGGCGCCCACGCGCCCGGCCAGCTTCCTGTCGATCTGGCGGCTATTGGCGCTGATATGTATAGCGGCAACTTCCACAAGTGGATATGCGCGCCCAAGGGCTCCGGCTTCCTGCACGCGCGCCCGGAGCGCCAGCCGATGATCGAGCCCTTGGTCATTTCACACGGCTGGCACGAGGGCAGCGGCTTTGTGGAGCGCAATGAATGGGGCGGCACCCGTGATATCGCGCCCTTTCTGTCCGTTCCCGCCGCCATCGATTACCAACACGAGCATAACTGGGAGCGGGTCCGCGCCGAGTGCCATCGCCTGGCGGCGCAGGCGCAAGCTCAGCTCTGTGACCGCTACGGATTGACGCCGCTCTCGCGCGATCAATTTGCCCAGATGGTGACGGCGCCGTTGCCCGATTGTGATGCCGCCGCCGTCAAAGAGCAGCTATACGAGGCCTACCGGATCGAGGCGCCGGTCGGAAAAGCGAATGACCGGTGTTGGATCCGCATTTCGGTGCAGGCCTACAACACAGCGGATGACATCGCTCAGCTCATGACGGCGCTCGAGACGCTCATCGGCTAACGCTCGAAGCGCGCCACCGTTGTGATGTAGCTGGTGTGGGGCGCCAGATCCAGCGGCTGCAGCCCCCGCAGGCGGAAACCGTCGGCGAGCAATTGCCGGCAGTCGCGGGCCAGCGACGCCGGATCGCCACTGACATAAACCAGCCGGCCGACCACAAGGCGCGCCAGCCCGGTCATCGTCTCCCGGCTCAGGCCGGCGCTCGGCGGGTCAACGACGGCGGCATCGTAGCGCGCGCCTTCCGCGACCATATCGGCGAGCGCGGCTTCAACGGCGCCCTCGATCACATCGATTGTCTCGAAATCGCCGAGGTTGACATCAGCATCGCTGACCGCCGGCGGGTAACTTTCGACCAGGGTGACCAGCGCCGCTTCCTGCGCCATGAAGGCGCTGTAGATGCCGACGCCGGCATACAGGTCCAGCGCGGTTTCGCCGGCTCGCAGACGCAGCGCGCGCATTACTTCCGCGACCAGGGCCTCGATTCCGCTGATGTTCGGGCGCATATAGGCGCCGGCTGTGACGCGGAAAGCCCGCCCGGCGATTTCGATTTGGCTTTGCGCGTCGCCGATGAGGTTGACGGGCTCGCGATCGGGCAAGATCAGATTGACGCTGAGCGGCAGGTCGGCGCTTAATTCGGGCGCTTCTTCCGCATCAAGCTCGAAGATCAGCATCAGCTTGCCATCGCTGCCGCGGCGCAGGGTCAGCCGGCGCGCGGTCGCGTAATCCAGATCCACTTGCGCCAGCAAATTGAGCAGGTCGGGATGCGCGATATGGCATTCGCCGATGGTCTCAATCCCGCCGCCTTCCCGCCGCAAGCCCCAGTCGCCGTTCTGATCGCGGCCGAGGCTGATGCTGCTGTTGTACTGCCAGAGCGCCGGCGCCGGCTTCACCGGCCGCAGCGCCGATTCGATCAGTGCATCGGGCAGCTTGCCCAGGCGCGATAGCTGATCGGCCAGCACGTCCTGCTTCAAGAGCAATTGGGCCGGATAATCGATATGCTGCCACTGGCAGCCCCAACAGCGGCCCGTGCCGAAGTGAGGGCAGGGCGGAGAGACGCGGTCGGCGGAAGCGGCATTGAGGCGCAGGCCGCGGGCGAAAAGCGCCTTCTTGCGCTCGCCTGTGATTTCGACTGTTATCGATTCGCCCGGCAGCGTATAGGGCACGAAGACCGGCTGGCCGCGATACCAGCCCAGGCCGCGGCCGCCATGCGCCATATCGCTGATTTCCAGTTCAATCCGACGTCTGCGGAGCGGGCTGCTCGCATTGCGCTTGGGCGGCTTTTGTCGCTTGCCTCGCTTTGTCATCGAGTTTCTTTGGTCTGCTTGATTGGGTCAGTATCGCTAAGTTGCGCCGCAGAAAAGAAGAGCCCCGCAATAAGGCGGGACTCTGTCGGTGTCAGCACTTTGCCGGGCTACTGGTCGTCGCTGGCGCGATAGTTGATGCCGGCTTTATCGAGCTCGCGCTGCACCATTCGCTCAAAGATGCTGTAGGGCTGGGCGCCGCTCAAAATCTGCCCGTTGATGAAGAAGCCCGGCGTGCCGCGAATGCCGGCCAGTTGTCCGTCCAGCCCGTCAATATCGACTTCATCAACGTAGGTTCCTTCGTCCAGGCATTCGGTGTAGCGCTCCATATCCAGCTCGTGTTTCTCGGCCGTCTCGATGTAGAAGTCCCGCCCCAGCGCGCTTTGATCGGCGAAGAAATCAGCGCGGAATTCCCAGAATTTGCCTTGCTCGAAGGCGCATTGGGCCGCGGCCGCGGCCGGCGTCGATTCCTCCGTCAAGCGGGCGAAGTCACGATAGACATAGCGGATGTACTGCCCGTAATTCTCCAGCAGGGGGGCGAAGGTCTGGTCAAAATGCCGCTTGCAATAGCCGCAGAAGAAGTCGCTGAATTCGATGATGACGACCGGCGCGTCGGTTTCTCCCAGATAGGGGTCGTCATCGACCAGGGCGAAACGGTCGGGGGCTTCGTCCGCCGCCGCTTCCAAAGCCCGCTCTTCCAGGACGCTGGCGACGACAGCGCGCAACTGCGCCTCATCAAAGGCGACCGGTTCCTGCTCGGCTTCCGGCCGGGGCGCGGCGCGGCCCAGGACCAGCCCGATGACGAAGCAGACCACGGCGATCGCCACGTAATGCAATATCACAGGCGAGTTACCGTTGGCCGTGTGGGGCGCTTCCACCCGCGCAGCATCATTCGCGTCGTCCATGTCGTCCCCTTCGCGTTTATTCAGGATTGCTCGATGAGCAAGTGTACTCGAGTTCTTGCGCCATGCCTATTGAGATCTATCTGATCGCCCGCTGCCGCTGTGACTTGTGGTTTCGGGCGACATGGTATGTCGCCCCTACCGATCGTTGGTTTAGCGAAGTTATCATGCTGTGATCATGCAGCCACTCTCAGTTAGTGTTGGGGTAAGGTTTGTCCTTTGTCCATTGTCGGACAAGGGAAATACCTTTTCGGTCAAAGGAACCGGTTTTCTGGGCGAAACGGACAAAAGGCAGGCGGCTGCCGGTATGATTTTGGTATGCCGGCGCAGCGGCGCAATCGCCGGCTTCCGCCCCTGGCTGCCGCTGAACAGCGCCTGGTTGCGCCTCTAGATCCCGCGAGTCTATCGACACAGTAGGGATACAGACCGTGTTTTCGGCGGAGGGCATCGGTGGGATGCTGCGATTGAGAGCCTGCGATAATTGATCCATAGGGGGAGTGTAGCATGATTTTGAGTAGAAGGAAAGAACGAATGTTCGCGAATTTTCGAGATCGCCGACATTGAGTTTGAAACTTGTCGCGGATGTCAATTTTGAAGCGATTGGCCTGATCTATTCGTCCATTTGCGGACAAGAGTATCAACGGCGCGAAATCTCTCGTTATAATTGCGGAACGGGAATAGCAGCGGAGGATGACATTTGCCCGAGCGCTTGCAGGGTCTGATCGTCAAAGAGCAGAGCGGCTTCTATTGGGTCGAGGTTAAGGACCAGGCCACTTATATGTGCGAGCTGCGCGGGCGGCTGAAGGAGGAGGCCAAGTCTTCAGATATCGCCGCCATTGGCGACCGCGCCAGCATCAGCTTGCGCCGCGAGGAAGGCACCGATGTCTTGATGGGCGTGATCGAAGAATTGGCGCCGCGAAAGAGCGTTCTGTCGCGGGCCCTGCGCACGACTGGCAAACGGGGCGCCGGCCAAGCCGAGCGCGAGCAGGTGCTCATCGCCAACGTCGACCGCGCTCTGTTCGTCTTCTCGGCGGCGCAGCCAGCGCCAAACCTGAAGATGCTGGATCGATTCCTGGTCGCCGGTGAAAAATCCCAGATCGCGGACTTGCTGATCGTGCTCAACAAGATCGACCTGGAGTATTCGCCGGATATCGATGAGATCTTCAGCGCTTATGAATCAATCGGCTATCCGGTCTTCCGCAGCAGCGCCTTGCGCGGCGATGGCATAGACAGCTTAAAATCTGTCCTGGGCGATGGCATTTCGGTATTCACCGGACCTTCCGGCGTCGGCAAGACCAGCCTGCTCAACCGCATCCAGCCCGGCTTGGGGCGGCAGGTCAAAGCGGTGGGGCAGCACTCGGCCGAAGGCGTCCACACCACTCGCGACAGCGCCCTGGCGCGCCTGGAAGGCGGCGGCTACCTGGCCGATACGCCGGGCATAAGGTCTTTGACAGTTTGGGATATCGAGCCTGACGAGCTGGATGCTTACTATGCCGATATCCAACCCTACGTGCTCGACTGCAAGTTCAGCAATTGCACACACATCGACGAGCCGGATTGCGCCGTCCGCCGCGCCGTCGAGCGTGGCGCGATACTGCCGCGGCGCTACAAGAATTACCTCGACTTGCGCGAGGAATTGCGCGATACCTATATCATCTACAACCGCTAGGGGCGATCCGGCGAGCCGTCCGCCTCAGCCTTCAAACAGGTTATCGCCGCGGGAGAGGCGACGCGCGATGGTGAATGTCTGCAGTTGGGAGCGCATGGTTGGCGCATGCGCCGCCAAATAACGCGCCGCCGCGATCAACACATGGTTCGCCCGCGTTTGGGATTCCGCGCTTATGATGCTGTACTGATTAAAAGCGGCTTCAACACACTGGATGGTGTGGAAATTGCGATCCTCGCGCAGCAGCAGATGCCCCATCCTGGCCATCAGTTTTTCGGGCGCGCCGCCGCTGATCAGGTATTGCGCCGCCAAATGGCCGGCGGGATTGACCTGCTGCTGCAAATTGAGCAGCGTTTCAAACTCGTCGAGCAGGGCTTCCGGATCATCGACGGGCGCCGGCTGCGGCAGCCGGACCAAAGGCAAGTTCAAGAAGCGGTCGAGGTAAATGCTCATGGCGGCGTCGAAGATGCCGCGTATCAAGCCGAGGGAGCGCACCCGCTGCAAACCCTGATGCACCGCGTTGGCGAAGGTGAAGGTATGCAGGGCGGTATCCCAATCGCCGAACTCATTGCTGGTATGGAAATGGGCGATGCGCCGCGCCGCCGCATAAGCCACGATGCCAGCCAGCTCAACCGGGCTCAGGCCGTCGCGCAGGCATTGCAGCAGCAGATCCACGATCGCCTGCGGCTCATCGCCGAGCAGAGTCGGCATCAGCCCTTCCACGTCGCTCCTCGTTGGCTGACGGTCGGCGCCCGCTTCCAGCGCGTCCTCCAGCGCGTCAAAAGCCGCTTCCAGGATGGGAATCAGGTCGATGGGCTTGCGCCAGGCGTTGGATTCTTCCATGCGCCGCGCGTCGGTCAGGTTGGGCACGACGCTCGTGAAGGCCAGCTCGGCATGTTCCCAGCCGGCCAGATCGACCGATTCCAGCGCCTTGTTAATGAAATCCAGCGTATGCCCGGCATCGAGGTAGCGGTGGTCGGTCGCGGCGGTGAAGAGCATGTCGGCGATTTGCTTGTCATCGGCGCCGGCGCGCAGGGCCGAGATGATGGCACGCTCGCCCGCTTGGGCGTCGCGCACTTCCACGAACTGGCGGAACCAGGCTTTCAAGGTCGGGATGTCGGTCTCGTCATTGGGCAAGGGGCGCGGATTAAAGCGCGGCGACATGCCGGCGGTATCGCTGGCCACATCGGCCAAGCCGTGAAACAGCGCCAGCGGCTTATCCGTCTCGTCGAGATAGGGGATAAGGTTCATCGTGCAGCCATGGGTGGTCAAGCCGCGGCCCCAATCCATGCCGCGGTTCCGCGCGCCAAACTCCAGCCCGATCCGGAAGGGCTCGGCCGGCGTCACATTTTGATTGAGCAAGTTGATCACCGCTTTGGCGACGACCAGGCTGAGATTGTGCTGCAAGCCGTCGCGCAGCCGGTCGCATTGATGCTCGACGCTGTTGCCTTTGGGGCTGAGGTCGACGAAGATCTCGCCCTCCCGCACTTCCACCGGGAAGCTCTCGATATCGTCCGCCCAGAGGTCAAAGGCGCCGCCGCTGGCCAGATCGAAACGGGCATGGTGCCAGTGGCAACTCAAAATGCCGTCTTCAATCGAGCCTTTGTCCAAGGGGAAGCCCATGTGCGGGCAGCGGTTATCGAGGGCATAGACACGCTCGCCATAGAGGAAGAGGACAAGCGTCTTGCCGTTGGGCTGGACGGTGATGCAGCCTTTGCCCTGCAGCTCCTCGAGGCGGGCGACCGAGACATATCTATCCATTGTTAATACCATGATCGACCCTCGCTGAATCCATAATTTGTCAGGTCTACGCGCTGCCCTATTTCAGCGGCGCGACTTATATGTTTGATGCCTTTAGACTTGACACTCTTACATAATTGTCTCGTCTCTCGGCTTCCTCCTCCGCTTGATTGCCTCGCTTCCAAGTGCTAGACTCACGACAAGAATCCGGAGGACAGTCCGTGCCCGAGCAAGCCCTCTATCTCAAGTGGCGTCCGCTCTCCTTTGATGACGTGGTCGGACAGCAGCATATCACCCGAACCTTGCGCAACGCCTTGGCGCGCGGGCGCATCCGCCATGCTTACCTCTTCAGCGGCCCGCGCGGGACCGGCAAGACCACCACCGCTCGCTTGCTGGCAAAAGCGGTCAACTGCGCTGGGGAAGATCCTGCCGCCCGCCCCTGCAACGCTTGCGCCAATTGCGCCGCGATAAACGAAGGCCGTTACCTCGATCTCATCGAGATTGACGCCGCGTCGCATACTGGGGTGGACGATGTGCGCGAGTTGCGCGACAAAATTGCCTTCGCCCCCGGTGAAGGCGCTTACAAAGTCTACATCATCGACGAAGTGCATCGCTTCAGCGGCAATGCCTTCGACGCTCTGCTGAAGACGCTGGAGGAACCGCCGGACCATGCGCTCTTTGTGCTTGCGACCACCGAAATCGACAAGGTGCCGGCGACTATCAAGAGCCGCTGCTTGCAGTTTGAGTTTCGCCGCGTGTCCTTGCGAGAACTGACTGAGCGCCTGGCATTCATCGTCGAAGAGGAATTGCTTTCCATTGAGCCGGGGGCGCTGGAGTTGATCGCGCGTCAAGGCGCCGGCAGTGTCCGCGACAGCATCAGCCTGCTCGATCAGATTGTGGCCGATCCTGCGGAGACGATCACGCTGGCGATGGCGCGGGATTTGCTGGGCACTGCGAGCGCGGCGCAGGTGCAGGACCTGGTCGAGGCGCTGGTCGATGAAGATGCGGCGCGCGGCATTCATCTGATCAACATGGCGATTGATAGCGGCAGCGACCCGCGTCAATTCGGCCAGCAGCTTGTCAACGATCTGCGTAATATTATGTTGGCGCAGACCGCCAACGCTGAACTGGTCGAGGCGACGCAAGAAGACCGGGCCCGTTATGCCGACCTGGCCGGGCGCATGCAGCGCGCGCGACTGCTCAAGGCCATCCGCGCCTTTAACGCGGCGGTCAACAACTATACCGGCGGCTGGCAACCGCAGCTATCGCTCGAGCTTGCGCTTATTGAGATCTTGCAGGAAGAAGCGCCTGCCGCAGCCCCTGCGCCCGCATCGCCACCGGCGCCGACAGGTCAACAGCGGCCGCGCCCCGGCATGGAGCAGGCGGCGCCTGGGAAGGTGGATTACGAGCGCGCGCCAGCGAGCCAGCCGGGCGAAGCGCCGGTTTATTCTGTCGCAAAGATTCATGAGGGCTGGATGGATATCCTGACGCAAGTGCATCGCTACAATCGCAATTTGCCGCCCTTGCTGGAACATGCCCACGTCCGGCTCATCGACGGCAATCGGCTTATCCTAGGCGTGCCCAGCGAGATCTTTAGACAGAAGATCGCCGAGCCCAAACGCGCCAAGGTCATAGAACAGGCCATTTCCGATTTGCACCAGGTCAAACTCCGTGTGGACGTGCGAGTGGTGGATAACGTGCTCGCGCCGGAGGCAACGTCTAAAGCGGAAGCGCCGGCGGTGGACGATCCTTTGATTGCGGCGGGCAAGGAACTCGGAGGCGTCGTTGGTGACTAGATCCAAGGTTGATCTCGCCTGGAACGTGCTATCACTGGCGGTCACAGAGATACTCAATCCGCTTTTGCTGATTAGCGTGGCCCTATTCGTGAGCGTCGGTTACATCCTGTATTTGTTGATGCCGCTCACTATTGATTTCTGGGCGGCGCTGCTGTTGATTAGCATTGCTCTGCCGCTTGCGTTTCTGACCGGGCGGGCGAGACGCCTATGGCGGGAAAGACAGGGGGAGGCTGTTCGTTTCTCATGGCGCTGCTTTCTGCCAATCTTGCCGGTGCTTGTGCTCCTGCCTCCGGCAATCGCCGTACTCTTGCTGCCCTCAATATATACGATCGCGCACATGGATTTGCAGTTCCCGTTTATCATTCAAGTAGTTCACGGCGCGTCCCCTTATGAAAGCGTGATAGTGCCGGGAAATCCGTCTAACCAGTATTGGCTTTACTATGTTTTCATCGCCGCGGTGATTAGAGTTAGCTCGCTTGATATATTTTCCGCGTGGATTCTTGTCAACATGGCGTTTTTTTTCTCGTGCCCACTGTGGATCGGGCGGACGCTGTTGTCATTGAATCTCGCAAAGAATCAGACTCTGCGCTTGGGTTTGCTCATCCTGTTTTGTTTCGCTGCCATGAACCTTACCGGCATCCAGGCTCTCTCGGCACATCCGCTTGACGGCACTGCCGAAGCTCGCGCTCGCGGCATTGGGGGTATAGTGGCAAGCGCAAGAGGCCTGACTTCCAGTATCACCGCTTTCACCGCGATTGTTTATGTCGTGGTAAACCTACTGCAGGACAGATTTGACCGTTCTTCATTCGTCTTGGCTTCCGCTGCCGGTATTGTATCGTTGACATTTATGCCTATTATTGCGCTTTACACATTTGTATCGGTGCTGGGCGCTCTTGTGTTGATTGCGCTTTACTCGTTAGCGACGTCCCCGCAGGCGAGGCAAAAGACTGCAACCGCATACATGCGTAAAATCGCCGCGAGAATCGGACCGGGCTTTCTTGTGCTTTGGGTCTTGGTCAGTTTGGCTTTGGCGCTGCCTATACTCAAGTACATTCTTGACTTCACAACCGGCCTCCGGTCAAGCATAGGCATCTTTCTGCCGCCTGAGGAAAACATACACAGGCTAATCAGGAGTTCACTACTGCTTCTGCCGCCAGCGGCTCTGCAATTCGTTTATGCCTTGCGAAGCAAAAGCATGACGCAGTTGTTCCTCGCATTCTGCGCCGTCATTGGACTGGCGCTAGCCTTGACAGTTGACTCGACAGCAGATGACGCGACATCAGATCAGCAGGGCAAGTTTCATTCCTTGTTGCCGGTGAGTTTGGCGTTTCTGGCTCTGCTATTGGTCCAGAATCGCCGATCTGGGCGCAGAATCATCTCATCCCTGCTAAAGGCGTATGTATATGCCCTCGTCTTTCTTGCGCTACTGAATGCGGCTCATTACTCTTATCGGTATTCAATTCGCAAGCTTAGCGGCCCGAGCGAAGCTAGATTTGAGGGCATCCGCGTCTACACAACAGAAGTTTTCGGCGGGCGGGTGTCCGCGCTGTATTGGATCCGTGATCATACGCCTCATGACGCAATAATTCTCATCCCCCATGTTTATACGGTGAGATCAAAGTTGTTTCATGGACGGCTGAACTATGTTTCAAAAGGCGGAAAGATTTATGCGGACTATCTGCCGGGATATGATCAGCGCAAAGAAGACCTGCATACGTTCTACAATCCAGAAACGACAATCGAAGAGTACCTGGAACTGCTCGCATCAATGCAGACTCAATTGCCCGGTCGCGCATTCTACGCCGTCGTCATGGATCCCGAGCTCAGCCGCGAAATCATGGCGCAGCGCGGCGCGCAGCTCGTCTTCGAGAAGCCGACCTACGGCGCTCATGTTTACTTGCTCAATCCACCGGCTGCCAGCTAAGTTTCGCGTTGTCGATTCCGACAGTTTTGAATATATTTATGGGGCAGCCACAATCAAGGCATATTCAGGAGATACAAGATGAGCAAACGACGCGGCGGCAAGCGGGGTTCAGCCGGCGGTTTCCCCGGGGGCGCCAACCCAATGGCGATGCTGCAAAAGATGCAGCAGGATATGGCCGAGGCGCAAGAAAACCTCGAGCATGAAACCACCGAAGTCTCCGTTGGCGGCGGCGCTATCAAGATTGTAATCACCGGTCATCAACGCGTCCAGTCAGTGGAAATCAATCCTGACGTTATTGATATGGATGATGAAGAATGGCTGACGGACCTGCAGGATCTGCTCGTCGCGGCTGTCAACCAGGCCATTGAACAGAGCCAGGCCATGGCGGCCGAGCGCATGGAAGCGATCACCGGCGGCTTGGGCGATATCCCCGGCCTCGGGGGATTGCTCGGCTAGCTGTGACTACATCAACGCCGATTCGCCAAGCTTGCTTGCGCCTTGTGACGAGCCTTGGATTCATCTAATGCGCAGCGCGATTCCCGAACCGGTGACGACGCTGATAGAGGCCTTTTCGCGTTTGCCCGGCGTCGGACCCAAAACAGCCTCCCGGCTGACCTACTATCTGCTGCGCGCGCCCGATGATTTTTCTCTTGGTCTGGCGCAGGCTTTGAACAACCTGAAAGCGCAGACACGTTTTTGCAGCGTCTGCTTCAATATCACAGTGGCTGATCCATGCTTCATCTGCAGTTCAAGCGAACGCGATGCCGGCACACTCGCGGTTGTTGAAGAGCCGCTGGACTTAATGGCAATTGAGCGCACGGGCATCTACAAGGGGCGCTACCATGTGCTTCATGGGGCCATATCGCCGGTTGATGGCATCGGTCCGGATGACCTGAAGATTCGTGAATTGGTCGCGCGCGTCGAGAAGGAGCAGGCTGGCGAAGTGATTATCGCCACCAATCCCGGTATGGAAGGCGATGCGACGGCTATGTACCTCCAGCGAGAATTAGCCTCGACGCCGGTTAGAGTGACGCGGCTTGCGCGCGGACTGCCCACTGGCGGCGACCTCGAATACGTCGATTCCGTCACGCTGATGCGCGCGTTGGAAGGGCGCAGCGAGTTGTGATCGCGCGGTCAGTCCGTTTGCCACGTTTCTACGTCTTATTGAGCGGGCTGATTGTGCTTGCTGGCCTGGCGGTTTCGCTTGCCGATGTTACCTTTGTCTCGCCCTGGCTGCGTATCATCATAGGTCTGCTGGTCTTCGTTTTGCCCGGCGCTTATCTCTTTGCTCTGGCGCCGGCGCGAGATGAATGGGACCTCATCGACTGCATCGGCTATGGATTTGTCTTCTCGGTCGCGCTGATTACCTTGCTGGGCCTCATCACGCGCACGCTGGCGCTGCACATCGACACGGTTGAGTTCGTCTGGTACATGCTGGCGATAGTCGGCCTTGGGGCGGTCTTGTATCGCCGATGGCGGATGCCAGCAATCCGCCTCCAGTGGCGCGCGCCCGTTGCAGCGATACTCGCGGTAATCCTGATTCTGGTCGGGCTGTACGCGCATACCAGTTTCTTCGCAGCCGACATGAGCAAAGATCAGTACCGCCATCACGCCGCGGTTAATGGTTTCTTGCGCGATGAGCCGCTGGGCTGGGCGGAGCCCTACTACGAATCCGGCAATCCCATCGCCGATCGCATGTATCTGACTTACTGGGTGCTGGCGCAAGCGCTGGTGGTCGAGATAAGCGGTGTGCCGATCGCGCTCACGCGCTACTTGATCAACTCGTTTGCCATGGCCATGTCCGTTGTGGCCATGTACGTATTCGCGCGCAACCTCGGCCACGGCCGGCGGACATCTCTCATATATGTCTGCCTCGGTCTTTTCGCCTATAGCTTGCTGGCTGAATACAGCGGTCAACCAGGCTCGCAGTTCTACTATCGTCCGCTGCTGGACAAGGTCGTCGCCGCCTTTGCCCTGGCGCCTGTCGCGGTCTCCAGCGCCTGGCTCTGCGCCAAGACCGGAAGCATCCGCGCATATTTCGGCTTCGCATTGTCGTTTACGGCTACTGTCTCAGTGCACGCGATTTCCGGCGGATTCGCCGCCGTTATCATCGGGCTCTTCTGCAGTATCCGACTCTTGACCGATCGTGCTAATTGGAGAGGCAGTCTCAAGCTCCTGATCCTGCTGTTTCTGCTCTTCTTGCCCACCATCCTGGTGCGTTTGAATACCGCGGACAGGACCATCTATTATTTCGACGAGTTGCCGGACGATGTCGGCGGCGACATTTACGTATACGACGCGGTCAATCCATTCGATGGCGGCAACAATTTCTACGCGATCCATTCAAACTTGGCAGGCGCGCTGACATATCTTTTGATCGCATTTATCTTGTTGTCCGTGGCGGCGCGTCGTCTGGATGCGCGGAGCAAGCTGATGCTCGCTTATGTCTTGGCTCTCAGCATTGGTCTGTTGCCATATACCGCCTGGGTTTATGGGCGTCTGGTATCGTTCTATCACATTGTGCGCATCCTGTGGCTCATGCCTTATGGTTACATGTTGGGTTTTGCGCTGGAAACGGGATATAGCGCCCTTGGACGCGCTCTTCCCGCTAGCTCTCGTTTGTCCGGCTGGCTAGGCGGCGATCGTCTTCTCTACTTGCTGCTGGCTGTCATTTTGCTGCTGACCGTGCAGCGCCATCAAATCAGTTCGAGAGTAGACCTGAGCCGGGACATTGCATCGGCAACAAGCGGCGAAACTGAAATGCTGGAAATCGCCGAATATCTGGACGCTCATCATGACGAACGCGTCTGGATTGCCGCGAGCGATGAATATCGGGAGCTTATTCTCGCCATGCATTGGAAGGTCATTTCGCTCTCGCGCTTTTCCGCCAACAGAATGTCGTATTACTCGAACTTGCCCGTTGAAGAGATGCGAATCCAGCGAGAATCTAATTTCCGCTTGTACAAAGCCGATGTGCCGGTCGAGGAGAAGCTCGCAATTGTCGATCGATACGCTATCGATTATCTGCTTTTCCCAAAGGGTTACGCCTGGATGGTGGACGCGCTTTATCAAATGGACAAACAGCGCTTCGAATTGGTCTATTCCGGCGAGACCTTACGCTTGGTCCGGGTGCATGAGAAGTCAAGTTAAGGTCGAGCGATCTGGCGCGCTTCTGCGGTGGTGGTCGCTGCGTTGAAACCGCCCAATCGTGTTCATTTGTCAGATTTATCCTTGACAGAGGATATGTCAATTGATAAGCTATCGGGACTAAAAGTGAGAGAATAGCTCTCGCTTTTTCGCGCCCTGTGGTATAGAGGGGAAGCGAGTGCGGATTAACAGCAGAATAGCAGGTTAAGACAGAGCGAAACAAACCCTGTGAATACGGAGAGTTTGATCCTGGCTCAGGATGAACGTTGGC
>JAJEBE010000052.1 GCA_022822545.1 Anaerolineae bacterium
CAAGAAACGGCGCCCGATGTGGGCACGGTGTGGATGTTCCCCTCGCTGCCCGATCCGGATCAGTTCTTCGGCCGATTGGGGCATTCCAGCCAAGGCGGCGGCGGCGGCATCAACTTCTCTTGGTATAGCAATGCGGAAAACGATGCGCTGCTTGAGGCGGGCAAAGTAGAGCTCGATCCGGAAGCGCGCTGCGAGATCTACAAGCAGGTACAGGCGATATGGGATGCGGAAACGCCCTACGTTAATGTTGTTGTGGGTATGGCGCTTTCGGCATCACAGGCCAACGTCAAGGGCTATCAGTGGTCACCGCCACATAGCTACACGCAAAACGTGTATCAGATTTACTTCGACGATATGTAGCCTCGATATCGTCCCAAACGGGGCGAGCGGGGTTACGGCTTCCGCTCGTCCCACCGATGAGGTGACGCGCCTTGGGTGAGTATGTACTCCGCCGACTGTATCAGGCCTTTTGGGTCTTGATCGCAGTCACGTTTGTCACATTCTTCATTTCGAACATGCTGCCGGGCGACCCGGCTCTCTCTAGAGCTGGGCAATTCGCCACAAAAGAGCAGGTGGAAAAGACTCGGAAGCTGCTTGGCCTCGATCAGCCCTTACATATCCAATACATCAAATACATGGAGCGGTTGGTAGCGGGCGATCTGGGATTGTCAATCGTGTCGCGCCAACCCATCTTGAAGGAGCTCAGGGACTTTTTCCCGGCGACGCTTGAGCTGACCATCGCCGCTCTTTGCTTCACCCTCACGATAGGCGTCCCGCTGGGCATCTTGGCCGGTTCTACCAAATCGCGTTGGGTCAAGTCGACGATCATCACCGGCTCGCTGATTGGCGTGGGGATTCCGGTGTTTTGGGCCGGGCTGGTTTTCCAGCTTGTGTTTGCCGGGCGATTGGATATCTTGCCCCTTTCGGGACGCTTGACGCTGACGGTTCCGCCACCGCCCAGCGTGACCAATATGTATCTGATCGACTCGGTCCTGGCGGGACAGTGGGATACCTTCAAAGACGCCCTAATTCACCTGATCCTGCCGGCATTCACGTTGAGCCTGGGGCAGATCGGCGCGATGGCGCGCACGACGAACTCGGCGATGGCGAGTGTGATTCACCGCGATTATGTTCGCACGGCGCATGCCAAGGGACTGTCTCAACGTAAGGTCTTGTGGGTTCACGTATTGCGGAATGCGCTGCTGCCGGTCGTTACCGTATTGGGCCTGTATGTCGCCTTCATGCTGAACGGCGCCTTGCTGATTGAGATCATCTTTTCCTGGGGCGGGCTGGGCACCTACGCCTGGATCGGCATCTTCCGCAATGACATCACTGTCATTATGGGCGTGACGCTCACCGCGAGCCTGACGTTTATGTTTGTCAATCTCGTGATCGACCTGACCTATCCCTTCCTCGATCCTCGCATCCAATACGGTTGATATTGGGTTGGTTATTTCATGAGTAGAGAACGAGAATCCGTCGCCGGTTTGCCCTTCGCCACTTTGGAAGGGGACGGCGGCGCCTGGCAAAGATTCAAACGAAGTCGATTTGCGTTCGCCGTTCGACATAATCCCATGTCGATTCTCGGTCTGCTCATCCTGGCTCTCTTGATTCTGATGGTGCTATGGCCGGAGTTGTTCACCTCCCAAAGCGCGACCCTGCTCAATTTGCGGAACAAATTCCTGACGCCATCGGCTGAACATCCCTTCGGCACCGACCATATGGGAGTGGATATTTTCTCGCGGGTGGTATATGCCGCGCGCACAACCATTTGGGTGGTCTGTGTGGTATTGAGCATCGCCACCGGTCTGGGTTTCATAGTCGGCTCACTGGCGGCATATATGGGCGGTCGGGTGGACAGCATTCTGATGCGCTTGACGGATGTCTGGATGGCATTCCCCTCGTTGGTGCTGGCGATCGCGCTGAATGCGGCTTTGGGCCGGGGCTTGTTCCAAACGGTGATCGCGGTTGGCTTTTCCTGGTGGCCCTCTTATGCGCGGCTGGTTCGCGCGCAGGTCTTGAGCGTCAAGAATGAAGAGTATGTCTTGGCAGCCAGAGCGCTGGGCGCGAATCATTTTCGGATACTCGTGCGGCATATCATCCGAAACGGCTTCGACCCTATCATTGTGAACATAACGATTGATGTTGGCTTTGTGGCGCTCGCAACCGCCGGGTTAAGCTTTTTGGGATTGGGAATCGAACCGCCAACACCGGAATGGGGGCGCATGGTGGCCGAGGGGCGGGATTATCTGCTTGACCAATGGTGGGCGTCGACCTTTCCCGGTCTGGCCTTATTTATGTTCGTGGTCGGCTTCAATTTGCTGGGCGAGCTGGTGAGAGACTGGCTCGACCCCAGTAATGTAGGGCGGCGCTGATCGGGCGGAAAGGACGACATCTATTACAGCTTGCTGATTAGCCAAATTTGCTTGAAAGAAGTCTTGAAAATCGTCTATCCAATAAAGGAGATTCGTCATGCGTTCACATTTATTCTGGGATCAATTCGCCGATATTTCCGTCAATCGCCTTGTCAATCCGGGGAAGGGCGAGCCTTTCTTGATCATCGCCGACCCCAAGAACGATCTCAATCTGGCTGAGGCGCTGCTTACGGCCGGTCTCCGCTCCGGCGCAAAAACCACCTTGATTATTAAGGATTGGTACGAAGAAGGGACCGTGAGCGACCCGGGTCCGGTGGTCTCCAACGCCATCTTGAACAGCAAGTACGTGCTCTCGCTTTGCGGCGGCATTGTACGCGCGCCAGCCATGCAGGAAGCGCGCAGAAACGGGACGCGCCATCTTTCCGGCGTGGTCGAAGGCATCGAGGATTATTGCATCGCCGCGCTGCTGGAAGTTGATCTGGACAAGATGTTCGAGAACGCCGATATCATCGCCAAGCTGTGGCAGGAGACCGATGAATGCCGCGTGACATCGCCTTATGGCACGGACATCAGCTTCAAGATGGGGGGACGACCGAGCTTGGTGAGCGATGGCGCGCTCACGTATGATGGCGAAGTCGACTTTTATCCGGGCGCGCAGGTGTCCATCGCCCCACTGGAAGAGAGCATCAACGGCACAATTGTGGTCGATGCCAGCGACAACGTCAGCGGCCTGGTGCACAACAATTATCAACTCATCGTCGTTGACGGCGTGATTACCGAGGTGGTCGGCGATGGCGAAGGCGATGCCATGCGGACTTGGCTGGAGACGCGCAACGACGATGTCATTTACAAGATCTGCCACTTCAGCATCGGCCTGAACCCCAAAGCGGGCATTTCCGGCCATTTGATGGAAGATGAGCGGGTGCTGGCGTCGGTTGACTTCGGCTTCGGCTATCAAGATCCCAAGTTTGGCGGGACGGTGGGATATAGTCCCTACCACGCGGATATCATGATGGCGAACCCGGACATCTACCTTGACGGCAAGCTCATGAGCACCGCCAACAGGCTGGAAGATGGCTACGGCTTCCACCAGTTGTAGCGCTTGGCGCGCGGTCTGCCCCACCCCCGACCCCCTCCCCGAAGCATCAGGGAGGGGGAGCGCGTTAACCGAGGAAGAAATACTATGTCCCAAGGTGTTCCATTTAACGCATCGTCTATCTATCTCATCGTCGAGTCACCATTCCTCATTGATACGGGATGCCCGCCCTCTCTATGGCGGGAGAGCGGCCGGGGATGGGGCTAGAATCGCACAGGTCACTTTGTTGTATGACTAGCTTGGCATTACTCGTGTGAGGCGGCGCGCTTTTTTGGCGCGGTTCCCGCTATAGGAGAGGCGAGCATGGAGTATCGCTTATTGGGACGCAGCGGTGTCAAGGTGGCGCCGCTCGGGTTGGGAACGGGCAATTTCGCCGATCCCACGTCGGAAGATGAGTCGGCGCGCATCATCCACCGCGCGATGGACGCCGGCATCAATCTGATTGATACGAGCAATTCGTATTCGGAGGGAGAAAGCGAGCGCTTTATCGGGCGCGCCCTCGCCAGCAGCGGCCGTCGGCATGAGGTCATCCTGGCGACAAAGGCCTTCTACCAGGTCGGCGCCGGCCCCAACGATGCAGATCTTTCGCGGCTCCATCTCATACGCGCCTGTGAAGACTCCTTGCGCAGGCTACAGACGGATTACATCGACCTTTATCAAATGCATCGACCGTCGCCGACTGTTCCTGTGGACGAGACCTTGAGGGCGCTGACTGATCTCGTGCAACAAGGCAAGGTGCGTTATATCGGCAGCTCTGTGCACCCCGCCTGGAAGATCATGGAAGCCATCATGGTGAGTGAGATAAAGGGCTATGCCCGTTTCGTTTGC
This sequence comes from Anaerolineae bacterium, assembly GCA_022822545.1. Lineage (GTDB taxonomy): Bacteria > Chloroflexota > Anaerolineae > Aggregatilineales > Phototrophicaceae > UBA6055. The sequence continues at coordinate 4,300 of JAJEBE010000052.1, forward strand.
GAACAGCCGCCGTATAATCTGCTGGACCGGCGTATCGAAAACGAAACCGTGCCGATGTGCCAAGCTTATGGCCTGGGGCTAATCACCTGGTCGCCCTTGGCGCAGGGCGTCCTGGCGGGCCGCTATGCCAGCGCGACTGACCTGCCGGATGATTCGCGCGGCGCACTGCGCGGCGGCATCTACTCCGAACGCATCACCAGGCCGGGCATTGAGGTAGGCAACAAGATGATCAGTCTCGCCAGGGAACATGGCATTGCGCCGGCCCAACTGGCGACGCTTTGGGTCAAGGATCAGCCGGGCATCACCGCGCCCTTGATCGGTCCGCGCACGCTGGAACAGCTTGAGCATTTGCTGCCGGTTCTGGATATGACGTTGAGCGAAGAACTGGCGGCAGCCTGTGACGGATTGGTAGCGCCCGGCAGCGCGGTTGCGAGTTTCTTCAACAGCGCCACCTGGATGAAGCAGCGGCTGATTTAAGCGAATTCGGCACTAGGTCTGATTTGCCTCAAGCGTAGCGCTATGACCCCGGCATGTAACTGTTCCCAAAGCGGTTTCCGTATACGCTGATTAGTCTATGAGCGCCTGTCTGGTTGCACTCAGTAGAACCAAGTTAGTCATGCGACAAATGAAATGCAGTGGATGTTGTAAGCGGGCGATTCACAGAGTCGCCCCTACAATGATTTCGGTTTTTGCCATTCCCTTTACCTTGCAATATTTTCTCATTACTTTATTGGTTCTACTTCTCAGGCAGGTTTCCGCAACAATTAAGCGCTCGAAAGGAGTTCTGTTAATATGTCCACAATGAGATTGGAGTTTTCCGGTGGCGGCGTCTTTTACGCTCGTCTGTTTGAAGCGGAAGCGCCAAAGACCTGCGCCACCATTAAGTCACGCCTTCCATTTGAATATCAATTTTATCACAGTATCGTTTCCGGCCAGGCGCTGGTCACCCTGCCGCCAGACTTGACTGTCGAACGGGAGAACCAGTACGTGGCCGGTATACCTGCCGGCGCGCTTTCGTTTCTGGTCAAGGATGAGCCTGTTCTAGTTCCCGATGAAATCTACATTGCCTATGGCATTTTCATCTCGCGGGGCCTTACGGTGGATATGAAGCAGCCCGTCAACGTTTTCGCCCAAATTGACGACGATCTTGACACCCTAGCCGTTTGCTGCCGGCGAGTGTTGATGGAAGGCGCGGAGATTATCTCCTTTAGCCTGGCGGAGGCTTAACCCGCATCTCGATCATGTCTGAAAATGGGCGCATCCATACTGTTTTAGGCGAGATTGAGCCGTCAACTCTCGGCAGAACGCTTATGCATGAGCATATTTTCTGTGACATTTACCGTGTGACCGGGCGTTTGAATGAGGTGTTGAATGATGAGGCGCTGGCGGTTGAAGAGCTGGCGGCTCTGCGGAATGCCGGGGGAGCAGCTCTGGTCGAAGTAACAACGCCAGATCTGGGGCGTGATCCTCAAGCGCTTCGTCGAGTCGCCCAGAAAACGAAACTCAATATCGTCATGGGAACCGGTTGGTATCGTCAGCCTTTCTATCCGCCTGAAATCGATAGGCTGCCAACGAAGGAACTGGCCGATATGATGATCACGGAGCTCACAGTTGGCGTGGGGGGAACAGGTATCCGCGCTGGCATCATTGGCGAGATCGGTATCGACTCGAACTATGCCACGGCGCAGGAAGAAAGAGTCCTGCGTGCGGCTGCGCGCGCGCAGAGGGCGACCGGCGCGCCACTCACGACACATGCCTCAATGTATCCTGTCGGTCTACTGCAGTTGGAGATCCTCAGAGACGAGGGCACGGACTTAAGCCGGGTGATCATCGGTCACTGTGACACCTATCTCGACCAATCTTACCATCTGGCGATTCTTGAAGCGGGAGCTTATGTGCAGTTTGACACAGTTGGCCGCAACCACATGAATCCCGATTCTCGTCGAGCCAGCGCCTTAGTCGAGCTAGTGCGCCTTGGTTGGAAGCGCAAATTGCTCCTCTCCAGCGATCGCTGTCATCGCAGCGATCTTCGCGCCTTTGGCGGCTTGGGCTACGGCTACGTGTTTACGCGGTTTTTCGACATGCTGCGGACTGAGGGAATCGATGATGAAACATTGAATACAATCACAATCGATAACCCACGACGAGCATTGGCATGGTAGATTCATTGTCGCCTGGCTTATCCATCCACGATCTAAGCAAACACAAGTAAGTCGTGCAAAAAAGGACGATGATTCTGATATTTCGGTATCTGTAGGGGCGATCCTTGGATCGCCCGTTACAGCGCCATTTTGCATTCGGGCGACTCAAGAGTCGCCCCTACACTATCTTTCTGATTGTTGCATTACTTACTTGCGCTTACTTAAATGATACCGTTCTGCAGCAAGTAGATGATAACCGACAAGGTTATCGGGCTGATTAGCGTAGTGGTCATGATGAGATTCAGCGCCAGATCGTGGTCGGTATCAAATTCGTAGGCGAGGATGATAGTGAGCACGGCGGTGGGCATACCCGCTTGCAGGATGAACGCCAATCTCGGCACGCCTTCAAGGCTGAACAACGATGCGACTGCGACCGAAACGATGGGCGCCAATAGCAGCCGTATTGCCGTGCCGCTCAACAACAGTCGCCAGCGATCGGGCTTGTGGAAGCCGCCAAGCTGAAGACCAAGCAGCACTAGCATCAAGGGAATCGAGGCATCAGCCAGCAGCTGTGAGGTTCGCCCCAAGGCCGGCGGCAACTGACTTATGCCGGCCGCCTTTAAGCCAAACGCCGCAATCAGCGCGTAGACAACCGGTGTGCGCAGCACGCTTTGAAGCGACTGCAGCATGGATGCCTGGCCGCTCGAGGAGACGTAGGGGCCCAGCGTCCAGGCGACGGTCGAGCCGGCGATGTAGATGATGACCGCGTAAGTCAGCGCTTCGGCGCCGAAGGCGAAGCTCACAATCGAGATGCCGAAATTAGCGCCATTGAAGACGAAGGTGGAAACCAAGGTTGTGGCGAATTCTTCCGGTTTGATTTTTTGCCAGCGAAGCAAGGCGAAAGACAGAGCGCCGACGGCCGCCAGCAGCGCCAGCGTCCCAAAGTAGATTCGCAGAAAATCGCCGCCGCTGATGTCACGGGTGAACAAGGCGTTGAAAGCCAAAGCCGGTGAAAACACATAAAACATCATGCGCGAGATCATCGCCGGGCTGATGTTCAGACGCCGGCGCAAGACGACGCCCACCACAGCGATCGCCAATACCGGGATCATGTTGTCGATGAAGATGTTGAGCAGGTCGTTCACAAGGCGGTTCTGCGACTAAAGGTAGCCAAATCTGAACTGATGATAATCGCGCGTCCGCTGGCCGAGTAGGGGCGACCCGAAATGCCGCCCCTACATTTGCAATCTGCTGGGATACTCAGATTCTCTAGTGGGGTGTTGAACCCGGTTAGCTATAGCTGGGCAAAGCCGGCGCGCAGCAGAGCACCAGCTCCTTCGCCGCGCGGACCTCATCCAGGCGGCGGACCGGCGCCGTATGCGGGGCGTTGAGCAGGGTCTCCGGCTCGGTCCGCGCTTCTTGGGCGATCCGCTCCATTGCCTCGACAAAGGCGTCCAGATCCTCCTTGACTTCGGTCTCGGTCGGCTCGATCAGCAGCGCTTCAGGCACGATCAGCGGGAAATAATTGGTCGGCGGGTGAAAGCCGTAGTCCATCAGCCGCTTCGATATATCCAGCGCGTGCACCTCATCGACGCCTTCAATATGTCCCTCCAGCACAAATTCGTGCCCACAATAACGCGGGTAGGGCACGCGGTAGCTGCGCATCAGCCGGGCACGCAGGTAGTTGGCGTTGAGCACGGCGTAGCGCGTCACATCGCGGATGCCGCTATCGCCGTAGACGCGGATGTAGGCATAAGCGCGCAGGTGCATGCCGAAGTTGCCGTGGAAGGCTTTCATACGTCCGATGCTTTTCTCCGGCATGACGAAGCCGTAGAGGGGTGGTTCTGGTCCGTCCCCCGGCTTTGGCTGGGGCGAGCCATCGGTTCGTTCGTGGGCGACTTGATAAGTCGCCCCTACAGGCATATCAAGAGTGGGACCAGTGGCTTGCCCCTCGTCAATGATCTCCACGATCGGTCCCGGCAGGTAGGGCTTGAGCTTCTCGTTGACGCCGACCGCCCCGCTGCCCGGGCCGCCGCCGCCGTGGGGGGTGGAGAAGGTCTTGTGAAGGTTGTAGTGCATGACATCAAAGCCCAGCTCGCCCGGCTTGACCACGCCCATCAGCGCGTTCATATTGGCGCCGTCCATGTACATCAAACCGCCCGCGTCATGCACAGTTTCGATGACTTCGAGGATAGTCGATTCGAACAAGCCCAATGTGCTGGGCACGGTAATCATCATGCCGGCGATGCGGTCGCGCAGGTCGCCCTCGCAGGCGGCGTGCAGCGCGCGCATATCGACATTGCCCTGCGCGTCGGCGGGCAGTTCGCGCACTTCCATGCCGGCCATGGTGACAGTGGCCGGGTTGGTGCCGTGGGCGCTATTGGGCACGAGAATGATATCGCGCTGGCCTTCGCCGCGGTCAATATGATACTGGCGGATCATCAGGATGCCGGCAAATTCCCCTTGAGCGCCAGCGGCCGGCGTCAGGCTGACCGCCTCGAAGCCGCTGATCTCGCCGAGCCAGCCCTGAAGTTCGTGCATCAGGAAGAGCGCCCCCTGGGAGCCGGCTTCGTCGGTCAGCGGGTGCAACTGGGCGAAGCCGGGCAGTCGGGCCGCATCTTCATTGAGCTTGGGGTTGTATTTCATGGTGCAGGAGCCCAGCGGATACAAGCCCTGGTCGATGGAATAATTGAGCTGGCTCAGCTTGACGAAGTGACGCACAACTTGCACTTCGCCCACTTCCGGCAGGGGCAGGTCATCGCGGATCAGATCAGCGGGCAGCGGCGCTCGCGGCACATCGCATTCGGGCAGGTTGACGCCGCTGCGCCCGGGCGCGCTGATATCGTAGATCAGTGGTTGCAAGGCCTGCTCAGGCACTTGTCCGTCCATCATCCCAAACCTCCCATCACCTCAACCAGGCGGTCGATTTCGTCTTTGCCGTTCGTTTCCGTCGCGCAGAGGAGCATGTGGTCTTGCAAGTGGAAGTAGTGCGGCCCGAGGTCATAGCCGCCGATGATGCCCTCTTCCAGCAAGGCTTGGTTGATTTCCTCAACCGGACGCGGGCATGCCACAACAAATTCGTTGAAGAAGGGCTTGCTCATATCGACGCTGTAGCCATCGAGCCGATTGATCCGCTCGGCGGCGTAATGCGCCTTGTGGTAGTTGAGTTCGCCGACCTGTCGTAAGCCGTTCTTGCCCATCAGCGCCATATAGACCGAAGCGGCCAGCGCCATCAAGCCCTGGTTGGTGCAGATATTGCTGGTGGCGCGCTCCCGTTTGATATCTTGTTCGCGCGGACGCAGCGTCATAACAAAGGCGCGCTTGCCATCGGCATCACGAGTTTCGCCGATGATGCGGCCGGCGATGCGGCGCACATATTTCTGCCGAATGGCAAAGTAGCCCAGGTAGGGTCCGCCGAAGCCGAGCGGCACACCCATCGGTTGCGCCTCGCCGACGACAATATCGGCGCCCAGCTCGCCCGGGCTTTTGAAAAGCGAGAGCGCCATCGGGTTGGCGACGATGACCAGCAAGGCGCCGGCTTCGTGAACCGCTTCGGCGACGGTTGCCAAGTCATTGATCTGACCGAAGAAGTTGGGATATTGCAAGGCGAGCATGGCGGTGTTGTCATCGAGCATTTCCAGCAGGTCGACGATTTCACCCCGACCGCGATCGCCGATGATGCGGATATCGCGGCCCTGGTGGTAGGTGCGCACGACCTCGCGATATTGAGGGTGGATGGCGTGGCTGAGGATGACCTTCCTGCGTCTGTGGCGCGAGGCTTCCAGCGCGACGGTGACCGCTTCGGCCAGGCTGGTGGCGCCGTCGTAGTGGCTGGCGTTGGCGGCGTCCATGCCGGTCAGCGCGCACATCATGCTCTGATACTCGTAAGTCGCTTGTAGCGTGCCCTGCGATATCTCGGGCTGGTAAGGCGTATAGGCGGTGTAGAATTCCCCGCGCAGCAGAATGTGGTTCACGACCGAGGGGATAAAGTGATGATAAGCGCCGGCGCCGCGGAAGATGGCGAAGTCCTGGCCGTGGTCGTTCGCCTCGCTGATGGCGAGCATCTCGGCGGCGACTTCCATCTCGCTCATTGGCGGCGGCAGGTCGAGGGCGGGAAAGCGATGAGATTGCGGCGCCGCTTCAAAGAGTTCGTCAATCGATCGGACGCCGATCTCGGCCAGCATGGTTCTGGTTTCGGCGGGTGTATGCGGTATGTAGCTCACGTCTGTTTATGCCTCTCGCTGGAGTATGCGGATTCGGCTGGTCGGCGGCTCAGCGGCTGTCGCAGTAGGCGTCGTAAGCGGCGGCATCCATCAGACCGTCCAGGCCGGCCAAGTCTGCCGCGCGAATCTTGACCATCCAGCCGGCGCCAAAAGGATCGGCATTGACGGTCTCCGGTTCGTCCTCAAGGGCAGTATTGACTTCGGCGATTTCGCCGGGGACAACGCTATATAGCTCAGACGCCGCTTTGACCGATTCGACTTCGCCGAAGGAATCGCCGGCGTCGATGCTGTCGCCGGGGTCTCTGAATTCGACATAGACAATGTCGTTAAGCTGGTCTTGCGCGTAGTCGGTGATGCCGATGGTGACGATGTCGCCGTCCAGCGCGAACCACTCATCGGATTCGGAATACTTGAGATTTGCGGGAGTTTTCCAGTCGCCCATGTGACTACTCCTGTAGCGCGTATTAAATAAAAAACGGACGCGTCTCGTGCCGAGAAAGCGCCCTGTCGGTTGGTATGACCTTCAGAGAATCCTGCCCCAAGGGTCCTTTTGCCTGAGAGTTTCACGCAAGTTGGCGTACTTGTCGCTTGCCCCTTCGGCGTTTCGCGCAGAAGCGAAATCTCTCTCCTTGCGGCAAACTCATTGTAGCGGGTTTGTTAGACGGCCGCAACAACTTGGCAGCCTTTTTCCCTTTGGAATTATGCGCTTTACGCCTGTATGCGTCGGCGCGAACTTGCTATCATCCGCGTAACGCATTCGGTATTATCCGGCGAAACCTAATGCAATATCGACCATCGAAATCCCGCGCCGCGCCGCGCCGTATCCACCTGACTCTATACGGCCTCATTGCCGGCTTGATCATCGGGATATCGTCTCTTGCAACCGTCTTGCTTCATGATCGACTGCGCGGCGACGATGTCGAAAGCAGCCGCATCAACGGCATCGCCGAAGACGAATACGATGGCGCGGTTGCGATTGATCCGCCAATTGCCGTTGCCGACCTTGGGCTGACAAACACGGATAACGAGCTCACGCGCCTCAGCCAATTGCCGGGTCAGTTCCTGCTGCTGACCTTCGGCTTCACCCACTGTCCCGATATCTGTCCCCTGACATTGAATGACTTCCAAAGAATTCGAGCGCAACTTGGGCAGCCGGCCGACGAGGTCCAGTTCGTCTTTGTCACCGTTGACGGCGCGCGCGATACGCCCGCTGCGCTGCGCGAATATTTCTCTTTTCGCGGGCTTGACGGCATCATCGCGCTGACGGGCAGCGAAGAAGAGGTCCGCGCGTTTGGCGCGCCATTTGGGCTGGCTTTCGAAGTCAGCGGCGAGGCGACATCTAGCGGTTACTTGATCAATCACAGCGCCGGTTCATTCTTATTAGATCAAGAAAGGCGCTGGATCATGCGCTATCAATTCGGCGTCCCGCCGGAAACAATCGCCTCCGAGTTGCGCCGTCTGTTGCAGGCTTAGGACGGGTCCAGTATGCGTGGCGCCCTGGGCGCGAGGGACGTCACCACCTCGTAATTGATGCTGCCGATCCACTTGGCAATCTCGTCGGCGCTGATTTCATCCTCGCCCTGTTTGCCGAGCAGAACCACCTCATCGCCGATCCGCACATCGGGGATATGACTTACGTTGATCGTCACTTTCTCCATGCTCACCCGCCCCACCAGCGGCGCGCGCGCGCCATGGACGAGCACTTCTCGCCAAGTCCGTGGGGATCGGCGCAAGCCATCGGCGTAGCCCACAGGCAAAACGGCGATCGTCTCCCGGCCTCGCGTACGATAACTGTTGCCGTAGCCCACCGGTGAACCAGCCGGCAAGATCTTGACTTGGGCAATTGCGGTCTTCCAGGATAGCGCCGGCCGCAGCCCGCTTGGCGCCCGGCCATGCCCGAGCGGATTTAATCCGTAGAGCAAGAGGCCTGGTCGCGCGGCATTAAGCAGACTGTCGCGGCAGGTCAGCAGCGCGGCCGAATTGGCGGCATGCACATACTTGAAACGGAACCCGCGTCTCTGCGCGCGATCCAGCACGCGTTGAAATCGCGCAAGCTGTTGCGAGGTATGCTGCAAGTCGTCATCGGCCGCCGAGAAATGCGTATAAATACCTTCAAGCTCGAGGTTGGGCAACTCCCGCAGGAACTCGCATAGCGCGTCCGCATCCGCAATCGGCACACCCAGTCGCCCCATGCCACTGTCCAATTTGATGTGGGCGGACATTTTGGACCAGCCGTTTTCGAGCGCGGACTGATAGGCGCGCGCTTGCGCAAAGTCATAGATCGTGACAGTGAGGTCTAGCTCGACCGCGACAGGAGCCGCTGGCGGCGGCACGAAGCTCAAAACCAGAATCGGCGCGTCGATACCCGCTTCGCGCAGTTCGATCGCTTCGCTGATATTGGCGACCGCAAGCATGTCCGCGCCATTTCGCAGCGCGATATCGGCGACAGCCAAAGCGCCGTGTCCGTAGGCATTCGCCTTTACCACTGCCATCAACGCGACATCAGCGCCGATCAAAGTTTTGATCCAGCGAACATTTGCCTCCAGGGCGTCGCAATCGATGGTCACCCGACTGGGATATACGGATGACAGCCGTTCCTTTGGCGCTTCCCTCAGCATTAGCCCTCTCCGACTCGACGGCGTATGACGCTCAGGCCGGTTTCTGTACGTTGTGTCACTGAGTAGACAGTATAGTGGCGGCTAAAGATACCCGCCAACGCGGGCGGCAGCGATCGTTGCAAGATGAGTTGTCATTAGCCGCGCCAGACTTAATGCTGATTGTGTTATACTACCGTTAGTTAAAATGACCTCCTGGCACAAGCCGGCAGGGGCGCCTTGCGAAAAGACAAGATCACAGGGTACGCGCAGCACAGGCTTCAAACTCTCCTATTCAGGTGCCGCTATGTCATTTGATTTTGAGGTCGTCGCCACTGACGGCGCGGCGCGGGCAGGCATCTTGCACACGCCACACGGCGAGATATTGACCCCGGTATTCGCGCCTGTCGGCACGGCCGGGACCGTCAAGGCAGTGCCCCCGCGTGATCTGGAAGAGCTTGACACGCAACTAATCCTGGCGAATACCTATCATCTGTATCTGCGCCCCGGCGATGAGCTGGTTCGCAATCTCGGCGGCTTGCACGAATTCATGCGTTGGGATCGGCCAATCCTGACGGACTCCGGCGGCTTCCAAGTCTTCAGCCTGGCGGACATCAACAAGATCGATGAAGACGGCGTGACGTTTCGCAGCCACATCGACGGCAGCCAAAAACGCCTTACGCCGGAGCGATCCATGCAGATTCAGCAGAATCTTGGCGCGGACATAATCATGGCTTTTGACCAATGCCCGCCGCCAACGGACCGAGCGGAAGTTGAAGCTGCCATCGCGCGCACACACAGTTGGCTGCGGCGCTGCCGGCGCGCGCACCCCGATGACGAGAAACAAGCGCTTTTCGGCATCGTGCAGGGCGGCGTCTTCCCCGACCTCAGAGAAGCATCGGCAAGATTCGTCACGGATATGGACCTGAAGGGTTATGCGTTAGGGGGGCTGGCTGTAGGTGAAAGTAAAGAAGAGATGGTCGCGACCCTGGATCAAACTGTTCCCTGCCTGCCATGTGACAAGCCGCGCTATCTTATGGGCGTTGGCGAGCCGGATGACCTGGTCGAGGGGATAACCCGCGGCATCGACATCTTTGATTGCGTGATACCGACGCGTCTCGCCCGGCACGGCGCCGCCTTTACTCATGACGGCCGCGTCAACCTGCGCAACGCCCGCTACCGCGCCGATGAGGCGCCTATTGACAGCGCGCTCGTTAATTATTCGAGCCAGTTTTCCCGCGCTTACTTGCGCCACCTGCTCGTTGCCAAGGAGCTGCTGGCGTATTATCTGATTAGCTTGCACAATATCGACTTCCTCGTCCGGCATGTAGGGAATATCCGCCAAGCCATCATTGAAGGCTCGCTGCGAGAATACGCCGCAAGGTTTTTGCCGCGTTATCTGCGGCGCGATCTGTCCACCGAGTAGGCGATACAGGGAATGAGGCGCGCCCGGACAACATTGGCGATCGTAGCTTTTGCAGCGATGGTTGGCTGCACAGTGAAGTCTCCCGCAGCGACGCCCGCGAGCGTCCAACCCACGCTGATACTGTATTCGACTGAAGCCACCTACAAACTCATGCGAGACCTGGCGCGGCGATACTCAGCGGCGCGCGATGAAAGCGTTGTAGACATCCGAGAAAGGTCCTTCAGCGCCTTGATGGCGGAATTGGATGAGGGCAATATCGACTACCTGATCAGCAGCCATGCGCCTGCGCGCGACGATATCTGGGCGGCGCCGCTCGCGCTGGACGGTCTCGCCATTGTCGTGAACCCGGCAAACAGCGTCACAGCGCTGACGATCAACGATTTGCGCGCTGTTTTCAGCGGGCGAGAACGCGACTGGAGCGCTTTCGGCGGCGAACGGATAGGAATCAGGCCACTTAGCTATCAGCCCGGCAGTGATGTCTATCATGAGTTTCGGCGAATGGTCATGGGGCTGAATCACATCACCGGCAATGCCTTGCTCATGCCCGGTTTTGACGCCGCGTTGCAGCAAGTCCGCGAGTTGGACGGCGCCATCGGCTACCTGCCTCTGAGCAGGATTGACGACCATGTGCGAGTCCTGTCGATTGAGGGCGTCTACCCGACCGCAAGCAGCATGAATGACCGGCGCTACCCGCTCCGCTCGACCATGTATGTCATCGGGCGGGAAGCGCCTAATGCCGACACCTTTCATTTCTTCGGCTGGGTGCAAAGCGCTGCCGGGCAAGCAGCCGTCTCGGAAGCCTATACAGCGCTGCCATAAAGCCTCTCCGCGGGGCTAAAGGCGAAGGCCGGCGAAGAGATCGTCTTCGTCCACACGATCGCGCGCCGGTTGCGGGTAGACGCGCGTGAAGCCTTGCTTGCTATACAGCAGCCGGCGCAACAGGCGTGATGTCCGGGTGATGCGTCCCCCGCCTTGGCTGGCGTGGCAACGGCTCGCCTTTTCCCATACATCAAAGTATTTGGCGATCGCGATGCGCGCGTGCACCGGCTCGACATGTTCGAGTATCTTGATGATGTCGATGTCCTTGTTTCTACCCATGCGCCTGGGGTCCTGTCCTCTTAGCCGGGCGCTGAGAATCTGCAAGCGCGTGGTTAATTTGGGGAAGCTGGCGTAGTAGAGTTTCTGCGGCCGATAGCCCTTGCCGGCGCCATCAGCTTGCAGGCATTCAAAGGCGCGCAGGGTCGCCCGCTGTATCGCAATGTGATCCGGGTGGCCATAACCGCCGTAACGATTAAAGGTCACAACAACCTGCGGTTTGACACGCCTCATAACCGCCATCACGTCAGCGGTCACGCGTTCAGGTTGATGCTGCCAAAGGTAAGCGAGTGAATCGGGGTGGCGCGCTGTTTCGCTGCCGGGCATGCCGCTGTCGCGATAGCCCAGCATGAAGACCTCTTCAAACTTCAGATATTTTCGGGCGCAAGCCAGTTCGCTCAGCCGCAACTCGGCCATGGAGGCAAATTTACCGCGCAGTTCTTCGGGCGCCGTGCCGACATCGCCGTTCGTGGCGCAGATCAAATACACCTCGACGCCATCGTCTATCCACTTCGGCACAGCCGCGCCCAAGCCAAAGGACTCATCATCGGGATGCGCATAACTGATCAGCAGGCGCCGACGCTCCATCGTTTACTCCAGCCGCTCAGCGCGCAACCGGCGACAGTGGCTCACATGCTTAGAGAAAATATCAAACCCTCACGGCTACCGCAAATGGCGGCCTGGCAAATAAGACGAATATGACGTTTTGACTACGCGCGGCAAATTATACGTTCTTCGCCTTGCCGATTTTAGCAGCACTTCCATATACTACTGATGGTAGCAAGAGATTGGCAGCGGGAAACGGACGACAATGATTGAATCCATGCGGAAGTTTTTGCTCTCTATTCTTGTGGCGGTCCTTGGCCTGGCGGTCTTGAGCGGTCCGAGCTTCGGGCAGGATGACAGCGCCGAGAATCAGGAGCAAGGCTCCGGCTCGGCCCGGCTGCGGTCGCCGTCGCTCGTCGCTGACGTTATCGGCGATGCCTTTGCGCCGGCGCGGGAAATCGAGATCGGTCCCTGGGAGTATCCGCATGGCATAAACCCGCTGACCGGCTTGCCCTACCCCAGCCAAGACGCGCTCAAGCGGCGCAATCTGATCGTCAAGATTTCCAACTGGCCGCCAAAAGTACGGCCGCAGCGCGGCATCAACCAGGCCGACCTCGTCTACGAGTACGAAGCGGAAGGCGGTGTTACGCGCTTCGCCGCTATCTTCCGCAACAATGCGCCGGAACAGGTCGGCTCAATACGCAGCGCCCGCCTGCTCGATATCGAACTGATAAGCATGTATGCCGCCTTGCTCGCCTACTCCGGCACCAGCGCTCCGATCCACGACATCTACATAAACGCCCCTTTCCGTCCCCTGCTCATCTCACCGTCATTGGGCGACAATTGCGATAATGGCGGGTTCTGTCGCGACGACAGCATCGTCGACCTAGGTTACGAGCATACGCTCTTCGGCGATACTAACAAGATGTGGGAGCTCGCCACGCGGCGCAATCAGAATCACGGCTATCGCGCCAACGGATTCGCCTTTGATCTGCGCGCGAACGATGGCGGCAAGCCGGCCCGGGATATCTACATCAATTGGTACAACCGAACCGATGTGCGCTGGCAATATGATGAGACCGGCCAGCGTTACCTCCGTTACGCCGACGGCGTTGCGCATATTGACGCCTCCGACGACAGGCAGCTATGGGCGGATAACCTGGTGATCCTGCAAGTCACGCACAATCGTCGGCCGGATCTGTTCACGCCGGGATCAATCGACGAGTCTTATGAGGTGGCGCTTTGGGGCCAGGGCGCGGCTTATGTTATGCGGGGAGGGCGGCTTTATCATGGCTTGTGGTGGCGACGCGGTCAAAGCCGCGGCGAGGCCTTGCGCCTCATCTTCCCCGACGGCGATCCCATTCTGCTCAAACCGGGAAGGTCCTGGATAACCATTGTGCGCTCGCTCGATTCCGCACAGGTTAGCGCCGAGCTTGCCGAGATGCCAGAAGCCGCCGCCTTCCCGCAATCCTAGGCGCATAGTGAACTGTCACCGGTCCGCCGTATCCATGGCCCAGGAGCAATTGAGCAAATTACAGGGGCATAAGTTTTGCGACGCGTGATTGACGGATTTTTTCTCGGCTTGATCCTCTTTGTGATTATTTGCGGCTTGATCGTCGCCGGCCTGTATTTTGTCACCGGCGGACAAATCGTTGAACTGGCGCAGACATTGGTTTTGAGAATGCAGTTGGAGAATCGTCAAGCGGAGCTCGACGCCCCCTTCAGCGATCAGGGCGATCCGATTCGTTTTGCAATAGCGCCAGGGACGGGCGCCTTCGCCATCGCCACGGCGCTGCGAGAGGCGGCGCTAATCCGCGATCCGGATTTATTTGTCGATTACGCCATCGTGGAAGGCTACGACCGCCGCTTCGAGGCCGGTGTCTACTTCCTCAATCAGACACAATCAATCAAGCAGATCGCGGAGATCCTGACCGATTCCAGCAAGAGTTTCATCCCTTTCAGAACGCTTGAAGGCGCGCGCCTCGAAGAACTGGCCGACGCCATAGACCGGAACGGTCTATTCGCCTTCACAGGAGCGGAATTTTACGCGCTGGTCGCCCGGGACGCCGCGCAGCCCGGGGACTTCGCCGCCTGGGCGGGGATTCCAAAAGGCGCCTCGCTGGAAGGCTTCATGTTCCCCGATACCTATCAACTGCCGCCCGGTATCTCGCCGGCTGGGCTGCGTGATATTCTGCTGGGCACCTTCCGCGAACGCGTCGGCGAGCGGCTGCGGGAGGCGGCGCAAGCGCAAGATCTGACACTGTATCAGGTCGTCACTTTGGCGTCGATCGTCGAACGGGAAGCCGTCTGGCGGGACGAGCACGCGCTCATCGCCAGCGTCTACCGCAACCGACAGGCGATCAATATGGCGCTGGAAGCCGACCCCACCGTGCAATACAGCCTGCAAGGCGCGCGCGGAAGCTGGTGGCCGCAGATCACGCGCGCTGATTACCGAGACGTGCAATCGCCCTACAATACCTATCTACACCTAGGCTTGCCGCCCGGTCCCATCGCCAGCCCGAGCCTCTCCGCCATTCACGGCGTCATCCAGCCCGAGCCCTCAGATTACTTCTATTTCCGCGCCGCCTGCGATAATAGCCACTATCACAATTTCGCCAAGACCTTTGAAGAGCACGTTGCAAACGGCTGCTGACGCCGCAATGCCTGCTGGTCGCTCGCTCCGAGTCCGACACCGGGCAATGGCGCACAGCTAGCTGTCATTGCCGTCTATCACGCCGTAGAATAGCGGCAAGGGGTCAACCGGCTCGTCGTTGAATTCGACGGCTCTATTCAGCAAATCCAACGCCGCCGACAGCCTCGTCTCATCATTGGCATGAATCGTCATCAGGCGATCACCCGCGGCGACCGAATCGCCAACGCTCGCATGCACCTCGATGCCCACCGCGTGATCGATGTCATCTTCTTTGGTCGCGCGTCCCGCGCCCAGCGCCAGCGTCGCCCAGCCTACAGTATCCGCCTGGATAGCGGCGATATTGCCGCTCGCCGTCGCCAACGCTTCATGACGCAGCCGGGCTTGCGGCAGGCGCGTCAAGTCCTCAATCTGCCGGACGTCCCCGCCGTGCGCCGCAATCATACGATGGAAGGACTCGTAGGCGGCGCCACTCTTCAAGCGCTGGTCGGCGTCCACACGCGCCTGCGTCAGGTCGCTCCAGCGTTCACCCTGCCCGGCCAGCCGCAACATGTGCGCAGCGACCTCCACGCAATGGTCATGGATATATTCCGGTCCGCCGCCTTGCAGCGTTCTCACGGCTTCGGCGACCTCGAGCGCATTGCCAACCGCCACGCCCAGCGGCTGATTCATATCCGAAAGCAGCGCGACCATATCGCGGCCGGCGTCAACGCCGATCTGCACCATCGCGGTCGCCAGCGCGCGCGCTTCAGCCAGCGTCTTCATAAAAGCGCCGCAGCCCAGTTTCACATCCAAAACGATCCCATTCGTGCCGGCAGCCAGTTTCTTGCTCATGATGCTGCTAGCGATGAGCGGCAAGCTGGCCACGGTCCCGGTGACATCGCGCAGGACATAGAGCTTGCCATCGGCCGGCGCCAGCGACTTGCTCTGCCCGGAGAGAACAATGCCTGTCTCGCGGGCAATCCGTCGAAACTCCTCCTCGGACAAATTGACATCGTAACCGCCGATTGATTCCAGTTTGTCCAGCGTGCCGCCGCCGAAGCCCAGACCTCTGCCGCTCATTTTGGCGATGGGCACACCGAACGATGACACCAGCGGCAGGACGATCAAGCTCGTCTTGTCGCCGACGCCGCCGGATGAATGTTTGTCGATCGCGTAGGGCGTGATATCGCTCAAATCGAGCATGTCGCCGGACTCGGCCATCGCCATCGTCAAGTGGACGGTTTCCGCGCGGTCCATGCCCCGGAAGAATATCGCCATCAGCAGCGCCGAGACTTGATAATCCGGAATCTCGCCAGCCGTGTAGCTCTTGACGAAACGCTGAATCTCGCTCTGGCTCAAGGCCTGTCCATCGCGCTTCTTTTCGATAAGCTCTACCATATTCATATCACGTTGCCCCGAGCTGTTGTCGCCGCTTATCATATTATCATACCGCAGGCTTGGGGACAGAAATCCGATTGCGGTCGAGAATTGACGATGCCGCGATTGATTTGTACGATTCAGTTATCTTAACCGCGCCATAATCGGCGCGACGCTCAGACAGAAAAACAATGTGGGAAAATGACGTGACCCAGAAAACCAAGAATTCGCCCCAACGTACAAAACTAATGCTTGGCGCCATCATTGTGGTGGCCCTTGTCGCCGCCGTGATCTTCGTCGTCCTGTCCAGCCAAAGCTCATTCAGCGAAGTAACAACGGACTACTCCGCCATTCCACAAAGCAGACAAGCCGATGGCGGCTTCGTCCTTGGAGATCCGGACGCGCCGCTCACGGTCGTCGCTTTCGAGGACTTCCTCTGCCCGGCCTGCCAGCGCTACAAACCGACCGTTGAGAAGTACATTGAAGCTTATGTCATGACCGGCAAGGCCCGCTTCGAATATCGGATGCTGCCGGTTGTGCATCACCCGGGAAACTCGACTCAAGCGGCCAGGCTGGCCGAATGCGCCGATACATTGCGCCCCAATTCTTTTTGGAACGCGCATGATGCTATGTTCCAAATCGCCAGCGCCAGAGCGTATAACGACAGCTCATCGCGCAGCTTCGCGGAAATGATGGATATGTCTTACAACGATTTGCTCGAATGCACTCAAGACGCCAATCAGGTGGAGATTGACCTGCGGCTGGCGCAGCAGCACAGCGTCACCGGAACCCCAACGGTATTTGTGCGCTACGGCGACGGCCCCTTGCAGGTCAGCCGCTTCGGGCAGCATCCGACCTTTGAGCAACTCGGCACGCTGGTGGCGGAAGCCGAATTCGCGCGACGCTAGTGACGACCGGATAATCAGCGGGGCCAGCCCAATGCGAAGCGTGGAATGGGAAGACGGCGCGGTCAAGATGATCGACCAGCGCGCCTTGCCCTGGAAACTCGAATATGCGCGCCTGCATACGGTGGAAGCGGTCGCTGAGAGCATCAGCAACATGACCGTTCGGGGCGCGCCCGCAATCGGCGCGTCGGCCGCCTACGGCATGGCTTTGGCCGCGCGGCAGAGCGAGGCAATTACCGTTGCGGCAATGCTCGTGGACCTGCGGCGATACGGCGAGCTGCTGAATGCGGCTCGTCCCACCGCCGTCAACCTGGCTTGGGCGGTGAAGCAACTCCTGCAAGTCGCGGAAAGCGGGGAGTTCAACAATGTAGACAGCCTGCGCGAGGCCTTGCTCTTGGCGGCGCAGCAAATCGCCGATGACGATGTCGCCATTAATCGGCGCATGGGCGCTTGGGGCTCGGCGCTGATCGACCAAGGCGCGACCGTGCTGCATCATTGCAATACCGGCGCCTTGGCAACGGTCGACTACGGCACCGCGCTGGGCGTCATCCGCGCCGCGCACGAAGCCGGCAAAGACTTCCACGTCCTGCTGGACGAGACGCGGCCGCGCTTGCAAGGCTCGCGACTCAGCGCCTGGGAACTGGAGCAGCTGGGCGTCAGCTATGACATCATCCCCGATACCGCCGCCGGCTACTACATGGGGAATGGCGAAGTAAACGTCATCCTCGTCGGCGCCGATCGCGTGGCGGCCAACGGCGACTTCGCCAACAAAATCGGCACTTACCAACTGGCGATCTTAGCGGCCGCGCATGGCATCCCCTTTTATTCGGTCGCGCCGACCTCAACGATTGATCTCAGCCTGGCGACCGGCGCGGATATCCCGATCGAATTGCGTGACCCGGCCGAAGTGACGACGCCCTACGGCAATCCCATCGTGCCGGCCCATTTCAAAGCGCGCAACCCGGCTTTTGATGTGACGCCTCATCGCTATCTTAGCGGCATCGTCACCGAAAACGGCATCGCCCGGCCGCCCTTCGGCGAGACGCTGCGGCGCTCCGTGGCTGGCGAGCAAGTATAATCGCGCGCATCCAGTCTTATTGGCAAACTCGCAACGGACTTCAACTATGGAAACTCTGATCACCGGCTCGATCGCCTATGATTACCTGATGCGTTTTCCCGGCCGCTTCCAGCAGCATTTTATTCCCGACGAACTGCACGACTTGAGCCTCAGTTTCCTCGTAGACGACATGACCAAACACTGGGGTGGTACGGCGGCGAATATCGCTTTCACGATGACGAAGTTCGGCTTGCGGCCCAAGCTGATGGGCACGGTCGGCCGCGATTTCGGCGATTACCGCGCCTGGCTGGAGGGCAACGGCGTCGATTGCAGCACCATCATCCAAATTGATGAGGTCTTCACCGCCTCCTTCTTCGCCAACACGGACGATGACAATAATCAACTGGCCTTCTTTTATGGCGGGGCGATGAACCTGGCGCGCAACTACCGCATTGCCGATGTGCTCGGCGGCAAGCCGGATCTGGCGATCATCTCGCCCAACAACCCGACCGCCATGATTAAGCTCTGCGATGAATGCCGCGAGCGAGACATTCGCTTCATTTACGACCCGGGCCAGCAGGTGGCGCGCCTGAACGGCGATGAATTGCGACAAAGCCTTCGCGGCGCGCACATGATCGTGGTCAACAAATATGAGGCCAGCGTCATCTATGAGAAGACCGGGCTCGATCTGAACGATCTGCGCGAGATGGTGGACATTGTTGTCATCACCGCCAGCGAAAAAGGCTCCACAATCTACCGCAACGGCGAAACCATTGAGGTGCCCGCCTTCGCGCCGCGGCAGATCGCCGACCCCACGGGCGCCGGGGACGCCTATCGCGCCGGCTTGATCCTGGGCATGAGCAAGGCGCTTCCCCTGGAACTTTCGGCGCAGGTCGGCGCCTTGAGCGCGACTTATGCGTTGGAAGTCGTCGGCACACAGAATCACAGTTTTACCGTCACGGAATTCGTGGAGCGCTTCCGCCGCTTGGCCGATGACGGCGGCCGCCTGGACTGCCTCCTCTAAAGCTGGAAAAATCACGGGAGTGGTGAATTGCGTGGAGTTCCCCCCACCCTAAATCTCTTCCCTCATTTTGGAGCTGCTCGCCATAGAAGTAGAACCAACAAAGTAATGAGAAATTATTGCCTGGTAAAAAGAATGGCAAATCACCGAGATCATTGTAGGGGCGACTGACGGGCTGTGTCTACGCGCCCCTGTGAGTCGCCCGCTTGCAACATCCGCTAC
>JAJEBE010000047.1 GCA_022822545.1 Anaerolineae bacterium
AGACGCTCGTCCGCAAGGTATAAGCCAGGTCGAAGCGGCCCCTCGGCAAAGCCTGACCCGCCCCCCGCCACCAGATGACGCGCTGCCGCTTGCCCGCCTCGTCCTCGACTTCGACTTGCAGGTGTTCCCCCCGCCGTCCCAAGCCCTTGCGCCGCGCCAGCTTGAGGTCGCTCGTGGCCAGCGTCAGCGGCGGATTGCCATTGCCGAAGGGCGCCAGCCTCTCGATGTCGCCCGTCAGCGCAAGCGATATCTCGCCCAGGGACAGCCTGCCGTCAATCGTCAGCGGCGGCGTCGGCGGCGCGTCCAGCGCGCGGATCGCTCGCGAAAGTTCCCGCCGGAACTCGAATATCGCACCCGCTGGCAAGCTCATCCCGGCCGCCATCCTGTGCCCGCCATAACGCCTGAGCAGGCCCGATACTTGCCCCAGCGCCCCGGTGATATCCACCCCCGCCACCGAGCGCGCCGAGCCCCGAGCGGTCTCATCCGGCACGGCCAGCAGCACCGTCGGGGTGCCGAATTCTTCTGCCAGGCGGCTCGCCACTATGCCGATGACGCCGCTATGCCAATCTTCGTGGCTCAATACCAGCGCGGCATAATCCAGCAGCCAGGGCTCCGCCTCTATCTGCGCGATTGCCGAATGATAGACCTGATTCGATAAATACTTGCGGCGCTCATTGGCGCTTTCCAGAGCCTGCGCCAGCACCCGCGCTCGCGGCCAATCATCCGTCGTCAGCAAATCCACCGCCGGATTGGCATCCTCGAGCCGACCCAGAGCATTCAGGCGCGGGGCGATAGCGAAGCCGATATGCCCCTCGTTGAGCTCAGCCGCCGCTATCTCCGCCCGCTCCAGGATCGCCCGAATGCCCAGGCGCTTTGTCTCCCGCAGTTGCGCCAAGCCCCGCTGCAAGAGATAACGCGTGTCGTCCACCTGCGCCATCACATCGGCGACGATGCCCAGCGCGACCAGGTCAAGCAGGTCATCTGTGTCGTCACCCAGCGCTTCAATCAGCTTGTAAGCGACCCCCACCCCCGGCAGTTCCCGCAGCGCATGACCCTCCGGCAGACGCTGTGGATTGACCACCGCTGCCGCTTTGGGCAAATTCTCGGGCAGGGCATGATGATCCGTGATAATCACATCGACGCCCCGGCCCGTGCAGATTTCGACCGCCTCATGCGCCCCCACGCCGGTATCGCAAGTCAAGACCAGGTCCACGCCGCCGACCAGCTTGCTCTTGAGCGTCGGCGAGTGAATCCCATGCCCCTCGCTGAAACGATTCGGCACATGATACGCGACGCGCGCGCCCATACGTCCCAGCGCCGAATAGAGCAGGGCGGTCGCCGTCTGCCCATCGACATCGAAATCGCCCCAGATGAGGATCCGCTCTTTATCGCTTATCGCCCGCTTAAGCCGCTCGACCGCGCGATCGATATCCGGCAGTTCATCAGCCGCCGCCGGCGAATAAAAATCGGCGGATAGAAAACGTTGCGCCGCCGCCACCGTCAGGATGCCCTTGCGCGCCAAATGCTCCGCCACCAGGCTATGCCCGCCGACAGCCTCGCGCAGCCCCGCGGGCGTCTCCAACGGCGCCGGTTCCGCCCAGTCGCGCTTCCGCCCCGTCCTCACCCGGCCAGCACCCGCTCCGCAAGCACGGTCAATCCCTCCTCCGCCAGGTCCATCGTCAGGCCGGGCGCGGTCGGCAGTTCAATATGCCCATCGACCGGCGCGAGCTTGCGCTTGTAGAAGACATTGCTCATGCGACCGATCTGGAAGAGCCATTCCTGCATGGGGCAGGTCGTCAGCGCTTGCGAGGCGATCAGATGGGTCGAGGGCCAGCCGCCGTGATGCGGGATCACCGGGATGGCATAGGCCGACGCCAGCGCGCAGATCTTGACCATCTCGCTGATGCCGCCAGCCCAGGTCACATCCGCTTGCAATATATCCACCGCCCCCGCCTCCAGCAGCGCCTTGATGCCCCAGCGCGTATATTCATGCTCGCCCCCGCTGATGAAGACGCCGCTGACCGAGCGCCGCAACTCGGCATATTGCGGGATCAAATCCGCCAGCACCGGCTCCTCGAACCAATAAGGACGATACTCCCGCGACAGTTCCACCATCCGCTGCGTATACGGCACGCTCCAACTGCTCCAGGCGTCAAACATCAGATCGGCATCCGGCCCCGCCGCTTCCCGCGCCGCCCGAATGACCGCCAAATTTTTACGGATCCCGGGCTCGCCGTCCTTGGGCGCGCAAGGCATGAACCACTTAAAAGCGGTGAAGCCCTGCGCCAGGAACTGCCGCGTCCGCTCGATCACCTTGTTCGGCTCGACCGAGTAGCCCAGCATCGAGGCATAAGCCCGAATCCGCGGGCGGGACGGCCCCCCCAGCAATTGATAGACCGGCGCGCCCAGCAGCTTGCCCTTGAGATCCCAAAGCGCCAGATCCACCTTGCTCAGCGCCATCATCCCCGTGCCCTTGCGCCCGTGAATCGCGTGGCGGTACATCTTGTCCCAGATGCGCTCAATCGCATGCGGGTCTTCGCCGATGAGCAAATCCGCGAAATAACGCCGGATGATAGCCAGGTCTTCATCGCCCACCGGCCCGCAGATGCCGGTCGCGCCGCTGTCCGTATCAATGAGCAGAAAATGCGCCTCGACCCTGTAGGGCGGTCCGCCCGTCGTGTCGAGGGGCCAGCGCGGATCCTCCGCCAATTCCGGGTAGATGCTCTCCGGACGCGAAAGATGCGCCTCGCCCAGCGGCTCCTGATAATCCCACTCGGCGGAGACGCGGATGCTGCGTACGCGGTCGATCTTCATGGCTTACGCTCCTCAAAACTCTATCTCGGCTATCTGCTCAAAATCCAACTCAATACCGCCTTCCTCTTCCACCTCGCCATCCTCGACGAACTCGCTCAAATCCCCCGCCGCCCCGCGCCCGCAAAAAGCCCGATACGTGCAGAACCGGCAGCGCCGCTCGTCCTCCGTCAGCGGAAACGCCTCCGCCTCGCCGATTGCCCCGATCATCTCCCGCAAACGCGCCTCATCCTCCGCCATCCGCGCCGCCGAATACTCCAAGCTCACGCGCTGCCCGCCCTGCGCCACATAAACATAATCCATGCGAATCCGCTCCGGCGGGATAGTCTCGCCGCCATACAAATGCGCCCCCGCCCGCGCCAAAACGTAGCGATAGACCACCGTCTGCATCCGCCCCTGCAAATGCGCCCGCGACGGCAATCGCTCGCCCGTCTTCCAATCCACGATCACCGCCGCCCCGCCCGGCTCCAGCGCCAGCAAATCGTACTTCGCCAGCAAGCGCTGACCGCCCAGCGTCGTCTGCAATGTGATCTCGGCCTGACGCTCCGTTGGCAGGTCCGCCAAGCCATGCCTCAGGTAAGTCTCCCACCAGCCCGCCAAATCAGCGTCATCCGCCAGCGACCGCGCCAGCAATTCCGCCGGCACGCCCAGCAAATGCTGCTGCACCAGCTTGTGAAAACGATCCCCCCGCCGCAAACGCATCTCATATTCCAGCGCCTGATTCACTTCCAGCGCCGGATAACGCAGCCGCTTGATATAACGCAGCTCGAAGCGCCGCGCGCACTCGGCATAATCGCCCAGGCTGCCCTGCGTGAACGCGAAATCAGCGTCCGGATTCATGCGCCAATTCCTTCTCCCGCTCGCCTTCCCACCATGTCCGCAGCGCCAAAAGCGGCGTCGCTTCGGTGGCGTTGCCCCGGCCGGTATTCCAGGTGATGGTCAACGCCCGCCGCGCCCGCGTGATGCCGACATAGAGCAGGCGCAATCGCTCCGCCGCGTATTCAATCCGCGCTTGCAGGCTGGCTGAGCCTTCATGATACCCGCTCCCGTCCCGCAGCGCCGCCAGTTGCGCCAGCGCCTCCGCGCTCAAGTTGAGATCATCGCGGATGAACCACTTCTCGCCGATGAAATCGTCATTCGGCTCGGCCGATGGGAAGTCGTAATTGTTGATCGATATCAGATACACCCGGTCCCATTCCAGGCCCTTGGCCTTGTGCAGGGTCGTCACCGTCGCCTTGCCCTTGTGCGCGTCCGGGTCGAATTGCCCCCCGTCATCGCCCAAACCGGTGAAGCGGCGTCGGTTGCCGGCGATGTCATAAAGCTCGGCCGCGAACTCCGGCAAACGCATCAGCGGATGCGCCTCGCCCAAACGCGCCAGGTAGAGCGCCGCCACATGCGCCGTCGCGATATCGCTCACATCGCGGAAGATATCGCCCGAAATCGTCAAGACCAGTTGGTCAATCGGCATCTCGGCCGCCCGCAGCCAAGCCCCGACGAGCTCGCGGAATGCCGTCAGTTGCGCCCGCAATTCAAGATCTTCATCGGCGGCAAGCTCATCCTCCAGCCAGTCGCTCAAGCGCGGCGCCAGCAAATCCTCCACCTGCCGGATGCGCTTCAGCCCCTCCGCCACCATCTTGATCTCGGCCGCCGCGTCCTCCCGCTCATCCCGCCGCCAGACGCGATAGACCTCCGCCAGTTTCGCCGGCTGCTTCGGGTCCGCCAGGTAAGCCAAGGCCCGCGCCAGCGTCCCCAGCACCGCCCGCGTCGTCGAGCTGCTGTTGAGGTTCTCGACGTAAGGCACGCCCTTCTGCCGCAAGAACTTGACGATCTCCGAGCCGCGTCCGTTGCGGGCCACCAGGATGGCCGCCGTCTTGTCCGGATTCTCCGCCAGCCAGCGCTTGCAAGATTCCGTGACCAGCATCGCCTCTTTGGCCGCGCTGTAATTCTCGCCGCTTAAGACCACCGCTGCGGGGTCGTCCGGCGGGTTCGGCTGCGGATCGCCCGGCGGCGTCGGCTGAATATAAGGCCCGGTCAGCGGTGTCCGTTCGCGTATCGCCGCTTGCGGATGCTCTTCCAATGACCACTTGATCAATTGATTCGCCAGCTTCTGTATGCTGCGCGTACTGCGCCCGGAATTGGGCAACTCCCGCCCGATCACGTTCGGCGCGCTGATGAACTCCCGCAGATACTTGGGGTCGGCCGTCGTGAATGTCTCGAAGATGGCCTGGTTCGGGTCGCCCACGCGCACCCAATTTCCCGCCTCCCCCGCCAGCAAGCGCAGGATGTCCTCTTGCAGCCTGGAGCTGTCCTGCGCCTCGTCTTCCAGGATGACGACCCATTTTCGCCGCAGCGCCGCCAGATAATCCGGCTCGGCCCGCAGCGTTTGCAGGGCCAGGCAGATCAAATCCTGAAAGTCCACCGCCCCGCGATAGGCCAGCGCCCGCTCATAATCCTGATAAATCTCGGCGCAAATCTCCGCCAGCGGCAATTCGCCCCGGCAGCGCTCCAGCCTTCCCAGCAGATCGGCCGGCTTGAGCAATTCATCTTTCGCCTGCCGGATGAAATTGCGCGCCGTCTCCGTCAGAATCTCGCTCCATTTCTGACTGCGATAATGCCCCTTCTCAACATAATCCGGCCCCAGATAGTCATCGGGCGCCTCGGGATAGCGCCGCGCCCAGGCTTCCACCGCGTCCGCCAGGATCTCGTTGCTCCCGCGCTCATCCACGATGAGGAACTGATCATCCAAACCGGCCGCGCCCGGCTTCTGCCGCAAGATATCATTCGCCAGACCGTGCAGCGTCCGCACCCGATAGCCATAACCCGGCAGCAAGCCGTCATCCTTGACGTATTCGTTGACCTGCCGCGCGAAGTTCGCGACCGCCGAATTGACCAGCGTGACTATCAGGATTTCCTGCCCGTCCCTCAGTTCCCTCTCCGCCAGCAGCTTGGCCGCCAGGAAGGACAAGGTCGCCGTCTTGCCGCTGCCCGGCACCGCCGCCACGCCCATGTAGCCGCGCTCATAAGCCAATACTTCCGCTTGCTTGGGACGAGGAAGGAAACTCATCAATCAACCGCCGCCTCCGGCTGCTCCAACTCAACTATACTTTGAAATCGTAGCAAAATGCAGCTTCCCGCATAACAGAGTTTTCTTGGCGTAGTTTTCATGTCACCGGAATTAAGCGCTCCCTTGGATTGCCGACCTAGTAATCCCGGCGAAACTGTTAGACACTACATCGTTGCTTCAAAGACGAACATCGAGAAAACAAATCCAAATGAGCTTTCAAAACCTGCAACTCAACAGCGAAATGCTGCGCGCCGTAAAGCGCGTCGGCTATAGCGAACCGACGCCCATTCAAGTCCGCGCCATCCCGCATATCCTCGAAGGACGCGACATTGTCGGCTGCGCCCAAACGGGCAGCGGCAAGACGGCCGCTTTCGCCCTGCCCATCGTACAGATGCTGAAGTCCGCACGGGGCAAACGGCGCATCCGTGTCCTGGTTTTGGCGCCGACGAGGGAATTGGCGGCGCAAATCGACGAAGAATTCGGCAAATTCAGCCGCGAGAGCGCATTGAGACATACAGCAATCTTTGGCGGCGTGGGCCAGCAGCCGCAAGTCAAGGCCCTGCAGCACGGCGTCGATATCGTCGTGGCCACGCCGGGACGCTTGCAAGACCTGATGAATCAAGGCTATATCCGGCTGGATCAGCTTGAGTATTTCATCCTGGACGAGGCCGACCGCATGTTGGATATGGGCTTCATCAACGATGTCAAACGCATCATCAAGCGCCTGCCAAAGGCGCGCCAGACGATGTTATTCTCGGCGACCATGCCGCAGACGATTCAAGATCTGAGCCGAAGCATCTTGACGGATCCGGTCAAGGTGGAGGCGAATCCGCAGTCCACCACCGTAGAGAGTATCGAGCAATCCATCTATTTTGTGGAAGGCGGCGATAAACGCGCCCTGCTCAAACATATCTTGCGCGACCCCGCCTCAAAGCGCGTACTGGTCTTCACCCGCACCAAGCATCGCGCCAATAACCTGGCCAAGCAGTTGAGCCGCGCTCGCATACCGGCCGAGGCGATCCACGGCAACAAGTCGCAAACGGCGCGGACTCGCGCGCTGGCCCGCTTCAAGTCGGGGCATACACCCGTTCTGGTGGCCACCGATATCGCCGCGCGAGGCTTGGATATCAGCGATGTGACGCACGTCATCAATTTTGATCTGCCGAATATCGCGGAGAGTTATGTGCATCGGATCGGCCGAACGGCGCGCGCCGGCGCTTCGGGCATCGCTTATTCCTTCTGCGATGTCGATGAACGCAAGTATCTGCGCGAAATTGAAGCGCTGATTCAAAAGCCGATCGAGGTTGTCAGCGAGCACCCCTATGCTTCAGCGATCGCCGCGCCAAAGCGACAGAACGGCGTCAGCAAGCCGCGTCACAACGGCGCCAGCAAGCCGCCGCACCAAAACCGACGGCGCCGTCCGCGCCGCAACCGCCAAGCGCGACCGGCCTAAGTCTTCTGTCAGATCCGCAATTCGAGCGAAACTCCTGCGCACAGCGCCGCCCTTGGGTACAATGACCGCAGAGTGGAAACAGCGATTCTGACCAGGAGCAATTCATGAGCGGCATTCAGCAGCCCAAAGTAGTCGTCATCGGCGCCGGCAGCCTGTTTTTCGGCCGGCAAGCCATCTGGCAGATGGTTCACTCGCCGCATCTGAACGAGGGTACGCTGGCGCTGGTGGACATCGACGCGGCGCGCATGGAAAAGATGGGGCTGCTGGCGGAAAAGGTTGCCGCGGAAACCGGCGTCCGCTTGCGCATTGAGGTCGCGGCTGACTGGAAAGAAGCTCTGCCCGGCGCTGATTTCGTCGTGCTCAGCTTCGCCGCCGATACGGTGCGCTACCGCGGGATCGACTGCAAGATCAGCGAGAAATACGGCGTGCGCATGTGCAGCGGCGACACGATCGGCCCGGGCGGGATCTTCCGCGCCATGCGGGAACTGCCGCTGATCTTGGATTGCGCCGCCGATATCGAGCGCATCTGCCCCGATGCCTGGGTCATCAATTACATCAATCCCAGCGCGGTCAACGGCATGGGCATCGCCCGCTATGCGCCGCGGATCAAGAGCTTCGCCCTCTGCGACTCCTTGCACATGCCGCATGTCAAGGCGCGCTACGCCGCCCACGCCGACATCATCGCCCATGCCAAAGACTGGACCGCTGACCTCGACGCCGAATTTGACCTGCGCATCGCCGGCGTCAACCACTTCACCTGGATGTTAAAAGCGGAATACCGGGGCCGTGATGTCAGCGAACAGATTGCCGAGTCGCTGCGGGGGGACTCCGCTTATGCCGGCATGGACGGCGACAAAGGCGCAAAAGCCCTGCACAATGACGCCATCGCCTGGCAGCTTTACGAAATCTTCGGCTACATCCCCACCTGCGTCTCCCATACCAAGGAATACCTGCGTTTCTATCAGGGGCATGGCCGCCTGGCGGAGGCGATACCGCCGCTGTCGATTTGGGAGACGGAGACGCGCTACGACCGGCACGAGGCCATGTGGCGGCAGGTCGATGATTTCAACAGCGACGCGATACCCATCAGCACTTACATGGACAGCTTCGGCCCCGACCACGCCACCGATATCATCGAGAACATGGTCGGCGGCTTGGGCCAGCCCTTCTACATCAACACTGCCAATCGCGGCGCGGTATCGAATATGGCGGATGAGGCCTTTCTGGAGCTGCTCTGTGATGTGGATATGCGGGGACCGCGCCCGCGCCCGGTGGGCGAGATGCCGCGGGGCTTGCGCGGCCTGAACGAGCTGGTGCTGGATACGCACGAACTGACGGCGGAAGCCATTGTCAAGGCAGATTACGGTTTGCTGCGCCGGGCGCTGCTGACCGACCCGCTGACCAACTCCATCGCCGATGCTGACGCCATTATGCGAGAATTGCTGGCGGCTGAGCGCGAGGCGCTGCCCGATCATTGGTATGAAGAGGCGGTTTTCTAGATCACTCCGCCTCCCGCGCCTGGCGTTGATTTTGGTGGCTTGGAGCCTAACCGCCGTTCACCATAAGTTGGACAACCGCGACGAAGATAGCGGTCAAGATGCTCATGGCGATAATCATGCGCCAGGTCAGATCGGCGCGTAATTTCTGGATGTCCTCTTTTGTGGCAACATGCTCAAGGCTCGCCTCCAATCTTGCGATTCTTTCCGAATTGCGTGTCGCCGTTTCCAGGGTCAAACCCGCTTCCATGCTCGACTCCACCGCCATGTAATCCACTCCTATGCTTTTCCCTAGGGTCGCCCTTGCATTAAATATCCGTCATCGCAGCGGCACTGTCAAGCATTTGCCATGGAATATCCAAACCAGCGCCGCCACTTGTAGGAAGGTGAGGAGAGGTCAACTTAAGAACGACAGAGCGTGGACATCCCCCCTGCCTGCTTGACAGCCAATGCCGCAGTCCGTATGATGGAGCGCAATTTTGTCCTCGAGGAGCCCGCGCTTATGACCGCGCCTTCTGTTCTGCTGGCTGTTGATATTGGCGGCACCTTCACCGACCTCGTCGCCCTCAACTTAAGCAACGGGAGCATCGCCGTCGAGAAGCTCCTGACGACCTATCCCGATCCCTCGCTGGCTGTGCTCGCTGGCTTGCGCGATTTGCTGGAACGGGCTGATATTCCGCCGACATCAATTCGCTACGTCGTCCACGGCACGACCCTCATCACCAACACCTTGATCGAGCGCAAAGGCGCCAAGACCGCCCTGCTGGCCACCGCCGGCTTCCGCGACGCGGTCGAGATCGGCAACGAAGGCCGCTACGATATGTACGATCTGGCGCTGAAGAAACCGGCGCCCCTGGTCGAGCGCCGCCTGCGCTTTGACGCGCCCGAGCGCATGTTGGCCGATGGCCGCGTCTGGCGTGCTCTCGATGAAGCTTCCCTGCGCGAGCTCGCCGCCAAATTGCGCGCCGAGGCGGTCGAAGCGGTCGCTGTCTGTTTCCTGCACGCCTATACCAACCCGGCCCACGAATTGACCGCGCTGACTGCTCTGCGCGAATTGCTGCCGGGCGCGGCGCTTTCGGCATCGCATCAGGTCGCGCCGGGCATGCGGGAATACCCGCGCGCTTCCACCACCATCGCCAATGCCTATGTCCAGCCGATCATCGACAGCTATCTGGCGCGGCTGGAAAAGGGCATGCGAGCCGGCGGCATTGACGCCCCGCTGAATATCATGCTCAGCAGCGGCGGCACAACGACCGTCGCGGCGGCGCGCGCTTTCCCCGTCCGCCTGGTCGAAAGCGGACCGGCCGGCGGGGCGCTGGCGGGTCTGCATTGGGGGCGCCGCCTGGGCGAAAGAGATGTGCTCGCCTTTGATATGGGCGGCACCACCGCCAAAGCGGCGCTGACCCGCGCGGGCGAACTCGCCATCAGCCACCAATCGGAAGTGGCGCATGTGCATCGCTTCAAGCGCGGCAGCGGCTTGCCCTTGATGGTGCCGATGATCGAGATGATTGAGATCGGCGCCGGCGGCGGCAGCATCGCCCATCTCAACGCGCTCGGCTTGCCGGCGGTCGGCCCCGAAAGCGCCGGCTCCGCGCCCGGCCCCGCCTCTTACGCCAAAGGCGGCAAACAGCCGACCGTCACCGATGCCGACCTGCTGCTCGGCTATCTCAATCCCGATTACTTCGCCGGCGGGGACATCCGGCTCGATGTCAAGGCGGCGCGGGATTCTTTCGCCGCGCTGTCCACAGCGCTGGATCTGCCGCTGGAGCGGACGGCCTGGGGCGTGCACCAACTGGTCAATGAGAACATGGCGGCCGCGGCCCGCGTTCATGCTGCCGAGCGCGGGCTGGAGATCCGGCGTTATTGCATGGTCGCCACCGGCGGCGCCGGACCGGTCCACGCCTGCGGGGTGGCGCAAGGGTTGGGCATCAGCCGCATCATCATCCCGCCGCTGGCCGGGGTGGGTTCCGCCTTCGGTTTCCTCAGCGCGCCTATCGCCTTCGACTTCACGCGCAGCTATGTCGCCCGTCTTGACGCGCTGGACTTGGACGAATTGAACGGCATTTTGACCGACCTGGAAAATGAAGGCCGCGGCATCGTCGAGGCGGCCGGCGTGCCACCGGCGGAAATCAACGTGAGCCTCAGCATCGACATGCGTTATGTCGGGCAAGGTTATGAGGTGCGCGTACCCTTTCCCATGCGGGCGTTGAATGCCGATCACATCGCCGAGATGCAGCGCGTCTTCGAAGCCGAGTACCGCGCTTTCTACGGTCAACTGGCGCATGGCGTTCCCATTGAAGCGGTGAATTGGCGCGTCCTCATCAGCGGGCCGCAACCGCAGATCGACCATGCCTCCTTTGCCGATGCAACTGATGCCTGCGATCAACCCGTCGCCCAGCGCCATTTGCGCTTCTCGCCCGAAGGCGCGCCGGTGGAGACGCCGATCTATCGCCGCGACGGGCTGGGCGATTCCTGGAGCGTGGCTGGTCCCTGCGTTATTGAAGAGGCGGCTTCAACAACGATCGTCTTGCCGGGCTGGTCGGCGCAGGTCGCGGCGGCGGGGTGTTTGCTGTTGACGCGCGTGAGCGATAGAGATGGGTCGGAGCCAACCGTGTCGTGACTATGTTCAGAAACCCCAGCACTCGGAGTCTAAACTGCGCAAGTATGATACTGTACAAAAGCCAAAGGGCTCGCCGTATAAGTCGCAAGCCCCTTGGAGCCGCGGGAATCCCAAAGGGGTTCCCTCCGTCTTCCCCTAACCCCGTCTGTCCAGAGCGGTCTAGAGGTTAGTGTTGGATCTCACCACACACCTACCTAGAATCTACCACGAATCAAGAGAAATTGTCAATATGACCACCGGAAGACTCGCAGCATCCAACTATTTTCCAAAGACTTGCCGCGAGGTATATGAAAGGCATTGGCGAGACCAGATCGAAAGGCTGCTCGAGCGTCCCGATGACCACGCGGCAGCATTACTGAGCATGGTAGCATGCATGGAATTGGCATTTCTTTGCAAGAAGAATTTGCCGCTACATCCCAAGAATCACAGTCAATTTCCCAGGGCATCGCGCATAATTGAAGAGTTCTTTCCCAAAAAGCAGTATCCAGGAGCTCCCGAGCTTGGCAGCAAGCTGACCAACGGACTTAAGCACAATTCTTTCATACGTAGAGGAGTTGGCCTGCTTGATTCATTGCATGGGCAACCAATTCCAGAACCCATAGAAAGAGAAGGCAAGTTGGTATGGGTGGCGCCTACTGCCTTTTGGAATCACATTAAGCCTCAAATCGAGGTTATTTACGCGCAGAATAACTGCCCATACGACACGTTTCAGAAATGAGAGGAATGCGGCGGGCACGTAACGCGTCATTCATCCACTCACGCGTTGTATACTTCCGTACATAAGCCTCACAGCGATGAGCACCGAGCGAGGGCTTGAATAAGGAGACCCGCCCATGATCGACCCCATCACACTCGAAGTTATCTGGAGCCGCCTCATCTCCATCGTCGATGAGCAGGCGGCGGCGCTGATCCATTCTTCTTTCACCACGGTCGTGCGGGAAGCGGGCGATCTCTCCGCCGGCGTCTTCGACCGCGAGGGCAATATGATCGCGCAATCCGTCACCGGCACGCCGGGCCACATCAACACCATGGCCAATTGCGTGCGCCGTTATGTCGTGCCCAATCATCCCATCGACAGCCTCAAGCCCGGCGACACGCTCATTACCAACGATCCTTGGGAGGCATCGGGGCACCTCTTCGACCTGACCATCGTCTCGCCGGTTTTCTATCGCGGGCGCGGCGTCGCCTGGTTCGCCAGCACCTGCCACGCCGTCGATATCGGCGGCGCCACCATGGGCGGCGATGCCCGCTCGCTCTATGAAGAGGGCTTGGCTATCCCGCTGATGAAGCTCTTCAAAGCCGGCGAGCCCAACCAGGAGCTCTTCAATATCATCCGCGCCAACGTCCGCGTGCCCGATCAAGTCATCGGCGATATCTACGCGCAGGAAGTCGGCAATCAAGTCGGCGCGCGCAAGCTGCTGGAAATGCTCGACGAATACGACCTGCCCGATATCGAATACGTCTCCGCCCTCATCCTCGACCGCACCGAGGCCGCTCTGCGCGACGCCATCCGCGCCCTGCCTGATGGCATCTACCGGAATACCATCAGCATCGACGGCTTCGACGCGCCCCTGACTATCGCCTGCGCCATCGAGGTCGCGGATGACAGCCTGCGCGTCGATTACGCCGGCTCATCACCGCAGGTCGACCGCGGCATCAATGTCGTCTTGAACTACACCCATGCTTACAGCACCTATACGCTGATGGCGGTCCTGGCGCCGGGCATCCCCAACAACGAGGGCGCCTTCCGCCCCATAGATGTGCGCGCGCCCGGCGGCTCCATCCTCAATTGCACCCGTCCCGCGCCGGTGAGCGCCCGTCATCTGATCGGCCACTTCGTCAGCCAGCCGCTGCTGACCGCGCTTGCCGGCGTCCTGCCGGAGCGGGTCATCGCCAATGGCTCGGCCGGCTTGTGGAATACCATGATGGACGGCATGGACGAAAGCGGCGAAGAATTCGCTTATATTTTCTTCTCCGCCGGCGGGATGGGCGCCGCCCACAATCGCGATGGCTTATCGGCGACCGCTTTTCCCAGCGGCATCATGGGCGTGCCGGTTGAAGCGATCGAGACGGCCGCGCCTCTCCTGATGCGCCGGCGCGAGCTGCGGCCGGATTCCGGCGGGCCCGGGCGCTACCGCGGCGGCTTGGGTCAGGTGATGGAGATGGAAATCATCACCGGCGCGCCCGCCAACCACTCCTGCATGTACGACCGGACCGGCAACCCGGCTATGGGTTTGCTCGGCGGCCAGCCCGGCGCTGCCGGCGATGTCCGGCTCTCCGATGGCGGGCGCCCGCATCCCAAGAGCCACTACGTCTTGCAGCCGGGCCAGCGCGTCATCTTGGCGCTGCCGGGCGGCGGCGGCTTCGGCTCGCCGTTCGAGCGCGATCCGCAGCGCGTCCTGACCGACGCGCGGCAGGGTTATATCTCGCTTGAAGCGGCGGAAAAGGACTACGCGGTTGTCATTGATGCGGCTACCATGAGGGTGGATGAAGCAGCGACAGCAGCGCTGCGGAAGGAGCGTGGCGAATGACGGCAAAGCATTACGGCTTGATCGTGGTCGGCCTGGGCGCGATGGGTTCGGCCGCCCTCTACCAAGCGTGCAAACGCGGCGTCAAAGCCCTCGGCATCGACCGCTTCACGCCGCCGCATACGATGGGATCAAGCCACGGCGATACCCGCATCACCCGCAATGCCATCGGCGAAGGCGAAGTGTACATGCCCTTCGTCGAGCGCTCCAACGAGATCTGGCGCGATTTGGAAGCGGCGACCGGGAGCGCGCTCTTTCATCAGAGCGGCGGTCTCATCATCGGCGGGGAGAAGGCCGTCGCCTTTCACTACCAAGGCGACTTCGTCGACGCCTCCGCCCGCATCGCCGACAAATTCGGCATCGCCTACGAGATCCTCAGCGCCGACGAGCTGCGGGAGCGCTTTCCTCTGCTCACCCCGCGCGATAGCGACCGCGCTTATTACGAGCCCGGCGCCGGTGTCCTGCGCCCGGAACGCTGCATCCAGACCCAGCTCGACCTGGCGCGGGGGGATGGCGCGATCATCCACACCGGCGAAAAAGTGACCGGCTACGAGATCGGCGCGAGCGCTGTGACGGTCAACACAGAGAAAGGCAGCTACAGCGCCGACAAGCTGATCCTCTCGGCCGGCGCTTGGATTGCCGATTTCTTGCCCGCAACGCATCGCGCCGGCATCCGCGTCAATCGTCAGTTGATCCACTGGTTCGAGGCGGAAGATCGCGATCGCTTTCATCCCGAGCGCTTTCCCTTTGTCATCTGGATCGGCGATACGCTGGAGGACTTCTGGTCGGTCTTCCCCGCGCCCAGCGATGGCATGGCCGGCGTCAAGCTCGTCACCGAGCAGTATCACACCAGCACCGCGCCCGACGAGGTCAGCCGCGTCGTGACGGAGGAAGAAGCGGCCGATATGTATCATCGCCTGACCCGGCCGCGCCTGAAGGGGCTGCGCGAAAATCAATTGCTGGCCGAGGTCTGCCTCTACACCCTGACGGCGGACGAGGATTTCGTCATCGACTTCCATCCCGCCTCGGAGCGGGTAGTCGTCGCGTCGCCCTGCTCCGGTCATGGCTTCAAACATTCGGCGGCCATCGGCGAAACCCTGGTTCAACTCGCCCTCGATGGCGGCAGCGCATTCGATATCTCCGCCTTCAAGTTGGCGCGCCTTTTCAACCCCCTCTAAATCGGAAGCGGCGAATTTCAAGGGTAGAGGACATATCCTGAATTTCATGCTGGGGGATTCACCAGAGAGGCACAGAGGTTTTTGGATGGCAAGCGCGAGGGCATCGGATTGTTGATGTTTATTAGGAGTATATCTGACATTGTCCGTTTGGCGGACATGGAAAAACCCTTTTCGGACAAAGTCGCCCTTTTCGGACAAAGTCGCGATTTGCCGACCGGCCGGATTTTGCGCCAGCGGCGATGGGCGCGCCTGAAAGCGGGCGGGCGGGGTTGAAGTCGTCGTGATATGGAGCAGGTGCAGGTCCTGCCGATTTTCACGGTCTGAGAAGTTTCCGGTATTGGGCATGGCGGTCCTCAGTTGGTTGGGATTGGAGCTATTATAGCACAGGTGTTCTTAAATGCAAGGATTGAGTGCGCGATTTTGAGGCGCGGCGAAAATCGTGGACATGCCGCTCGTTTCCTCCGCCCCCTGCCGGCTATTTCAGTCATTCCAAGTTAGTCACGGGAAAAATGACAGGCAGCGGATGTTGCAAGCGGGCGATCCAAGGGTAGCGTGGACACTAAGCTTCGATCGCCCCTACACCTAGTATTGCCGAGTCAGGATAGTTGGCTGCCATGTCCTCAATTTCACCACTCCCTCCAAATCTCCCCCATTGCAATGGGAGAGACTTTGCCGATACGATTGACAAATAACGCTCAATTATCTCCTTTCTCCAATACCTTGGGGAGGGGCTGGCGAGAGGTAAAAACCCATGCGACTAACAGGTAAAACAGCCATCATCACCGGCGGCGCCAACGGCATCGGCGCTGGTTGCGCGCGCCGGCCGGCCTCCGACGGCGCTAATGTCGTCATCGCCGATATTGATGATGCCGCCGGAGAGGCGCTCGCCGCCGACCTGGGCGAATCCGCGCTCTACGCGCGCACCGACGTCTCTCGGCGGGACTCGGTCGAGGCGCTTTTCGACGCGGCACTGAACGCTTTCGGCGCGGTCGATATCCTGGTCAACAACGCCGCCTTCGTGCACAAACCGGGCGTGATCGCCAACTTCCTCGAGTACAGCGATGATGCCTGGCGGCGCACGCTCGGCGTCAATCTGAGCGGCATGTTCTACTGTTCGCAGACGGCGGCGCGCTTGATGGCGAAACGGGGCGAGGGCGGCGTCATCATCAATGTCAGCAGCGGCGGGGCGTCGCGGGCGCATCGTCACATGTTCGGCTACGACACGAGCAAGGGCGGCATCGAGGCGGCGACGCGGGTCATGGCGCTGGACCTGGCGGAGCTCAACATTCGCGTCAACACGGTTGTGCCGGGCAGCACGCGGGTCGATCACGGCACGTTTGTCGGCGATAATCCAATCCCGCCAGCGGATGTCATCCCGCTTGGGCGCCAGGGCGGGCCGGAAGACATCGCGGCCGCGGTCGCCTTCCTGGCCTCGGACGATGCCGCTTACATCACCGGCAGTCGCATCTTCGTCGATGGCGGCATGGACGCGCAGTTGCGGACGCCGTCGGTGGATTTCCGCCATGATTTCAGCGATTGGACGGGATAGTTTGATTTGACCACAGAAGCAGTTGCAAGCATGTCATGCAAAAATTTACCACCGAGTACACCGAGGAAAAACGAGGACACAGAGATAACGCAAGGGCGATTCTGTGATTTGCCCGAATCACGAAACGCATTTGACGGGCGTCTCAGTGAAGCCCCTGCAAAGACCTGGGAATCCAGTTGCGCGTGCTCGGTGGGTCAAACCACGACATTGCCCGTCTCATCGCTGCGGTAGCCGCTCTGCGCGCCCAGCTCGCGTTTGAAATCCTCATCGCGCAGCGCCTCAAGCAGCGCCTTCACACCGGCATTCTCCAGGTGACGCCGCGGAATCGCCAGATCAAAGCGCTCCCAGGTCAGCCCGATGAAGTCCAGACTCATGGCTTCGGCCGCGGCGCGCAAGCCCATGCCGCAGTCGCCGATGCCATCGGCCACCGCCGCCGCCACCGCCAGATGGGTGAACTCCTCGCGCTCGTAGCCGGCGATATCATCGGGCGAGATGTCATGCTGCGCCAGCAGATAATCGAAGAGGACGCGCGTGCCGGCGCCACGCTGCCGATTGACGTAGCGCGCCCGCCTCAGGTCAGCGATAGACGTGATGCCCAGCGGATTCCCCTCCGGCAGCATTAAGCCTTGCTCGCGATGGGCGAAGGTCAGCAGCAGCGCCGGCTCATCCCGCAGGTAAGTCCGCAGATGCCTCAGGTTGTAGGTCCCACTATCGGGCTCGAAGAGATGACAGCCGGCCACATGGGCCTCGCCGCGGCGCAAAGCGATCAAACCGCCGATGGAACCGACATTGACCGAGACCAGCCGCCCCGCCGCCGAACGCAGGCGCAGATGCGTCGCCAGCAGGTCCAGCATCGGGTCGTGGCTGCCCATGACCATCACCGTCTCCAGTATCGCCGAGAGCGGCTGATAGGGCGCGACCTTGAGGACGCCGCCGCGATCGACGCCTTCGTGGAAGCGCGGAATATGCGCCAGGCCGTCCGCCCGCACCAGGGAGGTGATGACGCCGGCGCCGCGCTGCAAGGGCGTCGCCCGGATGCGCCCGTCTATCTCGGCCAGAGCCACACGGACAAAATCATCATCGCCTATGGGCGAACTGATCTTGCGCGTCGAGAAAGCTTCCAGCGTCGCCGGCTGCGGCTCCGCCAAGCCCAGCCAGCGGCGAATCAGCGGCAGGACCAGCAATTCGCCGGTGAGCGCCGCGCTGACCGGATAACCGGGCACGCCGATGATGGGGATGCCGGCCGCCATACCGATGATGACCGGATGGCCCGGGCGGACGGCGATGCCATGCGCCAGCACTTCGCCCAGCGCCCCGATCGCCGCCGCGGTGAAATCATGCGCGCCCGCCGATGAGCCCGAGAGCGCCAGGATCAGATCGGGCTCATCGGCCAGCGCCCCCGCCAGCGCCTGACGCAGAAGCGCCTCGTCATCGCCGATGATGTCGCTGACCTGCGCTTCACCGCCGGCTTCGCGCGCCTGCCCGCTGAGGATCAAGCTGTTGTATTCGGTGAGCTGTCCGCGGGCCGGTTCGACATCGTGGGGCAGAAGCTCGCTGCCGGTCGGGATGATATGGACGCGCGGCCGCCGCCGCACCAGGACGCTGTCGTGCCCACAACCCGCCAACGCGCCGAGGTCCACCGGGCGCAGTTGATGATTGAGTTGCAGCACTGTTTCGGTGGCGACCATGTCCTCGCCCATCAGCCGGACGTGCTGCCAGGGCGCGACCGAGGCGTAAATCAGCAGCGTCGTCTCATCGGCTTGATTGACATGCTCGATCATGATGACGGCGTTGGTATTTTCCGGCAGCGGATCGCCCGTATTGACGGGGAAAGCGTCGACGCCCAGGCGCAGGGGCAGGGCCTGCGTCTCCCGCGCTGATGCCGTCCGCGCCGCTTCGACCGCGTAGCCATCCATGGCGGCGCAATGAAAATGCGGCGACGAACGGGCCGCGCGCACCGGCTCCGCTGTCACGCGGCCCAGCGCTTCGGTCAGGGGCAGCCGCTCGCCCGGCAGCGCGCCGGCCTTGCCCGCCTGCGCCAGCGCCGCAGCCAGTTTCGCCCGCGCCTCGTCCAGCGGGATGTCTTCAAGGTAGATGTTTCGTTTTGTCATTGGTCCATTGGTCGTTCGCTGCTCAAAAAAGCTGAATGGTGACGATGCTGCCCGCGTCATAACCGCCGGTATTCAGCGGCAGGCGCAGCAGGCCATCAGCGCCGACCAGCGTGAAGATCAGATTTGACTTGCCCAGGATGGGCTGCGCCAGGCGCTCGCCCTCAGCGCTTTCGGCGAGGCGGACCGGCAGCCAGTCTTCGCGCCCGGCGGCTGAGGCGACCCGCGCCGTCAAGCGCGCTCTGACTTTGCCGGGCGGTTCAAGCGGCTGCCCCAGGAAACGCGCGATCAGCGGCGGCAGCAATTGCCGCGCCACCAGCAGCGCCGAGACCGGATTGCCCGGCAAGCCGATGACCGGCTTGTCCTCACAAAGGGCGAGGATGGTCGGTTTGCCCGGTTTGGTCGCCAAGCCATGCTGCAAGACGCCGGGCGCGCCCAGTCGGTTGATGACATCGCGGGTGTAATCGCGGGCGGAGACCGAGCTGCCCGCGCTCAGCAGCAGGATATCGCAAGCTTCGAAGCCCGCCTTTGCCCGCCGCTGATAGTCGCTGAGATCATCGCCGGCGATGCCCAGCCGCAGCGCGCGCGCGCCATGTTGCCCCGCCAGCGCGCTCAAGGTATAGGCGTTGATATCGCGGATTTGCCCCGGCGCCAGGTCCGCTTCCGGCGGCAGCAATTCATCGCCGCAGCTCAGAATGCCGACCCGGGGCGGGCGCAGCACATCCACCTTGCTGATGCCCACCGCCAGCAGACCGCCGATATCTTGCGGGCGCAGGCGCTTGCCGCGGGCCAGCATCAGCGCGCCCGCCGCCACATCTTCGCCGGCTTGAATCACATTCTCGCCCGGCGCGACGGCGCGCAAGATTTCGATCTCGTCAGCGTCCACCGCCTGCGCCTGCTCCACCATCACCACGGCGTCAGCGCCTTCGGGCAGCATGCCGCCGGTGTGTATCAGCAGCGCTTCGCCCAAGCCGACTGTCAGTTGCGGCGCTTCGCCCATGTTGAGTTCGCCGCGGACCTGCAAGAAGGCCGGCAGGGCTTGATTGGCGCCGAAGGTATCGGCCGCGCGGACGGCGTAGCCATCGACCGTGCTCTTGCGGAAGGCGGGCGCTTCTTCCGGCGAATGAAGGTCCGCCGCCAGGATGCGATCGAGGGCGTCGGCGGTCGCGATCGTCTCGGTTCCCGGCTGCGGCTGCCAGCGCGCCTCGAGCAGAGCGAGGGCATCGTTGACGGGCATGACTTGGAAGAATTCGGGAGAGGGCATTTGGTCGCATTTTCGGGCGACCTGATAGGCCGCCCCTACATATTTCGACGCGAATTTAGTTGGCGGCAGGTTTCTATTCGTCCAAACCCAGCCGCCAGCCATGCGTGTAGACGCGCATGCCGCCAGCCCGCGCATAGCCGACCACACAGATATTCCAGACAGCCGCCAGCTCGATTGTGATGCTCGTCGGCGCGGTGCGGCTGGCCACGATGGGCACGCGCATCCGTCGGGCTTTGCCCAGCATCTCCGAGCTGATGCGTCCGCTCGTCAAGAGCACACGGTCGCGCGTTTCAATCGCCTCCAGCAGAGCCTGACCCGCCACCTTGTCGACGGCGTTGTGGCGCCCGACGTCTTCCGCGCTGACGAGCAAGCCGCCTTCCGCGCCGAGCACGGCCGTATGCACACCGCGCACCGCGTTGTAGAGCCGGGCCGCGCCACTCAACTGCCGCATCAAACGGGAGATGAGGGAGGGCTCGGCGCAGTAGTTGGATTCAAGCGCCGGGTAACTCTCCGACAGCAACTGCCCGGTGACGCCGCCGCCACAGCCAGTCGTCAGGATCATGCGCCGCGGCAGCGCCACTTCGTCGCGCGTCAAGATGACATCGGCGACGCTCTTGGTCAAGTTCAACTGCAAGTGGCCGATTTCGTCGGCCGAGTCGATGAGGCCTTCGTTGTAAAGGAAGCCGACGGTCAGCGCTTCCAGTTGCAGCGGGCTGCACATCATGGTCGCCAGCGATTCGCCGTTGACGTAGATCGAGAGCAGCCCTTCGTCGATGACGCCGCCTTCGACCCGCCGGACGTTGTCGCCCTCGATCAACTGATAGGTGAAGGGCAGCGCGCCCGTCAGCATCTCTTGCGGCTTAGTCGCCATCGCCGCCGCCTTCACGTTTTCTCGCGCGGCGCGTATTGCGGCGCAGCTCCTCCGCGGTCCAGCCTTGCTCCATGCCCCATTCCATCTTGGGCTTGAGGGCGCCGGTCGGGCAGACGCCGATGCATTGGCCGCAGAAGACACAGGGCGATTCGGTCATGCCGATATCGTAGGCGGTGGCCACCGAGGTCTCGTGGCCGCGTTCCTTGAGGGTCAGGGCGAAGGTGAACTGGGCGTCCTCGGCGCAGACCTGCACGCAGCGCCAGCAGAGCACGCATTGCTCGTAATCGCGCACGTAGAAGGGGTTGTCGTCGATGACCTCGGCCTCGCGGCGTCGGGCGTCGGGGAAGCGGGTTTGGTCGGCCTCGTAGTCGGCCATCATGCCCTGAATCTCGGGCGCTTGCTCGAGGTTGACCGAGGCGTTCAGCATCTCGAGGATGGTGCGGCGGCTGCGCTCGACGCGGTCGTTGCGGGTCCGCACTTTGGAATCCGCCTGGCATTCGGCGACGCAGGCCGGCTGCAAGACGCGTCCGTCGTCGACATCGACGACGCAGATGCGACAGAGGCCGTTGGGGGTGGTGGCTTCGTGGTAGCAGATGACGGGGATGTCGATGCCGGCTTGTTCGGCGGCGTCGAGGAGGGTGGCGCCACGTGGGACGCTGACCTCGTCGCCGTCGATTTGGAGTGTGATGGGTTCGTCAGTCATGTCACAGTCTCTTTGTGTCATTTAATTCGGCGAAGGCGGTTTTGGCGGACGACTCACAGAGTCGCCCCTACAGATTCTCATTTTCATGAACATTGTTTTGTGCGAACCAGACTCCCTCTGCGTCCTCAGCAAGACCGAGTAAGTCATGCGAAAAAGCGAGCCTTGTAGGGGCGGCCAATCTGGTCATCTGCTGCTGCTGCGACTTGTGGTTTCGGGCGACATGGTATGTCGCCCCTACAGATCGTTGATTTAGCGAAATTTGTTGCATTACATTCTCGGGTTTACTTCTATGTTCACTGTGATTAGTCACCTGTGCAGGCGCCTCGGCGCTATATCGCGGCCGCCTTCGGCGACTGCGCGTGAAACAAGCCCGGAAACTTCTCAATCGCGCTCATGACGGCCAAGCCGGCGGTATGGCCCAAGCCGCAGATGCTCGCTTCCGTCATCGTCATGCCCACATCCAGCAGGCGCTCGCGATCGCCCGTTTGCGGCGCGTCCAGCCGGTCCAGAATCTCGACCTGGCGCTGTGTGCCCAGTTGACAGGGGAAGCACTTGCCGCAGCTTTCATGCTGGAAGAAGCGCCCGATTCGTCGAAGCAGGTCGCGCAAATCCGTCGTCGTGTTGAAGACCATGATGGCGCCGGAGCCGAAGGTGCTGCCGGCTGCGCGCAGGTCCTCGAAGGTCAGGCGGACATCGATTTCGTCGGGCAGCAGGAATGTTCCGGCCGCTCCGCCCATCAGCACTGTTTG
Source organism: Anaerolineae bacterium (assembly GCA_022822545.1). GTDB lineage: Bacteria > Chloroflexota > Anaerolineae > Aggregatilineales > Phototrophicaceae > UBA6055. Next base: position 22,395 of record JAJEBE010000047.1, read on the forward strand.
CAGGTCGCCGATCAGGCCGCCGCAGACCTCGTCGAGAAAATGCCGCAGCGTCATGCCCGGCTCGATCTCGTAGACGCCGGGACGGCCGACATGTCCGCTGACGGAAACGAGCTTGGGGCCGGCGCTGCCATCCGTGCCTAGGCTACTGAACCAGTCCGCGCCGCGCGTGATAATCAGGGGAGCGGCGCCGATTGTCTCGACATTGTTGACGGCGGTCGGCAGCCCGAACAAGCCGAAAGTGGTGGGATAAGGCGGTTTCATGCGGGGGAAGCCGCGTTTGCCTTCAATGGCTTCGAAGAGCGCCGTCTCCTCGCCGCAGATATATGCGCCGGCGCCGCGCCGAATCTCAATATCGAGGGAGAAATCGCCGCCCATAATGCCATTGCCGAGCAGCCCGCCCGCCTCCGCTGCTTGGATCGCATCAGCCAGAATGGCGGTCGCTTTGGGATATTCGCCGCGGATGAAGATGTAAGCTTTGCACGCGCCCACGGCATAAGCCGCCAGCGCGATGCCCTCCAGCAGCAAATGCGGTCGATGCTCCATCAGCACGCGGTCTTTGAAGGTGCCCGGCTCGCTCTCATCGGCGTTGCAGATGACGACCTTCTCATCGCCGTCGGCGGCGCGGGTGAACCTCCACTTCAGGCCGGTCGGGAAAGCGGCGCCGCCACGCCCGATCAAGCCCGAAGCTTCCACCTCGGCGATCACGTCTTCGGGGCTCATCTCGGTCAGCGCCTTGCGCAGGGCGGCATAATCGCCATAAGCCGATAGCGTCTGTGGCGCTGTCGTCAGCGATGGATCCAGCATGACCGAGTTTTCATTACCCGCTGGGCTGAAGTAGCCCGCTTTCCAATCGCCCAACAGCGACTCGACCGTAGCGCGGGGCAGTGAAATATCCGCTTCGCCGCGGGCGCTGACGAGAGCGGCCGGCGCGTAATCGCATAAGCCGAGGCAAGGGGAATGCTCGACGGTGTATTCGCCATCGTCGGTCGTTCCGCCTTCGTCGACGCCAAGTTTCTCGCAGAGGCCATGCAGGACTTCATCGGCGCCGGCCAGCGCGCAAGTCGGGTCGCTGCAGACGCGGATGATGCGGCGGCCGGTGGGTTCGTCGTGGAAAAGCGTATAGAAGCCGATGACGCCGAAGATGTCCGCTTCCGGCACGCGGAGGACGTGTGAAATGAGATGCGCCTGCTCGGGGCTGATGTGGCCGAAGGCGCCTTGCACATCCCACAAGACCGGCAGCAGCGCCTCCCGCCCTCGACCGCGGTATTCCGCCAGGATCGTGTTGATGTCGCGTTGGTCAATCATAGCCACATTGTAACAGATTATGGCTTGTAATAGATTATGGCGCGCGTCTTGGCTGGCTCAGCCGGTCCCGCCGAGCAAACGTTCAGCTTCCGCCAGCTCTTCCGGCGTGTTGAGGTTGGCGAAGCAGCGCCCGTCGGGGTCGTATGGCGCATACTCCGGCTCGTCAAGATAGCGCAGGCGCATGCCGGCATAGAAGCGGATAATCTTGAGCCGATCCGCCGCCAATTGTTCGCGAATCGGCTTGATGCAGGTCTTGCGGTAGATGGCGTGCAGGGCCTGCGGATAGCCGTCGACTCGCGGCGCGATGATATCGACATTATCGTCGATCTGTTCGGTCATGAAGCGCAGGAGTCGGGCGCTGATGAAGGGCATATCACATGCCAGGACGAGCACAAAGTCGCTCCTCGCCTCGAGCAGGGCGGTGTAGATCCCGCCCAGCGAGCCTTTGCCCGGCAGCGCGTCGCAGAACATCGGCAGTTTGAGATGGGCGTAAGGGGCCGGCTTATTGGTGATGAGGATGGTCTCGGCTTGTCCCAGGTCGGCGCTGCGCTCGATGACGCGCTCGATGAGGGTTTTGCCGCCGAGTTGGAGGAAGGCTTTGTCGCGGCCCATGCGCCGGCTTTTGCCGCCGGCGATGATGGCGAGGGAGAATGGCGAATGGCTTGTGCTCATCCCTTGCGCCGCATTTCCTCAGATGCGATGAGTTGCTGCAACTGCTTGATTAGCGGAGGAATGTCGTTCTTGACCGTATCCCAAACAACGTCCATCTCGACACGCCAGTAGTTGTGTACCAATACATGCCGCATCCCAATTATTTTCTTCCATGAAATGTCGGACTGCTGAGACCGCAATTCATTGGATATGTGACTTGCGGACTCGCCGATTAGGTCCACGGCTTTTGCCAGAGCAAGTTGGAAGAAGTGGTCAGTGTCCAAATCCGCGCGGTCGCGACCCTTTACAAAGTCCTTTGCATGTTGCGCGGCGTCGCGCATACGCAGCAGATGGAGGCGATCGCGATCACGGGTCCTTTTCATAGATGAGCCTTGCGCTCTCCAGGACTTCGTCCCGGATGTATGGACTCAAACTGTTAGGCGTCGTCAAATCGACTTCGCGTCTGACAATCTCGATTAGGTCTAGCCTGTGCCCTGACATAGCAAACAAGCCGACGGACGCGTCAGGCAGATATTCGACCAGCAAGTCTATGTCGCTCTCCGGCATCAATTCGTTCCGCGCGGCGGAGCCGAACACCGATAGGCGGTGAATTGGTTGCGTGGCGCAGTATTGGCGGATGGCTTCAAGCGGCAGGTCAATAGCGACAGGCTCACTCATGATTTCGGGTTCTCCAATCGCTTGTATCAGCGCTGCTCATCTTCAAGTATACGCTGCAATTCGGCAACCAGCGGGGGCACATATACTGAGACGGTTGTCCAGATTATGTTCAAGTCTACGGCATAATAGACATGAACCAATTTGTGCCGCATACCGATAATGTCAGCCCATGGAATGGTCGGGTACACTCGTCTTGATTCGGCCGTGACATTATTCGCCGCTTCGCCAATGACTTGCAGCGTCCTGGTCAACGCTGACCGCAGGACTACATCTTCGTCGAGGGATAGGCGTGTTTCACGGGCGGCTATACGCACGGAGATTTGCGCCCAATCCAACATGTGGCGCAGACGGGTCGGATCATTCGCCAGCGTCTTTGGCAAAGACAAGTGTCGCTCCGGCAAGAATCTGCTGCTTAGTAGTTGGTTCAAGCTCGTTTGGCGTACGCAAGTCAACTGTGCCGCCCAGAATCTCACTCAATTCGTCTTCCTGTCGCGCCATATCAATATACGATACGGTTGCTTCAGGAAGATATTCTACCAGCACTCCAATTATCGTGTCCGGCCGTAACCAGCCGTCGAATTCCACACCTAATACAGACAGCCGCTGTATCGGCCGCGTCTCGCAATAGGCGCAGATTTCTTCAACCGGCAAGGCGATGGCAGTTATCTCGCTCATGCTCTTTCCCGCATATCAAGTTTACACACTAGCGAAAGTAGCTCCTGGCCATTTTAATGCAAAGCAGGCTCAATGCACATAGCGCACGGGGTCTTTGATCGCGCCCTGCCCCTCCAGCGATGTTGCTTCTCGCGCCAGCTTTTCCAGCTTGACCGCCGCCATTTTGAAATCGGGAATCTTCGCGCGGGGATCGATCTTGTCCAGCGTCAGCAGATTGGCCGCCGCTTCGACGAAATGGAAGGGCAGGAAGAGCGTACCGGCGGGCGAGCGGCCCGTCACCATGACTTGACACTCGACTGACCCGCGCCGCGAGGTTATCCGCAGCCAATCGCCCGAGACCAACTGGAGCGCGCCGGCATCGGCCGGGTGCATCTCGACGATGGGTACGGGGAAGGCCTCCTCCAGCCGCGAGCTGCGCGTCATCGTCCCGCCGTGCCAGTGGAAGAGCACGCGCCCGGTCGTCAAATGATAAGGATATTCCTCATCGGGCAGTTCACTCTCGGTACCGTATTCCAGTTCCCAGAATTTGCCTTTGCCACGCGGGAAATCATGCTCGAAGAGATAAGGCGTCCCCGGATGATCAGCCGCCGGGCAGGGCCAGTGCACGCCGCCCTCGGCCTCCAGCCGGGCATAGGTGATGCCCTGGAAATCCGGTGTCAGCGCCCGCATCTCTTCCCAGATTGCTTCGGGGTCGGCGTAATCAAAGCCAGCGCTGACTTCGACGCCGAGTTGCGCCTCCATTCGTTGCGCCAGGGCGCAGATGATCCGCCAATCGGGCAGCGACCCGCCGACCGCGGGCAGGGCCTGCCGCACCCGTTGCACCCGGCGGTCGCTATTGGTGAAGGTGCCCTCTTTTTCGGCGAAGCTCGCCGAAGGCAAGATGACATCGGCCATCTCGCCGGTCTCGTTCATGAAGATATCAATGCAGACCAGCAAATCGAGTTCTTCCAGCGCATGCTGGGCGTGGGACAGATTCGGCTCGCTCATCATGGGATTCTCGCCCATGACGATCATAGCTTTGATCTGCCCGGCGAGGGCGCCATCCACCATCTCGGTGACGGTCAAGCCGGGCTGCGGATTCAGTCCTGTGCGCCAGTTTGATTCGAATTTTTCTCTGATCACAGGATCGGCCACTGATTGGTAGGCGGTGTAAACATTGGGCAGGCCGCCGCTATCGGAGCAGCCTTGCACGTTGTTCTGCCCGCGCAGGGGATTCAGCCCCGTGCCCGGTTTGCCGGCGTGCCCGCACATCAGCGCCAGGTTGGTCAGCGACAGCGCGTTGTCGGTGCCGTGTGTGCTCTGGCTGATGCCCATGCCCCAATAAAATGCCGCGCGTTCGGCGGTGGCGTACATGCGCGCCGCGCGCCTGATATCGTCGGCGGGCACGCCGCTGATGGCTTCCGCCCACTCCGGCGTATAATGTTCCAGCGACTCGATATAGTCCTCGAAGCCTTCGGTGCGCGCCTCGATGAAGTCGGGATTGAAGAGATTCTCGCTGACGATGACATTGGCCATGGCCTGAAAGACCGCGACATCGGTGCCCGGTTTCTGCCGCAGCCAGAGCGCCGCGAAGTCCGTGAGCTCGATCTGCCGCGGATCAATGACGATCAGCTTGGCGCCATTGGCGCGCACCGCCTTTTTCAGGAAGAGGCTGATGACCGGATGCGTCTCGGTGGTATTGCTGCCGGTGACGATGAAGGTATCCAGGTCTTCCATCTCGCCGATGCTGTTGCTCATGGCGCTGGAGCCGATGGCGAGTTGCAAGCCGGTGACGCTGCCGGCGTGGCAGAGCCGGGCGCAGTGATCGACGTTGTTGGTTTTCATCACCGCGCGCACCCATTTCTGAAAGACGTAATTGTCTTCGTTGGTGGCTTTAGCGCAGGCGTAGGCAGCGATGCTGTCGCCGCCATGTTCGCGGACAATGGTCGAGAGTCGCTCGCTGATATAGTCGAGCGCTTCATCCCAAGTCGCTTCGCGGAAATTGCCTCGTTCACCGTCGCGGATCAGGGGCTTCTTCAAGCGGCGGGGATGGGTGGCGAAATCCAGGCCGAAGCGCCCTTTGACGCAGAGGTTGCCGTAGTTTGGGGCGCTGTCGAAGGGGGCTTCGACGCGGTAAATCTGCTCGTCTTTGATTTGCAAGTCCATCTGACAGCCGACGCCGCAGTAGGGGCAGGTCGTGCGGATGGTGGAATCGGGTCGCAGTTTCTTCATAAGCCGCCTCCTTAACCCTAATTATAATCGCAGCGGCAGCTTAGAATCAAACAGCGGCAAGCGTCAAGTACAGCGAGGGTCCCGTAGACACTGACCTTCGGCATGGAGTTTTATATTTGCTAGCGAAGTTATCATGCAGTC
>JAJEBE010000051.1 GCA_022822545.1 Anaerolineae bacterium
ATCCTCGCCGCCTGGCAATACGGCTTGGGTCGGGTCGTGGCCTGGACGGCTGACGCCAGCGCGCGCTGGGCAAATGAATGGGTGGACTGGGAGGACTTCCCGCGCTTTTGGGGGCAAGCGGTGGCCTGGAGCATCAACGCTGGCGCCAACAAGAACCTGGAGACCCGCGTTGTGACAGGGGGCGACCGGGCGCGGATCATCGTTGACGCCCGCGATGACGAGGGCGGCTTTCTCGATGGCCTGGTTTTGAACAGCGCGGTCTTGAATCCGGCGGGGGCGAGCCTGCGCCTGCCCATGCAGCAAACTGCGCCGGGACGCTACGAATCAAGTTTCGCGCCACAGAACGAAGGCGCTTATTTCCTGACGATCAACGGGGCGCCGTCTGAGTCGAGCGTGGCCAATCTGACCGACCTGCACGGCTGGGTGATGTCCTACTCGCCGGAATATATTCCGCGTCCGCATGATGAGCGCCTCTTGGCCGAAATCGCCGAGATCACCGGCGGCAGGAATCTGGCGGAGGCGCCGGAAGCCGTCTTCGCGCACGACCTGAGCGCGGAAACGGCGGCGACTGATATCTGGCAGCGCTTGGTTCTGCTGGCGCTGCTGCTGCTGCCGCTGGATATCGCCGTGCGCCGCTTGATCATCACGCGAAGCGACGTGCAGCGCTTGCGCGCCTACATCGCCGGGAGCGGGAGGGGCGAGGCGCGTTCGCAGCGAATGCAAGCGCTATTCCAGGCCCGCGGTCGCAGCCGGAGGATCACGCGTTATGGCGATGGCATCGTCCCGCGCCGGCTGAGGCCCCGCGATGATGAGCCGCCGCCGGCCCCGCCGCCGCCCGTCAGCCGCCCGTCATCAAGTCGCGAGCCGGAATTTATGGAGCGGCCGCCCGAAGTGCGGAATCTGGGCGCAGACCTGCTGCGCGGGCGGAAGCGCCGCCGCGAGGATTGAAGGGGTAGCGGAAGCTCATAATGAGCTATAATAAGTCAGATGTTCTAATCCAGCATAAGGTTCATCAATCATTAAACAGTTATCACTTTTCACAGATCAGTCGGCGCGCGCCGAACTCGAGCGGAAATACCGGCCCATCTTGTGCCCAACAGAACGATTTAATCGCCAACTTGTGAGCTACCAGGCGAATAAATCTACACCAATGCACAGATGGTTCAAATTCAAGGAGAGTTTTTCAGCAAAACTCGTACGGAGACTAATTGAGGAATTCAATCTACAGCCGCCGCAACATATCTTTGACCCCTTTGCTGGCGTTTCGACGACCCTGCTGGTTGCCCGGGAATATGGTCTCGATGCAACTGGGATTGAAGTGATGCCAATAGGCGAGATCATTTGGCGAGCAAAGTCGCAACTAGATAAGTATGATGTCCACCAATTGCAAGCAATTCGCGAATGGGTCAATTCAACTCCGCCAGGTGAATCTCGACTAGACTTCCCGCATTTGCCAATAACTCAAGATGCTTTTGATAGAGAGCAAGAGGCGCAGTTGATGTGGTACGACGAGCGCTTCCAGGAGATGGATATTGCAGACAATTTTAAGGTTCTGCTCAAATTCATCCTGCTTTCAATTCTTGAGGACATCAGTTACACCAGCAAGGATGGGCAATTCTTGCGCTGGGATAGCCGATCTTGCAAGGTTCGGCAACGCAATGCGAAAAGAATCGCCAACGGGAAAATGCCTTATAAGTCCTTTCATAAACGGAGAATTCTGCCAGTTCAGCGCGCAATTCTACAAGCGCTTGACCTCATTATCCTTGATGTTTCAACTCCGGCTAGCTCAGCTGGCGTCAACGGTAAACAGGAACTCATTGTCGGCTCTGTTTTGGATGCGCTACCGCTGCAAGACTCTGCCTCGGTAGATGCTGTGATTACATCTCCGCCTTACTGCAATCGGTACGACTATACCAGAACTTATGCCTTAGAGTTGGCTTTCCTCGGTGTAGACCAACAAGCCATGCTCAACCTGAGACAAAGTCTGTTGAGTTGTACCGTGGAGAATAGATCTAAAATTCGTCAACTGCAGAGCATATATGAAGATATTGATCGCGCGGGAGACTTTGAACGCGTTATCGGCACACTCGAGCGGCATGATGTATTTCAAGAAATTCTCGATGCGTTAAGGCAGCGGAACAAACGTGGCGAAGTCAACAACAGTGGCGTAATTGCGATGGTTGAAGGTTATTTCATTGAATTGGCATTTGTAACTTTCGAGCTTGCTCGTGTCTGCAAACCAGGAGCGCATATTGCGATCGTCAATGATAACGTTCGTTATAGCGGTGAGACTGTTCCAGTAGATCTGTTGATGACAGACATTGCTGCGAAATTCGGTTTCATACCAGAAAAGATATACGTTTTGTCACAGCGAAAAGGGAATAGCAGCCAACAGATGGGAAAATACGGTCGCGAAGCACTTAGGAAGAGTATATTAATCTGGAAAAAATCCGGGGATACAGATGCAATCTAACAAACAGCGCGCTTGGGCATTAGATCAGCTTCAAAAGAGTCTGTTCTTCCATCAGAGGCTTCATGAGTGGGGACTTATTAGCGTCGCGCAAGAGATAGAAGAAATCTCTGGCGAGTCGTTAAATTGGGATTTGCAGCAGCTTGGGATTTCCGATTTTGCCTGGAACAGGCTCGTTCATAGCGGAATCAAACCAATCATTGTCTTTGCGCATCCGACAGTGTTGACGACGGTAGAAAAAGCAGTGAGCTATTATCGTATGCTGTCCATGGTATCGCAAAAATCAATGAATCAGATCGGGATACCTACAACCAAATACGAGCAGAGTGAAAACCTTCCAAGTTTGGAAGCTTCACTCAATATTGCTCGGAGGGTAAATTCACTCATCAGTACGCTAATTGAAAGCGAAACCATAATCGAGCGGCGAGAGTTCGATATTTGGCGCGGCATGGCTGCCGGTTCGCAGGCACAGGGTTCCTGGCAGAATCGTAAAGGCGATCAAATCGAAGCACTCCTCCGGCAAGATCTTGTATCGCAACTGCATAAGCTGCAACTTCTTGAGTCCAACCAGACTGTTGATGTGTCGACCCGCGTTTTAGAACTGCCGCTGCTAGACGGCAGGACTGTGCGCCTGGGTTCTGAACCCGACATACTCGTCTATAGTGACTTCAGGATACATGCCGCAGTGGAAGTGAAGGGTGGTATAGATACCGCAGGTGTACTTGAACGGGTTGGCGCTGCAATTAAAAGTCTAAGCCGTGCAAAGGACGAGAGCCCAGGCGCAATTACAATTCTGATTATGTCTGCTGTATCAATGTCGGACCAAGCAAAACGGGATATTGAGTCAAACAAAGCCAACGTGAATTATTTGTTCACGGTGGAAGACATCATCGAAGACTCGGACTTAAAACAAAGATACTACAGTCTGATGGGCTTGGGCGGATGACTTGCTACGCTTAAGCAAGGCCGACCTCCGACAGGTACTCCGTCAAATCCAGATTGCCCGGCGACTGCCCAAAACCAGTCAACAGCGCCGCGCACTCTGCCCGATGCTGCGTCCCGTGATTGACCAGGTGAGCCAGACATTGCCACAGCAGCCGGTAGCGCATTTCGCCTTCCGACTCATAACTGACTGTCCCGAGCAAATCCTCATCGCCGAGGCCCCCCAGGTAACGCCATAGCGCCGCTCGCTCATCTGCCCAGCGCGCCCGTATCGCCGCGGCATCCGCGAATTGCTCAGCATCCATCTCCCCGACGAAGACGCCGTCCTTGAGCAAGTGACGCCAGGCGTACTCCGCGTCCATGAGATGCGTCAACGTGCCGCGGAAGCTGCCCCAACCGAAGTCGTTGGCCGCGGTAAATTGCTCCGGCGTCAGCCGCTCGGCGCAATCCAGGACGCGGTCGTTTGCCCAGTCGTTGTAGCGGAATAGCAGTTCGATATCGCCACGCGCGAATGTTTCTCCATCGGCGCGCGGGAAGTCGCTGCGCCCGTAGCGCTCGTATAAAAAGAGCGCGAAATCCATATCGCCCGGCGAGTGACCGAAGCCCGTAAGCAGGGCGGCGCATTCGCTGCGGTGCTGCGTGCCGTGATTGACGATGTGAACCAGCGCCTGCCACAGCACCCAACGATATTCGCGACCGTCAAAGACACTCGTGTGGATGCGCGTCATGTCTGCATCATCCAGGGCGTCGAGACAGCGCCGAAGGTTTTCGTTTTCGCGCGTCCAACGCTCGCGCAGCGCTGGTATATCGGGGAAGTCCTCGAGCTTGGGCCGAGCGCCGGATTCCACATCGAAAAGAAAATTGAACCAGCCCCATTCCGCGCCGAGAATATGAACCAGCCCGCCCAGCAGACTGCCCCAGCCCAAGTCATTGGGTTGAAGAAGCTGCTCGGGCCTCACTTGCTCGGCTGCATCGAGAATGCGTTCGTTCGCCCATTCGTTATAGGCGTAATACAGTTTGACGTGTTCGCGATTCATGTGCCTCCCTTGCTTGCCATCTCTTGCCCGTCCGCCAAAGATGCGGCTGATGCTATAATCGTGGCGGTTGCAGCGCACCGATATTCTACCGATGGACTTCCGCAATGACGACTCTGAATTACGATCAGGCGGTCAGCTATTACGATGAGACGCGCGGTTTCCGCCCGGGCGTCAGCGAGCGCTATCGCCTTGCCCTTCAACAAACAATCGACGCCAGCCCTGAGTTGCGCTTCCTCGAACTGGCCATCGGCACCGGTTTGATTGGCTTGCCCTTCATCATCGCCGGCGACGATTATGTTGGCGTTGATATTTCCCGCGGGATGATGCGGCAAATCGCGCCAAAACTGCATGATTGCTCGCCTCCCGCGCTGGCGCAGGCCGATATCACGCGCGCCTTGCCCTTCGCCGACGGCAGTTTCGATGTCGTGCAGGCGGTGCGTGTTTTTCACTTGCTGGAGGATTGGCGCAGCTGCATCGGCGAATCGCGGCGGCTGCTCAAACCCGGCGGCCGCTTGATCATCGTGGAGATAAGGACGCCGACCGACACCGCGAGCCCGCCGCCCTGGGCGATTGTCCACGATAAGTGGGGCGAGATATTAAGCGATCTGGGCCTGGCCAGCGAGACCATTCGCCACGGCAATGGCCTGACGGAGGCGATGGCGGCGGCCCACATACAAGCTGTCGGCGGCGCTGCCGAGGTGATAGACCTCTTGAGCTTCGCTGAATTTCCGGTTTCTTGTCGTACAATGGTGGCGAGGCGCGCCAGCCGTATGTTCAGCAATGACTGGGCGCTGCCGGACGATGTCTTCAGCCGGGCGGCGCGCCGGCTAAATCATTGGCTGGAGCATGAATGCGAGCGCGCCGACGAAGCGGTCGCGCGGCGGATGGTCTTTCGCGCCGTGATCGCTCGCTTTTGAAAGCGCGCCGGCGACTGTTGATGCCGACGGCGGAATACACGCCGACTCAAGATTGCAATTTATGAGCGGGCGGGGAAAGTGAGAGTTGTATGATGGAAGTTCTGGGGAGTTTGGCGCTGATCCTGGCCTCCGTCGTCGTGTTGGCTGTCATGACCGATCGCTTCTTCATCCCCAGCCTCGATGAGATCTCGCGTCGTCTGAAGCTGTCGGACGAGGTGGCGGGCGCTTCGCTGATGGCCATGGGCTCCTCCGCGCCCGAGTTGGCGATCGCCTTGATGGCGCTCTTCAGCGGCGGCGGTCAGCACAGCGATGTCGGCATCGGCACAATTGTCGGTTCCGCTGTCTTCAACATCCTTGTCATCACCGGGGTTTCGGCTGTGGTCGCGGGTGGCTTGCATATCCATGTCTTCGCCGTTCGCCGCGATATTTTCTACTACCTTGTTTCAATCGGCTATCTGGCTTTGGTATTCTTCGATGGTCATGTCTCGCTCATCGAGGCGATTCTCGGCTTGGCCGGTTATGCGGTCTATCTGATTGTATTGATTGTCCTCAAAGACCCGGAAGAAGATGAGACGCCAGCCGCCGATCTCGGCCTGGAGGACCGGCCGGAGAAGGCGAAATTCCCCGGCTGGCGCCAGATCGAGTCTTTGATCGTTGTCACGCTGCGTCGGGTGACCGGCTCCCCCGAACAAAACTTCCTTTGGGTATTTATCGTTTCCATTGTCTTGATCGTGGCGTTGAGCTATGTTCTGGTAGAAGCCACGATCGTCTTCTCCGCCGGCATCGGCATCCCTCCTGTCATTGTCGCCTTGACTCTGCTGGCGGCCGGCACCTCCGCGCCCGACCTCATGTCGTCGGTCGATGTCGCGCGAGATGGGCGAGGCGGCATGGCGGTCGCCAATGCGGTCGGCTCGAATACCTTTGATCTGCTCGTCGGTTTGGCCCTGCCTTGGACGATCGCCCTTGCCCTGCAACAATTAGCCGGCATCAATGTCGGCACGGAGAGTTTATGGATTTCAATTGGCGTCTTGGTCGGGACGACATTGGTGCTCTATGGCTTCCTGGAGACGGAACGCGGCTTGAGCCGGCGCGAAGGCTGGGTCCTGCTGCTGCTATACGCCGCCTTCGTCCTCTACACGCTCGCGAGCGGCAACGCAATCTAAGTTATTCTAATAAAGAAATGAAAATATGGCGCAATACTGAGATGGGCAGAATTACTCAAAAGGTTTGTAGGGGCGACTCGCCGAGTCGCCCGCCTGCGCCATCAATTATTGCCTGACTGACTCAGAACTACTTAGCCTGAGTAGAGAGACGAGACCCCAGGCATGAGCGAAAATACGCTGCCGCGAGTGCGCAATGTCATAGGCATGGATGTCTTGCGGCTGCCATTGCTCGGCCGCTTGCTGCGCCACCGTCATGGCAGATTGACGCTGCAAGCTGGCATGACCCTGGTTGCGCTGGCTTTGGTCATTGATGGATTCGTCGGTCCGCAATCGGCGGCGCGAAACCTGGCGACCGTCGCGCCCTGGGTCTACTTGCGCGGCTTTGTCGTGATCGCGCTGCTGCTGGCGGGCAATATCGTCTGCATGGCTTGCCCGTTCACGCTGCCGCGGACCCTGGCGAAACGGCTGTCTCTTGGCGGGCGACGCTTCCCGGCGCGGCTGCGCAACAAGTGGCTGGCCATCGCCGGTTTGTTCGCGCTCTTCTTCTTTTACGAATACCTCGATCTGTGGGCCAGCCCCTGGCTGTCCGCCTGGCTGATCCTCGTCTATTTCGTCGCCTCCTTCGTCTTGGAAGCGATCTTCACCGAATCGGCCTTCTGCAAATACATCTGTCCGCTGGGCGCCTTTAACATGGTCTATTCGACGCTGTCGCCTTCGCGCATCGCGGTGAAGTCGCAGGACATCTGCGCCAGTTGCGTCGGCAAGGAATGCGTCAATGGCAGCTATGCGCCGCATGCAGTCCTGCGCATCGATGAAATTCAGATTGCGGGCGCGGAACCCCAACGGGTGGAGGTCCTCCACGGACCGCGCGGCGCCTTAGGCTGCGGGACCGAGCTCTTTGCGCCGCAGATCCGCAGCAATCTCGATTGCACCTTTTGCCTGGATTGCGTTCGCGCTTGCCCGCATAACAACGTCAGCCTGTTCACGCGGATGCCGGGCGCCGAGTTGAGCCGCGCCGCCAGTTGGCCTCGCCGCTGGGATCTATCGCTATTGGCGATCGCGCTTGGCTTCATGGGCATCAGCAACGCCTTTGGCATGGTGCCACCGTATTATGCCCTGCAAGAATGGCTGGCGCTTGCCCTGGGCCTCAGCAGCGAATTCATCGCGCTCCTGTTGATCTTCGGCGTCATGAACCTGCTGCTGCCGGCCGGGGTCGCGGTCGGGGCGGCTTGGCTTGGGCGGAGCATGACCGGTTTCCAGGCGCGCGATTCACTGCGCGAGACTGCTGCTGCCTTCGCCCCGACCTTCGTGCCGCTGGGCTTCGGCATCTGGTTCGCCCATTATAGCTTTCATCTGCTCGTCGGTCCGGTCTTGATCCTGCCGGTCATCCAAGAATTCCTCGGCGGCATTGGCGATTGGGAGCGCTTCAGCCTCAGCCTCGATATCAACGCCATCGGCTTGATCCAGCTTGTCGCACTATTAGCCGGCTTTTTCTGGAGCTTGCGCCTGGCGCAAAAAGCGGCTCTGCGGCTCTATCAGCGCAAGGCCCTGCTGGGCCTGCTGCCCTGGGCGCTGGTCTTCCTGCTGCTGATGCTGGCCGCCTGGCAGATCTTCACCCTGCCGATGGAGATGCGCGGGACGCTGGATTTATTCGCTTGAGCGAGCCCGCCAGCTAAAAGGCTTGTCCGACACTGCAAATCTTCCGTAAAGCGCACTTAAAAATCACCTGTCTCTGTGTCCTCAGGTTAACTCGGTGTCCTCGGTGGTTGATTTTTCATTGGTTCTTTGTCATCCCAGGCGTCATCATTTTGAGGCGATTGCCCCGCTCCCACGCGCACGCCGTCCACAAGAATCGGCTCGGCCCGGCCCCATAATTCGCTGCCATCGCGATTCATAATCGGCTCGGCGGAATACTGCGCCAGGTAGCAGCGGCGGTACTGATCGGTCATGTTGGCGCCGCTGCGGTGGAAAGTGCGGCTGCTGAAGACGACGATGCTGCCGGCCGGCACGATGGCGGGCTCGCCCGGATCATCGCCGTGATAGCCGACCTTGTCATTGGTCCGCGCCTCGACCTCGTGCCTGATGATCTCGTCGGTGGAGTCGCGCCCGTCGCGCTGGTAGGGCAGGATGTACACCGTGCCGTTCTCGATCGACATATCATCCAGCGCGCACCAGCAGGACAAGTAGGCGCGGTGATAATGCCCGACATAACCCGAGTCCTGATGCCAGGCGAATTTGCTGTCGGTATCAGCCGCTTTGACCACGTATTGTTCGTTGAAGAGGAAGGCATTGTCGCCGAGGGTGGCGCGGCAGATCTCCGCCATCAAATCGCTGAAAAGAAATTCGGTCATGATTGGGCTGTCGGCGCTGCGGTTGCTGATGAAATAGCGCTTCTTGTAATGCGTGATGCCTTGGGTCTGGACGCCCCTGGCTTCCATCTCCCGGTCGTGCATTTCGACATGGCGCATGCACTCCTCTTGCAGCGCTTCCAGCGCCTTGTCCGGTATCACGGATTCCAGGATGAAATATCCCTCGCGCTGGTATTGTTCGACCTGTTCAGGCGTCACCAGTGACATTCTGCTGCTCCATGTCTCTGCATTTTCGCCTATTCTAATGCCCGCCGCCCGCCTGTCAACACGCGACAATCGTAGGGGCGATCCTTGGCTCGCCCGCAAAATCGCCTCATTCAGCCCTTCCTTTTCAGAACACCTGTGCTATAATGACTCCAATCCCAAGCAACTGAGGACCGTCATGCCCAATACCGGAAACTTCTCAGACCATGAAAAACGCCAGGCCATGAACCTGCTCCATATCCATGACGACATCAACCCCGTCCCCTGCTTGCGAGCCTGCCCGTCGCCGCTGGCGCAAAATGCGGCTTTGTCCGAAAAGGGTTTTCCCTTGTCCGACAAACGGACAATGTCGGACAAAACTCTAACCAATCAAAAACTATATGATAATCTCGCGCCTACTCCCGACCCCTCCATTCAACGCCGCCCTGCCCGTAGGCGCGCCCAATCTGGTCGCCCGCGTTTTCAGATACAGTTTCGGGCGACATGGTATGTCGCCCCTACAAATCCTTGTGTCTTTGCGCCCCACATCAAGCCCCTCTCTGCCCTCGCTCAAACTCGGTGTCCTCGGTGGCAAAAGAGCGATCATAGAGACATGTTCTTTAATACTTTCTTGGAACTACTTCTGTTAATGCCTGAACAAATAGTCGCCCATTGCCGCCAAAACTATGCTACCCTCTTCAGTATGAACACTCGATCGCTCCTCCCCCGAATCAGCCCCAAAATGCCGCAACACCCCCCATACCCCCCGCCCCTATACATACAGTGGCGCTACAGAAACGC
>JAJEBE010000022.1 GCA_022822545.1 Anaerolineae bacterium
ACAGAGGGTTTTTCACCACAGAGGCGCGGAAGCAGTGGCATGCAGGTCATGCGAAAAGGGCGATGATTCTGATATTTCGGTATTTGCAGGGGCATCCCTGGATCGCCCGTTACATCGTCATTTTGCATTCGGGCGACATGGTATGTCGGCGTTAGGAGATCCCTTATTGTGTAGTTTCGCATGACTTACTGGGTATTGCTGAGTTAGATTGAGGGCGGAGGGCCGTTATGCGAGCAGGAGGATGCCGCCGAAGGTCAGCGCGATGCCGATGGCTTTGGCGCGGCTCCAGCTTTGGCTGACGAGCATGATGCCGACCAGGAACAAGATGATGATGCGGGAGTTGTCAACGGCGATGGCATAGGCGAGGTTCGGCGATTTGGCGTAGGAGACGAATTGCGCGGCATTGCCGACCACAGCGCAGACGATGACGGCGATGATGAGGTGGATGTGGGAAATGCGAATCTTGAGCGAGGACTTTTCGCCGATGGCGGCGGTGAGGAAGCCGAGGCCGGCGACGAGCAATACGACAATAATGGAGACTTCGCCACTAAGTCCGTCATCGTTGGCGAAGCGGGCAAAGATGGACAGCAGGGCGAAGAAGAATCCGCCCAGCAGGGCCCAGCCAAGCCAGGCGATTTTGACATCGGAGGCTTTCATGCGCCAGGCGCCGGAGACCGCCAAGACGCCGGCGATGATCAGTATCATGCCCGCCAGGCGCAGCGGCTCGAAGACGGAGCCCAGCAGCAGGAGGGAGTACACGTAGGTGATAATCAAGCGCCAGGACATGATCGCTTCGACGTAGCCGATATTGTCCTGCAAGCGTATGGCGCGGTTGTAGGCATAGTTGCCGGCCATGCTTGAAGCGCCGGAAAGCAGGAGGGGGACGATGTTGCGGGCGATCCCGCCGATGTGCTCGGGGCGCAGATACAGCGCCGCCAGGACGACAGTCGCGCCCAGCCAAGCCCAAGCCATGTAGGTGTTGATCGGGTAATGCTTTTGCAGGCGTTGGTAGACAAGGGCCTGGGCCGACAAACCAACGGCGGAAAGCAGGGCGGCGGCGAACCAGTCCATATTTAAGCCAATGCCAGCATGATTTCGCGGGGCAAGACCCGGCGCAGCCGTTCTTCAACTTCGCTGAGCAGCATGGCGGTGGCGCCCCAGACTTTGTGGCCGTCAACGGCGTAATAAGGAACGCGCACATCATAGCCGCGGATCAAGCGTTGCTCGACGCCTTTGAAGCGCGGTTGTAGCAGGTCTTCCAGGGACAAGCTGAATACGGCCGAGACTTCTGCGGGATTGAGCCTAAAAGCCGGTTGGCCTATATAGCCGGCGACAACCGGAGTCACATCGTAATGCGAGGCGGGAATATAGAAGCGGGGCAGCTCGCCGAGTATGCGCAGCGGGCCGCAGACGCCGATTTCTTCGCAGGTTTCGCGGTGGGCGGTATAGGCGGGGGATGGATCTTGCGGGTCTTGCCGGCCGCCGGGGAAGCTGACTTGCCCGCTGTGCCCGCGCAGATCCGGGTTGCGCCGGGTCAGGACGGTATGAAGCCGCTTGTCCGCCGATTGGAAGATCAGAATCATAACGGCGGCGCGCTTGGCCGGGGTATCGCGCCGTTGCCAGCCGCGGGGAGCCGGCGCCATTGCCGCTTGGGCCCGAGGCGAATCGAAGTCTGACAGGGCGATTGCCTGGTGGACGTGCTCGAAGTTGATCAATCCAGCCACACCTGCAAGTAATGGTCTTTGCGCGGGAAGGTTTTGCCGCGATCGCCGCTTGGCATGCCCAGCGCTTTGGGGACGAGCCGAAGGCGCAACCGATCGAGCAAGCCGGCGCCGGTCGCCCGCCATTGCTCGTAAAGTCGCTGTATTTTCAAGAAAGCCGCGGAGCCGCCGAAAGTATGGACTGAACCGCTGCCGGCGTAAGGCGCGAAGGCGACGCTGCCGGGGGTGAAGAGGAGGATGCCGTTGCCTTCCATGCCGTAGCTGTTTTCGCCGTCGGGGATCGCGTAGACGGCGAATACGTAGCGCGGCGGCTCATGCAGCATCAAGTAGAGTTGGAAGCCGAACCAGTAATCTTCGGGGGCGAGATCGGCATGCAGGTGCTGCATTTCCTGGTCTTCGGAGAGTAGCAGGTGCAGGGCGGCGCTGTCGATTTTGTCCACATCGTCGGCGAGGATTTCGAGCGAGCCGCTGCCCACGCGCTTGCGAACTTGCGGTCCGGCGGCCAAGCCTTGCAGATAGACGAAGGCGCAGGGCCGATTGTCGGCGCTGAGGAGCGCGCCGTCTCGTTTTTTGGTGAAGGCGGCGCTGACTTGAACGCCATCGAGCCAGATAGGCAGGACGAGCAGCCCCTCGTCGCGCAGTTGGCGCAGCCAGGCGGTCGGGACATCCCAGACGCCGGCGGTGGCGATGATGCGGTCGTATTGGGCGCGGGGTTCATAACCGGCAGCGGCATCGCGATTGACCACCTGGACCTCGGTAAAGCCGGCCGCGTAGAGGTTGTCCAGCGCTCGCTCGCTGAGGTCATTGTCGATTTCCAGCGTGGTGACGCTGCCGCTGGCGCCGATGATATGTTGGATGAGGGCGGCGTTGTAGCCGGTGGCGGCGCCGATCTCCAGCACGTTGAGGCCGGCGCGAAGATCGAGCTGTTCGAGCATGATGGCCATCATGGTGGGTTGGCTGGCGGAACTGACAGTCTCGCCGCGGTTGCCGGTTTTCAGCGTGAAGGCTTGATCGCGGTAGGCATCGCGCGGATCGAGACGGGGCAAAAACAAATGGCGCGGCACGGCGGAGAATGCCGTGACCACGCCAGCATCAGAAAGCGCCTGATTTCGTCGAAGCGTTTCGACCAGGTCGCGCTGCAGCTGTTCGGTATCAGCCTCCGGCATACCAAGCCCGACGCTTGCGCAGGGAGACGCCGGCTTCCGCACCGCTGCGGCGCGCCGTGCGCACTCGGCCGCGGGAATCAATATGAACTTGCCCGGCCTTTTGCAGGCGTTCGAACTCTTCGGGCGTGATGGCCGGAGCCGGCTCGCCACCCAAGCGCTCCAGGCGATTGTCCATGTCCTCGCCCGCCGGGCCGTTCAGGCTTTCATCATTGTCTTCGTTGCGATTTCTGTTTTCGTCGCTCATGCCCTACCTCTGTTGTGACGCCGCATTAGAAGCAACCGCTCCCTGACAAGGGGTTCACGGCGCACCCGACTACGATTCTATAGTGTAGACGATAGACGCCGTCTTTGCCAAGTTCTTTTCTCCCTTCGGAGCAGCGAGATTTTCTCAAAGCAAGGTCTTGGCCGCCAGCGACAGGATTGCGCCGCGCGCGCGTTCACGCCTTGCTTTGTATACGCGTTTGGGGCCGGACAGTCGCAGTATGGGCATGACGATTGCCCTCCGCTGCGGGTCAGGCCAGCCTGGGGACGGCCAAAGATTGGTAGTCAAGCAGGGCCGATTCGACCGTGGATGCGAAGTCGGGGGAATCGCGCAGGTCGTCGTAAGCGAGGAACAGGCCGGTGTAGCCCTCGGTGATGGCGCGGGCTGGCGGCGTCAAGGGCAAGTCGAGGTAGCCGGTTGGTTCTGACCAGGCGTAGGCGTAGATATAGGGGCGATCGAGACCGGGGCTGGCGGGGGCGAAGCCGAAGGCGATCTGCGGGTCGCTGTGTTCGTTGATCTGGTCGCTGGGGAAGCAGATGAAGGCCGTGTCGAAGTGATGGGGCCAGAGAACCAGCGGCGTCATGAAGCCGGAGAGCTTGGCCCGGAAGCGCGCCAGGGCGGTGTACATCGCGTCGAAGGCGGTCAAGCTGTCGGCGGCCAGCGCGGGCGCGAGGATGAAGGTCTCGTCGTGAATGACGCGTTTCATCGAGGGGGTGATGGAACAGCCGCAGTCGGCAAAAGCGGCCAACGTTTCGCGCATGAGCGAAAGCTGCGAATGGCCGGCGACATCCAGGGCAAAGACAGTTTGCTTGCCGCGAGTGAAACTGAGCCGCAGCGTCTTGAGGTTGAAATCGAGAAGGCCGCCGCAGCGCATGATCCCGCCAGAGAAGCCGGTGGCGGTCACATCCAGGCTGTAGCGCAGATCGTTGGGCAGCGGGTCCGAGCAGGCGACGCGCAGAGCGCCGATGACTTGCGCGATTTGATGCAGGGCATCGCGGGCGGGTTCCCAGTTTTTCAAGCTCGGGAGCGTCATTTTGCAGGCCTTTCCCGTCAATTCGCCAAGGTTGAGGGTTCCTAGTTTAAGTCATCGTAAGATCAGCTAAGGCGGCGCATGTATTCCTACATTTTGGATTAAGGATATGCTAATCAAAGGTTCCGGCGTTAGGATCTTAGTACAGAGTGTAGCAAGAATATGAGCACAGTTAAAGGAGGCTGTGTGATGACCGGCGGGAGAATAGCTGATATAAACTGACGGGTCTTATCGCAAGCCGCTCGGCGGCAGCGCAAAGAACTATCGCGCTCGCAGAAAATAACAAGCCTTCTCCTCCCGTGAGCGAGGGGGTTGTCAAAAAAAGAGGAGCAGAAATCCATGAGCCGCTATCTTTCCAAGAGCGTACAGAGCTTGCGTCCATCGGGCATCCGCCGGTATTTCGACATTGCGGCGACGATGGACGATGTGGTGACGCTCGGCATCGGCGAGCCGAACTTCGTCACGCCGGCGCATATTCTGGAGGCGGGCGTTCAAAGCCTGCGTGATGGCCACACTGGTTATACCTCAAATGCGGGCGTTTACGAATTGCGAGCGGCGATAGCGGATCTCGTCGAGGGCAGATACGGCATCCGCTATGAGGCGGAAGACGAAGTGCTGGTGACGGTGGGCGTGAGCGAGGCGCTTTATTTGGCGCTGAAGGTCTTGCTGGATCCGGGCGATGAGGTGCTGGTGGTGGAGCCTTGCTTCGTCGCCAATCCGGCGCTGGTGGAGACGGCGGGGGGCGTCGCTGTTATGACGCCGACCTATGTCGAAGATGATTTTCAGGTGACTGGAGAAGCGTTGGAAGCGCGGATCAGTCCCCGGACCAAGGCGATTCTGCTCAGCTATCCGAGCAATCCGACCGGGGCGGCCTTGACGCTTGAGCATCTTATGCAGGTCGCGGAGGTGGCGGAGAAGCACGATCTGGTCGTGATCTCGGATGAGATTTATGAGCGGCTGGTGTATGGCTTGCGGCATATCAACTTCGCGACATTGCCGAATATGTTCGAGCGAACGATCGTCTTGAGCGGCATGAGCAAGTCCTACGCGATGACCGGCTGGCGCATCGGCTATGTCACGGCGCCGCGAACCTTCACCGAAGCGATGTACAAGATTCATCAGTATTTGATCATGTCGGCGCCGACGATGGGACAGGCGGCGGCGCTGGAGGCGATACGATGCGGCGAGGGCGATGTGGAGGAAATGCGGCAGGAGTATGACAGGCGGCGGCGCTTGATCGTGGAGGGATTCAACCGACTTGGCTTGACTTGCTTCGAGCCGCGCGGCGCTTTCTATACCTTCCCCAGCATCGCGATAACGGGAATGGACGATGAGACTTTTTGCGAGACCTTGCTGGAGGAAGAGCGGTTGGCGCTGATACCCGGGAGCGCCTTCGGCGAAAGCGGACGCGGCTTTGTACGCGCGAGTTACGCCACCAGCGAGGCGAATATCATGGCGGCGCTGGAGCGCTTGGAGCGGTTCCTGTCAAGGCGGGGATTGTTGCAGGCGAGGGCTGCGCCGGCGCTGGTTTCCTAGGAGTCGCTTGCCGGCATTGCCTGAGGCGCAATTCATCAGCGCCCGATCCAGCTTGATGCGAAGCGCTGGATTCGCCAATCTACAGCCTAGACATTTTCCAACACAATCATAACATTGAGGCGGCCGGACACTATCAACATTCGGGGGCCGCCGCGGGCGATATGCAGGCAAAACCTTGCATCTGCGAACTTTTGTGCTAAATTAGTGTTTCAAACGCGTCAGGCAGGAAGCAAGTCATGAGGGAATGGAAGACGGTCATCGGCCTGGAAGTCCATGCCGAAATGGAAACCGAGAGCAAGATGTTCAGCAGTTGCCCGGTGGTGGACAGCGTTGAGGCGGCGCCCAATTCGGCGGCCGATCATTTGTCGCTGGGCATGCCGGGCACGCTGCCGGTGATCAATATGCGGGCGATGGAATACGGCATCATGGCGGGCTTGGCTTTGAATTGCGAGATCCCGCCGATCAATCAGTTCGCGCGCAAGAATTATTTTTATCCCGACCTGCCAAAGGGGTATCAGATCAGCCAGTACGACCGTCCGCTGGCCGTCAATGGCTATGTCAACATCGACAGCGGCGGCGGGGGAACGAAGAAAATCAGAGTGCGCCGGGCGCATATGGAAGAGGATACGGGCAAGCTCAGCCACGTCCTGGGAGGCAGCCTGGTCGATTACAATCGGGCGGGGGTGCCTTTGCTGGAGATCGTGTCCGAGCCGGATATGAGCAGCGCGGAGGAGGCGGCGAGTTATGCGCGCAAGCTGCGGTCGATTTTGCGTTATCTGGGCGTGAACAGCGGCGATATGTCCAAGGGGGTATTGCGCTTCGAGGCGAATGTCAGCGTGATGCATGAGAGCGATACGGAGCTGCGCGAGCGCACCGAAATCAAGAATCTCAACAGCATCCGAAATATGGCGCGGGCGATTGAATACGAAGTTCGGCGTCAGATCAAGCTGTATCGAAGCGGCGAGACCGTGAAGCCGGCGACGCTTGGCTGGGACGAAGCGGGGCAGCGGATAACGGTGCAGCGTTACAAGGAGCGCGCCGACGAATATCGTTATTTCCCCGAGCCGGATTTGCCGATCGTGGAAGTGAGCCGCGAATGGGTGGAAGCGCTGCGAGCCAAGCTGCCCGCCCTGCCCGATGAGCTGCAGCGGAAGTATGAGGAGGACTACGGGCTCAGCGTTGACGATGCGGCGGTGCTGACCGCGGAACGCGCTGTCGCCCGCTATTTTGAAGCTGTTGTAGAATGCGGCGCCGAGGCAAAATCGGCGGCCAATTGGCTGACGACGGAGTTGTTCCGTCTGATGAACAGCAATGAGATCGAGAGGGAAGACATAGGCGGCATCCCGATAGACGCGAGCAGTTTCGCCGGTCTGCTGGCTTTGGCGCGGGAGGGCGTGATCAATCAGAGCACGGCGCGAAAACAAGTGCTGCCGGTTATGTGGGAGACGGGCCGAGAGGCGCGGGCGATCGTCGACGAAAGAGGCTTGGCGCAGGTATCGGATGCCGGCTTGATCGGCGATACGGTAGACCAGGTTCTCAGCGCCAACGGGGATATGGTGGAGCGCTACCTGGCGGGCAATGAAAAGGTCATCAATGCGATATTTGGCCGGATCATGGGGGCATTGCGCGGCAAGGGCGATCCGGCTATCGTGCGGGAAATCCTGCTGAAGCGGCTCGAGAGCCTGAAAGAATAAAGAGAGACGTCGGGAGAAAACAAAATGACTTGGCATCAGACAATTGTTGTGGGCAACCTGGGCGGAGACCCCGATCTCCGCTACTTGCAGAGTGGACAGGCGGTTTGCAATTTCAGCGTGGCGGTATCCGAGCGCTGGCGCGATCGGCAATCCAATGAGCAGCGAGAGAGGACAACCTGGTATCGCGTCGCGGCTTGGGGCGCGCTGGGCGAGACTTGCAATACTTACCTTTCGCGCGGACGGCAAGTCATGGTCATCGGCAATGTAGCGGCGCGGGGCTACGTCAACAATAATGGCGAAGCGGCGGCATCGCTGGATTTGACGGCGCGAGAAGTGCGTTTCCTCGGCGGACGCGGCGATGGCGACCAGGGCAGCGGCGGTTGGCAGGGAGGCGGTCAGCGCGGGGGCCAGAGCGGCGGTCAGCGTGGCGGGGGACAGCAAAGCCAGCAACGGGGCGAGCGGGCGTCGAATTATCCGGATGCGCCGGCCAGCGTCGACGACATTCCGTTTTAGTCGCGGGCCAGCCAAGCTCTGGCACAAGACATCTTGTCGGATACTGCAATCGACCTCGCTGGTCAAAATGCTCTCGTGACGGGGGCGGGCGCGGGTCAGGGGCGGGCGATCGCGCTGGCGCTGGCCGAGAGCGGCGCATCGCTGGCTGTGAGCGATATCAACATTGAGCGGGCCGAGGCGGTCGCTGAGCGGATTGGCGTGGGCGGGGGCCGAGCGGTGGCGCTGCATGCCGATGTGTCCAATCGCTTTCAGACGGCGAATATGATCGAACGGACGCGAGACGCTTTCGGCGGGATCGACATCCTGGTGAATGCGGCCGAGGTTTTTCATCCGGAGCCATTGCTCAGGATTGACGAATGGAATTGGCGCCGGCAACTGGAAGTGAACATCACCGGGGCGTTTTTCTGTCTGCAACTGGTCGCGCGGGTGATGGCGGATGAAGGCGGGGGAAGGATTATCAATGTGCTCCCGGCGGAAGCGCTGGGGTCGACGATCAAGAGCGGCATCGGTTATTTGACGGGAAAAGCCGGTCTTTTCGCCCTGACGCGGCAAGGGGCGCGAGAATTGGCGTCGAGCGGGATTCGCGTCAACGCCATCGCATTCGGGCTGGAAGCGCAAGACTGGAATCCACTCGCCGAAAATGGCGGTTTGGCAGTAAAGCTATACGATGGACCGGGGGGAATTGGGGGCGCCGCGCAATTTCTCTGCTCTGAGGCGGGGCGCTCGGTCAGCGGGCAGGTTCTGGCGGTCAGCGGGCTGTGATGGCGCAGGGCAATCGCATCAAATTATAGATTCACCACAGAGGCGCAGAAGCAGTTGCAAGCAAGTCGCGCAAATATTTACCACCGAGTACACCGAGGAAAAACGAGGACACAGAGCAATGCAGTTTACGCGTTATTTGGCGCGACATTTTCATTTGTCGGCTGGCCTGGCTATACAATTTGCGCGAGCATAAAATATCGCAGGACCCTCTATGCCCTCAAAATCACTCGGCGCGCTCGGTGGCAAAAGCCAGAATCCTTTAGCCGGGAGTCGCATGACTTACTCGCACCTACTTCTGTGTCTCTGTGGTGAGTTTTAGTTTAGTTCAGCAGGTATTCATTTTGATGCGATTGCCCTGTGTGATGGCGGCGGAGCCTAGATTTATTGAGCGGCGAGCATAATCGTCGGCCAGGGTCCGCCAGGGGCCGATATCCCAGTAGCGGCGGGCGGCGCCCGATGGCGATGGCAGCACATAGAAGCGGGTCCCGCCCTGGCGGAGGTTTTGCCAGCCGTAGGCGACGGGACTGGCAGCCGGCAGCCGATTGAAGGCGCGCCAGGCGGTTTTGCTGGTGAAGGCAAGAACTTGCGGTTGAAAGCGAGCGATCTTTTGACGCAGTTGGTCGGGCTGAAAATCGCCGGGGCGCAACCGGCTATCGTTGCCGGAGACGAATTTCGCCAGGTCAGTAAAGCCGATTTTCAAATCGAGCAAGGCGCGGAATTCAGCGGGAGCGAAGGGACGCGGCGTTATTCCCGCGCGCCAGAGCGTCCGCCAGAATGCGTTGCCAGGGTTGGCGTAATAGGCGCCGGCGCTGGCCGATACCTTGCTTGCCGCTGTGCCGCAGAATACCAGAACCAGCCCAAAGTCAAGCAGATCGGGCAGGATGTCAATCGTTCCGGTCGAGTTTGTCATCGGCGGCGGCCAAATTCTTCTGATGAGTTTCGGCGTAGAATGTATCCAGCGTCGCGGGCAGATCGAAGTTTCGGTCGCCGCTCAAGGCGCGCAGGTAAGCGATGCTTTGCGTCAAAGCGGCGCGGCCGGCGCAGGAGCCGTGCGAAGGTATGGCTTGACGGAGTTCCTCCCTGGCGGACCAAGCCTCCAGGCCTTCGAGCCATTCGTCAAGAATTTCAACGTGATTGACAACCGGCAGGGGCGTCTCGAAAGCATCGCCGCCCAGAAGCAGGCCCCACTCGGGAATCCAGCCGACGATGCAGTCCAGCGTATGCCCGGGCAGATGGCGCAATTCCAAAGTGACGCCGCCGAGATCAAGGGACAGCGCTGTGTTGAAACAGAGATTCGGCGGGACGAGGCGCACAGCATCCCAGCGTCCCGCTTCCGCCAGTTGCATGCGGCGCAGCGTTGCCGGCACATCGTCATCAAATCGGCGCCGGCATTCGGCATGGCCGACGATAGCGGCTGGGGCCCGCCTGAAGCCGCCCGTGCCCCAGCAATGATCCCAATCGGCGTGACTATAGACCAGATAAAAGGGTTTTTCGCCCAAGATACCGGAAAGCGCCGCCATATCGTCGGGTTGCGTCAAGCTGTCCCAGACAGCCGCGCAGCGCTGGCCCAATACAAGCGCGCCGCGCACTGAGAAGTCGGGGTATTCCACCTCATAGAGCCAAAGGTTTGGGCGGATTTCCTGCAACTGTGGCATCAGTTTCCCAAGAAGCCGCGTAAAGGGCGCCGGCCTTACTGAAGATCTACTTCAAGGTCGGGCGCCAGTTGGAAGGCGTCGATGACCGCGAGCGAGGGCAGCTCGGCAAGATCGGCCGAGAGCAAGTTTTCATCGACGCCGCCGAGACGCAGGTTGGCGACGTGCAAGCGATTGTCCGCACCGTTGAGCATGACCAGAAGTCCGCTTTCCTCTTCGCCATCGAGCGATCGGAAGCGGTAGGAGACCTTGTAGCCCGGCGCCCCGGCGACCTCAACAGCTTCAACCGAGCGCGCCTTGATGCCGGCGCGTTGCGCTTCAACCCAGTCGCTGGCGTCGTCTTCGCTGTTGATCGCCACATCGAAGGTCGCGACCGCCAGCGTGGCCTCTTCGCCGATGATGGTCGCCGGCAAGCCGGGCGCGGCATCGGTGACTTCCCATTCCGAAGGGTAGCGAAGGATATGCTTGTCCAGATTGTCAAAATAGGCGTCCCAGCCAAAGGGGACGTCGGCGTAGATGGGCAAGCGCTCGATACTGTCGGCGACGCCTTGCAGGATAAACTTGAGTTCATGGGGCGCATTCTCCGCCATGATGACGCGCACCGAGTAGATATCGTCCGCTTCCAGCCAGGATTCTTGCCGGGCGATCATGTGAGAGCGGCCGCGCGACAGGTTGAAGTCGATTTGCACTACCCCGTCGGCGGTTGTCTTGCGGCTGGTTTCATCCCAGGTGGAGTAGCCGCTCCAGGTATGGTTGAGCCAGGTTTTATCGAGGAAGGCGCTAAGCGCGTCGAGATCGGCAATGCCGGCGTGGTTCTTGCTGAGCCGCACTTCGACGACGCTCAGATAATCGCTGTTGGACAGGCTGGCGCGCAGCTCGTCCGCCGTATTGCTGGCGCTGCCAAGGACCCAGCCGGTCGGCGCGCCGATGGTGAACAGGCCCGAGCTATGCAGATACTTGCTGTCGAAATCGATGGCCGAGATGTCGGGCGGCGCGGGCAGGGTCGGCTCCGGAAAAGGGGTGGACGCGGCGGATTCGCTTTCGAAATCGCCCTGCGCGATCTGTCCGGAAAGCATCGGAAGAATCAAACTGCCAACCATGGCGATGGTCATGATGATTCCGATGATGTAGGTAAAGGTCTTGGTCGTTTTGCTCATTCGGATGCTGCTCCGGTAGCGCGGTCAAAACGGCGTCATCATACCGCAAAAGCCGAACACTGTTAAGCAAGACTTTTTGCCTCTATAATCCGCGCCGATCGAGAATCGACCTTTGCAGCCGGCGTGAACCTGAGGGCGCGGCGAAGGCCGACGAGACCCATCAACGCGACAAGATGAAAGCGAGAAACGGCATATCCATGACCGAGGGAAACTTTGTCAAGCGACCGTTGACCTTAAATGACGCGGCAGCTTATGTGGACACCATCAACGCGATAGCGGAGCAGATCGGCATCACAGACCGGATTCAAGCGGAAAGCGCGCTGCTGGAATGGCACGAGCCCGGTTTCGATCTCGGCAGTTCCTCCCTGGGCGTATTTGACGGCGCGTTATTGGCCGGATACGCGACATTCTGGGCGACGGCTGAGACGCCGGTGCGGCCGGGTTTGCATTGGGGAGTGCATCCCCGTTATCAGGCGGCCCAACTGGATGGTCTGCTGCTGCGCTGGGGGCAGGAGCAAGCGGAAGGGGTCATCCCGCGCTGCCCGCCGGAAGCGCGTTTCAGCCTGCGCAGCGGCGCGCACAAGGGTCATGCCTTTGCCGAGGCGGCCCTGCAAGGCGCCGGTTTTCACGAGAGCCGCTCGTTCTATGATATGGAGATAGCGATGACGGAACGGCCGACGCCGACGCCTTTTCCGGCCGGCATCAAACTCCGCCCCTATTGCCATGAGCGGGATTTGCCCTTATTGGTCGATGTGGTGCGGGATGCCTTTTCCGACCACTTCGGCTATATTGAAGAGCCTTTTGAGAAGGACCTGGCGTTGTTCCGGCATTGGCTGGACAATGACCCGCATTTTGATCCAGAGTTGCTGTTGTTTCCGGTGGCGGAAAGCACGGGGGAGGTGGTGGGCTGCCTGATCGGATTGACGCAGGATTATCGCGATCCGGCGGCGGGATTCGTCGATACGGTGGGGGTGCGGCGGGCTTACCGGCGGCGCGGCCTGGCGACAGCGATGTTGCAGCACAGTTTCGCCATGTTTTGGGATCGCGGCAAGAAGAAGGCGCATCTGGATGTGGACGGCGAGAGTTTGACGAATGCGGTGGCGCTGTATGAGCGGGTAGGGATGCGTGTGTATCGGCGTTATGCGGTGTATGAGAAGGTGCTGCGCGAGGGCGTCGAGTTGGCGAAAGTGGCGCTGGAGTGAGACGATTATGGATATAAAGTCAGGCTACGCGGAGATCAATGGCGCGCGGCTCTATTACGAAATGGCGGGGAGCGGAAGAGCTTTCATTATGATCCATGCCGGCATTGCCGATTGCCGCATGTGGGATCATGAGTTTGAAGCCTTCGCCAGCAGTCATCTGGTTATGCGTTTTGACATGCGCGGCTACGGAAAGAGTTTGCCGGTCGAAGGCGAGTTCAATATCCAGGACGACTTGGCGGGGCTGCTGGAGAGGCTGGAGCTGCCCGCGCCGGCAATTTTGATGGGATGTTCCATGGGCGGCGGACTCGCGATTGACTACGCTCTCGAAGCGCCGGAAAAAGTGGCAGCGCTGATCCTGGTCGGGAGCGGTCCGCCGGGGCTTGAGCTGGATGCGGAAGGACCGGATGATTTGTTTGCCCAATCGGAAGCGGCATTTCAAGCCGGCGATGTCAACCGGGTCGCTGAATTGGATATGCAGATCTGGTTTGATGGCATGGGGCGCGGGGCGGAAGATGTCGATGCGTTGGCCCGCCAAAAGGCTTATGACATGGCGCGCCTGGTGACGGAGCATGAACTCAAAGATATCGGCAAGCATACGCGCAAGGATTTTGACAAACCGGCGGCAGAGCGTTTGCATGAGTTGACGATGCCGGTCTTGGCAATCGTGGGCGAGAATGATCTGCCATATTTGCGGCTGGCGGCGGATTACATGGTTGAGCATCTGCCAAAGGCGAGCAAAGCGCTAATCAAGAACGCGGGGCATCTGCCGAATATGGAGCATCCGGAATTGTTCCGGGCAAGAGTGGCAGGTTTTCTCGACGGAGTTTGATGGAGCGGTAGAGTCAGCCGAAATAACGCTGGGCCAGACGAAACGCGGACAGCAGCGCGCGACACCAATTTCCCTCGGCGGAATTCGTCGAAAGCTTCATAGGCCCCGACAATTACAGCACATTCATCATATTTGCAAGAATCTGCGCTATACTTGGATAGATGAGAAAGGAACGGAAGCAATGGCAACAGCCGATCTTTCACAATCATATCATTCGCTGGACAGGCGGGTCACCTCAATAGAAGCCGAACGGCAACATATGGCAACAAAGGCGGATGTCGCCGACTTGCGGGCGCTTATCGAAAGACAATCGCGTCAGTTTCTTATGTGGCTGGTCGGGACAGGCATTGTCGTCGCTGGTGTTATCTTGAGCGCAATCGCAGCTATAATCGTGCCGCTGCTACAACAGATTATCGACAAGTTGCCATAGAATTACGACGATCCGCACACTGGCGCGGGTTTCCCCCAGTGACAATTCGCCCTTGCCAGCTTCTTGACCAAGGCATCTCACATCCTCCGTTGCGCGGAATAATAGCGATGCAAGCCGCATCTTCAAGCGCGGGGATTCCGCCAATAGACGAGGCGACTCGGGGAGGAATCCATTCGAGCCGATCCCGATTAACTGATGGTTATGGAAAATATGTAGTCGCAACTGTGCTTGGTACTTGACCGATTGAAGAGTCTGACAGATGGCGCAGCATAACCAAGACCGCTACGAGGATATTCTAAAGCGCATCGCCGAGCGGCGGCCTTTCGGGGAGAAGCGGCGGGAGGTATTGCCGCAGACACCGCAGGAGCGCGCCCTCGACCGCATCAACGCTTATGACTGTCTGGCGGGCTTGACGCGGCAGGTTTATGACCAGTGGCTGTGTTACGGGCCGAAGAGCCTGCGCGGCTCGGCTTGGGCGGGCGTGGTGGCCTGGGCGCATCGCAAGGGTTATCACGGTTATCAGACGCTGACCTTGCACGGCGTCTGGGCGCATTACGCCGGCGACGATATGCTGCTTAGCATTGGCAGCCGTCAATTGCCTTATGACGCGCCGGTATATGACGCGGGAGTATTTCGCGTCGCCATCCAGAACAACTTCAGAATCTACTACGATGACAGCGGGGGGCCGCCAGCGGAGGGCGACCGCTTGCATTATCGCCGCGCCTTCGACGAAGAGGAGCGCCTGCGGCTGCGTCAAACGCTAAGAGAAATCGTGAAGCGCTGGGGGCGGGAGATGGCGGCTGATTAGTCGTCCTCGTCCTCATCCTCGAATTCGATATCGGTGGTAAGCCCGGAGGCAGCCAGATCGGCGAGGGAGATGCCGCCCTCATCTTCTTTGACGAGCATGCTGACGCCTTGTTTCAGTTTTTCGCCGCAGACGAGGCAATCGGGATCGCGCCCGATGTCAATCCAGATGCCGGTATGGGGCTCGTTCTCTTGCCCTTCGATGATCTCCATAGCGGTATTGGCGACGATCAGGGTATTGGCCGGCGCCGGTTCATAGACGGCGGCACCGCGGAGCAACTCGTTGATAATCAGATCGGCCTGGATGCCGGCGACCTTGGTCACATTGACCCAAAGGCCGGGTTCCGCTTCGAGAGTGCCGGTTTCGTCTATCATGCCGTAGTCGAGATCGCCGACCGGGTTCAGGGAGACCATGACGCCGGCGCGGGTCGCTGCCGACCAGCAGGCGTAACAGGGGCCGTCAAAGGGCTTGATGATGACATGGTCTCCGCCTTCGCCCCGTTCGTAGACGCCGGCGTAGGAGGCGCTGAGACGTTTCTCCAGGCATTTCTCGTTGATGGCGTATTTGATCTGCTCGTGGTCCACGGCGACGACCAGGATGTCGACATCATCGAGGCAGTCCCAATGGTCTTCTATCAGGCCTTGGCGCACTTCGACATTCGCGTCCGGATTGCGGTTGCGGATGAGATCGGCGACGGCGCTGGCTTTATTTTGGCCGATGTAGCGCAGATCGGCGACGTGACGGGTGACATTGCCGCGCTCGAGCAGGTCGTGATCCACGAGGACAAAGTTGGCGACTCCGCTCATCGCCAGGCTGAGCGCGACGAAACCGCCGCCGGAGCCCAAGCCGACGACCGCAACCTTCTTTTCGCCGAGTTGGTCCAGGTTATCGGAGCCGATCAATCTTTCGACGCGTTCCCAAATATCAGCCATGTTACTATGCCTCTTTGTCGGTCTTTTCGTTTTCGGCGAGCGCTTCGGCAGCCGTCGGGTCGGCATCATTGGCGCCTTCCGCGCCGCTGGAATCCTCTCCGCTCGGCGCGTCGTCTTCATCCAGCAAAACCGGGATGGACAGGGACGGCGGCGGCCGCAAGCCCATGTCGATTTCGATGGCGACAAGGTAATCGATGAGGTAGTTGTCGCTGGTCCATTGCCAGTCGGGCGGATCTTCGATTGGGGTCGCGACCTGCCAGAGTTTTTGGAAAGTCGCCACCGGGTCCATCAGATCCAGGCCGTTGACAAAAGGCGCCTGGTAAGCTTTCGGCCGCGAATGGGGATAATCGTGCTGGGTGACAAACAAGAGAAAGAAGCTGGCGCCTTGCCGAATGGTGAAGAAACAGAATTCCAGCGGCACTTCGCCATCGCATTCGTAGAAGAGCGTGCGGACGAGCAAGCCGTCATCGACCAGGGCAAGGGTCTCGCTGGTCAGGCGGTCGGCCAAGACGACATGCCAGCCATATTTCATCATCTGCGGCAGTTCAGCGGCGGGCACCACTTTGGGATGCACGGGCTGGAAGACGCGAATGTCGCGGTGGATATACCACCAATCCACGCGCATATCGAGGCCGTTTCCCATGGGAACGGTGATGTAGTTCACGGCCAGGTCGGCATCGCCGATGGTAGGCGCGTGGCCGACTGTGACGATGGGCACCAGCAGCGAATCCATGCCGAGCTCATCGTCATCGAGCCAGGATAGCGCCGTCATCAAGTCGCCGTGGCTGGGCTGGATCATGGAGCCGGGCTGTTTGTGCCAGTCGCCCAGGTAGCGCAGGGGCACATCAAAGCGGTCGATAAGCGAATCGGCGCCGCGGTGACGCTCGCGGTGAAAATGCCAATTCTCTTGCAGCCACCAGATGACTTCGTCTTGCAGGGCGTCGCCTTGCTGAAATGTGTGGGAGCGGCGGACGGCGGTTTCGTCGGGGGAGATGGTATCGAGCACGTAGATGGTGGGCAACCCTTCGGGGGTGTCGTCTTCGACGATGAAGCCAACCATGGCCTCGCCGGTTTCGTCGGCCATGTATTGGCTGGCGGCGGAGAGCATGCGTTCGACCGCGCGCTGCGACAGGACCAGGTTGGGTACGATACCACGTGAAATCATAGCCATCCCCCGCAAGCGCTTCCTGATATGTTCAAACTCGATGTGGACGAGTCTGAGGATTTCCGGCTCAGCCCGCGCAGCCATGTTCAGCGCCTCCGACGGCGGGGCAATGGCGTGCTCGCTTTGATGCGTTCTTCAATGCCGGGCCAGTTTCCAGTCGAGCGCCAGGTGTAATAGGCGTAGAGCCATTGAATCGCCCAACCGCCGACGGTTACCGCGGTGGACTTGGATGGATTCCAGCCGTATTGTTCGCCATCTTTGGGGTTAAAGAGGCAGAGCTGTCCGTCTTCGTACTGGTGTTTTTCGCTATAGATGCGCGGTTTGACGCAATAGGCTTCGGCGGGCCGGTTGGGGTATTCCTTGGGATAGACGAGCTTGAGGCTGTGATTGGGCGAATCGAGAATGCTCATGTTGATCTCGACATTGCCCTGCCAATAGAGCAAGCCGCCAAACGGGGGGACGACCAATTTGAAGGTATTGCCAAAGGTGGCTTTCATCGCCTCGACTTCCCATACGAGACGGGCGGAGACATTCTTGCGCGAGCCCCACCAATTTGACATAAGCTGAACTCCGATAACGAGTTTAAGCCATCCTGCTCAACCAACTTTATTGTTTATGGTGGAGAATGTCTAGGTTCAGCCAGCGGCAAACAGGGCAATCGCATCAAAACTGACATCCGCTGCGACGGGCAAAATCAAACAGAGATTACGCACAGAAGTAAAACCAAGTTTGTCATGCGAAAAATCGCATAGTTTGTCGTGACACTTTCGGGCGACCCACCGGGTCGCCCCTACAACCGACTTGATTTCCGATTTCTCATTACTTTGTTGGATCTACTTTTGTGTCTTTGCGGTGAAAATAAGTTGATGCGATTGTCCTGCGGCGGCAAATATCAGTTCCAGCTTGTGTTGCGGCGCTTTGCGGCAGCTTGCCGTCTGATGGCCCGGGGGCATGTTTAACCGAGCGAAACTTTCAGGCCTGTGGCGATTAATCCCAAGGCGCGCGGGTGAAGAACAAGAGCCGCACGCAGACGATAGTTTGATGTTTACCAATGGCGTGGACAGCGCGGATGAGAATCTGATAAAACAAGAAAGTCAACCGGGATGGAAGGGTTACGTCACCTGTTTACCGTTCCGGTTGACCTTCGTCTATCTAGGCAAATCCTATCGCGGATTGCCAGCCAACGCAAGGAGTGCAGGAAATGTCCACACAATTTTTTGTCCGTCTCGGCATGATATTGGGATTCATGATTCTATCCGTGTTGCCCGTTGCGGCGCAGGAGGGTGTTGCGCTCACCGTTTACTCGGGCCGCAATGAGAGCCTGATCGGCCCGATCCTGCAGCAATTCACGGAAGATACCGGCATCGCCGTCGAAGTACTCTATGGCGGTACAAGCGCGGTCGCCAATCAGATCCTCACCGAGGGAGAAAACAGCCCGGCCGATGTGTTTATCGCGCAGGATGGCGGCGCCTTGGGCGCGTTGGCCGCGGCTGAGATGGTTCACAAACTGCCGGAGGCGACGTTGGAACGCGTCGTCGATGAAGCATTTGCGTCGCCGGACGGCGTCTGGGTGGGGTTGAGCGGCCGGGCGCGCGTCCTGGTTTATAGTCCGGAGACGCTTGAAGAACTGGGGCTGGAATTGCCGGCATCGATTCTCGAGCTGACGGAGGAGCAGTGGCGCGGTCAGGTCGGCTGGGCGCCGACGAACGCCTCTTTCGTCTCGAACGTGACGGCTATGCGCACCCTCGCGGGTGAAGAAGAAACAGCGGCATGGCTGGCGGGAATGCTGGCTAATGACGTGCAGGCCTACCCCAAGAACACGCCGATCGTGCAAGCGGTGATCGATGGCGAAGTGGCGGTTGGTTTGGTCAATCACTATTATCTGTTTCGTTTCCTGGCGGAAGATCCGGATATCATCGCCACGCTGCATTTCTTCCCCGGCGGCGACCTGGGCTCACTGATCAATGTGGCCGGCGCGGCGATTCTGAAGTCAACGGACCAGCCCTACGACGCCTTGGCGCTGGTCGATTATCTGCTCAGCGACAGGGCGCAAGAATACTTCGCGACGACGACCTACGAGTATCCCCTGGTGGATACGGTTGAGCCCTCCGTTGATCTGCCGGCGCTGGCGGACATCGAGGCGCCCGATATTGATCTGTCCGATCTCGCGGATCTGCAGGGGACGCTGGAAATGATCGAAGAAAGCGGCGCGCTGGATTAGGGCTGGATTACGCAGCGTGAGGGCGGGGAAACTTCTCGCCCTCGCTTAATTCTCACTGGCAATCATGCAGCTATCAAGTCTCATCCCACCTGGATTCAGAACTGACGGGGGGCGCCGAAGAGCGGGCCGGCATTTTGGCAATCGTCAACTGGCGCAAGTCGTCAGTTTGGCTGTTGTGGCGGTGGTCATGATACCGGTCTTTTATCTTGTCGGCGGGGCGGTCGGCGCGGGTCAAGAAGGCGTCGACTATTTGCTGCGGGCGCGCACTCTCCTGATCATCGGCAACAGCATCGCGTTGATGCTCGCCACCACATTTTTTGCGACGCTGATAGGCCTCCCCTTCGCCTGGCTGACCAGCCGAACGGACCTGCCGGCGCGCAGAGCCTTGCTCGTATTGGGGCTGGCGGCTATGGTCATCCCATCGTATCTGACGGCAGTCACGTATACCGATGCCTTTGGTCCAAAGGGAATTTTGCAGTCCCTGCTGGAGCCGCTGGGCGTCGAGCGACTGCCGGGCATCAAGGGTTTTGCCGGCGCGACTTTGACAATCACATTCGTCACCTTCCCTTATATTGTGCTGCCGGCGCGGGCGGCGCTGCTGCGTACCGACCGTTCGCTGGAAGAGGCGGGGCAAAGTCTTGGGCTGGCGCGCTGGCAGGTGTTCCATCAAATCACGCTGCCGCAACTGCGCCCGGCGCTTTCGGCGGGCATGTTGATGACCGCGCTCTACAGTTTAAGCGACTTCGGCGCGGTCGCGGTTATGCGCTTCAACGCCTTCACCCGGGCGATATTCATTCAGACCGAGTCTTTTCGCATGGACAAGGCTTCGGTGCTGGGTTTGGTCTTGATCGTGATGACCCTGATCCTGCTATTCCTGCAATCGCGCCTGCAACATGGAGGCCGGCATTATCGCATCGGCAGCGGCGCCTCGCGGGAACTGACGACGATTTCGCTGGGCAAATGGAAGTATCCGGCGCTTTTCTTTTGCGGGGCGGTGATTTTTATCGGCGTCGCAATTCCGCTGCTGGTGCTTTTCAAATGGCTGCTGGGGCATACGCTCAGCAATCCGATTCAAGTCTCAATGTCGGAACTGGTATCAAACACGGTGAGCGTCAGCGCGGTTTCCGCCCTGGTCGCGTCATTGGCAGCGCTTCCGCTGGCATTATTGGCGCTTCGCTCGGTTTCGCGGGTTGACCGCTGGCTGACGCGTCTCGCTTACGTGGGTAATGTTCTGCCGGGGATTGTGATTGCGCTGGCGCTGGTCTTCTACGCCACGCAGCACATGCTGAGTTTGTACCAGACCATGCCCTTGCTGATCATGGGTTACGCCATCCGTTACTTGCCATTCAGCATCGGCGCGACGGAAAGCGCCTTCGCGCAGATCAACCCTCGCTTTGAGGAGGCCGCGCGCAGCCTCGGCTTGAGTTCACGGGCCGCCCTGCTGCGCATCACCATGCCCTTGGCTCGCGGCGGGATACTGGCCGGCCTGGCGCTGGTGTTTCTCAACGTGATGAAGGAATTGCCGATCACATTGATATTACGCCCGATCGGCTTTCGCACTTTTTCCACGCGAATATGGAGCGCTTATGACGAAGCCTTTCTGTCGTCAATCGCGCTGCCCGGTTTGGCGATGATCCTGGTATCGGCCTTCGCTCTGGCTGTCATCCTCAGGCGGGAAAAGGCAGCGCAATAGGGCCGCGTCAATTTCCCCTTTATGCACGGCGCTTTTGCACTATGCTTGACCTAATCGCTGAATCACGCGAGCGCCTCGCCCATGGAATATCCTCTGCAAACGGACAATCTCACCAAGTATTTTGATGGTCGATACCCGGCGGTCAACGACATCACGCTCAGCGTCCGCCCGGGTGAATTCCTGACCCTGCTCGGTCCTAGCGGCAGCGGCAAGACGACCATGCTGCGCTTGCTGGCGGGCTTCGAAAAGCCAACGAGCGGGCGCATTCAGATCGGCGAAAGAATCGTCGCGGATGATTCGCATTTCGTCCCGCCGGAGCAGCGCAAAGTAGGCATGGTCTTTCAAGATTATGCCCTCTTCCCCCACGTAGACGTGGCGGGCAATATCGCTTTTGGGTTGCGAGAACCGCGGCGAGAGCGGGACAAGCGGGTAGAGGAACTGCTCAAGCTCGTCGGGCTCTCGGCTTATGGGACGCGAATGCCGCATGAACTGAGCGGCGGTCAGCAGCAGCGGGTCGCCCTGGCGCGGGCGCTGGCGCCGGAACCCGATATCCTGCTCCTGGATGAGCCTTTCTCCAATCTCGATACGGGTTTGCGGGCGCAGGTGCGGAGTGATGTGCGGAACATCTTGCTGGAGACCGAGACCACCGCCATCTTCGTCACCCATGATCAAGAGGAGGCGCTGACGCTGTCCGATGAGATCGCGATCATCTTTGACGGACGTCTGGTACAGGTGGCGACGCCGCATGTGATCTACAATCGCCCGATCAATCGCCAAGTCGCGAAGTTCATCGGCGACGCGAACATCCTGCCAGCGGTGGCGCATGGCATGACTGCGGCAAGTCAACTGGGCGAAGTCAAGCTCTTTCACGCTCGGCAGGGGCGAGTCGACCTCATGATCCGCCCCGAAGCGCTCGCTGTCAGCTTTGAAGAGCGCGGAATACCGGCGACCGTGCTTTGGCGCGAGTTTCATGGCCACTATCAGCGGCTGGGCCTGGCGCTGGCGGATGGGACGCAACTGATCGCGCGGACGGGTGTGGATCGATATTTTGGTCGCGGCAACGAGGTGGGCCTGTCGCTGGTCTTGCCGGCGCTGGCTTATGATGCGACAGATGACGCCCCCGGCAGCCAAACGCGAAAGACCGCGCCTTGATCTCGGCCGCGGCTTTCGACGGTGATGCGGCCGCCATGCGCCTCGACGATCTCTTTCGCAATCGCCAAGCCCAAGCCGGTCCCGCGTTGCGGTCCGCGGGCTTTGTCGACTTGATAGAAGCGCTCGAATACGCGCGGCAGCTCCTCGGCCGGGATGCCGATGCCGCTGTCCTGAATCGAAATGTATACGCCGCCCGGCGCCGCTCCGGCAAGGACGCGCGCCGTTCCGCCGGCGGGCGTGAACTTCAGGGCATTGCTGATGAGATTCATCAGGACTTGAGCCAGGCGGTCGCCATCGCCGATGACGATGGGCACGGGCGCGAGGTCTGTTTCGAGCTTTAGAGATTTCTGCTCCGCAACTACCGACAAGCTCTGTACAACGCCCTCGCTCAAGGCGCGCATATCAATGGGCTCGCGCCGCATGGATAGCTTGCCGGCTTGCAGTCGCTCGAGATCGGTCAACTCGACGACCATGCGGTTCAGGCGGCTCGCCTCTTCGTAGATCGTCTGCGCGGCGGCTTTGGTATCTTCGGCGGCGCCGTCGATGATCGCCTGGGCATAGCCTTGAATTGAGGTCAAGGGGGTTTTGAGATCGTGCGAGACATTGCCGAGGAAGTCTCGCTGCGCGTTATTCGCCGCTTGCACTTCGGCTGTCATCCGGTTGAAGGATTCCGCCAGAGAACGCACTTCGCCCGGGCCGCTAACCGGCACATTCACGGCATAGTCGCCCCGGGCGACATCGGTGGCGGCTTTGGCCAACCTTTGCAGGGGCTGGGCAATGGTGCGGCTGATCAGGGCCGCCAGAACAATGGCGATGATAATGCCGGCGATGCCCGCTTGCAGCAGCGGGGGCGCCAGCGCGCTGCCAAAGGCGGCCAGGGTATCGTGAAGGCTGACGGTCGGTCTCGCCTCGGCGAGGAGCCACAAGTCATCCGATCCTTGCCGCTCCGGCAAGCGCAACTGCCGGAACATGACGCCGCCATAGAGCCACTCGCCCCCGCCAGGATCGGAGAAGCCGCCGAAGAACTGCTCGCTGCCGCGCGAAAGCAATTTTTCCAACTGCCTATTCCTATAGCTCGCGCGCTGCAGAATGATTCTTTCACCGGTCTGGTAGACGCCGGAACTATCGTGCAAGACGCGAGTGCCATCCGCTGTGACACGTATTTGCAAGGTACGCACATTGCGCGTCTCCGCGAATACATTGAGCAGTTCCTCGACCCGATCCTGCAGGAAGCGGGAGTTGGAATCGAAAGGCATATCGGCGATGAAGTCAATGTAGTTCAGCCCCTGCGTCAAGGCGGCCAGCCGCTCGTAGGTTGGTTCTGGCGGGGCGGCGCGGTTGCCAATCAAAACAAAAAGCGCCAGCGTGATCCCGCCAAGCGTGACCAGCAACAGGACGAGATATGATATCAGCAGGCGAAGCCGCAAATTGAAACTATGCCGCGCGCGCTTAGCGATCATCGAGCCTGTATCCCACCCCCCAGACCGTTTCGATTTTGGGCTCCATCCCGCGCAGCTTATGACGCAGATGAGCGACATGCACATCAACGGTCCGCGTCTGTCCGGCAAAGTCATAACCCCAGACCACGTTCAGAAGCTTGTCGCGACTGAATACGACGCCCTTATTTTCCGCCAGGGCTTGCAGCAAGTCAAACTCTTTCATGCGCAAGCCCACCTGTCTGCCTTCAATTTCGACGCGGCGGCGCTGCGGGTCAATGCGCAGGTTTCCGATAGTAATCGGCGGCGGCGTCTCCTGATGGTTCGCGCGATCGGAACGGCGGAGAATGGCGCGAATCCGCGCGAGCAACTCTCGCGGGTTAAAGGGCTTGGTCAAGTAGTCGTCGGCGCCAAGCTCCAGGCCGACGATCTTGTCGATATCCTCATTGCGCGCCGTCAACATGATAATGGGAACATCAGACGATTCGCGCACGCGCCGGCAGACTTCCAGGCCGTCCATGCCCGGCAACATCAGGTCGAGGACAACCAGGCTGGGGTTGTCGCGCAGGATCATCGACTTGGCCACATTGCCGTTGGTCGCGCTGGCGACATGGAAGCCATCCTGTTCAAGATACATCCTTGCCAGGTCTATGATCCGCTGTTCATCGTCAACTACAAGTATGGTATCGGTCATGGAGTTCTTCACTTGATTATCGTTACAGTTTCACTGCCCCGCGGCCCAATACCTGCGGCCGCGCCCGGCAAAGGAGCATCGCCGGTGTTCCTTTGACATCACTGGCCAGTTTCAGTCTGATCAAAACTTGTCACAACAAGGTAATCACATTGTAAAAGTTTTGTAAACATCTCCCGCAGCCACAGCGGATCATGCCGCCGGTCTTAACGGTATTGCAGGGGCGATATTTGCCTTTGTTCTATATGTTCCCTCACAGACATCGGCTACAATGTCGGGCGGTTACAGAATCAATGCGAGATGAGCCAGATGACATTGTTGCAAATCATCCAGCCGGATAATCCGCTGTTGCGCCCGGAAGACGAAGAACTCGGCGCGGACGGGATGAACGACGGGCGATGAGCGCGGTGATCCGCCTGGCGCAGCGTTCTGACGCCGGCGCAATACTAGGCATCTACAGCCCGATCGTCCGCGATACCCATATATCTTTTGAGATGACGGTCCCTGATATCGCGGAAATTGAATCGCGCATCGCCAAAACGCTCCTTCAGTATCCCTGGCTGGTGTGCGAGATCAATAGCCAAGTGGCGGGTTACGCCTATGCCAGCGCCTTTCGCTCCCGCTATGCCTATCAGTGGACAACCGAGACCACGGTATATGTGCATCCCGACTTTCAGCGGCGCGGCGTATCGCGAGGGCTGTATGTTTCGCTGATTGCCGTCTTGCGCCGACAAGGCTATTGCAATGCGGTCGGCGTTATCGCCCTGCCCAATCCGGGCAGCGTGCGCGCGCACGAAGCGGTGGGCTTTGGCAAGATCGGCGTATTCGAGAATGTAGGCTACAAGGCAGGCAACTGGCGCGATACCGGTTGGTGGCAGCTTGAGCTGCGCCCCATGCCCGATTCGCCGCAGCCGCCGCAAGCGATAACAGACGCGGCGAAGGATGCGCGTTTCGGCGAATTGCTTGAAGCGGGCCTGCCGTATATCCGAATTTGAATGAAGAGGTTATCCGATGACGAAAAGCAAACGACCGATTATCGCCGAAGATCTCAACCGCATCCATTATCTGCAAGACCCGCAAATCAGCCCCGACGGGGATCATGTCGCCTTTGTCCTGGTCTCGCCGGATCCGCTGGAAAAGACTTACAAGCGCAATATTTGGCTGTACCAAATCGAGGGGGGCGACTCAATACAGCTGACCCGCGGCGACAAAGACAGCCAGCCGCGCTGGTCGCCGGACGGGAAGCAACTGGCATTTGTCTCGGCGCGCGGCGACAAACCGCAGATTTACCTGCTGCCGACGTCCGCGCCCGGCGGGGAAGCGCGACCGCTGACAGCGCTGGAGAGGGGCGGCCACAGTCCAAGTTGGTCGCCCGATGGAAGCCGTATCGCCATGCTCGCGCCAATGAGCCGGGCGGAGCGCATGGCGGAGGAGAACGAGAGCGACGGGCCGACCGAAGCTAAAGACAAACTTGAAAGCAAACATCAAAAAGAACGCAAAGTGGAAGAGGAAGCTGAGCGTTGGGATCCGCGGCCGATGTGGCGCATACCGTATCGGCAAGGCACAAGCTATGTCGATGAGCGCTACGATCAGGTGCTGGTGGCGGACGTGGCGGAATCGGCCGATGCCAAGCCCCGGCGATTGACCGGTCTTGACGCCCATTACACCGCGCCGCAGTGGTCGGCCGATGGACGGTCGATATTTACGGCGCGCACGATGACGCCGGAGGGCGACGAACCCTGGCGCGCCATGAATGTGTATTCGCTTGATGTGGAGACGGGCGCGGAGACGGCGCTGTCCGATGGCAGTTTCAGCGTATACGCGCCCAAGCCATCGCCGGATGGCAAATGGATCGCCTGCGGACGGGGACAAATCGGCAGCACCGATATGCCCGCGCGCTTGGTCATTATGGCCGTTGACGGGAGCGAGACGCGCGTCCTCAATGAGTCGCTGGACCGCGAAGCAATCGACTGGGCCTGGTCGCCGGATAATGTGCTGGCGCTGAGCCTCGAGAGTGAAGGCACGGTCTTGCCCTGGCTTTACGATCCCGCCGCCGACCGTCTCAGCCAGGCGCATAGCGGAACCTGCGATGTCGAAGAGATTGACATCGGCCGCGGCGGCGCGCTGGCGCTGACCGTCTCGACGCCGGCGAATCCGCAGGAGCTCTACTGGCTGGCGGAGGGCGAATTCCGCGAAGTCACTAGCTTCAACCAGGAATGGCTGGACGAGGTCATCGTGCAGCCGGTGCAGGAACTACGATTCGAGTCGCCCCATGGCGACGTGCAAGGCTGGTACATTCTGCCTGTCGGTCATGAAGCCGGCGACAAGGCGCCGCTGGCGCTCAACATTCATGGCGGTCCGCATGCCGCCTGGGGTTTCTCCACGAAGTCCATGTGGCATGAGTGGCAGTTCCACGCGGCCCGCGGTTATGCCGTCTTCTACTGCAACCCGCATGGCAGCGGCGGTTATGGCGAGGCCTTCATGCGCAAGCTGCACGCCGCCTGGGGACCGGTCGCGATGGATGACATCATGGCCGGCGTGGACGCGTTTCTGGCGCTTGGCTACGCTGACGAGGGGCGCATGGCCATCACCGGCGGCTCCTATGGGGGTTACATGACGGCCTGGATCATCGGCCATACGGATCGATTCGCGGCGGCCGTTTCCCAGCGAGGCGTCTACAATATCTCAAGCTTCTACGGCACATCGGATGTTCCGCTGCTTATGTCCAACGAATTTGACGCCGAACCCTGGGACGACCACGATGTCTACTGGGAGAACTCGCCGTTGAAATACGCGGCGAATATCAAG
Organism: Anaerolineae bacterium; assembly: GCA_022822545.1. Classification (GTDB taxonomy): domain Bacteria; phylum Chloroflexota; class Anaerolineae; order Aggregatilineales; family Phototrophicaceae; genus UBA6055. The sequence continues at coordinate 26,858 of JAJEBE010000022.1, forward strand.
ACGCCGTTGCTGCTGATCCACTCCGAGAACGACTTTCGCGTGCCGATTGAGCAAGGTGAGCAGCTCTTCGCCTGGGTGCGGCGCGCGACCGATACGCCGGTGCGCATGCTGCGCTATCCGCGGGAGGGGCACGAGCTTTCGCGCAGCGGCGAGCCCGGGCATCGCGTCAGCCGCTTGACTGAGATGATAAACTGGTTCGACCGTTACACTGGCGCTGAGCCAAAGTAGTCAGGGGCTATCGCCGACGGGAAAGCGCTGTGAGAAGACCGTGAAGTAGCGGCGCACCTGGTCGATGATGTCGCGGCGCTGGGCCTCCGGCAGGGCGCCGAAGACCGCCCGCAACTGGTCCATCAAGGCGCGCTGCACCGCTATGAAACGCGCGGCGCCCGCTTCTGTGAGAATGACGTCAACAGAGCGCCCGTCGCTTTGATTGCGTTGCCGCCGCACCAAAGGCGGGTTCATCGTTTCCAGTCGTTTGACCAAGCCGGTCATTGTCGCGCTGGTCAGATGATGATCGCGAGCGATGTCGCCGATACGACAGGCGCCGGCATTCTCCGACAGCGTCTTGAGCACATAAAACTGGGGCGGCGTCAACTGATGCGCCTCAAAGTGGCTGGCGAGACGTTTTTCGCCGTCCGTGACGATATCAAAGAGAATCGACCACAACTCCGCCACATCTCGATTCAGTTCTTGATCCACCCTCAGCCGCCTTAATCGCCCAAGGCATCCCAGACTTCAAGTTTACCACGCGCCTCGCGAATAACTTCATCGGTGAATTCGCTGGTGCTGGCCCGGCCGCCGAGGTCAGGCGTTTTGATGCCATTGTAAACCGCTTCCAGAGCCGATTCATATATGGCGCGGCTGGCGAGGGCGGCATCCCGGCCATCGACATAGCGGAGCAAGGCGCCGCAAGCCAGAATCATCGCCATTGGATTGGCGATATTTTTGCCCGTGAGGCTGGGCGCGGTGCCATGCGGCGCTTCCGTCACCGCCACTTTGACCTTGAAGTCGTCGTCGAAACCGATAATCACCGATTCAGCGCCGGCGATGGTGCCGAACATCTTGATGACGAGGTCGCTCAGGGAATCGCCATCGCGATTGAGCGCGGGAATGACGAGGGGCTCACCCGATGTTTCCAGCAGCAGGGCGTAGGTCGCGTCAATGAGCTGGGGGTTGTAGCGCACGCGGGGATGGAGCGCGGCGGCCCGATCGAGTTCTTCCTTGAACAAGCCCTCGTAGACCGGGCTGACGGTGTATTTGGGCCCGCCGAAGACGCTGGCGCTGTGGGCTTCAGCATATTGAAAGGTGAACTCGGCCACGGCACGGCAAGTGCGCCGGCTGATATGGCGCTTGTTATAGGCGATCTCATCAAGGCCTTCGCCCTCGCGCCATTCTTCAGCGGCGTAAGCGCCTTCAACCGCCATGCGAACGACGGCGATCGGCGCGTGCACGCCAGCTAGCGGTCGCACTGAGGGGATCCGCCGGCCGGTTCTCAAGATCACGCTGCCATGAACGAGCTCGCGCAGGAGAGCGTTGGGGCTGCCGACATCGTCGGGGTCGCCCGGCGTGATTGTCGCCGCCTTGATAGCCAAGCCCGTTTCAAGAATGCGCGCGGCCGCCTCTCTAACCACGTCATTCTTCGTGCGGCGCCGATTCTCAAGCGACAGATCAAAGGTCTCGAAGGCGAGATTGCGCAGACGGATCACGCTGGGGTCCAGCACGCGCAGCGCCTCATCGAGCAGTTCCTGCCCGGTTTCATCACCTGTCAAGATGCAAATGGTTGTTTTGCTCAAAGCCGGCTTGCCTTTCAGATGGGATCGCGAATCTTTATTCTGTATTGTACTAAAGGAGGCGAGGCAGTGTGTCGGCTTTGGCGGCATAGATTGCAAACAATCGGGCTGAGTTATTTGACGAGATGCGGTAAAATGAATGTCGAATGCCTTTCAGGAATGACAAGATGGGGCTGCAATCTCATGCGTGTAACCAAAGTCTTGCTTCTTCTTCTGTTGCTCTTTGCCCTGCTGTTCAGCGTTCAGGCACAAGAAGAGACCGAATATACATCGACCGTGAACTGGTTTTACTCCGCCTGCGAAGACCGCATGGTGATTGATCTATCCGGCGCCATGGAGAGCGGGTACGATTTGTATTATCAAGCCTTTAACGCCTATGGCGGTTTGGGCCAAGCGATCACCGGTTTGCGGCGCGTCAATGTCGATGGGGATTACGCGGTCAGCCAGATCGTATATTGGTCGGATGGCGCGACGCGCGCCTTGGGCGAGCCTGTCAGCGTGGTCATTCGCATCGGGCGCGAGAGCGATGCGGACAGCACGATATTCCAGGCGCCTTCGGATGACCTGCTCAAGGAATGCGAAGCGCCGGCGAACACGCTCGTCGAAGGCATAGATACCTCGGCGGCTCCCCGACTCATGTCCTCATCCGGCGTAATCACGCCCGACGGCGACATATTGAACCCGGTGTATTCGCAGCCGGTGGAGCCGATCGTGCAAATTGGCGCGCGGCCCAGCGTATCCATCGTGCCGGGCCGGACGGAGAATCCGGGTCTTATATTCGCCGAATGCGTCGATGTGGACGGGGCTGACCCCGGCATCCTGTATGACACGGACACGATACGGGTATTCTGGTCCTGGTACGCCAAGACGCCGGAGCAGGTGCAGGCGCATATCGACAACGCCCAATACGCGATTCAATTGCACGGGCTGGAAATTCCCAATGTCGAAGTCAGCGAGATCAAGCAGATGCCGGGCAGCCTCAACTGGTGGGTCTTCTATACGGTGAATTTTGGACCCAAGTGGGAACCGGGCAATTACGAGATCAACTACGCGGTCGGCTGGGCGCAAGCCATCACCGATGGCTATGAGAATTATGGACCGGGCACGGAAAACGAGCGCTTGGGCAGCTACTGCCGATTTACGATTCAGACGAATCCCTATGGTATTGAAGTGCTGCACGAACAACCGTCGATGCCCTTAAAAACTTACCCTTGGGAGTCTTAGCGCGCAGCTGACAATGACGCCTCCGGATATCGGCGAAGCGCATTGGCGGGAACTCCGCGCCCGCGCCAAGTCACTGCTCAATCTCGAATTGAACGCCGAGCAGCTTGGGCGCTTTGCCCGCTTTACGACTTTGCTGCTGGAATGGAACCAGCGCATCAACTTGACCGGGATCACCGATCCTGATGAGATCGCCGTCAAGCATTTTTTGGATTCCTTGACGCTTGCGACTGTCATTCCCCGATTTGACGGATTGCGGATCGTCGATGTCGGGACGGGGGCGGGCTTCCCCGGCTTGGTCATCGCCATTATGTATCCCGAATGCCAGGTGACTTTGATGGACTCGACGGGCAAGAAGCTGCGCTTCATCGAGCATATCGGCGAGGCGCTGGGTCTCGGCAATATCCGTGTCTTGCATTCGCGGGCGGAAGACGCCGGGCGGAGCCGATCGCATCGCGAGGTTTATGACATTGTCACCGCGCGGGCGGTCGCCCCGATGCCGGCGCTGATGGAATACACCTTGCCGCTGGCGAAATTGGAGGGACAGGTGATCGTCATGCGCGGCGCGGAGGCCTACGACGAAAGCAATGCGGCGGCGCGAGCGATCGACATATTGGGGGGCGAGTTGTATGCCATCGAGGAAATCCGACTGCCGACCCTGTCCAATTCCCGCTACCTCGTCCTCGTGGACAAGGTGGAGCCGACGCCGAGGGGCTACCCGCGGAATGCCGGCACGCCGACGCGGGAACCAATCGTGTAGATTCATTGCTCCGAACTGACAGAGCGAGCCGACGCGATGCGCTAATCGCCGGGCGCGTTTGTCGGCGCATGCAGGGCAATGCGATAGGGATACCATTCGGCGCGGAACAGCTTCTTCGCCACGCCCGGATCGCCGGCAGTGATCTGGCGCATATGGTCATCATCGCGCGCATTGAAAATGGCGATGCCGAAGGCCGAATAATCGCTGTTGAGGGTGCGGCCGGCCAGAATGAGCGCGCCCGCTTCCATCAGTGTCTTGAGATAAGTGAAGTGCTCAGCCGTGATTTGAGCCTCTTCGTCGGTTGGGCCCGCCGAAAGCATCTCGGGGCGCACCGGCTGTATACGATATATGTAGGCGGGCATGGCGGGCTCCATTTCACAAGGGACTCGAATTGAAGCTTCATCCTAACGACGATCGCGCCAGCTGGGGAGAGGGCGTTGCGCGATGGCGGCAGGCCTCGATTTTCGCCGCGCCTCAAAATCGCCGCCTTCAGTCCTTTCATTTCAGAACGCCTGTGCTATAATGACTCCAATCCCAAGCAACTGAGGACCGCCATGCCATCGCCCGGCTCAAGTTCCATGACGAGATCAACGCCGCCCGCCTGCTTGCAGGATCAACGTGCCCTTCCCCACTGGCGCAAAATGCTGCGCCGCCGGCAAAATGCGACTTTGTCCGAAAAGGGTTTTCCCTTGTCCGACAAACGGACAATGTCAGATATACTCCTAATACACACCAACAATCCGATACCCTCACGCTTGCTCCCGACGCCTCCATTCAACTCCCGACAAAGCCCAAGGCCGCCCGCAAAGACTCCCATAATGCCAATAACGACGGGAGTGGTGAATCCCCCAGCATGGAATTCGAGATATGTCCTGTATCCTTGAGATTCACCACTCCCCGGCTTTACGGCGCTTATGAGGGGCGCGTTCGATTGGCTATAATGATGGCATCTAGCATAATGACGCGAGGCTCTCATGGCAGAACCCAAGTCGCAGAAGCGCCAGGTCAAACTGGAACTGCCGCGCGACCCCAGCGCGATCTATTCCAACATGGTCATGATTACCCACAACGCCAACGAGGTGATATTCGATTTCATCCAGGTGATGCCGAATGATGACCGGGCGCGTTTGCAAAAGCGGGTCATCATGACGCCGACGCACAGCAAGCTCTTCCTGAACGCCCTCCAGGAAAACATCGCCAAGTATGAAGCCAGCCATGGCGCATTGACGACGCCGCCGCGGCCGACGCTGGCGGATCAGCTCTTCGGCGCGGTGAAGCCCGCGGACGACGATGATGAATAATCTGGAGCAGATCTGCGACGAGGTCCGCGCTGACCTTGAGGCGCGCAATGCCGCGCGCGATGCCGCAATCTCGCTGTCACGCCCGCTCATACGCCATTGTTCCGAGGGCATCCGCGCCATCCACCGGCGCGATTGGGCGCTGGCTGATGAAAAGCTGGAGCAAGTCCAGGCCGGCGCCAAAGAACTAAAGGCGACCGTCCGCGGCTTTCCCGATCTGTACCATACCGGCTACAGTCAGGATGCCATGAAGGAAGTCGCCGAGGCATTCATCACGCGCGCGATCATAAGCGGTGAAGCGCTGCCGTCGGCGGTCGAGCTGGGCATAGAAAGCGCGACCTACTTAAAAGGCCTGGGCGAAGCCGCCACCGAATTGCGCCGTTTCATCCTGGACATTCTGCGGCGGCAAGACAGCCACAGCGACGAGGCCGAGCGCCTGCTGGGCGCGATGGATGCCATTTACGATCAACTCGTGACCTTCGATTTCCCCGATGCGCTGACGCATGGATTGCGCCGCCAAACCGACATCGTCCGAGGCGTGCTCGAGCGGACCCGCGGCGACCTGACACAGAGCCTGCGGCAGCAAGAACTGCAGGACGCGCTATCCGACCTGGAAGCCAAACTGCAAATCGACAGCGAAACTTGACGCGCTGAATCAACCTAGACTAGCCGGCCGGCTTCCATTCGATCAAGGCGCCGGCCACCCAGGTCGGCTTAGGCTGGTCGTATAACTCCGATGAGTCGGTAAAGCTGATATCCAGCACTTCGCCTCTCATGGGACCGCGCAGATAGCGGTAGACCTGGCCGGTATCGCGGGCATCGCTTTTCGATTCGACGCAATGCTGGTTGTAAGCCCGGTAGTCGCCTCGCTCGAGAATCCGGATCCCGGCTTCGATCGTCGCCCGGGCGTAGGCCAAGCCCGCTTCATCGTGGTCATAAGCGTCTTCCGGCGCATCGCCATAACCGATGCCATGATGGAAGGGATCGGCCGTGCTGACCACCACCGCATCTTCCAGCAAGCGCGCCAGCTCGTCGATGCCCGGCAGAGCCTCCGGCTTGCCGCCGGCGAGATATGGATAGCGTTCAAAGACGCGCGGCGCCTTATCGGCCGCGATGCCGCGGCGATTGAGCTCCGCTTCCCAGAAGTGCCGCCAGCTGATCAGGGCATGATCGCCGGTCCATTCGCGACGCCCGTTTAAGCCTGGACCTTGAATGCCCCAGAATTCGAAATCGGCCGGGTCCGCGCCGGCCGCGACGGCCACGCGGGCCGCTTCCATCGCCGGCGTGAAGGCATGCAGCACGCTGAGCGCCACCACTTTGTCAGCGCCGCTATCCAGCGCGGCTTGGACGCAGGCGGCGATCTGGTAGCCACAGTCATGGACGCCGGCATGGGGGAACACGAGCACGCCGCCCGCGTTCAGCGTATCGGCGAGTTTCCACTGCTGTCCGCGTTCCAGATGTTCTAGGGCGCCCGCCTGCCCTAATTCAGCATGTTCACGGGCATAGAGCGCGTGTACTTTCTTTTGCAGCGCGTCGCGATCCAGTTCCATTTTCTCAGTCCTTTGGGATTATCATAACCTTTCAAGTTGTAACGCAGCGGCCCGATGGCGTCAACATTGTGAAATGCGCCTTGACCTACAGGCTAAGGCCGCTATAATGCGCGCTTGTAAAACCGCATAGCGACGTTAACCGCAGACAGCAGGGGGGCAGCCGCCCTTAATCACCTGCCGAGGGACGCGCAGACAGCCTGATTGCAAACAAGCAAGCCCGGACTTGGTCGCGACCTCAAATTGCGGGTCGCGATTTATATTGAACGCGCCTGTTCCGCCTTAGACGGAGCAGCCGCCCGATGATGAAAGGAGCGCCAATTGCCGATTACCAGAACCCGCAAGAAAGAACTTGTCGCTAGTTACGTCGACATTCTCAACGAGAGCGACGGCTTCGTCGTTGTGCATACGCAAGGGCTCAGCGTTGCCCAGGTGCAAGGGCTGCGCAATGTATTGCGCGAGCACAGTGGCTTGTACCTGGTCGCCAAGAATACGCTGATGCGCAAGGCTCTCGAAGAAGCGAAGTGGATCGTACCGGAGGATTTGCTTGTAGGTCCGGTGGCGATTATTTTCGGCGGCGACAATATGCCCGGTGTATCGAAGGCTTTGCTCAAGCATATCGAGGACGAAGCCTTTGAAGAGAAGATGACGGTGACGGGCGGCATCATGAGCGGCGATGTCCTGGACGCGCAACAGGTCGAAGCCGTATCCCAATTGCCGACGCTCGATGAATTGCGGGCCCAATTGGCCGGGCTGATGGTCTCGCCGGCCCAGGGCGTCGTCAACGTTCTGAATCAAGCGACCGCCGGGGTCGTCAACGTTTTGCAAGCCTACCTTGACAAGAACGAGCAAGGCGCGGGCGTCAGCGAATAACGGCGACGACCGGACCAGCCGGCGCCGCGGAAGCATTATCGGAAGTCACGAAGTTGCAGATAGAAGCAGAATGAGGGAGAACAATGGCAGACCTTGACAAATTGGTAGAAGAACTCAGCGCGTTGACAATCCTGGAAGCGGCTGACCTGAAGAAGAAGCTGGAGGACGCCTGGGGCGTTGAAGCGGCTGCTGGCGGCGGCATGATGATGATGGCGCCGGGAGCGGCGATCGCCGGCGCTGAGGCCGAGCCCGAAGAAGAAAAGACAGAGTTTGATGTCATCCTCAAGGAAATCGGCCCGAAGAAGATCAACGTCATCAAGGCGATCCGCGGCATCACGCCGCTTGGTTTGAAGGAAGCCAAGGAGTTGGTGGAATCGGCGCCGGCTACCGTGCTGGAAGAGGTCAGCAAAGATCTTGCCGAAGACGGCAAGACCAAGCTGGAAGAAGCGGGCGCGGTCGTCGAACTGAAATAGCGCCTGCCCCGCGGCGATCTGCGATAACTCGCAGACAGGACAAATAGCGCAATAAGGCAGTCGGCCAAATGCCGGCTGCTTTTTTTGTTTTTTTGGAGTCGTGAGAGCGGTGATTTTGATGGACATCGTTCTGACATTGAAGACGATACCTGTTGATTAACCACAAAGGCACAAAGGGCACAACGATAATTTTTTGATTATGATTGAGTTCGCATCCACGATATTCACCACTCCCAAGAGTTTCTCTGTGTCCGCTATACTCCAGTTCTAGGCTATAATTTAGGCAAGTTAAAAGTCTGGCTCCCTCAAGTGGCGAAGATATCCTATAGCAAGCTTCTCGATCCGGTCAGCGATATCATCTCGTCGATGGAATCCATGATGAGTGGCGCATTTGGCGCGACGACAGGCGACCAGCGCGAGTGTTTCAAGCGCATACACGCTTACAGTTGGGGCATGCATACGTTGGTGATGGATGTCATCACGGCGCTCGGCATCGAAAATACCGCCACCCGCCCGGCCGTTCGGGAAAGATTTAATGTCTTGAAGCATCCGACCCTGGCGGCGCTGGAAAACCTGTCAGCCGGTTTCGATGGGCCGCTCAACGAGGAACAGCGGGGCATCATTGAATTCGCGCTGGCGTCCCTACTCGAAATAGAGCACATGATGTCCAATATCTGGCAATATTCCTTGTTAAGGCACAATCAACTCATTTACGCGGACGAAGAATTCCCTGGCGCCGCGCTCCTGCGGAAACTGCGCTCGGAGCTCAAGGGCATAAGGCTTCCCACGGTCGAGTTGAAGTTCTGCGTCATTGGCGATGAAACCTACCTCAGTTACGCCTTCGGCGAAATCGCGCATAATATTCGGCGGCACGCGGGCGTCAAGCGAGTGAGCATGGCGATTCAAGAATATGGTTATCGCGCCGATATCACCATTTATGACAAGGGCAAGGGATTCCGCAGCGCTGACGACGCCGCGTTCCAGCCGTTTTGGCAAGGCGATGACGCGGCGCCGGGTCTGGGCTTGGGCTTGTATCTGGCGCGGCGTCACATCGAAGGCAGCGGCGGCAAGATTTCCCTCAGCAGCGAGCCGAACCGGGGCACGCTTGTCCGAGTGTCCCTGCCCACCCTGCCATAAGCTTGAGAGCAAGGCAGATTTCGAGCGACCGAATCGCCCGGCATCACGGCCTTACGCCGAGTCTTGCCGGCGGAAGACCAACGCTATGCGGAGCGCAGGCTTGCGCTATAATGCGCCGAGGCAGGACCATCCCGGAGCGAATCCATGAGCAGAGATAAAGTATTTGCGACGCGTCAGCTTCCGTCCGCGACCTTGGAACGGCTGTCAGCCCATTGCGAGCTGGAGGTCTGGGAGGATTTTATGCCGCCCGACTACGAGGTCATTCTGCGCAAGGTCGGCCAGCTCAGCGGACTAATCAGCCTGCTCACCGACCGGATCGACGCGCAGCTCATGGACGCCGGACCGGGCTTGAAAGTGATCAGCAATATGGCGGTGGGTTACGACAATATCGATGTCGCCGCCGCCAACGAGAGGGGAATCCCGGTTGGCAATACGCCGGGCGTTCTGACGGAGACCACCGCTGATTTCGCTTTCGCCCTGCTGATGGCGGTGGCGCGGCGCATCCCCGAAGCGAAGCAATACATTCAAGCGGGCAAGTGGCGCACCTGGCACCCGACCGTGCTTTCCGGGCAAGACATCTACGGCGCGACCCTGGGCATCGTGGGCTGCGGACGCATCGGCAAGGCGATGGCCCGCCGAGCAGCCGGGTTCAACATGCGCCTCCTGGTCAATTCGCTCGAAGACGCCGATGAGATCAGCGCTATCGGCGGTGACAAAGTCAGCCTGGATGAGTTGCTCCGCGAGAGCGATTTCGTCAGCTTGCACGTCCCGTTAACCGACGATACTTATCATCTGATTGGCAAGGACGAGCTGGCCGCCATGAAGCCGAGTTCCATGCTTATCAACACGGCGCGCGGCGGCGTGGTTGACCCGGCGGCGCTGTATGAAGCGCTGCGCGATGGGGAGATTTTGGCGGCCGGGCTGGATGTCACCGAGCCCGAACCCATAGCGCTCGACGATCCCTTGCTGTCGTTGGACAACTGCCTGGTGGCGCCGCATATTGCCAGCGCCAGCGTCGCCACGCGTAGTAAGATGGCGGAGATGGCGGCGGACAACTTGATCGCCGGATTAGCCGGGCAGCCGCTCCCGACTTGTGTCAATCCGGAGGTCTACTGATTCGAGGGATAAATCACTTCCGCCTGACATGGCGCTTAGACGACACTCGCTTGTAGAAGGGAGTGGTGAATTGTGTAGATATGCCAACATCGCAAGGCAATGTGGGGGCGGCTTATAAGTCACCTGAAAACTCTATTATTAAACGCGGGCACCCTGACAGGTTGTCGCTACAAATGACTTAGTATCGAGCAAATTCGCCACTTCCTGTAAAAAGAACCATTTGATTTTCTCGCAAAAGCATAATATAATGCGCGCGTAAGCAATCAAACGAGTGCAATGGCGCGTCCTGTCCGGTGGGCAGGGCGTTTCGTCTACTTTACTGTTGCCGGCGCCTGCGATATAGCTGGAACATTTTTTGTGAGCCGCCGTATATACGGATGATTGCGACAGGAAAGGAATAACTCATGGCAGAACGACGCATTCTCCTGACTCGTCAGGGCTACAACAAGTTACAGCGCGAGCTTAACATACTCACCAGCGTGGAGAACTCCAAAGTCGCCGAGATGCTGGCGGAAGCGCGCGAAGACGACCAAGGCGAGGAGGCCGTATTCTTTGACGCGATGGTCTCCAAGGAGCGTTTGGATGAACGGGTCGCGCACCTGCAGAATGTCTTGGCGCGCGCGGAGATCATAGACGCCGATGAGGACCCGGATACGATCACGCCGGGCAATCGCGTGACGGTATACGACACGGCGGAAAAAGAAGAATTCACAATGGACTTGCTTGATAGTGAAGAAATCACGCACGGGCGCCGCGGCGTTTCGCTGGATTCGCCGGTGGGCAAGGCGCTGCTCGGCAAGCAGGTTGGCGACCGCGTCAAGGTAGAAGTGCCGGACGGCCTGGTCACTTACAAAGTTCGACAGATCGAGATGATCCCGGACGACGATGTCTAGCGCGCAAAGGCTCCGGGGTGAAATTATTCTGTCAAGGGAAGCTCGTCGAGATAGTCCAGGATTGTTGAGAGCATATAGGGTGTCAGGGCAAGGGTGGCTGCCGCCACTTCCGGCTCGCGGCGCGCCAGATTCTCGGCGTCCTCAAGCAATTGAATCAGCGCGTTTGTGACCAGCGACATCCAGCCGATCGTCTCGATCATGACATCGCTCAACAGTTCCGGATCCCGCCGGGCGTTGAGAACCAGCCAGGAAGCCGCTTCCATCATGGGCATCATCGCGATCATGGCGGCGGAAAGGCTCAACATCATCAGGCGCTGCATTTCCGGCGTCAATTCGGAGTTTTCCGTTTCCGCTTGCATCCGCTCCGCCACCCGCGCCATGATAGTGGCGGCCAGCCGGGCCGGCGCGCGTTGATGCGGCGCTCGTTTCAATAGCGAGTCTATGCGGCGCAATCTTCCGAATTCCTGCGCGGCGTCGCCGTCGCTGCCGAGCACCTCCTTGAGCTTGCTCGCCATCTCGTCGGAGAGTTGCCCGTCAATTGCCTGTTGCATCATTTCCTGCTGTGGCAGGCTTTGCTCGTCAGACATCTCAGTTTCCTTTCGGCAGGGAATCCGCCAGCCGGCTCTTGGCATCGTGTTTGGCGTTTTCAAGGAGTTCCGCCAGGCGCTTGCGCGCGCGGTGCAACCGGCTCTTGATAGCGCTTTCAGTCGTGTCCATCTCGCGGGCGATCTCGGCATAGGAGTATTCGTACCAATAGCGATAGATCACCGCCAGGCGATAATGTTCGTCAAGCTGTTGCAGCAGGTCCTGGATAGCATCGCTCAATTCATATTGCATGGTCGCTTGTTCGGGAGTGGGGTCACTGCTGCGCAAGGCCAGCGCTGCCGCCGTTGGTTCGTCATCAAGGGAGACATATTGCATGCGGCGTTTGCGCAAGCGATCTATGCAGTGATTCGAAGCGATAGAAAGAATCCAGGTTTTGAACGAGCGAGCGGTATCGTAGCGATGCAGGTTCTTGTGCACACGCAAGAAAGTCTCCTGGGTCGCGTCTTCCGCCTCGCCGCTTTCGCCCAACATGCGATAGCAAAAGTTGAAGACCGGGTCCTGGAACAGGTACACGATCTCGGCGAAGGCGTCTTGATCGCCTTCTCGCGAGTCGGTGACCCAATCTACGATGACGCTGTCTTGTTCCGGCAAGATTCTACCTTTTGCGGCGAGGGCTTGCGCCTCCGCCGGTTCCAACTGCGCTGCGGCCCAGAGCAGACGCGTTCATGCCAATTATGGGCTACGATGCCCGCGCGGAAAAGAAAGAATGGCGTAAGAAAGGCCTGATCTTACGCGTTAAGCAAGAGCAGGGCCGTCGCAAGATTGGTTGCCAGCGGCACATTGTGTACATTACAGATACGAAGCAGACCTTGAATATCGGGATCATGCGGATGCTTGCCAAGCGGATCCAAGAAGAAGAAGACAGCGCTGATCCGCCCTTCCGCCACCATCGCGGCAATCTGCGCATCGCCGCCATACGGTCCTGATAGCAGGCGCTTGACGGGGAGTCCGGACTTTTCCTCGATCAGCTTGCCGGTCGTATTGGTCGCAACCAGGTCGAAGGCGTTCAGGCGTTCGCGATGGTCCTTTACGAAAGCGATCATATCGGCTTTTTTGCCATCATGAGATATAAGCGCCAAAGTGCGTTTCACGGGGGATTCGGGCATCGGAGAACAATTCCTTATCGGGCAGGAATGACAGATTCCGCAGAGCAATTCGGCAGTGGCGCCGCTTCAGTCCCAAGAGCAGACGGTGGCAGGAACCGGTCCAGCAACATAGGCGAATATAAACCCGAGCGAATTCTGCGAGTCACTGCGAAGCTGACAGGCTGCGCGGACGGCGAACGAGCCGCGCGGGAATCGACAGCGGGCGGTGATAATTGGTGAAGCCGAACAAGCTCTTGAAGCGCTTGTTCATCATGTAGGCTTCTTCGTAATAGTCTTCGAGTTGGGCCATCAAGGCGGGCCAGGGGCGCGTCTCGGCCAGGTTTCGCGCGCCATGGCTCATTCGGAATCGGATATCCGGGTGATCGCGCAGGTATTCGATCGCCTCGGCGAAGGCGCTTCGAGTCGGCTCAACAACCAGGCCGCTAACGCCGTCCTGGATGACATCGGGCGCGCCGCCGGCCTCGACCACGACGGCGGGCAAGCCGGATGCCATCGCTTCCATGATGACTTGGCCGAAGGTCTCGTGGGCGCCGGGGAAGACGAAGACATCGGCGCTGGCATAGGCTTGAGCCAGTTCGTCGCCGATCAGGTATCCGGTAAAGCAGGCGCCGGTACCGGCGAAGGCCCCCTCAAGCTCCTCCCGCAAGGCGCCATCCCCAATGATGGTGAGGGCGATGCCAGGCGCGCGCGCCACATCCAGCAGCAAGTCTATCCGCTTTTCATTCGCCAGACGGCCGACAAAGACGCAAAGCAGCGACTCTTGATCGCGTCCATTCAGCAAGCGTTCACGCATTGCCGCGCGCGAGTGAGATGGACAGAAACGCTCAGTATTGACGCCCCGGCCCCAATGCCGCAGGCGGCGGTATCCTTCGGCGCGCAGCCGGCGGATGATGGTCTGCGTTGGCGCGAGCGTCAAATGACAGCCGTTATGAATGTAACGCAGCCAGCGATTGACCGGCCCCGAAAGCATGGGAAAACCGTAGTGCTCAGTATAACCGGGGAGATCGGTCTGATAATTGGCGATCACGGCGAGATTCAAGTGGCGGCCGACCGCCATGCCATTTACCGCCATCGCCGCCGGGCTGAAGAGATGAATCATATCCGGCTCGAACTCTTCAATATGGCGAGCGACGATCGGATTCGGCAGCGCCATTCGCGTTTCCGGCGCTTGCGGCAGGCCGATGGACGGCAGCGGAATGACTTGCGAATCGCCAACATTGTCGACGGCGATATCGGGGGCGAAGATCAGCACTTCGCGGCCGGTCTCCTGCAGGTAACGGATGGTCAGGTAAGAGGTCTTGACGACGCCATCCACTTTGGGCAGGAAAGACTCGGTCAGGACAGCGACCTTCTTCACCGCCTCATAGGGCGCGACTGTATATTTGTCATCCGTCAAGCGCGGGTTGCCGAAGAACTCGTCCAGATTCTTCGCCCCCTGCGCTTGAAGATTATCGAGCAATCGCTGCGCTTGCATGATCCCCATACATCTCGAAAGCGGCCGTCAAAAGCAGTTTATCACATCCTGCCCGAACGCAAGATTCAGTCGACTCAATTGTAATAACACGCGGGAGCCGCGCGCGATATGTTTTACGGCATTCTATATTAGGAATACGAAATATTCGTCTCGCTGTTCCACGTCGTCGCCGGCTGCTATGCGCCTTCAACGCCGTACAATGCGCGGTATATATTGTAATTGCGGTAGATAAATTGAACGTAATGGCGCGTAGAATCGATGGTGATAGTTGTCATGAAGAGATCCGGATCCCCGCCCGAAAGCGCATTCCAATCATAGGCGCGGCCGGGACCAGCATTATAGGCGGCCAGCGCGGCGATAGCATTTTGATCGAAGAGTTCGAGCTGCTCGTCAATGTAGAAGGCGCCAAAGGCGATGCCGGCATGGGGGCGGAAGAGGTCGCTATGCTGATAATCTTGCCAATTCAACTGCTCGGCGATGTACTGCGCGGTAGATGGGATCACTTGCATCAAGCCTTTTTCGCCAGCGGCCGCGGTGGCGAAGGTATTGAAGAGGCTTTCCTGGCGGATCAAGGAAAGCATCAGCGCCGGGTCGATGCCGCGCGCTGCCGCCGCCGGTTGAATGATGTCGATGTAATAAGCCGGGAAGCGCATGCGCGCGAGGAAGGGCGGCGCATTGAATGTGCCCGATCTTGAGGCGATGATGACATCAGCCGCCGCGATTATGCTTTCGCGATAGACGCCAAGATCGCGCAAGGCGATCGCCAAACGATAGCTGCTCAGCGCATCGGCGTTGTCCCGCGCTTCGTCAACAAGGTCCTCGAATTCTGTGGCGGCTTCGGCGAAGGCGCTGACGGCCAAGAGTTCGCGTCCGCGGATCATGCGCGGATCGCTGTTTAATTCGGCCGATAAGCGCCAAAGCTCGCCTTGCTCTTCCAGCGCGAATGTTTCGCGCAACCAGCGCTCTGCGGCCGCCCTTTCAGCGACTTCGTCAGAATCAAATCTCCAGGCGGCTGGCGGCTGGAATGGCTCTATGCCCAGCCGAAAATCCGTGGAGCGCGCGGCGGAATAGCTATCCGGCGCCGCTTTGAAAGCCAGGTCGAAGGCCTCCTTCGCCCGCGCTTCGTCGCCTCTTCCCAGCGCAATCCTGCCCATCCCCAGGTAAGCGCCAGCCTGGTGTTGGCCACTTGCCAGACTTGCGATCCGCGCAAACAGGTGTTCAGCCACCGTCCATTCTTCTTCTCGCACGGCGGCCGAGGCGGCAATGAACAGACCGCTCGTGGTCAATTCATGGTCGGGGTAATTATCCGCCAGGCGGGTGAATACTTGCCGTGAAAGCGCGGTCTCTCCGTTGGTGCCATAAAGGTAGCCGGCGCGCCAAAGGGCCTCCCCGGCCGGTTCTTCGAACAGGGGATAAGTATCGGCAATCGCGAGATAGATTTGGATCGCGGCCGGGCTGTCACCGGCGAGAAAGCGCGTCCGCCCCCGTTCCAGCAAGGCATCGCCGAAGAGCGGATCACTCGGGTACTGATCGATAACCGTTTGGAAGGCGATGGCCGCGGCATCCGAGTTGCCGATCTGCCGGTAGGCGCGCCCGAGAGACAGGAACAGGTCGGCTGGAATCGCCGCCAGCTCATGTGTGGTGGTGTATTGATTGAAGGCGTCGATCGCCGCCTGATAATCGCCGGCGATATAAGCGGCGCGTCCGCGTTGCAGATCATCGTAAGCGACGCCATGTTGACCGAGCGCGTCATGCGCTTTCCAGGCTGTGGCCGTCCCGGAATAATTTTCAACGACGGCTCGCATGCGCTCCACCCCGGCCGCCAGCGCGCCGCCAGCGAGGGCAGCCTGCGCCGCTGTGAAAGCGATGCTGGCGCGATAGGGCCTGTTGCGCGCCACCGCCAGGATGGCATCGTATTGGGCGACGGCATCGGCATGACGTTGAAGGTTCAGGTATATCTGCGCCAGCTTCTCCCGCAATATAAGCAGCGGCACCAAGGAGCGCTTGGCGTTAATGGCGCGCTCATAGTTAGTCAGGGCGGCATCCGTTTGGCCCAGGGCGATCTGCGCGTCGGCGATGCGCTCGTAGACGTAGCTGTCGATCAAGCCCGGCCGCAGCGAGAGGTACTGCTGCAGATCGGCGATGGCCGCCGCCCATTGCAACAGGCCTAGCCGGGCATCGCCACGCAGAAAATACGCTTGCGCGATATCCGGATGGCCGGGGAATTCCGTGATGAACAGGCTAAAAGCTTCGAGCGCCCGCTGAAAATAGCCGGCGCGCAAGGTAGCCTGGCCCAGACGAAAAGCGGCTTGCGCCCGGGCGGGCGGTTGCAGGGCATCGCCATAGCCCAGCAACGTGCTGTAGGTATCGGCGGCCTCCTCAAGGTAGCCATTAAGCAGGCGGCGCTCGCCCGTCATCATGAATTTGAGCGGATCGACCGTCGGCGTTGGCGGCGGCAGCGTAGGGATATCGGTGGGAATATCCGTCGGCGCCGCTTGCGCCACCGGCGGCGGAGTGGCTGTGATGTAGATGATGTTGTTTTCGTCCGGCGTGGGCAGCGCGTCGTCTGCCTGAGGGACGTTGCAGCCAGCGGCGCAGATGCTCAGGGTTAGGAGAAAGATGCGGAAAAGGAACATAACGCGTCGATCGTCGCCTTGTGAACCAGCATCATCGTACGGAGGCGCTACGGGCGTGTCAAGCAAGGGCATTCGCCTTCTTATCCGGCGGGCTCAGCTCGCCCGCGAGCCAGGGAATGCCATAGCCGACGACCAGATGACCGGCCTCGGTCAGCGCTTTGCCCAAAGAATCGGTATCGCGGTAGGTCCACCAATGGTCGGCGACGGGCAAAATCTTGACGCCGAAATCGGCGACTACAAGTTGGCTCAAACCGCGGGAGACTTGGCCCGCAGCGCCGGCCGGACTACGTGTGAGCTGCACGCGAAAACGCGATGGCGCTCCGCCTGACCATATCGTGTCGCTGTAGACCAGCACTTGAAAGTCGATCCAGCCGAAGCCGCCATCGTCAAAGGCTTTACCGAAGCGGAAGCGGCCGCCGGCGGACTGCAGCGACGCCCTTTCAAAATGGTAGCCGGCCGCGGCAAATGCCTGCCCGACAACGGCGCGCAGCAAGGTGCGAAAATAATCCTGGCCCGCCTGACGCTCCTGCATACGGCATATTCCTTCGAAGTTGAGTTGGGCTACGGGCGAAGAATCGTCATTTGTCGCCCAAGGCGCCGGCCGTTTCACGCGCCGTCGTGACTGGCATGAGACAGGCGAAATTGCGGCAGACGTAAACGGTCGTCTTCTGTGCTTGCGCCGAGCGATGACGCAGGAGCGGGATGCTCGCCTGACCGTCGACATCGTCCGGCGCCCAGGCGCTAACTTGATTGGGACGATAAGGCAGGCGCAGGGTATCGACGATCTCGGCGCCATCGTCGCTCTCCAGGTTGCCGATGATTGCCACCTCGTCTATACCGCGGATGAGCATATCGGCGGCGTTGAGCGATTCGGCAAAGGCTTGCGGATACTGCGGCATCGCGTCGCAAAGTTTGCGCAGGATATCGCGAGCGGCTTCATCGTAGGCGGCGTCGCCGGTGTAGGCCGCCAGACGCAGCAACTGCCGCGCCATCATGCCGTTGCCAGAAGGCGTCACGTTGTCTTGCAGGTTTCTCGGACGCACAATCAGCGCTTCATGGTCATCGCTCGTATCGTAGAATCCGCCATCGTCCGATTTGAAATGCGCCAGCGCAAAGCCGGCCAAGCGCCGCGCGGTCAAGAACCAGCCTTCGTCAAAGGTCGATTGGTAAAGCTCAAGCATGGCGTCGATCAAGTTGGCGTAGTCTTCGAGATAGGCGTTGAGCTTGCTGCGCCCGTCTTTATGGCTGCGGAAAAGACGGCCCTCGTCGTCGATCATATCTTGCAGCAGGAATTCACCGGCGCGACGGGCGGCGTCGAGGTAGTCGTCACGCTTCAAAACGCGCGCCGCTTCCGCCAGGCTCGCCAGCATCATGCCGTTCCAGGATGTCAAAACCTTGTCGTCCAGTAGCGGCGGAACGCGCTGCGCCCGAGCGGCATAGAGGCGGTGTTTGATAAGCGACGCCGCTTCGCTTAGTTGCTCCATAGACAAGCCGAGGTTTTCGGCCGTCTCTGCCGGGGGGCGCGGCAGATGCAGGATATTCGACCCTTCAAAGTTGCCGGCCGCTGTCATGCCGAAGTATTCAATGGCGATCTCCAAAGCCCGCGGCAAATCAGCGCGAATCGGATCGAGCGCTTCGGCAACTTCCTCGATCGTCCAGACGAAGAACTTGCCTTCCACCCCTTCCGAATCGGCGTCGGTCGCGCTGTAGAAGCCGCCGGCGGACGCGGTCATCTCGCGCAGAATGTAATCGTAAATGTCTTCCGCGACCGAGCGATAGAAGTCGTCGCCGGTGGCTTGCCAGGCATGGAGGTAGAGTCGGCTGAGTTGAGCGTTGTCGTAGAGCATCTTCTCGAAATGCGGCACAAGCCAATGCGCGTCAACGCTGTAGCGCGCGAAGCCGCCGCCAACATGATCGTAGATGCCGCCGCGCGCCATCTTCCGCAAGCTGAGGCTGAGCAACTGCCCCGTCTCGGCATCGCCCGTACGCTGATAATGCCGCAGCAAAAACTCCAAGCTGATCGGGTTGGGGAACTTCGGCTGCGTCCCGAAGCCGCCATTGGCGCGGTCGATACTGCCCAGCAGCTTAAGCGCCGCCTCATCCAGGAGTTCAGTGGCGAGACCGCTGTCGTCAACGCGGCCAATCGCCAGCACATCCCGCTTCAGCGCTTGATGCAGGTTATCCGCCTGCGCCTCAAGCTGATCGCGTTTATTGCGGTAGGCATCATGGACAGCGCTCATGAGCTGCGTGAATGAGGGCCGGCCATAAAGGCTTTCCTTGGGATAATAGGTGCCGCCATAAAAGGGGCGTCCATCGGGCAGCAAGAAAACGGTCATCGGCCAGCCGCCCTGCCCGGCGATCGCCTGCACCGCCGCCATATAAATGTCGTCAACATCGGGCCGTTCTTCGCGGTCCACTTTGACATTGACGAAGAGGGCGTTCATCATCTCGGCGGTCGGCTCATCTTCAAAGCTTTCATGCGCCATCACGTGGCACCAATGGCAGGCGCTGTATCCCACGCTGAGTAAGACCGGCTTGTCCTGCTCGCGCGCGCGGCGGAAGGCTTCGTCGCCCCAGGGATACCAATCCACCGGATTATCGGCGTGCTGCAGCAGGTAAGGGCTGCTCTCATCTTTCAAGCGATTCATGGCGCGCCTCTTCTCTTGCCGCTTGCGGTCATAACCGACGCTTTGCCGAAGTGAGAAATGGTCCGGCTCCTTCCATAAGCATAGCCGACATCGCGCATGATTTGTCCGGTGAGTCCGGCCAGATTCTGGATTATCCCCGGCTTTAACAATGCGTGAACATTTAGTCGCCCATTGCGGCTGTTTTTCTGCTACCCTATTCTTGAGTGCTCATTAACATCTGAATCAGCAGGCGCCAGGCAGTCCTTGCCAGATTGCCAGATGGCCAAAAAAACTTTTCCCGCGGCGGTTTGCTCTGCGCGCGGCCTTCGTTGGCTCGCGAGCTTCAAAGAGAAATTATCATAAAATCCGCATCTTCTGATAGAAAAAAGTTTCCCCCTATCGATAATCATCTATCGATAATTCGCGCTCGCGGCCGGCCGAATCCATGCAACCCCCGGCGTCATCTATCGTATTTCAGTTTAGCGACGACGGAATCGGCAAGGCGCCTAGCGGTTCTAAGACAATACTTGCACAGTTCCGCGGCCGGATAAGGTATAATCAGGCTATACAAAGCATATTTAGCGGGTACTATCACTCCATGCAGTTTTGGGATAACAACAGCGACGAGACAGAAAGCGGCGACGGCGGCAACCGCCCGCCACAACCACCGCCGAACTGGCGTCGGTGGGTTTCGCCGGGTTTGCTGGTGCTGGTCATGCTGCTGGCGCTGATCTCGTCCCCGGGTCTGCTGGGCGGCATATCTTCCACCCCGGAAATCGCTTACTCCGATTTTTACGAGCAGATGCTGCTCAATAACGTCAAAACCTTTGAATACCGGGACACGACATCGGTCAACGGAGAATTCACCGATAGCATCGTCTTATTGGCGCCATCGGGCAGAACACAGAGCGTCAAGCGATTCACGGTTCAGATACCGGTCTTTGCCGGGCCCGAGATTGAAAGGCTCCGCATTCAAAACGGGATCAAACCGGTCTCACAGCAGTACAGCAGCACATCGCCCTGGCTATCGATCATTTTGAACTTCCTGCCGCTCGTGCTCATCATCGGCTTTTTTATTTGGATGGGCCGGCGCGCGCAAGGCCAGATGAACGGCATCTTTTCCTTCGGTCAATCGCAGGCGCGCGAAAAAACGCCGGAGATGTCCGCGATCAAATTTGAAGATGTCGCGGGCCAGGACGCCGCCAAGCTGGAATTGGAAGAAGTGGTGGACTTTCTCAAGCAGCCGGAGAAATATGTCAAGGTCGGCGCGAAGGTGCCGCGCGGCGTCTTGCTGATTGGACCGCCCGGCACGGGCAAGACCTTGATGGCGCGCGCCGTCGCCGGCGAAGCCAACGTCGCTTTCTTCAGCATCGCCGCCTCAGAATTTGTCGAGATGTTTGTGGGCGTTGGCGCTTCTCGCGTGCGTGACTTATTCAAGCGGGCGAAAGAAAATGCGCCCGCGATAATCTTCGTGGACGAAATTGATGCGGTTGGGCGCCGCCGTGGCACCGGCTTGGGCGGCGGCCATGACGAGCGCGAGCAAACTTTGAATCAGTTGCTTTCGGAAATGGACGGCTTCGATAACGATACGAATATCGTCATGATCGCCGCCACCAACCGCCCTGACGTGCTCGACCCCGCCTTGCTGCGCCCGGGCCGTTTCGACCGGCAAATCACGGTCGACCTGCCCGATGTCAAGGGGCGGCACGATATCCTCAAGATTCACACCAAGAACAAGCCTTTGGCGAATAACGTCGAGTTGCAATCGCTGGCGCGGGCGACCATCGGCTTTTCCGGCGCGGACATCGCCAACCTCGCCAATGAGGCGGCCATGCACGCCGCTCGTTATGATCGGCGTCTGATCACCATGTCGGATTTCACGACCGCCTACGAGCGCATCCGCCTCGGCACCAAACGGCCGCCGCTGTCCAATGAAAAGGACCGCCGCATCACCGCTTATCACGAAGCCGGGCACGCCTTGGTTTCCTTCCTGATCAAGGACGCGATGGCGCTGCTGAAGACGACAATCATTCCGCGCGGGCGCTCGCTAGGCGTCGCCTTCTACATGCCCAAGGATGACTCGCTGCATCAATCGCGCAAGCAATTGGAAGCCTATATTCGGGTTGGGCTGGCCGGGCGGATTGCCGAAGAAATTGTCTTTGATGACGTGACAACCGGCGCCGCCAACGACATTCAACAGGTGACGCAGATTGCGCGTCAGATGGTCAAAATGTTTGGCATGAGCGACTCGGTCGGCATGGTCAACTACGGCGATGACGGCGAGCAACCTTTCCTGGGTTATGCCATCGCGAGCGGGCGCGACTACAGCGACAACACCGCCGCCAAGCTTGACGCCGAGATCAAACGCATCATTGATGTCGCCTATCAGGAAACACACGAACTTCTGGAAGAGCATCGCGAAGAACTCGATGTCTTGGCGGATGCGCTCCTATCGCAGGAGACTGTCGAGCGCGAAGAGATCTTGCGCATTCTCGGTTTGGAAGACGATACCGACGAGTTCGTGCCGCAATCAGTCGCGAAGCATCTGCGCGAGCCGGAAACAGCCGAGCAGAACGGCTCGGATGTCAAAGAGCCGGTAGATATGGAAGAGTAGCGAATTTCGGGTTCAGCCGCGGGTGGATACCAATGTGTAGCGTCAAAAGGGCGAGGCGAGCAATCTCGCCCTTAGTTTTGGAGATTTATTGCGCGGCGGCCGCTTCGGCCTCGGCGATGATATCGTCCTGCACATAAGACGGCACGCGGTCATAGCGATTGAAGTCCATCGTGTAGATGCCGCGCCCGCCGGTCATCGAACGCAGGTCATTGCCGTAGCGCAGCATTTCCGCCAGCGGCACTTCGGCTGTTACGACGCTCTTGAAGCCGATGGTGTCCATACCCTGGACGCGCCCGCGCCGCGTATTGAGATCGCCCATGATATCGCCCATCATCGATTCGGGCACGGTGATCTTGACGTCCATGATCGGCTCGAGCAAGACGGGTTTCGCCTTGCGGAAGGCGGCGCGGAAGGCCTCGCGCCCGGCGATCTGAAAGGCGATGTCTTTGGAATCTACCGGGTGCTCTTTACCGTCAAAGATGTTGACCTTGACGCGCTCGACCGGGTAGCCGGCGATGACGCCATCCGGCAGGACGGCGCGGATGCCCTTCTCGGTCGAGGCTACGAACTGCTGCGAGATGGCGCCGCCGAAGACACTGGACTCAAACTCGAAGCCGTCTTGCGCCGGTTCCACTTTCAAGTCGACGCGGCCGTATTGGCCCGCGCCGCCGGTCTGTTTCTTGTGCGTATAGCTGGATTCCGCATTGCTGGTGATCGTTTCCCGGTACGGTACCTTGGGCATATCGGTGTCGATATTCACACCGAGGGCCTCGGCCCGCTTCAGCGTGACATCGAGATGGATCTGCCCCATGCCTTCCAGGACGGTCTGGCGCGTATCGCCGTCTTGGCGCCAGCGCAGAGTCGGGTCGGCGTCACAGAGGTTGCTGAGGGTGGGGCCCATCTTGGCGCTATCGGCCTGAGCGCGCGGCGTTACCGCCAGCATGTATAGCGGCGCGGGGAAATCCGGCGCGACTACCTGAATGCTCGCGTCGGAATCGACGAAAGTATCGCCGGTTTTGGTCGCGGTGAGCTTGGCGACGACGCCGATATCGCCGGCATGCAATTTCTTCACGGGAAATTGTTCTTTGCCGCGCATGACAAAAAGTGAATTGAAGCGTTCATCGGCGCCGCTGTTGGCGTTCAGGTTGCGGCCGTCGCTTGATATTGTCCCGGAGAATATCCGGAAGTAGTTCAAGGTGCCGACGAAGCGGTCGTTCAGCGTCTTGAAGACGTAGGCGGCCAGGGGATCGCCATCGCTTTGCGGCGGTTGCAAGACATCGGATTCGTCGCCGCGCAGTATGTTCACCCGGCGATCGGCAGGCGACCCGGCGTAGGCGACCAGCGCTTCCAGCAAGGGGACCGTACCAATATTTTCCGTGGACGAGACGGCGAATACCGGCACGGTATTCAGTTCGGGCGAGCGGGATGCCTTGCGCATGCCTTCGCGGACCTCGTCAAAGCTTAGCGTCTCTTCTTCGAAGTATTTCTCGAGCAATTCATCGTCGGCTTCGGCTGCCGCTTCCATCAGTTCCATATTCGCTTCTTCAAGCGCATCGGCATATTCTTCGGGCAGGTCTGAGGGCGCGGAACCGTCGCCCAGGTAGGCCTTCCGCGTCAAGGCATTGCCGACGCCTTTGAAGTCGGCTTGCTCGCCCAAGGGCAGCATGACGGAAATGAATTTGTAGTCTTCAAATTGACTGCGCAGTTGCTCCAGAACGCCCTCGAAGTTGGCGTTTTCGCGGTCCATCTTGTTTATCACAACCATGATGGGCTGCTCGGAGGCGCGGGCGTATTCCCATGCCAGCTCGGTGCCGACTTCCACGCCCGAGACGGCGTCGACCACCACCACGACTGAATCCGCCGCCAGAATGGCGTTCTTTAGCTCGCCCTGAAAATCGGTGAAGCCGGGTGTGTCAAGCACGTTGATTTTGACATCGTTAAATTCGACGGGCACCAAAGATGTGGAGAGCGACAAGCCACGTTCTCTCTCCTCATCATCCCAGTCCGAGATCATATTCTTTTCAGAAATATGTCCCATGCGGGTGGTTGCGCCGGTGCTATATAGCAGCGCCTCAACCAAAGAGGTCTTGCCACAACTTTGGTGCCCAACTAGAGCGACGTTTCTAATGTTCTCGGTTTGATAATCCTTCATAAGGAGATCGCCTCCAAAAGCGCAGAACTAGATTCTCGTTGATTGACAGACAGCGACCCGAAGCGAGCCGGGATTGCTCTGGATTTTAAAGGCGCGTCAAGAGAATGTCAAAGACGCATATCGCAGGCGCCAATTAAGGCGGGTCGAATGCTATCTATCAGTCAATGCCTTGCTCACAGTCATGCTACAATCACTCCATTGTCGTCGGCTTGATACGGCAACGCTTCGGGATTTACGCGGGAGGCGAACTTGATTCGTCGGATTGCGGCCAAGGTCTTGGTAGTCTTCGCCAGCTTCGCGGTTGCGATACTGCTGTTGGAGGCGGTTGTTCGCGTTGGCGGAGAGACAGACGTCGATGGGCAATTCAGGTTTTTGGGATTTGCCCTGGAGCCATACACGTTGCAGACAAGTCAATTGCGCGCCGGCGTCCAAGGTTATGTCGCCAACAAAGAAATCTCCGCGGTCATTTACGATGAAAGGCTGGGCTGGACTTACCGCCCAGATTCAGTGCGTCAAGCCGGCTCGTTCACGATAAACAGCAACGGCATTCGATCAACTCGCGATTTCAAGGAAGAGCCGCCGGCGGACAGTTTGCGCATCGCCCTGTTTGGCGATTCATTCACGGCCGGCGATGATGTCGGCGACGACGAGGTATGGGGCCGGCAATTGGAGATAATGCTCAAGGAGGCGGGGCTCAAGGCGGAGGTGTTGAACTTCGGCGTCGGCGCCTATGGCATGGATCAAGCATTCTTGAGATGGCAGGAGCAAGGCAAACACTTCGCGCCGGATATCGTCATTTTTGGTTTGCAACCGGAAAACCTCGCGCGCAATCTTAATGTATTTCGCCAACTGATGCATGGCAGCGGACCGCCCTTTTCCAAACCGCGCTTTGTCGTCGACAATGGAGAGTTGGAACTGGTCAACTCCCCCACTCTGCCGCCCGAGGGACTCATGGCCGCATTCGAGGATTTTGGCAATCAGCCTCTGGCCGCGTACGAATACCATTATGAAAGCCGCTACGTGGTTTCTAATTGGTGGGCGACAAGCCGCTTGGCCAGCCTGGTTTACGCAGCGCTGAAGCCGGCGCATATTGACATTGGGGTATATGAGCGCGACACCGAGGGAGGGCAACTGGGGCGATCAATCATAGATGCCTTTGCCAGAGATGTTGCGGAGAACAACGCTGCTTTTGTGGTGGCGCACCTGCCATTGCAATGGCATATACAGCACTTCTACCAGGCATCGCCACCGCAAGAGCCGCGGTTTCAATTCTTGTTGGATCATTGTCGCGAGAATTATGTTTATATCGCGACCGAAGCGTACTTTGGCGCCGAGTACGTGGCCGATGAGCACTGGACCGCAACAAAGCACTATGGACCCGAGATTCATGCGCTCGTTGCGGAAGCGGTCGGGCAGGGACTGATTGACTGTCTGGCATCCGGCGCCTGTCATCCGCCACGCTTCGAAAGCGGATGGAATTGGGGCGAATCCCATGAGACCTGATATCGGCTCGCGTATTCTGTTCGTAATTGGATCATTCCTGTTCACAATTCTCCTTCTGAACTTGCCGTGCCCGTCTTTTGGCATACAATCTCAATGAAGCGTCTGCCAGGGCCTTGAGAAGGAGCGCCATTTTGACACGCGAAGGCTTGCGTCTCATCTTACTCGTATTTGGCGCGTTTTTTCTGATATTTCTGATCCTCGAAATTGTCGTCCGTGCGGGAGGAGAAACCGACGCCGATGGGCAATTCAGCTACCTCGGCTTTGAATTGCCGCCTTACGCCTTGCCCCTCAATAGAATACGTCTACAAATCGAGGCATACCTTAACAATCCGAGTCAGGCTGCATATATTCCCGACCCCGAAACTGGCTGGCTACCCAGGCCCGACGCAATACTCGAAGACGGAATATTGAAAGTAAACGGCGCGAGCATACGATCGCATCGAGAATACAATCTGCAGCCGGATGACGATACCTTGCGTATCGCGCTCTTCGGTGATTCATTTGCCGCCAGTAACGAAGTCACTGACGAAGAAGCCTGGGGATACAACCTCGAGAAACTGCTAAATGAAGCGGG
Source organism: Anaerolineae bacterium (assembly GCA_022822545.1). Classification (GTDB taxonomy): domain Bacteria; phylum Chloroflexota; class Anaerolineae; order Aggregatilineales; family Phototrophicaceae; genus UBA6055. The sequence continues at coordinate 53,258 of JAJEBE010000022.1, forward strand.
AGTCAATGCCGAAGTCCTGAACTTTGGCACAGGCGGGTATGGAATGGGGCAAGCGTTTTTGCGCTGGCAAAAGCAGGGCAAAGACTACTCGCCTGATATAGTGATATTTGTTTTCCAACCGGAGAACCTCGATCGCAATGTCAACATATTTCGACTGCTAAATGTGTATAGCGGCGTTGTATATTCCAAACCGCGTTTCATACTCGAGGGAGGAAGTCTGGCGCTGATTAACTCGCCGGCTATGCCGCCGGAAGAAATCATGGATGCGCTCGAATCGTTCGATAGCCATCCCCTGGCAGCGTATGAGGCCTATTATAGAGGCAGGGGCGTTTCATATCCCTTGGCAAATATCAGCAAACTTGCGGGGCTGGTGCATGTGACGCTTGCCAATCTTTATTCGAATTCGAGTTCCGCGGAAATGTACGGACCTGACAGCGAACGAGGCAGACTGGGAAGGGCAATTGTTCATGCCTTCGCGACTGATGTTGCCGACGGGGGCGCGTCTTTCGTTGTGATGCATTTGCCACGTTTTGACCATTTCAGACAGTTTCATGACGGCAAGAAATTGCCATGGCGCTTCCTACTCGAACACTTTGAGGATGCATACCATTTCATAAACGCCGAGGACTTCTTGAGCGCGAAATACAGGGATGACTCATATTATCAGCCGAACTGGCATTACGGTCCTGAAATCAACTTGCGGATAGCGGAAGCCGTCACCGCGGACTTGCTCGCCTGCATTGAGGACGGAACCTGCATATCGTCACGACTGCAAGGCATCAGCGTCTCTCAGCAGCAGCATTAAAAATCCTGTTCTAAATCTTTCATTCGTCATTCCCAAGCGGCATAGAATCGTATCCTGCGCCATGCTAGAATCGCGAGCACAAGTTCAAGGTTCAGAAAACGGATTCACGAATGATCAACAAAGACTATCTCTTCCGTGGCGGCATTGACGAGCACGACCCCGATGTCGCCGAATTGATCTGACACGAGACGGCGCGTCAATCTCAAGCAGCAATGCCCTCTCAACTTGCTGATCTGTTGCTGAAACGAGTGGTCTAATGCGTTCTGCCAGAGTCATGTTGTCGTTGAGAAATCGGAGCCTAGGCAATGAGTCGAAGTAAGCGCCTAAACGTTTTGCTCTCTATCGCTAGCTTTTTGTTAATCCTCATCTTAATTGAAATCGGCATTCGTCTAGCTGGCGAGACTGATCCACAAGGCATTTTTTCCTTCGCAGGATACAGACTTGACCCGCCTGCCGCACCTCTAGAGCGATTAGCGGAAGAAATCGATTCATATTTCGCTAGAGCACACGAATCAATTGTCATCTATGAGAAGAATACCGGTTGGGCTTTCCGTCCCAACTCCTCGCTATGGGCAGGCACGTTCACTGTGAACAGGGCCGGGATTCGCGCCAAGCGGGAATATTCCTTAGAACCGCCACAGGATGCCTTGCGCATAGCCCTGTTCGGCGATTCATTTGTTGCTGGCGAGGAGGTAAAGGATGATGAGGCCTGGAGCTACCAGCTGGAGCAGTTGCTTAAACAGGCCGGCATTAAGGCTGAGGTGCTGAATTTTGGCGTCAGTGGCTTCAACATGACGCAAGCGTATTTGACTTGGCAGCATCGCGGCAAGTTATTTTCGCCTGATATTGTGATATTTGGGTTTCAACCTGAAAATATCGACCGCAATGTCAACATATTTCCACATTTTCAGTATCCCGGGTGGATTGTCCCATTTGCGAGACCTCGGTTTGTCCTCACAGGTGGAGAACTCAGCCTGGTCAACTATCCAAGTCTGCCACCTGATCAACTCTACGCCGTAAACGAGGGGCTTGAGAGCCACCCGTTAGCCGTTCACGAGTTTTATTACAAAGGCCGCGACCCCGTTTATCGCATGTGGTCCTTCAGCCGGCTTGCAACATTAATTCACGTAGCATTAAACTACCACATCGAACAAGCCAGTGATGATCACGGTTTGCACAGCGAGAAAGGAAAACTAGCCGTAGCGATTGTTGATTCGTTTTCAAAAGATGTTCGAAACAGCGGCGCAAATTTCATCATGCTTCACTTGCCGAGACTGGAGCATCTTCGCAATTACTTTGAAGGAAAAGACGCGTCTTATCAACCTGTTCTGCAATATCTGCAGCAGGTTTTTCAATTCATCGATGTTCTAGAGTTTCTAGAGCCCAAATACTCGGAAAGAGATTATTTTCAACCGGGCAGGCATTATGGATCTGAAATACACCGTAGGGTAGCTGAAACTGTCGCCGCGGATTTGCTTTCTTGCATCGAGAACGATACATGCAGATTGGCGCGGTTTCCGGATATTAGCGATATCAAGACCTAAGACTAGAGATCTTGTTCTCAAGAAGAGATAGTTTTAGGACAGGCGGCATAGAATCGTATCCTGCGCCGTGATAAAATCGACAGATACAAAGTAAATCGTAAGCTACGGACCATCCCATGACTTACCATGACTTCCTCTTCCGTGGCGGCATTGACGAGCACGACCCCGATGTCGCCGAATTGATCCGACACGAGACGGCGCGCCAGCAAGCCAAGCTCATCATGATTCCATCGGAGAGCACGGTTCCCTTTGCCGTCCGGGATGCCTTGAGTTCAGCCTTTCATAATATCTACGCCGAGGGCTACCCGCTGGAGAATTCCCGGCGCATGTCCCAAGCGGAGATCCTAGATTATCGGCAGCGGCTGGCCGAGTTTCGCCGCAATGCCGATCAGCGCTATTACAAGGGCACGGAATACGCCAATGTACTCGAAGCCTTGGCGCGGCGGCGGGCGGCGGAGGTCTTCGCCGGCAATGGCTGCCAGGCCGAAGACTTGTACGTGAATGTTCAGCCGCTTTCCGGCGCTCCCGCCAATAATGCGGCGTACACCGCGCTGCTCGATGTCGGTGACACTGTGATGGGCATGGACCTCATCATGGGCGGGCATCTTACGCATGGCAGCCCAGTCAATCGCAGCGGCAAATACTACAATATCGTCAGCTACGGCATCGACCCAGACAGCGAAAAACTTGATTACGCGCGTATGCGTCAACTGGCGCTGGAGCACAAGCCGCGCCTCATCATCGGCGGCTTCAGCAGCTATCCTTTCACTGCAGATTGGGGAGCATATCGCGACATTGCCGATGAAGTCGGGGCCTATTTGCTGGCAGATGTGGCGCATGTGGCCGGCTTGATCGCGGCCGGCGTCTACCCCAACCCGGTGGGCATTGCCGATGTCGTCAGCTTCACCACACACAAAACGCTCAACGGCCCTCGCGGCGCCGTGCTCATCACACATCGGCGCGATCTTTCGACAAAGCTGGACCGCGCCGTCTTCCCCGGCGAACAGGGAGGACCGCACATCAACACCATGGCCGGCCTGGCCGTCGCCCTGCGCCTGGCCGCCAGCGAGCAGTTCCGCGAATTGCAGACGCGGACGCTCGCGAATGCCAAAGGCCTGGCCGACAAGCTAGCGGCCCGGGGCTTGCGCGTCCCCTACGGCGGGACGGACACGCACCTGCTCCTGCTCGATTGCAAGTCGATTACCGGCGCGGATGGCACCGCTCTCAGCGGCGATATGGCGGCGCGCATCCTCGACTTGGCCGGCATCGTCGTCAACCGGCAGACTATCCCCGGCGATACCTCGGCCCTGCGCCCGAGCGGCCTTCGACTGGGCGCCACCTGGCTGACTCAGCGCGGCATCGGCGAAGACGATATTAACGAACTCGGCGATATCATTGCCGATGTGCTGGAAGCATGCATCCCCTTCAGCTTGACCGGGCGCTTGCGGCCACTGGCGCGCGCCAAGGTCGATTTTGATACGCTGCAGGCAGCGGGTCAGCGGGCGCGCGATTTGGCAGGGCGGCTGGGCATTGACACCGACGCGGCAGTCGACGGTTATCCGCATTTCTATCACTTGGCGGCTGACAAAGCCGAAAGTTGCCTGGAGATCAGCGTCAGCGGCGCGGCCGCGGGCGACTTCCTGCATATCGCCCTCACCAGCGATGTCGCCGCGCTGAATGACGGCGAGAGCCAGCCGACTCACATTCTGGAGAAAGACGGCTCACCCTTGGCCAGCGGCAGCGTCGAGCGCATTTCCGCAAGCGAGTTTCGTTTGAATATGGCCGGACGCGCTCAGCGAGCGGTCGCTTGGCTGCGCGGGCTCAGCGATGGCTTCACGCTATTTGACGATGCCGATGTCCACGCCAAAGCGCCGGGACCGGTCGTCATTAGCGTCCTGGGCGAAGGGGAGCCGCTGATGGACGGGTCAGTGTCTACGCGACCCCTCGCGGGCGCGGCCGGCTACGCCCGGAAGACTTATCATATCGGCATGAGCGGCCCGAATTATTTGGGGCAGCCAAGCGAAGATTTGCCGAAGTTCGAGCCAGAAATCGCCGCAGTCGATATGCTGCGCGAAACGCCGCTGCACAGCCTGCACTTTGAGCTGGGCGCGAAAATGGCGCCCTTCGCCGGTTACGACATGCCGCTCTGGTATCGTTCCGTCAGTGATGAGCACAGCGCCGTGCGAAATGGCGCGGGGATTTTTGACGTTGCGCATATGGGCGTCTTCGATATCAAAGGCGCCGGCGCAGAAAGCTTCCTCGACATCGTCACCAGCAACGATGTCAAACGTCTCAAAGTCGGTAGCTCGCATTACACTTACTTCCTTGATACCGACGGCATCCCGCTTGACGACTTGATGATCTACCGCCTGGCGGAGGATCATTTCCTGGTGGTGGTCAACGCCTCCAACAACGACAAGAACTGGGCTTGGCTCAACGCCGTCATCAAGGGCGAGGTCATGATTGATCAGGCGATGAAAAGCCGCCGCATAGAAGGCGCGGACCGCTTCCAATTGCGCGATTTGCGCCTGCCGCAATGGGGGGCGGAACAGCGCGTCGACATCGCCCTTCAAGGACCGAAGAGCCGCGACGCGCTGCTGCAGCTTGATGGCAGCGAGGCCGACAAAGCGGCGGTCAAGCGGCTGCGCTGGGCGGGGGTGGCGCGCGTTACCCTCGGTGGATTCGACCTGATCGTCTCGCGCACCGGCTATACAGGCGAGCGCGTCGCCTACGAGCTTTTTGCGCATCCGGACGAGGCGGCGGCGCTATTCGGGCAACTGGTCGAGTTGGGCGTGACGCCCTGCGGCTTGGCGGCGCGGGACAGCTTGCGCACCGAAGCTGGCCTGCCGCTGTATGGGCTGGAGTTGGCGGGCGATTTCAAGCTCAACCCGGCTGATGCCGGCTTCGGAAGTTATGTCAAACTCTACAAGCCATTCTTCATCGGCAAAGCCGCCTTCATCGCCCACGAAGCCAAGCGCAAGCATCAGATCAGTCGTTTTCGCCTGGATAACCGCGGCGCGCGCCCGGCGCATTTCGGCGACCCAATCATCAATCCGCGCGGCCGGGTCGTCGGCAAAGTCACCAGCTGCAATATTGATGTCGAGGGTTATCAAGTGGGGCAAGCGCTAATGGAGCGCGGCTTCCGCAAGCCGGGCACGCAACTGTCGCTGTACGCCGGCGCCGCCCGCTCCAAAGTCACTGACCTGAGCCAGCTATCTCTGAGCCAGCGCATCAAGGTGCCGGAGCCGATTACCATATTAACGCGTTTTCCGCGGCGGAAGTGAGGCGCTGCCGGCTTCGTTGCGGCCGATGAGCTCAGTGATGCGATCATGATGGGCGAATAGCACAAGGGTATCGCCGCCCCGGACGCGGACATCGCCACGCGGGTGGATATCGGGCGAATCAAATTCGGCGCGATAAAGCAATACGATATCGACGCCCTCGCTTTCTTGTATGTCGTCGACCGTCTGGCCGTCGAGGAAGGAGCCATGACGGACGATCAAGCGTATCATGCTGTATTCCTGACCGGCGATATGCAGGTTCTGCGTGATCTCGGCGCCGACCGCCGCGCCCGCGAATGCCGGCGCCGCCAGGTCTGAGGCGCTCAAGACGTCGACATCAAAGAAGCGCTCCATCTGTTGGGCCAGGCGCCGATCCCACATGCGCGTCACCAGGCGGATATCCGCGCGCATATCGCGAACGCGCATTGTCACTTCCAAGTTGACATGGTCATCAGAGGTGGCGACTACGACGGCGGTGGCCCGGCTGAGCCCGGCCGATTCGAGCACCTTGACCAGGCGGCCATCACCCGTGATCAAAGGCGCATCCACCTCTTGCAGCCTGTCTTGCGCTTCTTTGTCCGCGCCCAGATCAACCGCCACCACCTCGAAACCCATCTGCGTCAACTCGCGCACGATGCGGATTCCGGTATGACCGATGCCGACCACGATGATATGCCGCTTGAATGTTGATGCCACCGCTACCCCCCAGGCGCTGCGCCTCTGCTCGCGATCGATAAACAGCCGCAGGAAATCCGCGGCGCCCCGCCCCACAACATAAACCGCCAGCAGCGGCATGATGTACCAGAACACGATCAAGTGCGGCTCGGTCGGCACCTCGATTGAGGCTTCCAGCACCATTAGCGCCAACATGATGTAGGGCATGTCGACATAATTCAGCGGCTTGTTGTCGGAGTGATTGTTGTTCAACTGCATGTAGAGGAAGCCGCCGATGAAGACGGCGACAAAGAATATGAAGAGCGGACGCCGGAATTCTCGCACTAGCGCGCGGGTATCGTGCCAGCCGACGCGGAGAATGCGCATACGCTGGGACTGCTTCCGCAAGGGAATCGTTTCAACAAGTTTATAGCTGGACACATCGACACCCGGGCGTTGTGGATCGCCGCGATTATAACGAGCCGGCGTAAGCTATAAAAGTGAATTCATCGGCGGGCCGGCTGATTCATTTGTGACCACGAGAATGCCGTATTGCGACAAATAGACGACGGCCGACCATGCGCGTTGCGTGTTGCCGCATCAGTTCGCAGGCGGAGAGCAGATTGCAAGCCGCGCGGAGCATCCGCCGGTCCCCCGAGATTTTGACAGGTTTGCGCATGAGCGATACACTTCATTTTGCTAGCGGATACGCTTTTTTGGCTACGTCATAAACTGCGAATATGCTGATCCGCAGAGCTTTGCGCAGAGATACAGCAAACATCTGAGTTGAAGACTATATTCGGCATAGTTGCTATCAGCTTATTTGCATAGTTAAGATCTGACACGAAGCGCGTCGGCAAGATGGTGTATCTCCTTTTGCAGGTATAAAGACACGAGAGCGTTGAATGACAGCAGGCGCGACCCCCAACAAGTATGATATCAGTACGCTCATCCAGGCGAAACGCAAACAGTATATTGATCTGTTGCGAGAGCTTCTTGCCAAGTCGGCGGGGACGGAGCAAGCCCTCCAATTTGAGATAGCGGAGCAATTCGTACGCTTGGGCTGCTGTGTTGAAAGCATTTCAAGCGCGCCAAATCATTTTGTCTTGGATTCCGATTTCGCGCCGGTTGGAGATGCGCCGGAGCCTGATCGGGTAAGTGTTGTCGCCGCGCAGCCGGGCGCAGGAGACGGGCGCAGCTTGCTTTTATTTGCTCATCCAGACAGTGAGCCGGTGACTGACACCAGTCAATGGCAGCACGAGCCGTTTGCCGGCGAGATCGCTGACGGACGCATGTATGGCTGGGGAGTCGCCGATGACTTGAGTGGGGTTGTCGCGATGATTTGCGCGCTTGAGGCGATTCAATCGGCCGGGTTGAAATTATCGGGCCGGGTCATTTGCGCCAGCGCCGTCAGCAAGCGTCGTGGTCAAGGCATCTACGCTATCCTGGAGCAGGGTTATCACAGCGACGCCGCTATCTACCTGCATCCGGCGGAATCGGGCGCCGGTCTTCGAGATATTAAGGCGCGATCATCCGGGTACATGCAGTTTCGTATTCTTGTTTGTGGTCAAGCGCCTGAAACTTCCGAGCCGACTCACACGCCGTTCTACCACCTCGCCATCAACCCAATCGACAAAGCCTGGCTGATTTATCAAGCATTGTCAGAGCTTGCCGAGAAACGCGCGAGACGTGTTCACCACCCTGCTTATGACGAGATCGGGCGGTCCACCAATTTGCATGTTTCGCATTTCCAGGCTGGCGACGCCGCTCGGCCGGGTCGAATTCCATCTACCGCTGTTATGACCGGCGCGATCACATTTCCACCGAATGAGGAACTGATGGATGTTCGGCGGGAATTGGAAACGGTTGTGCAGAAAGTTTCAGAAAATGATCCCTGGCTAAGGGAGCATCCGGCACAATTTGACTGGCTGCAAGGAACCAGCGGCGTTGACGTCCCGGAAGAGAGCGCAATTTATCAGACGGTGGCGTCGGCAATCCATGAGGTAACTGGCGCTATTCCGAAAGTACAGTCCTTGCACGCTGGCAGTGAGATTCGCGCGCCGAATCTCTTCAAGGGAATACCGACCCTTGGCTTCGGGCCTCTTTCCGGAAACAACGTACAAAGCGGCGGCAGGGATGAATGGGTCAGCGTCGATGATTTTATCAACATGGTGGAGGTAGTCGCGAAGGTCATCATTGCTTGGTGCGCTTAACATGTATTTAGTCGCTGGTCGATTTGTGTCATGAGAGGGGGCTAATGGAGCGAAATAATCCTTAAGATCGCAAGAAGCGTAGAAATGAAAGGACGAAATCACTATGTTGTTCAAAAGAAGGAAGAATCTGCTGTCCCTAGGCATCGCGCTTTTGTTCATCGCCTCCCTAGTTGGCGGTGGAATCGCGGGTCTGGCGCAAGACATGAGCACCCTTGTTATTGCGCTTGCGGGCTCCCCGCCCACGTTTGACCCCCTGGCAGCCTCTGACAGTCGCGTTGATACGCCGTCGATTAATCTTTACAACACCTTGCTTCAGTATCTGCCTGGAGTTACTGAATGGGAGTTGGAGCTGGCTGAAAGCTACGAACAATCTGAGGACGGCCTGAGCTACACCTTCACGCTGAAACCCGGTGTGATGTTCCACGACGGCAGCGAACTGCTGGCGGAAGATGTGGCCTACACGGTTGAGCGTTTGATCGCGGTGAATATCGGCGTGGCGCGCAGTCTGGGCATTGTGACCGGCGCGGAAGTCATCGACGATTACACCGTGAAGATCAATCTTTCGGCGCCCTTCCCCGGCTTCCTGGGGGCGATCTCGCGCCTTTACATCCTGAATTCGGAATTGGTGCAAGCCAATACAGTCGATGACGACTGGGGCCAAACCTGGCTGCAAAATAACGATGCCGGCAGCGGACCTTACGTCTTGACCTCGTTTACGCCCGAGCAGGAATTCACCATTGAGCGCTTTGACGGTTACTTCAAGGGCTGGGAAGGCAACCACGTAGACCGCGCGATCTTCGTTGTGATCAAGGAAGAAAGCACGCGCCGTTTGTCGCTTGAAAACGGCGACTCCCACTGGATCCAGGTGGGCAGCCCGGAGACGCTGGACGCGCTCAGCGAAAGCGGGGATTACACGATCAACACCGATCCGACGCTCAATCAGCTTTACTTCGCGATGAACAGCCGCCATCCGATCCTCTCGGATGCGCGCGTACGCAAGGCACTGTCGCTGGTCTACGACTTCGAGGGCCACGTAGAGTTGGCGCGCAATGGCTATGCGGCGATCGCGAAGGGTGTGCTGCCGCCGGGCATCGTCTGCTTTGACGCCTCAGTGCCGGAGTCGGCCATGGACGTGGAGGCAGCGCAGGCCTTGATGGCGGAGGCCGGTTACGCCGATGGCGGCTTCGAGTTGACGATGGCCTACCAGGGCACATCGCCGGAAGAGACCGCCGCTATGCAGATCATGCAAGCGGGGGCGGCGCAACTGGGCATCACTATCCGCCCGATGGCCGTCGAGTGGCCCGCCAAAGTTCAAGCCTACTCCGCACAAGAAACGGCGCCCGATGTGGGCACGGTGTGGATGTTCCCCTCGCTGCCCGATCCGGATCAGTTCTTCGGCCGATTGGGGCATTCCAGCCAAGGCGGCGGCGGCGGCATCAACTTCTCTTGGTATAGCAATGCGGAAAAC
>JAJEBE010000002.1 GCA_022822545.1 Anaerolineae bacterium
CACAGCACCGCCCACTCCCAACTGGTCGACCCCGCCGAACTGCTCAGCATCCAGCAGAACACCCCCGAGCACATCTGGCAAACCGAATACGAAGCCGAATTCGCCGACAACCGCGGCGCGGTCTTCCGCCGCATCACCGAGTCCGCCGCCCCGCCGCCCTACGACCAGCCCCAGCCGGGTCACGCCTATGTCGCCGGCATCGACTGGGGGCGCAGCCGCGACTACACCGCCATCGCCGTCCTCGATGCCAGCAACGGCAAAATGGTCGCCCTCGACCGCTTCAAAGACGCCGGCTGGGAACACCAACGAGGACGCCTCGAAACCATCGTCAAACGCTGGCGCCCGAAGATCGTCTGGGCCGAAGCCAACTCCATCGGCGAACCCAACATCGAAGCCCTCAACCGAGCCGGCCTGCCCGTCAAACCCTTCTACACCAACGCCAAATCCAAAGCGCCCCTCATCGAAGCCCTGGCCCTGGCCATCGAACGCAACGAGATCACCCTGCTCGATGACCCCGTCCTGCTGGGCGAGCTCGCCGACTACCAACTGGAACGCCTGCCCGGCGGCGGCTACCGCTACGGCGCCCCGCCCGGCCGCCACGACGACACCGTCATCGCCGCCGCCCTGGCCTGGCACGACAAACAATTCACCGGCCCCCGCATCGCCTTCGCCTGATGACCCGCCGCTCATTTGACAATTCACGATTGCGGTCTATTATCAATGGAAAGCGGGAACAAGCTGACTCGAATGAGGGTCGAGAAAAGGGGACGGTGAGATGATAGAACTTGCGATATCTTCCTGGACAGTGCACGGCGTCTTGGGCGCGCCCTGGTATTTGCCCGACGCGTCTGGAACTATGGTCAACACAAAAGAGCCGCAGCCCGCCGAACTGACCCTGCTCGAACTTCCCGCCTTTGTCGCCGCCGACGGTTTCAGGCTGCTCGAAATCTGCAATTTTCATTTGCCCTCCATCGCCGACGACTATCTGGCCGAACTGCGTCAAGCCCTGGAAGACAGCGGCGTCACGCTGGTGAACCTGCTCATTGATACCGGCAACTTGTCGGCCGCGGACGATGCTGCCCGGCGCGCCGATATTGAAGCGGCCAAAGGCTGGCAGGACATCGCCGTCAAGCTGGGCGCGAAAGGCGTCCGCCTGGATTGCGGCACGGAAGCGCCAAGCCCCGGGGCGATCGAGCGCAGCGTGCAGGCCTTGCGCGAACTGATCGATTACGGCGCGAGCATCGGCCTGGCCAGCACCACCGAGAACTGGCGCCAGACCAGCGTCGAGAGCGAAAACCTGTTGCGAATCATGGGGGCGGTCGATCGTCCGCTGAATCTCTGCGTCGACTTCGGCAATGCCTCCAAGACCAGCGACAAATACGCCACTATGCGGGCGCTGCTGCCCCGAGCGACCTCCCTGCATTGCAAGGGCAACTTCGCCGGCGATACCCTTGACGTGGCGGAGTTTCAACGCAGCCTGTCACTGGTGCGCGAAGCCAACTTCAGCGGTCATATCGCCTTGATCTACGATGGCACGGATAAGGAATGGGACAAGGTTCTAAAGCTGAGGTCCCATGTCGAGCGCGAACTGATGCTCGCCTGATGCCGACTTTACACGCAGCAATGCCGTATTCCAATTTTACTCGCGGGAGACTGTCTTGACCGTTTCGCACTGGCAACAAGCTGAACAAGAGGAGCGCGAGGTTGACTTCCTGGTGGTCGGCGCCGGCTTGGCCGGTTGCACAGCCGCTTACATCGCGGAGCGGGCGCACAAGCGCGATGTGGTCATCACCGATGCCCGCGATGTCGCCCTCGGCGCCAGCGGTCGCAACGCCGGCTTCATGATCAGCGGCCTGGATACCTTCTATCACCGCGCCATCGAATGCTACGGCCACAAGACCGCCCGCGAAGTGTGGGCCATGTCCGAGCGCAGCTTCCAGCTCTGGCGCGGCTTCATCGAGAACAGCCCCTTTGATGTCCCTATCGACAACTGCGGCTCCATGCTGCTGGCGGAAACCGAGGAAGAAGCGAAAGAACTGGAGCTGGCCGCCCGCGCCCTCGATGAGGACAAGATCGCCATCGAATACTACAGCCGAGATCCACTCAGGCGCGGATACCTGGCCGGCATTGAACAGCCGCTGGACGCCGGCGTGCAGCCCTATCTCCTGGTCAAATCCATCCTGGCGCAAGGCGGCGCGGAATTCATTCCCAACAACGAACTCTACCGCCTGGAGCAAAACGGCGCTTATGTACGCGTCTACACGCGCAAAGTCATTTTCAAAGCGCAGTACGTCATGCTCTGCACCAACGCCTACTCGCCGAATATCGATGCCTATTTTGTCGGCAAGGTCCTGCCCACTCGCGCTCAATGCCTGGTCACGGAACCGCTCGAGCATATCCCGGTTCCTTATTGCGGTTATAGCGACTACGGCTATATGTATTACCGCAGCACATTTGACGGGCGCTTTCTTTTGGGCGGCGGCCGGCAGCATTTCCGCGACGAAGAAGACGACACGGTAGAAGATCGTCTTAATCCCAAAGTCCAAGCCTTCCTGGACGATTACCTCAAGAAGTATTTCCCCGATGTGGAGGCCCCGGTCGCGCATCGCTGGAGCGGCATTATGGGTTTTAGCAGCGACGGGCTGCCCCTGGCGGGGACATTGCCCGGCCGGTCACGGATCGGTTTCGCCGTTGGTTTTACCGGCCACGGTCTGGCGCTGGCCGGCGCCACCGCGGAGCGCGCTGTGGACAAGCTGCTCAATGGCGCTTCGGCCGGCGCGGTTGATGCCTGCCGATTCGAGTAGCCGCAGAGCAACTACCATTCCGCCACCGAGCCATCCTTCCGCCGCCAGCGCGGATTGCGCCAGCGAAAAGCATGATCCGATGCCGCCCGCACCTTGCCTTCGTCAATCTCGATGCCGAGGCCGGGCGCCGTCGGCAAGTTAACGTAGCCCTCCTGGTAGTTGAAGACGGATGGATCAACCAGATAATCCAGCAAGTCCGCCTGAGTGTTGTAGTGTATGCCGAGGCTTTGCTCTTGTATCAGCGCGTTATAGGCGACCGCATCCACCTGCAAGCAGGAGGCCAGCGCGATCGGCCCCAGCGGGCAATGCGGCGCCAGAGCCACGTCATAAGCCTCCGCCATCGCCGCGATTCTCAGAACTTCGGAGATGCCGCCGGCATGGGAAACATCGGGCTGAATGATGTCGACGCTGCCCTCCGCCAGAACCGTCTTGAAATCCCAGCGTGAATACATGCGTTCGCCCGTGGCGATCGGTATTGATGTCGAACGTTTCAGATCCAGCAAGGACTCATTGTGCATCGGCAGGATCGGCTCCTCAACGAACATCAGGTGATACGGTTCCAACTCGCGTATGAGCATCTTCGCCATCGGCTTATGCACCCGCCCATGAAAATCCACCGCGATGCTGAAGTCATCCCCGACCGCTTCTCGCACCGAGGCCACCCGCGCGACCGCCTCGTCAATATGGGCGAATGTATCCATGTAGTTGACTTCATTCACGGCCCCCATCTTGACCGCTTTTAAGCCCTCGGCCCGCCGCTGCTTGGCCTGCTGCGCGACATCTGACGGACGATCGCCGCCGATGCCCGCGTAAATTTGCACCCGGTCCCGCACTTTGCCGCCCAGCAAGTCATATATCGGCACGCTGTGGATCTTGCCTTTGATATCCCAAAGCGCTTGATTGACACCGGCGATCGCGCTCATCATCACCGGCCCGCCCCGATAGAAGCGCGCCCGGAACAGCGTCTGCCAGATATCTTCAATCTGCCGCGGGTCCCGCCCCAGCAGATAGTCCGCCATGTCTTCCACCGCGCCACGCACCGTGCCCGCCTGCCCCTCGACAATCGGCTCGCCCCAACCGACCCAGCCGTCGTCCGTGGACAGCTTGAGGAAGAGCCAGCGCGGCGGAACCGTGAACAACTCCAATTCAGCGATTTTCATAGAGCGCAACCTGGATTTAATTAGCCGTTCGAGCCACATCGATTATAATGAAGCGGTGAGAACTTGCCAGACGCATGGAGAAAGGCAACCGTCCTTGAAGCTATCTTACGGACTCTTTCGGCGCCGTCTGCTTATCCCGGTTTTGCTATTCGGCTTGCTGTTCTTGCAGAATACAGGGGCAGTCTTCGCCGAGACAACCGAAGAGCCCAGCACCGGAGTCAACTCCTTTATCCCGTTGATGTTTGCTTTGGGCATCATATTGCTGGCGTCGCGCACCGGCGGCGCTATCGCCCGTCAACTCAATCAGCCGCGCGTCCTCGGGCAGTTGATCGTCGGGCTCATCTTGGGGCCCACCGTGCTCGACATGTTGCACTGGGGCATCCTACAGGGGGTCGACCTGCAGCATACGATAAAGGAATTTGCCGAGCTTGGCGTCCTGCTGCTGATGTTTAACATCGGCTTGGAGGTGCACCTCAGCGAACTGGCGAAGGTCGGCAAAGTGGCTGTTTTCGCTGGTATTTTAGGTGTTGTGGCGCCGGTGGCCTTTACCGTCGTCGTGCTAATCCCGACCGGTCATGATTGGTTCCCCGCGCTCTTCGCCGGCGTGACGCTCGCCGCCACTTCCGTCAGCATCTCGGCGCAAGTCTTGCTGGAGCTGGGCTACCTGCATACCAAAGAGGGAAACGCCCTGCTGGCCACCGCCTTGATCGATGATGTGCTGGCGATCCTGGCGGTGTCGCTGACCTTGGTTGTGGCCGGCGCGAGCGGCGCGGAAGGCGGCCCGGACTTCAGCCAGCTTCTAGTCATCATCGTGCAGATGGCCGCTTACATCGTCATCGCTTTCCTGATCGCCTGGCACGCGCTGCCAAAGGCAATGGTCTGGATCCAGCGGCGCCCGAAGCTGTCACAAGCTTACGGCATACCGATATTCGCGTTAATCTGCGCCTTGCTATTCGGCTGGTCGGCCGAGTATCTCGGCGGGGTTGCCGCTATAACCGGCGCTTTCATCGCCGGCGTCGGCTTGAGCAAGCTGCCATCGGCCAGCATGAAACATGAGATCGAGCAGTCGATGAGCCACTTGGCATACGTCTTCCTGGTGCCGATCTTCTTTGTCGATGTCGGCCTCGAGACGGATCTGGGCAACTTTCCGCTGGAAGCGCTTCCCTTCATGCTTGTCCTGCTGCTGATGGCGGTGATAAGCAAGGTCTTCGGGGCCGGTTTCGGCGCGCGCATGGGCGGCTTCGACTTGCGTGAATCCTTGCGCGTCGGCGTCTGCATGGTCTCGCGCGGCGAAGTCGGGCTCATCATCATTTCCATCGGCTTGTCGAGCGGCATCCTTGATAGCGGCAGCGAGCTCTACGCATCGCTCTTTATGGTCATTTTGCTGACAACCGTCCTGACACCGCCCATGGTGCGCTGGGTATTTCATGGCAGGAATCAAAACGAAATCGCCAATCCCCACCTTGCGGGCGCGGCGACGGGAGACTGAACATGATGAAATTGATTATCCTCATCACTTCTAACGTAGAAAATGGTCTGGATGTCGCCGTTCGCTGGCAAGAGGCGGGGGCGCCCGGCGTCACCGTGCTCAAGAGCTTCGGGCTGCACAGCTTGCAGCGCAAGATGATGGGGGATAGTTTGGAAGTGCCGCTGCACATCGCCAGCTCCATGGCCAGCCTGATGGCCTATGTGCTGCGCGAGATGGAGTTTAACAACCATGTCTTGCTTTCGGTCGTGCCGGAAGATTTGGTGGCAACTTTATTGGACGAGGCGCGGGCCGTCATGGGCGACTTGCTCGAGCCGAATCACGGCGTGGCTTTCGTCGTCCCGCTTGACCAAGCGATCGGCGTGCGTTCGCCCGATGGCAACAGCGAATAGAGCGCCCGGATCGCCATCTCGCTCTTGAGCAATGCGCCCGCTTTAGGTTATGATTGCAGCGCCTTAGGGAAGTAGCTCAATCGGCAGAGCAGGTGCCTTTGGAGCACAAGGTTAAAGGTTCGAGTCCTTTCTTCCCTGTCCTCGCAATACCTTGAGCCCGCCCGCGCGGGTTCTTTTTTTGTCGGGGCTAGTCGCTTGACGTCCCTGCCGGCGGCGGATGAAAGTCGAAAGTCAGAATGCTGCGAATCGCTTCATGCCCTGGCGCAAGCGGATAAATCGGCGCCGCCTCATGCCACAGGCTCGCGTCATGAAACAGATAGCAGTCCAGCGCTTGCTCCAGGCGAAATGTGGACAGCAAGTTGCGGTCAGCGTCATATATTGAGACATGCCCGCCACCCGCGTTGACCAACTCCGCCAAATGCACGGTCACATATTCCGCGCCATCGCGATGAATGCCTTCGGGGGTCGGCTGCCCCATCTCGCTCTCGTTGGCCCTGACGCGGATCAAATGCGCGTGCACCTCCCACGCTCCCGCCGCCGCCGCGGCCAGCGGAAACTGACAAAAGTCAAAGCGGATCAGTTCCTGCAAGAATGGGTTCGCAAAGGTCGTATCCAGCAGGGGCGCGAACTTGCGGACGAAGCCGCCCGTCACCCGATTTATATCGCGGCTCTGATAATAATCTTCATGCGGCAGCCGATGCAGCACCCCGCTCTCCGGCGAGAAGGAAAAGCGACCATAGCGCCGGAAGCGGTACTTGCCAGCGCCGGGCAAGTAATCATCCGGCGGCAAATCGCTGTAGTCAATCGACAGGCTCAGCCAGCCTTGCCGCAGCTCATCCGTCATGCGCAATTCGTCGGCGCGCAGGCGACAGTACCCGGTCGTCCTCAACTCACTTCGCACATCGCGAAGGCAGGATATTTCGCTCACGCTATCGGCTCCGCTGACGGATAAGATCGCCCAGGATTTCAATGCCCGCGCGTAAATCTTCCAGTGGCAGGAAACTAAAGGACAAGCGCAGATGATGCAAGCCGTCAGCCGGATCCACGAAGAAACCCGTGCCCGGAGCGAAGTAGACATTCCGCTCGCGCGCCGCCGCCGCCAGATCATCAACCCGCAGCGAGGACGGCAATCCCAGCCAGATGAAATAGCCGCCCCTTGGCCGCGTGCAGGTCACCGAAGCCGGCATAAGGGATTCCAGCGCCGCCAAGGCAATATCGCGCCGCGCCCGGTACTGCTCGCGCAACCAGCGCAAATGCGCTTCCCAGGCCCCGCTGCGGCAATACTGCGCCACGATCGCGGCGGTGAAGGGATTCGCCCCGCCGCCCATCGTCAATAGGCCGCTGCCGACGAAAGCGGCGATGCGGTCCGCCGCCCCAATTAGCCAGCCAATGCGCAAGCCGGGCGCGAGCGTCTTGGAAAAACTGCCTATACGCAAGACGTTCTCGCCGCCGGCCAAGGCGTAGAAGCTCGGCGGCAGCCGGTCGCCAAAGCGAATGTCGCAATAGACATCATCTTCAACGATGACAAATCCGTAACGCCGGCTCAATTCGATGACCGCCCGGCGGCGATCTTTGGGCATGGTGATGCCGGAGGGATTCTGAAAATTCGGCACAACATAATAGAACTTCGGCGCGCGCCTGCCGGCTTCGAGCTCGCGCAGCGTCCGCTCCATCTCAGCGATAAGAATGCCGCCCTCGTCGATGGGCACATCCCGCAGCTCCAGCCGATGGTCGTGGAAAATATGCAGCGCGTCGCGATAGGAGGGCGCGTCCACCAGCAGGACATCACCGGCTTGTGTCAACTGATCGCTGATCATATCGACGCCCCAGGTCGAGCCGCCGATGATCATCAGGTTCTCAGGTCCGATTTCAAGCCCCTCGCCGCGCCGAAGCCGCTTGACCAGGAACTCGATCAACTCCGGGTTTCCTTGCTCATCGCCGTAATTAAAAAGGCGCGTGGCACCCTCGCCCCGCCAGATAGCATCAATCGCTCCCTGAATGCCATCCAGGGGCAGCAAGTCGCGCGCCGGGTGCCCGGCGAAGAGAGGGATGCTGCCCGCGACGACGCCTTGCGGCGCGCTCTCCAAATTCATTTACTTTGGTCTGGCGTCCGGCGGCAGCGGCGTGACGTAGTTCCGTCCCGCCCGGGCCCGCTCGAATTCGGCTTTGGCCGCCGCCAACAAATCCGGCTTGGTCAACAGATCCAGCCCGGCCAGCGCCATCGTCTTGGCCGCGAACATCATCCCTTTCGCGCCAATGCTCGAGCCGGACGACGCCACCGTCTGCCAACTATGGCCAGGCGTGCCCAGGGGCCAGCAGGTCGTCGTGATCTGGCCGGTCGGCGTGATCCAACTGACATCGGCGACTTCGGTTGAGCCGCCCATCAGCGGAGGCGTCGGCGAATGCGGGTAGACGCCCTCCCATAACGGGTCCTCCATAGCCGCCGGATCAAGCGCGGCGCTCGTCGACAGCTGCATCCAGTCAAAACCACGCCGCACGGAACCTTCGGGGAAGGTCATTTGCAACTCCCGCGCGAATTGACGCTCCTGCTCGGTGAAGCGCATGTCGTTTACGTCCGCCATCTTTTCATAAAGCAAATTCGACATCACATCATTCGGCAGCAGGTCGTAGCAGCCGGTGATGAACTCTATCTCGTGCCGCGTGCCGCTCATCAAGGCCGCGCCCTTAGCGATATCCTGCATCCAGTCAAACATCTCTTCGACCTGGGCTCGCTGCGGCGCCCGCACGAAGTACCAGACCTGCGCGAAAGCCGGCACGACATTCGGCGCTTGCCCGCCGCTGGTTACGACGCTGTGAATCCGCGACTCCGGCGGGACGTGCTCGCGCATATAATTCACGCCGGCGTCCATCAGCATCACGCCGTCCAGCGCGCTCCGCCCCAGCCAGGGCGAGCCGCCAGCGTGCGCCGCCACACCGTAAAAGTTGACCTTGAAGGAATTCATCGCCAGCGACGAGCCATTCCAGGTGATATTGGTATCGCCCGGGTGCCAACTGATCGCCGCGTCCAAATCGTCAAAGACGCCATCACGCGCCATGAATGTTTTGCCGACCAAGGTCTCTTCCGCCGGGCAGCCGTAGAAGCGGATCCTGCCCTGAATGCCCTGACGCTCCATAGCCGATTTCAATCCTATCGCCGAGCCCATGCAAGCCGTGCCGAAGAGATTGTGGCCGCAGCCGTGCCCGGGCCCGCCCGCTTCAATCGGAGATTTCTGGCTAGTCAATTCTTGCGACAAGCCGGGCAAGGCGTCATATTCGCCCAGAAAGCCCAGGATCGGGGCGCCGGCGCCCCACTCGGCGATGAAGGCGGTGGGCATCCCGCCCGCGTCCCAGCTGATCGTGAAGCCGGCCGCTTCGAGCTTATCCGCCAGCAGCTTCGAGGCGAATTCTTCCTGCAAGGCCACCTGGGGATGATCCCATATCTCCTTGGCGATATAGGTCAACTCTTCGTCATTCTCTCTTAAATGATCAAGGATGATCGCTCTGCCGTCCATCGGCGCTCCTCGTCTTCACTCTGATACCCTCGCCTGAAGCTTAGCGCATTCGCCGGCGATTTTGTAGCGGATGTTGCAAGCGGGCGACCCACCGGGTCGCCCCTACCAGGCTTGTCCGAAGGAAACGCCCCGCAGGGCGCGGGGCGTTGGGGGGATGGAATAAATCTGCTTACAATAAATCTAATTTCTATAAAAATCATAACAAATCGTAGTCCCTGCCGCAACAGATTCAAACCGGATTCATGCCAAAATCTGCGCAAATCTCTACTTTGACCTGTTCGCTGTGGCGCTATTTCGGCGCGCCGACCAATTCAGTCGTTTTGCCCAGGGCCTCCAGCATTTCCTCAACGGTGGTGAATTTGACCCGACTGCGTCCTATGGCGGCGCCGCGCTGAATTTCGATTTCATCCAGGACTTGCCAATCATCGAAGGTGATGTAGGCGGGCTTCCGCGCCTCCAACATGTCGATGATGGTCGCTTCTCGCGTATCAATCGGTTGCAGGACCTGGCCCGCTTCCAAATCCGCCAGGAGGCAATTTGCCGTCTCTACGGCGTCCGGTTTGTTCGTGCCGATGATGCCGGTCGGGCCGCGCTTAATCCAGCCCACAACATAATTGCCCGCGACAACTTCGCGGCCTTCATGTCTGGTCAGCACCCGACCACGATCATTGGGGATCGTGCCCCAGCGGTCATAGAAAGGCACATCCCGCAGCGGCACGCCGCGATAGCCCACCGAGCGAAATATCATATCAACCGGCAGCAGTTCATATTGCCCGGTCGCGCGGGGACGCAGGTTGCCGTGTTCATCCAGGTAAAGCTCGTTCTTGGCCAGCTTCATCGCTTCCACTTTTTCGCTTCCCAGGATCTCGGTTGGCGAAACCAGGAAGCGCATAATGATGCGCCGGGACTTGCCGGTCGCCCCGCGATCAACGTAGGACTGCAAAATCTTGACATTGCGTATGGCGCTGCGGTCGCGCGCCTTCTTCAAGTGGGTGGCGCTAAGCTCGTCCAGCGAGGCGTCATCGCAGTCGACGATGATATCGGTATCGGCCAGCTCGCCCAGCTCTTTGATCTCGGGATTGCTGAAGGCCGCTTGCGCCGGACCGCGCCGCCCCAAGACGTAGATCTCCTCCACCTGGCTATCCCGCAGCGCCGCCAGAGCATAATCCGCGATGTCGGTCTCATACAATTCTTCCGGCGTACGCCCTAGAATCCGCGCCACATCCATCGCCACATTGCCGACGCCGATGACCGCCACCCGCCTGACGCCGCGCAGCTCGAAGTCATAATCGTGATAATCCGGATGCCCGTTGTACCAGCCGACGAATTCTGTCGCGGCGTAGCTGTTGGGCAAGTCCTCGCCCGGTATTCCCAACTTTCGGTCGGTCTGCGCGCCGGTGGCATATATGAGGCCGTGGTAGTGATCGCCAAGATCCCAGCGCGTCACATCGGTCCCGAATTCGATATTGCCATAAAAGCTGAAGCGCTCATGGGCGGCGATGCGGCTGTAGAGTTTGGTCACGGATTTGATCTTCTCATGATCGGGAGCGACGCCGCCGCGCACCAAACCAAAGGGCGTCGGCAGCCGCTCATACATATCGACATGAATCTGCGGCTCATTCTGCTTCAACAGATGGTCCGCGGCATAAAACCCGGATGGACCCGAGCCGATAATCGCCACACGTATTTCGGAGTCGATGCCGCCAGTTCCTGTCATTTGACTTTCCCGTCAGCGTATTTCAGCGGAATGACCAGGTCTTTGCGGAAGGGAGACAGCGACGTTAATTGACCGCTTTCATCGACGACAAACATATCTTCCACACGCAGACCGTAGCCACGCTCAGGATAATACAAGCCAGGTTCGATGGTCAAGATATTCCCGATCTGGAAAATATCGTTCCGCCGCAAGTGACTTATGGACGGTCCCTCGTGTATATCTATGCCGACGCCGTGGCCGAGGCTATGCAAATAGCCTTCCATCGTCGCCGGCTCAGATCGGGTCGTGGCGTGCCCCAGCCCTTCGAAATGATCCAGGACCGCTTCCTGCATCAAATGCGTCGGCTTGTGCAAGCCGAAAGTTTCCAGCGCGATATCAAAAGCTTCCATCACAGTATCGTAATCCCGCCGCAGGGCTGCCGGCGCATGTCCAATGCACCAGGTCCGCGTCATGTCGTGATGATAGCCGCCGCCCAACTCGCGCGGGAAAAGATCGAAGACGATCGCCTGCCCCAGCCGCAAGGGCGCATCGGCCTCGCCGCGGCTGTGTGGAAAGCCGGCATCCCGCCCCTGCGCGAATATCATATTGGTGTCTTCCAAACCGCGCGCCATCAGTTCGCGCCGAACCAGATCCTTGATATCGCCGATGGTCGCCCGCCGCCCGCTCTCGTCCAGCAAAAAGTCGCCATCGGGCCGCAAGCTTGAAATTCGCTCCCAAGCCAGTTCCATCACGGCGTTCGTCCGTTCGGCCACGGACCTGATGCGGGCGATCTCGTCGGCGTCCTTGGTCAGCATCGCCTCTTCTATGAGCGTCGTTTTCTCCTCGGCGACAAACTCATAGGCGGGCAACTGCGATTGCAGGACACGATAGAGCGCGATGGTTTTGTTGATCTGCCAGGCGCCGTACAAGCCAACGCGTCCGCCGCTCAGCCCCAGGCTGCCCATGACATCGGCCCAGTGCAACGCCGTCGCTTTGAGGCTGTCGCCCTCGGCATCCTTGTAGCGATCATAATAGCCGAGCTCGACATCCGTCTTGACAGCCAGCCCGCTCTTCTCCGCCTCTTCCAGCTCGATGCGGCTGCAAACCAGCAGTGCCGGCTTGCCCGGCAATTTGAAGATCGTCCCATGCGTGATCTGCGCGCCATTGCTCAAGTAGTAGCGGGCCGTGTTAAATTCCTCGCCGCCAGCGACGATGATTGCGTCCAGCTTGCGTTCCAGCATCAGTCGGTCGAGATCCGATTTCATAAGATGCCTTCCTCGATTTATTGGTCTATGAATATGCGTCGGGCAGATCGAATACTCAGAGCGCAGACTTCAGCGCGCGCAACAAATCGGCGTCCTGCTCCGGCAAGACCGTGCGCGGGTCAATCAACACTCGTCCGTCGGCGATGCGAGCGACCACCGGCGGCTGTCCCTGACGCAACTGCGCGCTCAAGCGATCGGGAGCGTCGTGCTTGATCGCCAGCACGGCTGTCGGCAGTGCGGAGCCCGGCAAGCTGCCGCCGCCGACCGCGGACTGGGCCGGCAAGACCGCCCCGCCCGTTTGCGTCGCCCATGCTTCCGCCCGCGCTCTGATATCGGCCAAGGGCTGCGCGATCATCCGCCAGACCGGTACACGCTCGATCGCTTCGCCGCGGCGATAATGCGCCAAAGTGGCCAGCAGAGCGGCATAGGTCAATTTGTCGACGCGCAGGGCCCGCGCCAGTGGATGCCGCTTCAAGCGCGCAACCGCTTCCGCGCGGCCGACGATAATGCCCGCCTGCGGCCCGCCGAGCAGCTTGTCCCCGCTGAAGCAGACCAGATCGACGCCGGCCGCCACGCTCTCCTGAATCATCGGCTCATGATCCAAGCCGAAGGGCGCGGTGTCAATCAGCGTCCCGCTGCCCAAATCGTCGACAGCCAGCACGTCACAGTCGCGCGCCAGCGTTGCCAATTCGTCGAGCGGTGGCTGCTCCACGAAACCAAGCTGCTTGAAATTCGAGGCATGCGCCCGCAAGAGCATGGCCGTCTCATCGTTTATGGCTTCGGCGAAATCGGCAAGCCGCGTCCGATTAGTCGTCCCCACTTCCACCAGCCGCGCGCCGCCCTCGCGCATGATCGCCGGTATACGGAAGCCGCCGCCGATCTCCACCAACTGGCCGCGGGAAATGACGACCTCGCACTCCTTGGCCAAGGCGCTCAGTATTAGAATCAGCGCCGAGGCGTTGTTGTTGACGACCAGCGCGTCTTCAGCGCCGGTTAGCTCGCGCAGCAGCTTTCCCGCGTGCGTCAAGCGACTGCCGCGCCTGCCGCTATCCAGATCAAACTCCAGATTGTTGTAGGCCTGCGCCGCCGCCGAAACGGCTGCCTGCGCCTCCGCCGAGAGTACTGCTCGACCCAGGTTGGTATGGATAATGACGCCCGTGCCATTGATGACCGGGATCAAGCTCGGCCGCAGCAGTTGACGCAAGTGGCTCTCAACACGGGCGACCAGCGCATCCCCGCTCAGGTCGGTCGACTGCGAACGCAGGATCGCCTGACGCGTCGAGTCCAGGGTCGCGCGAATGGCCTCAAGCACCAGATCGCGGCTATATGTCTCGATTAAAGTCTGTATCGGAGGCTGAGCCAGCAGCGCGTCCACCGAAGGCAAGCTTCGCAGCCGGGCGTCCTTATCGTTCATGCGCCAACTCGCGGTTGCGCAAAAAACCTTCCACCACCAGGAACAGCAGGATAAGGATGAGGAAAATTGGCAGTGACAAATAGCGGGGAATCATTAGCCAGGCGCAGGTCACCACAATGATGCCGATCCAGACGCTGCGGCGCACGACGACGCCCGTCAGCGGCGCATCCGACCGGGCCGGCCCCAAACGTTGACTCATCCAGCGAACAATCGGGATCGCCGTGCCGGTCACCGCAATCTGCAGCAAGATGAAAAATAGCCAGATCTCCCCGCCTATGCGCGGCCGCGTCGTCATGACCAGGTAGACCAGGCCAGCCCAACCGCCGACGAACATGAGCAAGGACGCCAGCAGTACGCCACGTTGCTCACCCGCCGGACTCTCGCCCGACCAGCGAGGCAAGCGGCGACTTTGGGAGCGGCCAGACCGATTGGCAATCATCACATTCTCCTCATTAGGCGCATTGTAATACGATTACAATGTATGAGCAGGTCCCATTCGCGGGGAATGAGACTCTTGCTCGCCCTCGATTTGCCCAGCCTATATCAATCCCTCCAGCAGCGCTTGCGTATCCCGAGAAGGTTTGACACCCAACTTGCGCTTGAGCAGCCGCTCAAGCAGGGAATAATGTTCCCAGGCATCGGCATTGCGACCGAGGTTGATATACATCTGCATTGCCCCGCGATGAATATCCTCGCGTTGCGGCAGCTCCCGGAGCGCGCGCGTATAGAAGCCCAGCGCTTCCTCCCAGGCTTGCTCGTCCGCCTTCAGCCGCGCCATGCCATTGAGCGCCTCGCCGTACATCGCCTGCAATTGCTTGCGCCTCGCTTGAATCCAGGGCAGCTTTAACGGATAAAGGAAAGGCGCCTTGTAGATGTCGATCGCCTGACGGTAGAGCATTTGCCGCTCGCGCGCATCGGTGGAAAGCAACGCGCCCTCCATCGCCTGCTCGAAATCAGCCACATCATAATGACGAACGACCTTGTCGCCCGGCACGTAGAATCCGGTCGAGTAATTGGTCAGCTCATAATTCTCGCCGTCGCCCACGTTTATCGAAATGCGCTCGGTAATCTTGCGTTTGGTCACATGAAAGACGTTGGTCGCGTCTCGGATAGAAAGCTTGGGCCAGAAAATCTCAAAGATCTGGTCTCGGGTCACCAGGGGATTGTCCATGAAATAGAAGAACAAGTTGCGCGGCAAAGCGCCGTCCCAACTCTTGATCTCCCGTCCATTGGAGATAGCGTGTCCGCGGCCAAAGGCATACACTTCGAGTTGCGGCTTTAATGTGACCTCTTTCATGAACATGAGGTTGTTGCTGCGGTGGGCAGTACCCATCACCGAAACCAGATCGTGGTTGACCAATTGAATCCAGGGGTCATACGTTAACAGCCGCGAATTCACAACCAACTGAGATTTCTCATCCAGATTCTCGACCAGGGCGGTAATGAATTGCCGGAATTCCGCGTCCTGGTTTACTCGGTCCAACTCATCAAGGTATAGAATGACGCGTTCACCGCTCAGGCGCCCCATTTCCGCCGCCAAAGCCGCTCCCGCTTCCGCCGCGCCGCCGTCCTCGAGGGCGCTCTCAAGCTGTCCGCCAAAGTCCGCCTCAATAAGCCGGATCTCTTCCAGCAGGCCCCTCACCCAGGCAGACAGATCCGCGTCGCCTTCAGCGATACGGTAATAGAGCAATCCTTCTGACCCGCCGTTCATGAAATAGCTCAGAAAAACATTTCGATAATTCGTCCAGGGATATAGAAGGATGACCTTCTTTCCGGCCGAACTCGCCTTAAACGAATCAAACGAAACATTAGTGACTTCTTGCGACAACATTACGCGACCTTTCGCCGGTTATGAAGCAGGAGTTCAACTGAAAGACGATTGCCATTGCTGGTCTAAAATCTACCCGATCGCAGCCGAATGTAATTCACGAACTGTCCTGTAGACGGCATTATGATAACCTATAATTTATCACTTAGTCAAAACTGAGAAACATAAGCCATAACAAAGCCTGCGGCGCATCTTTAGACTCTTTTCGAGCCAGAGGCGCCGCAGGATTGTATTTTGGGCTTGGCTTCGCTCTTGCCGTTTGAATGTTAGAAGCGTGGCGTGAATGTTTTGACGCAATCGACCGGAGGCATGAGATTCCTCCGCCATCGACGCCGTCTCTAGCTTTCTTCGATCGTGAGGGAGACTATGCGATCGGCAACAACAGCGCGATCCGGTCGCTGTGGATCAATGCGCTGCAAGGAATCCAGCACCTGCGCGCTAGCGGCATCCGCCACCCGGCCAAATACCGCGTGCCGCCCATCCAAATGCGGCGTCGGCGTGAAGGTGATGAAGAACTGCGATCCATTCGTGTTGGGCCCCGCGTTCGCCATGCTGAGCGTGCCCGGCGCGTCATGCCGGATGCGCAGCGCGGCCGGCTCGTCATCCCAGCGATACCCCGGTCCGCCGCGTCCGCTGCCGGTCGGGTCGCCGCCCTGGGCCATGAAACCATCGAGCACGCGGTGAAAGATCACGCCGTCGTAGAAACCGTCGCGGGCCAGGAAGACGAAGTTGTTGACGGTGATGGGCGCGCGGTCGGCGAAGAGGTCAATTGTGATCGCGCCCTTGCTGGTGTTCATGAGGGCGCGGTAGGTTTTCTTGGGGTCGATGGTCATGGCGGGCGGGCTGCTGTATTGCTTGGGCATGGGGTGGGCTCCTTTCGAGGCGGTTGGTTGGGTCAGGAGGGTAGCAGAGATGTGGTGGCGGGGGTAGTGTCCGGCTGGCGCAGCGCAAACCTTCAATTGGCAAGCCAATCTGACAACACTATAATTTGAAGTAATCAACAAGGGCGGGAATTGAATTATGGTTGCCGTGAACCCGAAAATACTGAAATGGGCGCGTGAAACGGCTGGTCTGAACGTTGAAGATGTGGCGAAGAAGATATTCACGGATGGAAAAAAGCTTAGCGCAATTGAGAAACTGGAATTGCTAGAAAGCGGAGAAAAGAAGCCGACACGCCCACAACTCAAAAAAATGTCTAAGGCGTATCATCAGCCGCTTCTGACATTTTACCTTAGCAAACCGCCGAAACGAGGTGACCGAGGAGAGGATTTCCGCAATCTACCCCAGAGAACAACCGATCGAAAAGGCAACGCACATTTGGATTTCCTGATGCGTAACATCAAGGCATCGCAAAACCTGGTTCACAATCTGCTTGAAGATGGAGAAGATTTCGTTCCATTGCCCTTCGTCAACTCCGCAACGCGTTCAATGGGCGTTGAGCGTGTCGCGCACGACATCGAGAACACACTCAAATTCGACCTGAATACCTTTAGAAAACAGAAAACCTCCAGCGATGCGTTTAAGTATTTGCGACAACGGGTAGAGAACATTGGCATATTTGTCTTGCTTGCAAGCGACTTGGGCAGTCATCACAGCACGATCCCGCTCGAAGTATTCCGCGGCTTCACTTTTGCTGATCCAATAGCGCCATTCATCGTCATCAACCGACAGGATGCCGTATCGGCATGGAGTTTCACTACCTTGCATGAGGTCACGCATCTCTGGCTGGGCAGGAGCGGCGTTTCCGGCACATGGGGAGAAGCAGAAGTGGAGCGTTTCTGCGACAGCGTCGCCGCGTCGATACTGCTGCCAGCAGCCGAATTGAATGATCTACCGTCTATGCTGCATACGGAACTGGACGAAGCAGCTGCTGCAATCAGCAGTTTTGCCGCAGCAAAAAACGTCAGCCGGACGATGGTAGCTTACAACCTGTTGAAGCAAGACAAGATAAGACAGTCTATCTGGCACGCGCTAAGCGCCCGATTTGAAGCTGAATGGGAAAACCTTAAAGACTACGAAAGAGCTAGCCGTCGCCAAAAAGAAAGCGGTCCCAGCTATTATGCTGTGCGTCGATTTCATCTCGGACCAGCGCTGGTTGGGCTCGCAAAGTACTTTGTTTCCACTGGGGAACTTACGCCATCCAAAGCCGGTGTTGTTCTTGGTGTCAATCCCGCGAAAGTTTATCGGCTGTTGTACCCCGAGCGCTCTAGTAGGTAAGTGCTAATGTTGTACCTGTTGGACAGTAATGTACTCATTACTGCAAATGACACCTACTATGAATTGGAGCGCATTCGACCATTTTGGGATTGGATCCGTGCCGAAGCGAAACGGAACGTTGTCAAGATCCCACGAGAGATGTGGGATGAGATAAGACCAGCCAGCGAAGATTTTCGGCTTTGGCTATCGGCAAATCAGGTAGATCTAGCAATTGATGAAGTCCACAGTCCTTCACTCGTAGAATCGGTGCTTCTAAATGGCTATGGATTCAATCGATCTGACGTAGACGACATAGCAACTATTGAGCAGACTAACGATGCTATTCTAATTGCATACGCTCTTGCCAACAGGAGCAATCGTTGTATTGTCACGCTTGAGGGGGTCCAAAGTCCTGATGCTCCTCATCTTCCGAAGCCACAAAACAGAAAGATACCTTTGGTATGTCGCCGACTGGGCGTTAGATGCATTGACACATTTGAACTGATTCGCGAACTCGACTTTCGAATCCCTCTGTCGCCAAATCTTGGTGACAGAAGCCCGACTTCTTAGAGGAACCGATTCCATGCCCCAAATAGCCGAACTCTTCCACTCCATGACCTACGGACCCGCGCCTGAATCCGACGCCGCCGCGGTCGCCTGGCTCGACGCCCACAACCGCGGCTTCAATCTCTTCATCAACAACCGGTGGACAGCGCCCGCCGGCGGCAAATCCCTCGCCGTCAGCAACCCGGCCCGCGGCGAGACCCTGGCGACGGTCGCCGACGCCGGCCCGCCCGACATCGACGCCGCCGTAGCCGCCGCCCGCGACGCCTACGGGACCTGGTCCGCCCTCAGTCCGCATCAGCGCGCCCGCCACCTCTACGCCATCGCCCGCAACATCCAGAAGCACGCCCGTCTGCTCGCTGTCGTGGAAAGCCTCGATAACGGCAAACCCATCCGCGAATCCCGCGATATTGATATCCCGCTGGTGGCCCGCCACTTCTATCACCACGCCGGCTGGGCGCAACTCATGGATAGCGAACTGCGCGATTACAAGCCGCTCGGCGTGGTCGGCCAGGTGATCCCCTGGAACTTCCCGCTCCTGATGCTGGCCTGGAAGATCGCGCCGGCGCTGGCCTGCGGCAACACGGTTGTCATCAAACCGGCGCCATACACCCCGCTCTCCGCCCTGCTCTTCGCCGAGATTATCGCCGAAGCCGGCACCCCGCCGGGCGTCGTCAACATCATCACGGGCGGCGATGAAGCGGGCGCCGCGCTGGTCGCGCATGACGACCTGGACAAAATCGCCTTTACCGGCTCGACCGCTGTCGGCCGCATCATCCGCCGCGTCACCGCGGGCAAGGGCATCAAACTCACGTTGGAGCTTGGCGGCAAGTCGCCCTTCATCGTCTATGACGACGCCGATCTGGATGGGGCGATCGAAGGCTTGGTTGATGCCATCTTCTTCAACCAAGGCGAGGTCTGTTGCGCCGGCTCGCGCCTGCTCGTCCAGGAGAACATCGCCGATGCTTTCATCGCCCGTCTCAAGGCGCGCATGGCTCGCCTGCGCCTGGGCGACGCGCTGGACAAGGGCATCGACATCGGCTCCGTCATTGACCCCGTGCAATATGAGGCGATCGACAAATGGGTGCAGCGCGGCATCAGCGAGGGCGCCGATGTCTATCAGCCGGAGGTTGATCTGCCCCCGGGCGTCGACGGAAGCTGCTTCTATCCGCCGACGCTGCTTACCAATCTCGAAGCCTCGGCGGCGGCCGCTCAGCAGGAGATCTTCGGTCCCGTGCTGGTGGCGATGAGCTTCCGCAGGCCGAGCGAAGCGATTGAACTGGCGAATAACAGTCGCTATGGGCTGGCCGCCTCGATCTGGAGCGAGAACATCAGCCTGGCGCTGGAAACCGCGCGGATGGTCAAGGCGGGCAGCATCTGGATCAACAGCACGAACCTCTTTGATGCCGCGGCCGGCTTCGGCGGCTATCGTGAATCCGGCTTCGGGCGCGAAGGCGGCAAGGAAGGGCTTTACGCCTATCTGCGTCCGGAATGGCAGGCGCGGGCCAAGCCAAATCTGGGCGAGCCGCCGGCTGACTGGGGCGCGCAAGTTCCGCCGGCGCCACAAGCTTTGGGCGGCGCGCAGCGGCGGGCGAGCATCGACCGCACGGCGAAGCTCTATATTGGCGGCGCGCAAAAGCGTCCTGACGGCAACTACACCATGCCGGTCCTCTCGCCTTCCGGCGCCCTCGTCGGGCAGGCCGGCGATGGCAATCGCAAAGACATCCGCAACGCTGTCGAAGCCGCTCACAAGGCGAAGAACTGGGCATATTACGCCCCGCACAACCGCGCCCAAATCCTTTACTACATCGCGGAGAATCTGGCGGCGCGGCAAAGGGAATTCGCCGAGCGCATCGTTGCTATGACCGACGGGCCGCCGGAAGCGGCGGGTCGCGAAGTCGCCGCTTCAATCGAGCGCCTCTTCCACTGGGCCGCCTTCGCCGACAAGTGCGGCGGGACGGTGCAAGAGACCACCTTGCGCGGCCTCGTCGCCGCGGTGCACGAGCCGGTCGGCGTCATCGGCATCGCCTGCCCGGATGTTCCGCCGCTGCTGGCTTTCGTCTCGCTGGCCGCCGCCGCCATCTCGCGCGGCAACACCATCGTCTGTATCCCCTCGCCCCGGTATCCGCTAAGCGCGACCGATCTCTACCAGGTCTTTGATACCTCCGATTTGCCTGCCGGCGTGGTCAACATTGTCACCGGCGACCGCGATCATCTGGTCAAGACGCTGGTGGAACATGACGATGTCGATAGCGTCTGGTACTTCGGCGATGCTGAAGGCAGCCGTCAGGTCGAGGCGCGCTCCAGTCACAATATCAAACGCGCCTGGGTCAGCTATGGCGCGGCGCGGGACTGGCATGATCCCGTTCAGGGCGCTGGCACCGAGTTCCTCCAGGAATCGATCCAGGTCAAGAACATCTGGGCGCCGACCGGGGCCTAAGCCACAGTACGCAGCAATTCGAGCAGCGTGTGCAGCATCAAGTTGGCGCCCTTGACGCAATCGGCATCGGTCGTGTATTCGGCCGGGTTGTGGCTGATGCCCTTGACCGACGGCACAAAGTACATGGCGGAGGGCGCGATATTCGCCATGTTCTGGGTATCGTGGCCGGCGAAGCTGAGCATGCGCTCGTGAGACAGCTCCAGTTGGTCGGCGGCTCGTTCTATTGCAGCCATAACCGTCTCGCTCATGGCCGCCGGAATGACAGGCGGCGTCGCCTCGTAAGAGACGCTCAGATCGAATTCCGCCGCGCATTCTTCAAGCAGAGAAATCAAGTCCGCCTGCATTTGATCCATCTCGGCGTCGGAGCCGTGCCGGAATTCAAGCGCGCAGTAAACCTCCGCCGGCACGATATTAAAAGCGCCCGGCTGTGCGTTGATCACGCCGACGTTGCAAACGCCGGGTTTATAATTCCGCATCACATGGTCCCTTGCGCGCAGTACGAAGGTCGCCGCGCCCCAGAGCGCGTCCCGCCGCCGGTCCATCGGCATCGTGCCGGCATGCGCCGCTTCGCCGCGAAACGACACGTGTATGGACCGTATCCCGACGATGGCGTTGACGACGCCAATGTCGACACCGGAGGATTCCAAGCGCGTGCCCTGTTCGATATGCAATTCGACCCAGGCCAGCACATCGTCACGCGTCGCCGCCAGCATTGACTCGCGGGTGATGCCCACCGCCGAAAAGCGGCGCGTCAACTCATTGACATCCACTCGGCTGCGTTCAAAGTCCGCCATGGTTAGTTGGCCAACAATCGCCTTGCTGCCCATCAGTCCCATGATGGCGCTCTCTTCATCGGTGAAGTTGACCGCTTCCAGCGTTACGGCTGGCGTGATGCCCGCTTCCTTCATCGCGCGCAATGCTTCAAAGGCGACCAACACGCCCAGCGCGCCATCGTAGCGGCCGCCGTTTGGCACGCTATCGAGGTGCGAGCCAGCGAGGATGCGCTTCTCGCTTGGCGGATCGCTAGGGAGAATCGCCGACTGATTGCCGGCGCCGTCCAGCGCGTAACCCAGACCGGCTTCGGCGATCTTGCGCTGAAACCAGGCCCGCGCGGTGATATCGTGCTCCGTGAGCGCCGGTCGCTGTACGCCGCCGTCAGCGGTCGCGCCGATCCGCGCCAGTTCGTCCAGATCACTGAGCAGGCGATCTTCGTTGATTTTGAGCATCATGCACCCCTTTCCCGGCCATAGATTTCGGACGACACAGACCGCTGCGAGTTATGGTCCCGACTGTCGCGCTTGCATATCTCGGCAAGAGAAGCTGGTAGTGTTTCGCCATTGTCGCGCCCGGTCAAGTTCATTCCGCTATGTAAGCAAAGGATAAAAAACGACCCCAAAAGGACCCTAAAAGGATATGCAGAGGTCCAACAATGGATGAAGATATTGAAGTATAGGACAGCAAAATTGTCGCTTTCTATCGATACAGTATGGATACAGCGGCATTTTGGAAGCCGGAATGCGGATTTTGGGCGACAAAGGTTGTGTTTTGGGTTGATAATAGCATGTTTTCGGAGTAGGTGCTGATGTGGCGATTTGGCGTTCATGATGATTAGGGTAGCAGAAAACGATCGGGAATAGGCGACTAAATGTTCAGGCATTCGAAAATTGCGGTGTTGCGATTCCACCTTAAAGCGGCTGCGCTCTTGGACTACAATCTATGACAATCGTCCGTCAATAGGCAACGGAGATTCAAATGAAACTGTATTCTTGGAATGTCAACGGCATCCGCGCCGCGCAGAGAAAAGGCTTCCTCGATTGGCTGCACGCGGAACAGCCGCAGGTCTTGACCGTGCAGGAAACCAAGGCGCAGCCGGAACAGCTAGACGCCAAGCTGCGCCAGCCGGAGGGCTATCATGTCTGGTGGGCCAGCGCCGAGCGCAAGGGCTACAGCGGCGTCGGCTTGTACAGCAAGACGGAACCGCTAGACGTCAAGCTGGGTTTGGGCATCGAGAAGTTCGACAGCGAAGGCCGCACCATCATCGCCGATTATGGCGCTTTCGTCTTGATGAGCACCTACCTGCCGAATGGCAAAGCCAGCGAGGAGCGCTTGCGCTACAAGATGGAATACAAAGATGTTTTCCTCGATTATGCGAACAAGCTGCGGGCCGCGGGCAAGTCCGTGGTGTTTTGCGGCGACATCAACACGGCGCACAACGAGATTGATCTGACCCACCCCAAGCCGAACGCCAAGTATTCGGGCTTCCTGCGCGAAGAACGGGATTGGATGGACAAGGTGGTGGATCAGGGTTATATCGATACCTACCGCCATCTGAATCCGGATAAAGAGGGCGCCTATTCCTGGTGGTCGATGCGCAGCGGCGCGCGCGCCAAGAATGTCGGCTGGCGGATTGATTACTTCTTCATCTCGCCCGACCTGCTGGACAAGATGGCGGCGGCGGAGATTCACGCTGATGTGATGGGCAGCGATCATTGCCCGATCAGTTTGACGCTGGATGTTTAGCTAGCATGCCAGCGATTGTATTCCCGCTAGTCAGGCCGCAAGAATGAAAAGGCAGCCCCACAGTGGGGCTGACACATTTCTTTGGGGCACTATGCAATATTGTCAATTGCTTGGACGAGCTTGCCAAACACAAATCCGGTCCTGCTGTTGTGTTCAACTTGGAACCAGATATCGCTGCCTCCTATTGACTCACCGTGCGCGAAGCCCAGCACATGTATCACGGATCCGTCTGGCAACACGGCGACAATTTCGCAATCTCGACTTGGGCAACCGCGCATCCGCGCAGTTTGCCCGCCTTGTGTCGAAATCTCATACCCAGGCTCAATGAAAGCTCTGGGCGAGATTTCTTGCTGATGCCCGTAGTAAATGACCACATTTGAATCCGAAATATGAATATTTCTTGAGTCCTGGTCAACAGAAGCTCGCACGAGCGCTAATGCGAGACTTAACAACAAGATCAATAATTTTAACCAAAGCAGTTTACTTTTCTCTTGCATTTTAGAAATCCTTTGCAGATTATTTCAATAACGGAACGCATGTTCCACCTCCTTCAAATTCAACAGCAGAGTGGCCCGGAAAGGGCTTCCCAAACTTTACTGTATCACATAATACTTCCCCTGTCAACTTAATGAACCAATGACTACCTCCTTCGCGACTGCTAACACTTACGTCGAAATCGCCCCTTGCACTGCCCCATCGCCGCAAGTTCAGACGCTGTGTAACTTTATTTTCTTACTAATCAATCTTCAATAGGCTGGTGTGGATATAGGCGGTCTCGCCCTGAAACTCGAATTCGATCCATACCGCGCTGCCATTAACCGTTTCGCCCTCGACCTGACCCGCTGACCGAACCGCATCGCCCGGTCGCAGCCGACCGACGATTTCACAGGCAGTACTGGGGCAGCCGCGGACGCGCGCATTCAGGTCGTTGGCCGTCTCTACATAGTAAATCGGCACAGCCGAAGGAGGCAAAGCAGTCGATGTTGGCATCGGCGTTGAGGTGGCGATCGGGGTATGCGTGGCGGTAGCTGTCTGGGTGACGGTTGGGAGTTTCGTTGCCGCAGGCGGTTTTGTAGGAATATCTGTTGGCTTTATTGTGGGCAGTGGCCGCCGAGTTGATGCAGGCTGCCATGCGCTACTACTGCGTGACGTGGGGGCGTTTGAAGTGTGGCTATTTGCAACGGTTAGTATGCCAACGAATAAAACGACAGCTACCAGTATTGTCAACATCTTTACCGTCGAAAGGGACAGTTCAATACTTCTCGGGCTTTGGGAAGGTGTTCCCCAGTCGCGAATTTCTCGTAGCTGTTTCTCGTCTAATTCAAACCATTCTCGATCCTTGCGAATGCGGGAGGCCGCGAATCTACGGTGCCAGTAATTCTCTGCGGCAACTACATCCGGAGTTCGTATGAGTTCGACGTAAACTAATTCGCCCACCTCATTACGCTGGATTTCCCTAATGCGCGACGCGGGATTGACCGTCCGCCCTATCTTGAATTTTGGATATTTTAAATCCTTTATTACATATACATAGCCGCCTGGAAGATCAAGTTTTGGCAGAGATTTGTAATTCGAGACCGCGACTCGCTCTTTTGCGGAATTGCTGTTCTTTGAGGCGCTTTCACTAGAAAAGGTAATAATCAATGTGACCAATAACACAATGATAACGAAGAATGTTAAGGCGATGTAGGGGTTCTGTACAAGAAATATGATGATCTGTTCAAGGGCTACTAAGAAAACTATGACAGCGACGACTATACATCCGCCCATAGCATCCTTGTTGGATTTCCGTTTTTTTGCCAACGGAGCTTCTCCACGCAAGTCGGTACACAGCCAAAGTGTAACATAAGCCTGTCCAATTCTTGATCAAGGCAATAGGTCTCATGGATTTGCGGTCAGCGGCTTCCGCCCAATGACAGAATGAATGCCACCAGCAGCATTGCCAGAACAAACTTGAGGACTTTGCCGCGGGGCGTCTGGAAAAATTCCTCGATGCGCCGCGACAGGTCCAGCACCTGAGCAAAGGGATCGTCAAAATCGTTCGGGCGCGGTTCAGCATCGGGCTCGCGAAAGCGCCGCAGCGAGCTCGCGCCGTAGCGATGGTATGATGATGGTCGCTGGGTATAAGCTCGCCGAAACTCCCCGGCTTCGCGGGAGCCTTGAAGATAGGCGCCGGCAAGCCGTTCGTAACGCGAAACCGGTCCTTGCAGCGCCGAGCCGGCGGACTCGATCTCCTGGTCAGGCAAGAGGTAGAGGCTCGGGCGCGCGTCAATTTGGAGAAAAGAGCGTCGCAACTCTTCAATCTGATAGGGATCCAGTTCAAGCCAGTCGCTGCCCAGCCGGGCGTGATGCCGCTCGTAAAGTTCTGACGCGCTGGCAGGCAGGTCTTCGGTCTCCAGGATCGAAACCAGTTCGATGCCGAACTTGCGCTCGCCTTCGGACAGCGCCGCCTGAACGATGCTCTTGGGATCCGCGGCGCCATCAATTCTGAAGGCGTCGGCGTCGATATCTCGCAGCACCAGGATGTAGCCGGCCGGGCTGGCAAGCGCCGGCAGCGACTCATAGGACTTCGGCGGCAAGGTCTTCAAGATCACTTAGCCCTTATCCTAAGTAGTACCAAGTTGGTCATGCGAAAAAATGGATTGAAGCGGGTGGCGTAGACGGGCGACCTGATAGGTCGCCCCTACAAGATCTCTCGGTGTGTAGTTTCGCATGACTAACCTGGAACTGCTTGTCATTAGAGACGCCACATCATTTTATTATGGGCGCTTCAACAGGCTGCTGTGGATGAAAGCGGGCGCGCCCTGAAACTCGAATTCGATCCAGATCGCGCTGCCGTTGACAGTTTGTCCCTCAACCTGTTCTATCGGCTGCACGGCGTCGCCCGGTCGCAGACGGCCGACAATCTCGCAGTTGGTGCTGGCGCAAGCGCGGACACGGGCGTTCAAGTTGTTGACCGTCTCGACAATGAGAATCCCGACTTCCGTCGCTGTTTCAGTATACGTTGACGTCGGCGCCGGCGTGTCGGTGACGGTCGCGGTTGCGGTTTCCGTCGCGGCGTCGGTGGGGATAGAAGTCGCGGTTAATGCGGGCGCGGCGGTATCAGTCGCAGATGGCGTCGCCGTCGGCGGCAGCGCCGTTTCCTTCGTCACAGCGATGGTCGGCGCGGTCGTCGGCACTTTGGTCGGCGCGGCCACGGGCGGTCGGCGCGTGAGGACACTGCGATGCACATAGAGCAGCGCCTCGCCTTTGGCGAATTTTATCCAGACATTGTCGCCCTCTACTCGCTGGCCATTCTCATAGCGCAGCGCGACAATCCTCGAGCCGACATCGAGGATCTCAACCGTGTCGCAACCGGTGCTGGCGCAACTCCGCGCCCGCGCCCGCTCGCGGACAAAGAAGATCTCGCCCAGACCCGGCACAGCGCTCGGCGATTGGGTTGGCCGACGGGTTGTCGTTGTCGGCGCGCTTTCCGGAGCGGCTCTTGTTACGGCCATGCGCCGAGCCTGAGGGTTCACAAGCCGCGCGATCTCACGGCGAATTAGGGGCGCTTCGCGGGCGACGACAGCGCCCAGGGCGACAATCAGAAGCAAAATGGCCCAGGCCAGCCAGCGCCGCGCCGGGCGCTTCTCAGGCCGCT
Organism: Anaerolineae bacterium; assembly: GCA_022822545.1. GTDB lineage: Bacteria > Chloroflexota > Anaerolineae > Aggregatilineales > Phototrophicaceae > UBA6055. The sequence goes on from JAJEBE010000002.1 coordinate 26,918, forward strand.
GCAAATGGGCAAAGGGGGACTCCGGCGCCGTGCGGACAATCTTCGCGTCTTGCACCAGGGACTCGGCGCCCATTTCGTTGAGGGCGAGCGTGCGCAGCGACAGCGCTTGCGGGCGGCCGATCTCATCGAGTTGCCGCATCCGCTCGTCATCAAGATCAAACCACTCGTCGAGACTGCCATGCCCGACAAATTGATCGTGCAGATCAAGCGACGCGCCGGCCGCGTTCTCCGCCTCCAGGATCAGCGCCAGCCTTATCTCGATGGACAAGGCGGCGACGCGCCGGATCTGGTCGCGATCGATCTGCTGGATGCGGCCAATCTTGAAGCGATTGCCGTAGTCCACATCCTGGATAAGGACGACATAACCGGCCGGCGGCTCCAGCCGAGGCAAATTCGCCGCTTGCTGAGTTGGAATGCGTCTGAATTGCTGACCGGCCTGCAAGGCTCGCTCTCCCCGCTCTAGTCGGCCACAGTCGAGATTTTAACACGGTATGACAACTCATGGGATTTGCGGGGCGCATGGGCAGCCGGTCATGGCGCCGCTATCGGGCAAGACGCGGTCTCACCATCTCGTCAAATAGGAATGCCAATTCTGTTGCAGATAAACCAAGACAATGAACATGAGCAGCAATATCGCCATGATGACCTTGCCCGGATGATTGACAAAGGCGTCTTCGAACAAATCTGACGCTCTATCGCCCAGGGACAAGCGCTCTTCGCCTCGATTTTCGGAAGGAGCTTGATTGCGGCGCAGCGACCTAGCGCCGTAGCGTCTTTCCGGAAGCGGCGGACCGGGTATGCGGCGCTTCCACCGGCTGCGGTTTGAGAAAGGCGAGTTGCGATTCGCCAACAGGACGCGGCGTGAAATCTTCTCGGCTGACCGCTCTTGACTGGCGTAGGGCGGGCGCTGCGGCGTCAGATAGCAGCTGGCGTAGGCGTCTATCCGCAAGATCGAGCGTCGCAACTCTTCCAGTTGATAGAGATCCAGCTCAAGCCAATCGCCGCTTAGCCGCGCCTGATAGCGCCGGTACAAGTCGGCTTCGGCCGCTGTCAGATCCTCCGCGGCCAAAATCGAAACCAACTCGATGCCGAACTTGCGCCCGGTCTCGTTGAGCACAGTCTCGATATATTGCCCGGGCTGCGCCGTGCCTTCAATGCGGTAGCTGTCGCTATCGATATCGCGAATCAGGCAGATGTAGCCGGCCGGCGCTGCGAGCCTCGGCAGTGATTCATAGTCCTTTGGGTTTATGCTCCTCAAGGGATTAAAACCTCGTTTCTCGGACACGCGCATGTGCCAATCCAAGATACATTCTAGCATTTTCTGATACGCAACGGCATCGCTTCCAGTCTCAGGCCTATCAGCCGAGAATGCCAGGCGTCCGCGCTGCCCAGTATCCAGTATAATGCAGCTATGATTATCCGCCGCATCATCGATGACAGCTACCGCAAGGCCGTCAGGGCATTGGTCATGGGCACATCGCCGCAAGCGCTGGCGCGAGCCCGCGAACGCGCCTTCGTCAAGAGCTTGGTCGCGGAATTCCAGGAGGCCTTCAGCGATGCCGACATCCGCGTCTTCTCGGCTTACGGTCGGCGGAACTTCCGCGATTTCGGGGCGGAAAAACTGCTGAGCGACATCGCGGTCGGGCGCGTCGCGAAAAGCGCAACGGGCGGGCGCGACTCGCAGGATTTTCATTTCGTATCCGAATTATTGTGGCAAGTGGAAATCGACTTCTCGCGCGATTGGCGTCCCGCCATCTACGCCATCAACCGGCTCAACGGCGGCGCGGCAGCCGACAAACTGCTGGTTGGCGCGCGCTTGCCACGCGGAGCCGACGACTATATGCAGACGTTGCGGGTTCCCTTTGCCGCGGGCGGGGGCCGGGCGCATCTCGCCCTCATCCCGCATCCGGCGGATTGGGAGGCCAACGAGGCGACGCCCACAATCTGGCAACTGATCGACGGCGAATGGGAAGCGCTGACGTGACGCTTTGAAAGCGTCAGACAGCCCGGACAGGAGAAAACATGTCGAAACCGGTTTTGCTCGTGCTGATTATCCTTCTTGGCGGCGGCATTTTCGCCCTCTGGCAAAATCAGACGGAAAGGACCCTGCGCGACATGCCGACGATCAGCGCGGCGGCAGTCAATACCGAGGGCGCGCTAGTCATCAGCGGTACTTTCGCCCGGAGTTGCGCTGCCTCGCCGCAAGCTATCATACGCAGTTTCGCCAACAACTTTGACATCCAACTCTTTCGCGAGCGCTCATCGCTGGCCGCCTGCGGCATGCAAGCCGCGCCCTTCGTCTTCGAGCTTGCTGCGGAATCGGCCGCCGGCTCGCCCTGGCTCGTCATCAATGACGAGGTCTGGGCGCGCGAGACCGACGGTCAAGGCGCCGATGCGAGTTATGAAGCGCAGAGCCTCTTTCCTGTCCACGTTGACGACGCCAGCCTGAGGCTGGACGCGAGCGGCGACTTGCTGCTGTCGCTGCGCGGCAATCAGGCGGTCGGCTGCGATCTGCCGGAACTTTTCACGCTGCGCGAGGCGGACGGGCGCATTCAGATCGGCGTCTACAACGCCATGCGCGCTGATGTCGCTTGCCCCGATATGCTGGTTGAAGTGAAGGAGATCATCCGCTTGCCCGCAACCGAAGCGCCCGTCGATACGTTATTTGGGGTGAATACCTTTCTCATTGACGGATTGGAGACAGAGAACGTGAGCGACAGCGACAAAGTAATGACCAATATATTCCGCGTGAATGTCAAGGTGATGGAATCGCAGCCGGCGCGGATCAGCCTGGATATCGAAGGCGAGCATCCCGATGGCTGCGACTTGCCGATTCATGTCGAGCAAGCGCGGGACGGGAATACCATTCAGGTCGATATCTACCGCATCGTGCCGGCCGATATGATTTGTCCGATGATCCTGCAACCTTATCAAGGCAGGGTCCAACTCGAGGGCGGCTTCGAAGCCGGCAGTTATACCATCAAGGTGAATTCGCATTCGCAGACGCTGGAGATCTAGGAGTGTCATCATGCCTTTTCGTTTTCTGCCATTGCTCTTGATTCTGTGTTTTGGCGGCTTAAGCGCCGTCAGCGCCCAAGACAGCGACAGCATTGCTGTCACCATCTACAATCAGGGGGCAGCGCTAATCCGCGACCAGCGAAGCCTGACGCTCGAAAGAGGCATGAATACAATCGACTTTCGCGATGTCGCCGCTACCATCGATCCGACCTCGGTCGCCTTCCGTTCGCTGACGGACGCCGAGGGCACGGTCGTCCTCGAGCAGAATTACATCTACGACCTGGTGGACATGGGCGCTCTTCTGACACGTTACCTTGATGAGACCGTATTCATCACCGCCGCCGATGGCACGGTCTACAGCGGCGAGCTGCTCAGCGGGCGCCACGGCGAGGCCATCCTGCGCACATCCGCAGGCGAGATCGTCGTGCTGCGCCTGTATGATGCGCGCGATATTCGTTTCCCTGCCTTGCCCGATGGCTTGATCACCCGTCCGACGCTGCAATGGCTGCTGCGCAGCGCGACCGGCGGCGAGCATCAGGTGGAGATCACCTACCTGGCCGGCGGCATGAACTGGACCGCCGACTACAATCTGCTCTTGAGCGCTGGCGAGACATCCCTGGAGCTTGTGGGCTGGGTCACCCTCGACAATCAGAGCGGGCGCGCCTTCGATGATGCTCGGCTGAAACTGGTTGCGGGGGACGTGCATCGGATCCAACCGGAGCCGGTTATCGCCGAAGCACGCGCAATCGCCTTTGACATGGCGGAAGAACAGGCGGAAACGGTAGAACAGCGCGAGCTTTTCGAATATCAACTCTACGAAGTGGCGCGCCCGGTCTCCATCAAAGACAACGAGACCAAGCAGATCGAATTCGTCAGCGGCGGCGATATTGCGGCGGCGACCTTTTACGTCTTTGACAGCTCGCCAAGCTTCAGCGCCTACCATTCGCCGATCGATTATCCCGAAGGCTTCGGCTCCCAGCCCGGCGATGCGCTTACCTACCTTGAATTCAACACCGGCGAAGAAAGCGGTTTGGGCGCAGATTTGCCGGCCGGGCGGATCCGCGTCTATCAAGAAGATGTGGACGGCGCCGGCTTGCTCATCGGCGAAAACCGCATCGACCACACAGCGCAAGGCGAAGATGTGACGATTTTGCTGGGCAAAGCCTTTGACCTGGTCGGCGAGCGGACGCAGACCGACTTCGAGACCGTCTCGCGCACAGTTGTAAGAGAGAGCTTCGAGATCCGCCTGCGGAATCGCAAAGACGATGAAGCGGTCGAGATTCGCGTGCCGGAGCGGCTCTATCGCTGGAGCGATTGGGAGATCGTAGAAAGTTCGGCGCCCTTCGAGAAACTGGATGCGGCGACGATCGAGTTTCGCCCGACGGTAGCGCCGGGCGCGGAGGAAGCGCTGACCTACACGGTGCAGTACCGCTTCCCCGCGCGGCGGTAACAAGGCAAGGCGCCTGGGTCATCCCCCCGCCAGTTTTGCGCGGCGGCGGGAGGGAGTGGTGAATTAACTGGACATGCGCGGCAAAACCCTTGTCAGCTAAATCAGATGTAGGGGCGACCAATCTGGTCGCCCACAACAGCCAATACATGAAAGACGGGCGACTTGATAAGTCGACCCTATGCTTCCGACAGGCATGAAGATTTTACCAAGAGTACATTCACCACTCAGGTATCGACTGAATTGTCCACTCCTCGCCGGGATTTCGTTTTGCAAAAAGGTGGTATAATATGATATAGTAGTTGATCTTTTGTCTATGGTCTCCGTTCAGAGTATCATGATTGGCAAAATCGCGCCTGCAAAGATCCTATTTTTTCTACTGACCCTGCCCCTGCTTTTCGCCGCCCCGACCTTTGCCCAAGGCAATCCGGCCGTAGCCGACTGCGGCCTGCCCGCCGAGGGCGTGATACAGAGTTCGGTCACCTACACCTTGACAGATGACTGCGAGCAAACGGGCCGAATCAACATCGCCACCGTAGTCCCAAACATTACCGTAACCATCAATGGCGGGGGACATACCATCCGCGGCGATGAGAATATGTCCTTCTTAGGGCACTTGGTGACGCTGAACCTTAACAATGTAACCATCGACGGCGAAGGCGTAAGCAGAAACTACATCATTGATGTTTCAACCGTGAACGCCACCAATGCGTCCCTTGTCAATAGCAGGGGCGTAATGATATTGGGGACGACTCTAACATTTAACAATGTATTGCTGGCGGATAATTCCTCAGGCGGGTATGCGCTGGGCGGCAATGGCGCCGCGGTACATGCGGGACTAAACACTGTCCATACCTGGACCAATGTCGTCATGCGCAACAGCCTGGGCAACGGCGGCGGCATTTCTCTGAATACAGGCGCCACGCTAAACACGAAGGGCTGCCTGACGCTTACCGGCAACATTCCCTACGATGTTTATGATCCAGTGGACGGCTGGACCGACAGCAGCACCGGCCCCTGCGCCGGGCTTATCGGCAATGGCGATCAAGCCGTTCTGCCCTTCGCCAGCCCGCAGGCCTGCGGCTTGCCCGCCGGCGGCAATCTCGATGTTTCCGCGACCTATACGCTGCGCGCCAACTGTGAGATAAGATCCACAATCAGGCTCTCGGAAAATGTGAATATCCGCGTGGTCGGCAACGGCTATGCCATTCGCGGGTTTCAGGGCTCGTATTCCATCATCACAGCCGCCACCAGCGTATTGGAATTTGAAAATGTCGCCTTGGAAAGCGTTGGCATCTTCAATTTTGGGGACCTCAGAGCCAATCGTCTGAAGGTGAGCAAACTCTCGCCCAGCTTCGTTAATGTTGGCGACGCGCGCTTTAGCAACGCGCTTTTCGAAGACAATTCAGAATCCGATCCCAATTCAAGAACTGTGATAGTCAGCTGGAACGCCTACCAGGACGGCTTCACCAGATTTACTGACGCGACCTTTCGCAACAATCATGGCGGCCTGGGCGTGCTGCAGAATTTCTTCGCGACGATTGAGCTGCAAGGCTGCATCGCATTCGTAAATAATAGTCCCGCCGATTATGTGGGCGGCATCACCGACGAGCGCGACCCGAATTGCGCCGAAACAATTGTTGCTCGATTAATGGGGGGGGGGCGGGCGGGGGGGGGGC
>JAJEBE010000050.1 GCA_022822545.1 Anaerolineae bacterium
CGAAGTCGCCGCGCAGGATGCCGTAATTGTCGCCCCAGGAATCGACCTCCCCGTCAAAGTTGCTGTCCACCATCATCCAGTCATCGCCGATCAACCAGCGCAAATACTGGACGAAGAAGGGATCGTTCACGCCAAGCTGCATCGCCAGCCGCTCGCGCTCGTCCTGCCGAATCTTGGGGTCGAAGGCCAACAGCGATACCGGATCGCCCGGCGCCAACAGCATGATGAAATAAACCACCAGCGTGATGCCGAGCAAGGTAGGTACGGATTGCAAAAGGCGCCGGACGATGTACTGCTGCATTCAGACTAACTCTCCAGTCAAGACAATACAAAACTGCCAGAGGATGGCAATCCCCTGGCAGCCATCGGTTGCAGTCTATTATGGCATCGCGACCGCGGGCGATACCCAGGCGTCAGTCGAATACGTGCGCGAGTAGGGCGTCGGATTCCAATTTCTCGTGCCCGGCAATACCGCCGTCATCGCTTCCGACACGTACATATAGAAGTAGGGCATGTCGTTGAAGAGGATCTCCTGCACGCGCCCATATAGCTCCGCTCGCGTCTCGGTATCGCAACCCGGAACAACACGCGCCTGATCATTCAGCTCGATCAACTCGGCATTGTAGTAGGATACGAAGTTGAACCCCGAGCCCGGCACATCCACTTCCGGATAGTAAAACGATGAGATATCGGGGTCGACCGGCAGCCCAAGGCTCCAGCCCAGCATATTCATATCGAAGGTCTGCCCGGTCAACTCCGGCAAGAAGGCGCTGCCCCAATCAATCGCCTCGAATATCGCGTTGAAGCCGACTTTGTTCATCTCGGCTTGGAAGAACAACCCCATCTGCTCGCCTACCTCCGAGCCGGCCGGCACGTGCAAATCCAGGGTCAATTCGCTGCCGTTGTAGTCGGCGTCAACTTCGCGCGCGAACAAGCAATCCTCGCAGATGCGCGCTGTATTCGGATCGTCGTCATGGTCGACCCAGCCCGCCTGCGTCAGCTTCTCCATCGCCAACTCCGGATTGTATTCGTATTGCAATTCCGGGTTGTACACCCAGGACGTCGGGATGGTGTGAGTCGCCACCTTGACGCCGTTGCCATCACGAATGCCTTCGATCAGCGCATCCATATCGACCGCGTGCGATATCGCCTGCCGCACCAGCACATCGCCCAGGACGGGATGCGGCTCTTGCGGTATCAGGTTTCCTTCTTCATCGAAGCCGGGCTGCGGATTGTCCGGGTTGGCATGGTTCATGCCGAAGAAAGTGAAGCCGTTGCCGGTGAATTCGAAACGGGGGAACTCCAACAGTTTCTCGTCTGTTCGGAATTCTTCCTGCCGCGTCGCCGGCACACCCAAAATGCTCAACTCGCCGCCGATGAAGCGCTCCGTCTCCACATTCTCATCCGCCACTTGCAGCGTCACCGCCTCTGACGGGCTTACGAATCCCAAAATGGCGTCGGGATAAGACTGATCGGCGAGCAAGCTGATGCGCTCGCCAGCGGCAAATTCGACATCCTTGAACGCGCCGAAGGAGACCGTCGGAATACGCCGCGGCTCATCCGTCATCGCGCCGTAGTCATCGCCATAAAGCTCCGAAAAGACATGCGCCGGCACCGGCGTCACATCGTTCACATCGCTGAAAGAGATGCAGTCGGCCTTGCGGAAGGTTACCACCACCGTATAGTCATCCGGCGCTTCAATGCTGACGATATTGCCGCCGGCCGGCGTGCCATCGGCCATCGTCTCAAAAATGCCCGCGCGCGGACTATCGATTTCCCCGCTCCGCACCGCTTCAATCGACCACATATAATCGGCCGACGTAATCGGCGTCCCGTCATTCCAACTGATGTCTTCACGCAGTTGAATCGTCAGCACCGTGCCGGTCTCATCGTACTCCCAGCCCGATGCCATGGCGCCGGCCAAATTAGGCTCTTCCAAGCCGGTAAATGGACTGACGCCGATGATGGCTGGATACAGCCAACTGTAGACCGCGCTAGAAGCCGTATCACCGCCGATCAGCGGATTAAACGTGGCCGGGTCTCCAGCGGTGCTGCCATCGATCACGATGCCGCCCAGCCCCGGCCCGGGCGCTTCTTCCGCTTCCTGCGCGGTCAGCGGAAACCCAACCGCGAGGCAAACAACTAACATCAATACAGATATTCTCTTCATCATGGCGACCCTTTCTTTCAATCAAGACTGAAGGCTGCGGAAACCGACAAAACTCATCTCATCTAAGTCTAGCATAATATGCGCCGAGCCAAGCCGAAGCTTTGCTGTATCTCTTGTTTGCGCGCGCATAAAGGCGGCGGATTTTTTGACCGAGATCAGTTGCCAAATGCGCCTGAGGCCAATCTGCTTGCCCTACACGATACCCGCGTAATTTGCGATAATGTTCCCCGCTAATCCGGCTCCAGCAATCAGGATACCAGACAGGATGGTAAGCATGATAAAGCGGCGTTCAAGTAGGTCCGGCGCTAATGCGCTCGCAGGATACATTTGCCTTGCGCTAACGATATTCCTTGTCGGCTGTGGCGCCTTGCAGGAGCCCGTCTTGCACCAGGCAACACCCGTCATCGAAGTCCTGACGGAACAGCAGACTGACCTTCAGCCAACCACGCCTCCAACCGCAACCCCTTTGCTACCGACCGCGACGCCGACTCCCGAGCCGACCGCGACGCCAACTCCTCTGCCGACCGCGACGCCGGAACCGACTGCGGCGCCCCTGCTTTCGCCCATAGACCGCATGGTTGCTGTCCGCAACGCCGAAAGCGGCGCCGCGCTGTTTGTTACCTTCCAGGATGCGGCGGGCACCGGCTACTCCTGCTCCAATTGCCACCTGGCCGATAGCGAAAAGGCCAACCTCGGCCCCGGCCTGCTTAATATCAAAGACCGCGCGCTCACCCGCGTGGAGGGGCAAAGCGCGGCCGAATATATCTATGATTCCATCATCAATCCTATGGCCTACCTGGTCGAAGGCTTTGACGCCGAACTCATGCCCCAAAATTGGTCCGAGATCTACACCGACCTCGAAATCTTCGATATCGTCGCCTACCTGCTCACGCTCGAAGGCGAATCGGATATTGATGATCCGGATCCGATTGAAGCGGGGGAGGAAGAAACAGCCGAACAGGGCTAAGCGCGCCCAGCTCGCCTGCCGCCGCCTGCCGTAATTAGGACATAATAGCTCGGACTTCGTCCTTGAGGGATTGCTCCGCTTGCGACAAGGCGGAGCGAGCATCCTTCAGCCAGGCGCGGTCTCCTCCGATCGCGTCGCTTTGCGCATCGAGAACGGCTGCCGTCGCCGATGACGCGGCGCCCCCCGGCAAGTCCCGCGCTTCGACAAAGGCGCGCGGATCAAGCGCTCGCGCAAATTCCGCTTCCGGCAACTCCACGTCTATACCCAGCCTCTCCGCCGCGACCTCGCGCAGCGTAGTCCTGTTTAAGTCGCCCGGCGCGATTGCCTGCTCCTGCGCATGATTCACCAAAGCCGATACAACGCTATGCGCCTGCCGGAAGGGCAGGTTGCAGCGCCGCACAAGCGTGTCTGCCAACTCGGTCACGGTGGTGAAGCCGGCCCCCGCTCGCTCTCGCAGATGCTCAACATTCACCTCCAGCGAATCAATCAAAGCGCGATACAACTGAAGTATCTCGCCCGCCGTCTCCAGCGAACCGAACAGAAGCGGGAAGATTTCGTCTTCAATGTCTTGCGTGTCGCCAAAGGGGATATTGTGGCATTGCAGGACGATGCCTTGCGCCTGCGCCATCATCCGGCTAATGCGCGCGCGCAGATGCTCAAGCACAACCGGATTGCGCTTCTGCGGCATGATCGAACTGATCTGTATGAAGCTGTCATCAATGCGGATCGCGCCGCTCTCCTGCGTCGCCCAGAAGAGCATGTCTTTCGTGAAACGAGACAGGTTCACACCCAAGGTCGCCAGCGCGCCCGCGACATCGGTCAGGTTGTCCGATGCGCCGATGCTGTCATACGTGCTCAACTGAATGGCATCAAAGCCCAGCAAGTCCGCGCTCATTTGCCGATCCACCGGAAAACCGGTGCCGGTCAAAGCGGCCGCGCCCAGCGGACTCTGATTGTTCGTGACATGCGCGAAGCGCAGCCGCGCCGAATCTCGCTCCAGGAAGGCCAGCGCGCCGGCGATATAATGCGCCATCGTTGTAGGCTGAGCCGGCTGCGTATGCGTATAACCCGGCATCAACGTTTCCAAATGCGCCCGCCCGAAGGCCAGCAGACTTTCGCGCAGGTCCAGCAGGTCGGCGGCCGCGCTCAAGATTAACGGCCGCAGCGCCAGGCGCGTCAAGGCGTAACCGAGATCATTGCGGCTGCGCGCCAATTGCAGATTCCCGCCGTATGCCGCGCCCGCCAACTCAATGAGCTTGCCCTCCATAACGAAGAACAAGTCTTCAACGCCGGATTGGTACGTCAGCCCGTCAAGGCCTAGCGCCTCGGCGTGCGCCAGCGCCTCCAGCAGCGCCTTCGCATTCTCGGCACTGATGATGTCGCAGCGGCGCAGCATGACGACATGCGCCCGATTCGCCGCCAGCATCGGCTCGTAATAATATTTCTTGGCGTCTTCGTAGAAGGGCTTCAGCACATATTTGTCGTAAAGCGGATGGGGAAATGAGGCGGCGCGCGACACAACTCAGCCCTTCAAGCCCGTCAGCGCGATCCCTTCGATAATGTAACGCTGAAAAATTATCACGACAATCATCAGCGGTAGCACTGACAGCGATGCGCCCGTCATAATGAGATTCCATGGCGTATCGGCTTCGGACGAAAACTGCTGGATGCCGACTGGAAGCGTGAACATTTCACTGCGCGATGTGGCAATGAGGGGCCAGATGAAGGCATTCCAGTTGCCCAGGAAGGTGAAGATGCTCAGCGCGCCGATAGCGGGCAGGCTAAGCGGCACGGCAATCCGCCAGTATAATCCGAATTCGCTGACGCCATCGATTCGTCCGGCATCCAGCAATTCGTCCGGCACGCCCTGCATGAATTGGCGCATCAAGAATATGCCCGCTGCTGTGATCACGCCGGGGAAGGCGATGCCCCAATAAGTATCGACCCAAGTCCCGCCCACCGGTATCGGCGGATTCGACGACATGATGAACCAAGGTATCAGCAGCATCTCGGTAGGCACCATCAGCGAAGCCAGGAAGGCGATGAAGATGAATCGCTTGCCCGGAAATTGATACTTGGCGAAGACGAAGCCCGCAAGCGAATCAAAAAAAGCGACGCTTATGGTACAAATCATCGCCACGATCAGAGAGTTCTTGTACCAGATCGGCAACTCAGTCTCTGTGATGACCTCGGAATAATTGTCCATCGTCGGCTTGACTGGGAACAGGTTGCGCCGCAGTATCTCCGACTCCGGCTTGAACGAGGTCGATATCATCCACATAAATGGAATCGTAATGGTGATTACGATGAGCGTAAGTACCAGGTAAGAAAAGATTCTGTATTTCTTGTCGCCGCGACCACGCCCGACCGCGGTGGCGCGCGCCTGGTCTTTGAACAAATTGGATGGCGTAACTGTCTGCACGTTGCCCGCCTCAATTGATGCTGCGCGTCGTGAAACGCAGTTGAATGATGGTTACAATCAAGATGACCACAAACAAAACCACCGTCATCGCCGAGGCATAGCCCATATTAAAACTTTGAAATGCCTCGCGATAGACGCGCAGAACCACCGTCGTAGTGGCGTCCAAGGGACCGCCTTGCCCCTGCACCGTCATCGCCACCACCGGCGCGAACATGCGCAGGAATGAAATCGTCTGCAAGACCAGCAGAAAAACAATGCTCGGGTTCAGCAGCGGCAACGTAATATAGCGGAAAGTATGCCAGCGGCTCGCCCCGTCAACCTCGGCCGCTTCATAGTAGGTGCGCGGAATCTGCTTCAAGCCCGCCAAGAATATAATCACCGAGAAGCCCATCCCCTGCCACACCACCAACGCCAATACCGACGGCAGCGCCTGCTGCGGGCTGTTGAGGAAGGGCTGCTGCGGCAAGGACAATAATTGCAGCATGACATTAAAGAAGCCGAACTGAGGCTGATAGAGCATGCGGAAGACCCAAGCGATGGCGATCGTCGAGGTTACATAGGGCAAGAAAAAAAGAATTCGATAAGGCGTGCTCAGGAATCGAATCTCGTTGAGCATCAGCGCGACCGCCAGCGCCAAACATAGCTGAATCGGCACCCCCAGCAAAACATAATTGACCGTGTTTTGGAACGCGGCTTTGGTTACGGAGCGCCGCTTGTTTAGCTCCTTCCAGAGATCCTCGTAATTCTCCAGCCCCACATAAGGCTGCTCCGCCGCCAGCGGATTGTAATCGTAGAGGCTCATCTGAAAGGCGAAAAACGCCGGGTAGATGCGGATGTAAGCGAAGAAAACGATCGGAATCGCTAGAAAGATATATGCCCAAAGGACCTTCCGCCGCGCCACTGTCCAGTGGAAGAATCCATTCCTCTTGGGCTTAGACTGTACGATCATATTTCCTGCAAAGTTTCTCTGTGCTCAGCCTTTAATGAACAGACTGCGCCAGGCTGAGTTTGACCCGGCGCAGTCCATCTGATTTACAGCCGAATTGGTAGCTATTCGCGCTCTGCCCAGAAGTCGTCGAGAAGCTCCTGCTCAAGCGCAGCCGCTTCATCCAGCGCATCGCAAACATCCATACCGCCTAGGCGGACGAAGTCATAAGCGTCCAGCATCACTTGCCGCTGCGCGCTCTCATCAACGAAGAAGGTCGCGCTGGCATACTCCAAGCCCGCTGAGAATGGACCCAGGATCGGGTCAGCCAGCAGCATTTCGTCGCTGGCGGATTCCAACTGCGCCGGCAGTTCGCCAACAATGCTGACCCATAACGCGCCCGCTTCCGGCGTCGTGATGAACTCCAGGAATTTGATGGCCGCTTCCATGCGCGCCGGATCGCTTGCTGCCCGGCGGGTCAGACCGTGCGTCCAGTACGAGCCGAAGGTGTGGTTCTCGCCGTTTGGCCCAACTGGCAATTCAGCAACGCCGTAATTCAAATCGGGGTTGTTGTTTCGTATCGTGCCAACGCGGAAAGAACCATCCACATGCAGCGCCACATCGCCGTTGACGAAGGCATTCGTGGAGCCGTCCATGATATCAAAGCTGCCGGTTACATGTTCCAGCTCAAACTCTGTTACCCACCTAAACGCTTCACAGCCGGCTTCGCTGTTATACATCACTGTACGGCCGTCATCGCTGTAAGACTGCCCGCCATACTGCCGAATCAAGACATCGCGGAACCAGTGGTGGATTTGCCCCTGCATGGTCGGCGAAAATCCCTGTTGGGTGACGTTCAAGACATCTTGCCCGCCATCCCCATATTGGGTAGTCGCCAAGGCAATCTCCTGGAATTCCTCCAATGTCTGAGGCGGCGACTCCGGATCCAAACCAGCCTCGGCGAAGATGTCCTTGTTCCAAAATAGCGCCAGTGAACGCACAGCCGTCGGCACTGTCCAATACTCCCCTAGGTACTTCGAGTTGGCGACCATCGGCGAGAAGGTCTCGCGGATGAAAGCCTCGCTGAAAGGCTCTTCCGGCAAGGGCACCAAATAACCCGCATCGACGAAAGCGATAATCCAGCCGAAGTAGAGGGTGACGATATCCGGCCCTACGCCAGCTGGCGCCGAAGCCGCTATCTCGGTGCGGAAATCGGCATAAGGAATATCGCTGTTGTGCACAACTCGGATGCCCGGATTCTCTTCATGGAATTGCTCGATCAGCATATTCATCGCGTCAACCCGCGCGCCGAAGTTATACTGCCAGTATTCAATTTCCACCACGTCATCTTGCGCCAAGGCGACAGCGCCGAGCGACAGCGCGATGACCGCAACTGCAAGGATTGCCAGTAGTTTACGCATTTTCAAACTCCTTATCATTTCACTGTTATTGCGTCCGCCAAAACTTTAACCCATCCGCCGGCGAATTCCAAATCCGACGGCAGACTCACAATTCGATTTTGAACAGCCGCGCCGCATTCCCGCCGAAGATCATCTGAATATCCTCCTCGCGATAATTCAATTCCCGCACATCACGAATCTGCTGCTTTGTATACGGCTCGGCGAAACCCCGCGGAAAATAACTCGAATCCGTGCCGAAGATGATCCGCTCCGGCCCGATCGTCTCCATATACTTCCGAAACAGCTTCTTCGTATCCCATTCGCCATCGACCCACTTCACCCACTGGTTCGAGCCCGATGTATCAATGCTGACATTGCCGCAAGCCCAGCATAACTGCAACGTCTCGCGGATCCAGGCGCAGCCGAAATGCGGCACGACAAATGTTACCTCCGGGAAGTCCTTTGCCACATTATGCAGCTTTAGCGGATTGATGTTCTCATGCCAGGCCACGCCGCCGCCGCTGCCCAAAATGCCAAAATGCACCAGCACCGGGATATCCAACTCGGCGCAGATCTCCCAGACCGGATAGCCGGCTTCATCTTCGATCGGCCGGTCCAAAGCCGGCGCCAGCAGCTTGTAACCCTTCATGCCGTCTTCTTCTACCGCCCGCTTGAGCTCATCCGCCGCGCCTTCCCCGAACAAATAATTATGCGCGAAGCCCACAAACTTATCCGGATGACGCTTGATTACCTTCGCCAGATTTCTGTTGCCGCCGCCCGTGACGAAGCCCACCGCGCGCAATCCATATTTCTCGATCTCCCCCGCCCAGCGATCCGCCTGCTCCTCATCCGTGAAAGCGCCCCGCTCCGGCGGATCAAAACCCCAGGTCGCCCGCCACTGCCGGTTGTAACTCATCGCCAGCTCCCGCGCGATCTTGGCTCTCTTTTCGCCCACCCGTTCAACATACTGCTGCCGAGGATTGGGCGCCCCTTCAATGAAGGTCCCGCTCTGCGTCGGGAAGTGTACGTGAAAGTCTATGACCTTTAATCCGTTGTACATAAGCGCATTCCTTTTCCAGCTTCTCAATTCTCCTCAAGTCACGAGTCAAGATAATAGCGCAGGGATCACCTGAAACCAATTATCCATAATGTAAACATTCGTTCACCTATAGCGGACATTCTGTGCTACACTGACTTCATGTTCTCTCACGCGAAACCAAATCTCCTCAAACGCGCCGGGCTCCAGATTGCCAGATTGCCAAAAAAAGTTTTGCGTCGGAAAACGCCGGATATATACAGCTTGTCCGCTCGCTCGTTTCCATACGCCTTTAGCCGCCTGTTCTCGCTCCTTTTCTGCTGCCCTCGATGTCATGAATGCCAAATCGCCAACCAGCCATCTAATCCGAAAACATACTATGACTAACCTGCATTCCAACGACAATCGCCGATATTCCGGATTTCAGCCCCTAAACCGCCGCTGTATCCATACTGTATCGATATAGCTTGGCAAATTCACCGTTCTCAATCGTAATTATCCGTAATTATCCGTTCTCAGCCGTAATTATTCGTCCTGTTCCCAACTGCATGACCTGGACGTGACATGCTAACGACAGACATTCGCCAAACGCTTTCGGCCTGCCTTTAAAATAATGCAAATTTCACTAAAGCAACGATCTGTAGGGGCGACATACCATGTCGCCCGAAACCACAAGCCGCAGCGACAGCGGGCGACCAGATTGGCCGCCCCTACAAGGCTCGCTTTGTCGCATGACTAACTTGGTTTTACTTCTGTGTCCTCTATGGTGAAAAAACCTGTGTTCTGTGCGCTAAGGAGACCATATCCCTAAGGTTCACCACTCCGCTTCTCTTGACGCTATTGGACGACGCCCATGTTGCTCGCTATACTTGTCTGCGTTGTAATGAATAGACGATTCGCGCCTGAGAGGAGTTGACTTATGCCAAGACCAGTCACGTTGTTTACCGGGCAATGGGCCGATCTGCCCTTTGAGACCATCGCCGAAAAAGCCGCCGGCTTCGGCTACGACGGCCTGGAGCTGGCTTGCTGGGGCGATCATTTCGAGGTGGACAAAGCGCTGTCTGACGACGCTTACATCCAGTCGCGCAAGGATGTCTTGGAACGCCACGGCTTGCAGTACTTCTCCATCAGCAATCACCTCGTCGGCCAATGCGTCGCCGATGCCGTCATCGACGAACGTCACCGCGCCATTCTGCCCGACAGGCTCTGGGGCGATGGCGACGCCGATGGCGTGCGCGAGCGCTGCGCTCAAGAGATCATCGACACCGCCAAAGCCGCCAAAGCCTTCGGGGTGGACGTCGTCAACGGCTTCACCGGCAGCACCGTCTGGCATCTCATCTATCGCTTCCCGCCCACGTCTGACGAAATGATTGACGCCGGCTATGCTCAATTCGCCGACCTCTGGACCCCCGTGCTGGATGCCTGCGCCGCCGAAGGCGTCAAGTTCGCCCTGGAAGCCCATCCCGGCGAAATCGCCTACGATATCTACACCGCGGAGAAGACGCTGGAAGCGCTGGATAATCACCCCGCCTTCGGTTTCAACTACGACCCCAGCCACTTCATCCACCAACTCTTCGATCCCGTCAAGTTCATCGACCGCTTTGCCGATCGCATCTTCCACGTTCACATCAAAGACTCCAAGGTCACGCTGGACAATGTCAGCAGCATCCTCGGCTCCCACCTGAACTTTGGCGATGCCCGCCGCGGTTGGGACTTCGTCTCGCCCGGCCATGGCGACCTGGATATTGACGCGATGATCCGCGCCTTGAATCGCGCCGGTTATCAAGGACCGCTATCCGTCGAATGGGAAGACAGCGGCATGGACCGCGAATTCGGCGCCACCGAAGCGGCGGAATGGGTGAAAGCCAGTGACTTCCCCTCGTCAGCTCTCGCCTTCGACGCCGCCTTCGCCGACGAATAGCGCATCATCATCATTGACCAGGCGACATGTCGGTATCAAACGTCGACATACAATTTCGCACTGTGCTGTAGGGGCGAGCCTTGGCCCGCCCACCCACGCAAACCAACAGAACCAGGAGAAAAACAATGGCTGACGAGAAACAAGTAAGCAGCTCCTTTACCAGTATGGCCGCCGGCGGCAGCGATGCCGACGCCCCCGAAATCGGTATCGGCATGCTGGGTTATGCCTTTATGGGCAAGGCGCATACCAACGCCTTCAAAACGATCCCCTACATGATGTATCCGCCCGTGGCGATACCGCGTCTTGTTGCTATTGCCGGCCGTAACGCGGCTGCGGTAAACGACGCGGCGGGGCGCTACGGTTATGAAAACGCCTACACCGATTGGCGCGATATGCTCGCCAATGACGCCGTCGATGTGCTCGATAACGGCGGCCCCAACGATGCCCATGCCGAGCCTTGCATCGCCGCCGCCCAAGCCGGCAAACACGTCTTCTGCGAGAAGCCCTTGGCCCGTACCGCCGCCGAAGCCAAATCCATGCTGGACGCGGTCGAAAGCGCCGGCGTCAAGCACATGGTCGCCTTCAATTACCGCTTCGTCCCCGCCGTGCAGCAGGCGAAGAAGCTGATCGAAAGCGGCAAGCTGGGGCAGATCTACCACTGGCGCGCCGTCTACCTGCAAGAGTGGGGCATGGATCGCGCCATGGAAACGAGTTGGCGCTTCCAAAAAGACATCGCCGGCAGCGGCGCCTTGGGCGATCTCGGCGCGCACATCATTGATCTGGCGCGTTTCCTCGTCGGCGAGCCGAAAGCGGTTTCCGGCCTGGCGCAGACCTGGATCACCGAGCGGCCCGATGGTTCAGGCGGCCTGGTCAAGTCCGATGTCGATGACGGCTTCGTCGCCTTGCTTGGCTTTGAAAACGGCGCCCTCGGCACCGTCGAAGCGACCCGCTTCGCCCAAGGCCGCAAGAACTTCAACTCCTTCGAGATTAACGCCGAGAACGGCTCGATCCACTTCAACCTCGAACGACTAAACGAGCTGAATGTCTTCTGGAAAGGCGAAAGTCCAGATACAACGCAAGGCTTCCACAACGTGCTGGTCACCGAAGCGCACCATCCCTACTGGGAGAACTGGTGGCCGCACGGGCATATCATCGGCTGGGAGCATAGCTTCGTGCATGAATTCCATCACTTCTTTGACGCCATCGTCAATGACAACGATGTCGCGCCCTATGGCGCCGATTTCGTCGATGGCTATCGCAACGCCGTGATCTGCGATGCCATCCTCGAATCTGCCGCGTCTCGAACACACGTTGACATAAGCTATTAAGCTTCCGCGCCAACGATACCGACACGAGGGGGCAATCGCCTCCTCTTGTCATTGGTGATCTGTCGGTTGACTCTTAATGTCTTGCCATCCGTCCACATATGCACGGTCCCCAGTTCATCGCTGCGGAAGAGGGGCAGTCCGCTTAATTTGGCGAGCGTATCCGGATCCGGGTCGCCGCGCCGGTTGGCAACGTCGGATTGCAGCACAACCACTTGTGGCTGAACCTGCTCGAGGAACTCGTCATCAAGCGCGCGCGCTGTGCCGTGCTGCGGAATCTGCAACACAGCCGCGACCGGCGAACTGCCGCGCTCCAGCATGGCCCGCTGCCCGGCGCCGCTCAGATCGGATGTGAGCAAGAATGAGACATCGCCATAGGTCACGCGCAGCGCCATGACGCCGTCGCCAAGCTTGTCGCCGATCATTGGCGCGGCCGGCGGATGCAGCACCTCTATCGTCGTACCGTCATTCAAGGCCACGGTGTAGCCGGCCCGGGCCTCGATTGCCTCAGCGCCCGATTGCCGCAGGCGATCCTGTATCGTCGTGAAGGCGTCGCCGTGGTTGATCTGCCCATGATAGAGCCAGGCGCCAATCTCATAGCGCTGTAGCACCGTATTCAGAGCGGCGATATCCCATTCATCGGGATGGCTAATGACGAGGATCTCAATCTCACGGTCATAGTAGGGAAGCCTGTCGCCGATTGCCGTGAGCAGGCGCGTCGGATAACGTCCGCCGTCAATCAGCACATGCGCGCCGGCCGGAGTCTGCATGAGCACGGCGTTGCTATGACCGACATCGAGGAACCAGAGATGCAATTGACCGTCCGGGCGGCTGAGCGCCATTGCCCACATCAAGATGAGCGAAAGCAGGCCGAAGGCGCCTGCTATAAACACAAGCGTATGCCGGCGCAAGAAGGCTTCCAGTCGCCTCCAGATCGTTGGACGAGCAGCATGAATCATGGCGAATCCTATCAATAGCAAATAGTAGAGTTGAATCAGTCGTCCATCCAGGTCAACGAGGATCTCAGCGAAGTTGAACTGGGCGAAAGCGCGGACAACAGCGATCGTCCACGAAAGGCAAACGAACTCTGCCCAAAAGAACAGCGTTCCGATGATGGGCGCAAAGATGTAGGCGGCCAGGGCTACAAAGCCAAGAATTAGCACCGCCGATTGCACCGGCACGATCAGCAGGTTGACTGGCAGTGACAGCAGCGACAGGCGTCCGAAATAGAGAATGATCAGCGGCAAGGTCGCGACTTGAGCCGCGAAGGACACGATAAGCGGCTCATTCAGAAAACTGTGGATCGGCTTTGCCACTTGCGAGGGCAGGGCGCTTTCCAGCAGTGTCTCGAACTTGGCCGATAGCGGATCGACAAAGAGTCCCAATCCCAGAACAGCAAAGAAGCTGAGTTGAAAGCCGATGTCCAGCAGAACGTTGGGATCGAAAAACGAAAGCGCCAAGGTGACGCCAGCCAGCGATGTCGGCAGGAATGTCCGGCGTCTGAGTTGATTGCCCATTATGAGCAAACTGCTCATCAAGGCGGCGCGCAGTATTCCCGGGCTGGCGCCGACAAAAAGCGAATACATCACAACGACGACAACCGCGCAGACGCTGGCGACAGAGCTCCTGTCACCGACTGCGCTGGAAAACATGCGTAAGACGATGGCGCTGACGATCACCATGTTGAAGCCGCTGATCGCGATAATATGCGAGGCGCCGACGCGCTCGAAAGCGGCCTCCAGCGCCGGCGAAATCCCGCGTTCATCGCCGAGCATGATTCCGGTCAGCAGGCCAGCTTGCGGTTCGGGCAGAGCACTCTCGATGACGCCACGAACGATTTGCTTCAGTTCCAGCAGCGCGGCCATCAGCGGCGCGCCCGCGCCCTCGCCGATAACCTCCAGGCCGGCGTTGCGCATAATCGTGAAGACGCCCTGTCGCCCCAGGTAGTCGGCGTAGGAGAAGGCGTCGCCCGCGCCCGGCGGATCAAGCGCGCCGGTCGCGCGAACCCGATCGCCGTAAGCGATATCCTCGTTGCCGTAGGTTTCTACCAGGACAAGACCGCTGGCGGAGCTGGACCGACTGTTGGCGAAGACCGATTCCACCTCCAATCGGATCTGGGTGCGATCTTCGCGCAGGACCGGCTCGGCGACAACATTGCCCGTGATTGTTCCGGTCAAGCCGTTGAAAGCCGCGATCTCGCTGGCGCGCGGGACCAGCGACTGGCGGGCTGCTCCAGCCGCGACAAGCAGCAGAATTACGGGAAGATTGCGCAGCGCCTTCTTCCGCAGCGCCAGCGTGAATAAAGCCGCAAGCGTCAGTGTGACTACCCAGGGCAGGGTTTCGATAGTTGGCAGGGCGCGCGCAAGGCTTATTCCGAACGCCCAAGCCGCAGCGATGATGATCAAGCGCATGAGGCGACAAAGGATAATACCTAGCCGATAACTGGATTATATATAACAGAATCGGCCTGAATCAAATTCAAACAGACATCGCTTAAGTGATGTCTGTAGTATGCTGATTTTTGGAATTGGATGATTTAGATGCGGCTGCCCATTGGCGCCGGAGCCGGACGGTCAAAGCTGATTGGGTCGCCATTGCCTTCGTTGCTGGGCGCGACTACCGGCTGCATTTCCGGTTCGACCTCAACCGCTACCGGCTCTTGATATTGCATCAACTGGATACCGTTGCGGATTTCATCGAGCGTCATGGCGAAGCGCTGCTCAAGCTGGCTGAGCTGAACGAGGACATAGTCATCAGCTTCCTGCGTGATCTTCTGCGCTTCTATTTTGGCTTGCTCCACAACAAATTCCGCGCGAACTTTGGCCTGCTTGACCATTTCCTGATCGTCGATCAGATCTTCGCTGTGTTGACGCGCCTGCTGCACGATGCGCGCCGCCTCTTCATTGGCTTCCGCCAAGACGCGGTCGCGCTGCTGCACCGTGCGGGCGGCCTTCTCAATCTCCTCCGGAATCGATATCCGCATTTGGTCTATGATTTCCAAGGCGCGCTCTTCGTCTACCATCGTGTACTTCGTACCGAAGAGGTGCCGGCCCTCATCCACCAAGTCTTCCAATCGATCCACCAAATGTTGTATATCCATCTAAACCCTCCCCGTGTGAAACCGTGTCAATCCTTACGAAGTCACTTGCCAAACTTTGCGCGCAACGCTTCCGAAATGATCGGCGGCACCATCGCGCTTACATCCCCGCCCAATTCGGCAATTTCCCGTATTGTGCTCGAACTGATATGCATATACTGCTCATCGGCGAGAATCATGATGGTTTCCAAGTCTGGCGCCAGTTTCTTGTTTGCCATGCCCATACGAAACTCGAACTCGAAATCACCAAATACTCTTAAACCGCGAATCAATGCTTCCGCCCCGACGGACTGCGCATATTGTACTGTGAGAACATTATATTTCGCCACTGATATCGACGGGTAATTCTTAAATATTTCTCGAGCGAATGACACACGCTCGTCAACTTCAAAAAGCACGCGCTTCTTGTTCGGATTGGCGTAAATTGCCACGACCAACTTCTCAAAGAATTGAGACGCCCGTAAGGCGACATCAATGTGTCCGTAGTGAATTGGGTCAAGCGATGCCGGATAAAGCGCAATTCCTCGTCCTGCCATCCGTTTTCTCCTGCACTACCAGCGCATTGTAGTAGCAGTCAGAAATTCGCGCCAACCAATACGTAAGCAGATTTCCAATTCAAGCGCTTGCCGTTGGAATGGCATGTTTGCTGTAGGTTTTTGGCGGTCTGCTGGAGGGCAACGACGCGCGGGCAGACGATGCTGCCGGCCTGTTGCATTGCGCGATCTCTTGCCCGAATGGTATCTGTCAACCGGGGAAAACGGCCGTTTCGCCTCGCAGCAATATCGACTCCGCTTTAGCTGACGTCGCCTGCCACCGGATAATGTTGCCGTAGAAACTGCGCGAGCAGCCGGTGTTCGGGTTGCTTGAGCGCCGGGTCTTCTTCGTAGAGCGTCAGCGCTTCCTGCTGCGCGATGGCTGCCAGATCGGCAAAAGCCGGGTCCAGCAAGTCCAGCTTCAAGCGCCCGCTCTGCCGTGTGCCGATCAATTCGCCGGCACCGCGCAATTGCCAGTCCCGGTCAGCCAGGACGAAGCCATCGTTGGTTTCTTCCATAGCGGAAAGCCGTTGCTCCGCGATGGACAAGTCGCTTGCGCTGAGGTCGCCGGCTTGGACGGCGCGGATGCGGTCAATGCTGATCTCGGTCGAGCTATCCGGAATCAGAAAGCAATAAGACTGATGATCGGCCCGGCCGACCCGTCCGCGGAACTGATGCAAAGATGCCAAGCCGAAGCGATTGGCGCCGTCAATCACGATGACGCTGGCATTTGGCGCATCAACGCCGACTTCGGCCACCGATGTGGTCACCATGACATCGTATTTCCCGGCGGCGAAATCGGACATTAACTCATCCTTTTCGGCGGGGCTCATCCTTCCATGCAAGAGGCAAACACGGAAACGGTAGAAGACCTGGGTTAGCTGCTCGTAAGCGTCTACAGCTGCAGCGGTCTCCACCGATTCGGACTTTTCCACCAGTGGATGTATATAGAAAGCTTGTCGACCCTGTTGAAGTTGCTCGACGACAAATCCATTGAGGCGCTCGCGAGCCGCGGGATCAATCACCCAAGTCTTGATTTCTTTGCGGCCGGCAGGTTTTTCGTCGATGATTGTCAGATCCAGGTCAGCGAAATACGTGAGCGCCAAGGTCCGCGGGAATGGCGTCGCCGACATCACCAGCAGATGCGGATTCCCGCCTTTGCCGCGCAGGCGCGACCGTTGCTCGACGCCGAAGCGCTGTTGCTCATCGATGACGGCCACGGCCAGATCCTCAAAGTCGACGCCCGCCTGAATCAAAGCGTGCGTGCCAACTACGATATCGATAGAGCCGTCAGCGATGCCGTGGTAGATCGTGTCCCGCTCGGCGGCGCTTAATGCGCTGGTCAACAATGCCACATTCGGTTTGTTTTCGCCGGACATTCGCTCGAAGGTATCGCAGACAGCGCGGTAATGTTGCTCCGCCAGGATGCCGGTCGGCGCCATCAAGGCCGACTGCTTGCTGTTGGCGAAGGCGATGGCGAGCGGTATCAATGCCACCGCGGTCTTGCCAGACCCGACATCGCCTTGCAGCAGCCGATTCATCGGCAGCGAACTGGCTAGGTCTTGCTTCAAGTCGTTCACCGCGCGCATCTGGGCATCAGTCAGGTCAAAGGGGAAGACATCTTCAATGAACTTTTTGACAAAGTCCTCATCGACATTGAGTTGCGGTCCTGGAACGGACTGCCAGGCGCGACGCTTGCCTAGGAGCGCCAGATGCAGCATCAACAGGTGATCAAAGGCCAAGCGCCGCTTGGCATGACACATGTGGTCGATGCCGTCCGGGAAGTGCGCCTGCTTGATCGCCCAGCCCAGGTCCGCCAGGTCGTTGCGGTCCAGCACAGGCAGAGGAATGGGATCGGGGATTTTCCTTTCCCAGGCGTCGGTCACAGCTTTCATCGTCCGGCGAAAATGACGAGGGCGCAGGCCCTGGGTCATGCGATACACCGGTACGATACCGACATTGCGCAGATTCTCCAGATCAAGCTCTTCCCATTCAGGGTTTGCCATCTGCGCCATATCGCGGAAATAACGCACCTTCCCGCGCAATAGCAACTGCATGCCTCGTCTCAGCTTGGCAGACAAGAAAGGCTGGCTGAAGAATCGAATTGATATAGTCGCGGTCGTGTCAGACGCTTCCACGACAATATCTTTTCTGCCAGCGTGGCCGGCGAGGGTGCTGACGCGAGTGACTGTGGCGATAACATTGGCCATTTGACCGGCCTTCAGGTCTCGTATCGCGACTAGCTCCGTGAAATCGACATAATCTCGCGGCAAGCTATAGAGCAAATCGCGGATCGTGAGCAAGTTCAGTTGTTCCAGCAATTCGCCATATACCTTGCCGATTCCTTTGACATCTGTAGTCAGCGAATCCATTTCATCCAGGACCGCCAGTTGCGCGTCGAGGTTCTGTTCGTCGCGGGGCTGCCGCGGCGGACGGTCCAGCCTTGGCATCGGCGCAATATCCAAACGGGCTTGACTGGGTCCCCTAGTGAAATCTTCGTCATAAGAGGCGCTGTCATAGGCATGGAATCGGTTTTGGCCGCCGCCTCTTGATTGACGCGCGGGCCGCCGATCGACGTGATCGCGCCGATGCCCGCCGGAGCTACGACGTGGCGGTGAATCGGACCGTGTCTGCATCTTGGATTTCCATTCCGCCAGCCGATTCTGATATTCGGGCGGCGCCTTCTGCCGATCAACTACCCGGTCCAGCAGATAGTTAATTTTCTCAAGTCGCGCCTCTTCGGTATCAATCTTGTCATACTCAGCGAGGCTATCGACGATTTCGTCGATGAGAATCTGATGGCGCGGACGGCGAGCCTGTTCACGGGCCTGCTGTTCCCAGGTTGCGGCGTAGGCGCTCAAGCCGCCGACCACGGCGGTATTCTTCGCCCTTTGATCTCGTTCGAGTTTCAGGATTTTTATCAGCATTTCCAAAGCTGACGGCATGGATTATTGCCTCCAGTTGCGGTTCAGGGTTGCCACGCCGATGGAACCGGGTCCGATATGCGTGCCGATTGTCGGCGTTGTTTCGATAACCAGTGTATCAGATGGCGCGATATCTTGTATGGACGTCAAGAATTTTTCCGCGCCAACGCGATTGGCGACATGCAGAACCGCGAGCCGGTCGAGCGGCGTTTGCTCGTGGATCAAGTCCCGCAATCGCTGCTCGGCGCGCTTCCAGGTGCGCAGCCGCCCGATGGATGACACTTCGCCCGAATCCACGGCGATTATCGGTTTGATTCTTAACATGCTGCCCAGGCTGGCGGCAAGGGTATTGACGCGTCCGCTGCGGCGCAGATACTCCATCGAATCGATGATGGCGTATACTTTGATGTGGCGGCAGACGCGCTCGATCGCGGCCAGGATCGAATCGCGGTCGGCGCCTTTTTGCGCCAACTCCGCCGCCACCCAGACCTGCATGCCCATCCCAAATGTCAACTGACGGCTATCCACCAGCGTGATCCGGTCTCTGTCGACCGCTTCCGCGCCGAGGCGCATCGCGTTGAGCGTTGCGCTCAGAGTTTCGGCCACATGAATCGAAATGATCTCGTCCGCGCCCGCCGCGAGTATTCCACGATAAAACGAGGCGGCATCGCCCGGGGAAGGGGCGGCGGTCGTCGGTTGGGATTCCATTTTGGGCAGTTTGCGGTAGAAGCGCGCGCGGTCCAATTGCTGGCCGTCATCGGCGATGCTCTCTCCGCCGATGTTGACATAGGTCGGGATTATGTGGACATCAAGCGCGTCTCTCAACTCGGCCGGCAAGTCACAGACGCTGTCCGCGGCGATTCGAAGCGATCTAGAAGTCATCGTCCAAAATGTCGCCCTCTTTCTCGAGGACGGCAACACCGGTAGCCGCGATGCCGAGATAAGCAGCCATCGTCGCGCTGTACATGGTGAAGGGAAAATGTTGGCCTGGGAATTCCATAGCCAGGCGATCTTGCATGATCCGCGTTTCCTCGCTGATATGTTTTCTATCCTGTAATATGACGGCGTCCTCCAGCTCAGTGAATTCCACCAGAAATTCGACCAGCCGCTCGATGGCCTCGCTGCGCGTGAGCACTTTTTCGATGACGATGATCTGGCCGTCTTCGAGACTGACAAAAGGTTTGATCTCGAGGCGCCGGCTTAATATCGCGTGTGATGCTTTGATAAGACCGTTGGCGCGCAAGAAGTTCAAATCCTCAATGCAATACACAGAATAGATCCTATTGACGGCTTGGCGCACGGTCTGAACGATATCCTCAGTCGTCTTTTTTTCCTGTGCTGCCCGCGCCGCCACCCGGATGAGCATGCCCTGACCGGCGCAGAGGCTCTGCGAATCCACCACGGCGATTTCACAGTTTCCGTTTACCTGCTGCGCCGCCAGGCGGCCGTTCTGCCAACTCTCTGAGAGCTCGCGCGAGGGATGGATGGAGATCACGGCATCGGCGAAGTGCGAGAGACGCGCGAAGAGTTCGGCATAATCGTTTTCCGATGGGGGTATGATCTTTGGCGGAGCGTCCAGCCGCGACATCAACTTGAAGGCTTCTTCCGTGTTCAAGTCGATGTCTTCCTGGTAACGTTTCCCGGCAATCTCGATGGTGTTGGGGATAATGGTCACGGGGAAATGCCGCACCAACCGCGGATTGGAAAAGCGCGCGCCACTATCAGTTACGATCTGGATTCTCGGCATTATTCGACGCTTACCAAGAGCGGGTACAAAGATTGGCCACCGTACACTGCTTCAAATTCTATTCCCTCAATTGTCAATAATAAACTCTCAATGAGATTGTTTGCGGCCGAGGTCGTGAATCCGGCGCCGCAATACAGTGTCGCAAGTTCTTTGTCCTTGATGCCAATGAAGGCGAGAGCCTTGCTCAGCGAGCTTTCTATGTTCGTCTCGGCCGCCCCTATAACGCCATCGATTATAGCAATGAAGTCCCGTTCATGAATGTCCAGGCCGTTGATCCTGGCCGCGCGAGTGGCCCTTGTGATCTGAATCGTATTGACTGCGGCGCTGGCTGCTTCCATCGCCGCGACCATCGCATCGTATTCGATGTTCTTGTCAGTCGCGTCTCCATAGGCGACCATCGCGCTTATGCCTTGGGGCATGCTTGTGGTTGGAACAATGCGCACGCGTTTGGCGGTCTGCAAACTGGCCGCTTGCTCAGCCGCTTGCGCGACATCTTTGTGGTTGGGCAAGATAATGACGCTCTGCGCCGGATTCCGCTCGATTGCGCCCAGGAAATCTTCCGTTGACGGGTTCTTGCCCGCGCCGCCTGCAATGGTCAAAGCGCAATTCAAATCACGAAAGATGGCTTGCATGCCATCGCCATCGGCCACCGCAATGACCGAAACGGCTGGCGCGCCCGCACCAGGCGCCTGCTGCTCTTTACTTTTGGCGAAGTCCATCGCCTGGAGTTGCATATTCTCGATCACCACGTCTGTCAAAGCCGCCCCGGTCTTCACAGCGTAGTCCAGCGCCGGGGCGGGATTATCGGCGTGAAGATGAACTTTGACAGCCGATGGGTCACCGACTACGATCACCGACCAGCCCAGCTGCTCCATTTCTCGGCGCGCAGCATCGACATCAAGCAACTCGCCCAGCATCAGAAACTGAACATCGTACCCGTATGCTTCGACGGATGGGGACAGCGGAGCCGGATGCTCAACATGGCTGATGGAGGGCACTTGAAGTTGGGTTCCGTCTTGGCGCTGTCTCTGCCGCATGCCCTGCAGAAAACAGAGCAATCCCATGCCGCCGGCATCGACGACGCCGGCTTCTTTTAATAACGGCAGCAGATTCGGCGTGTTGTTCAGCGATGCCTCCGCGGCGTCAACGAGGGAAGCGAGGTTTTCAGCGAGCGGGGCTTCTGCGGACAAGGCGTCGAGCGATTCTCTCGCCACCGTCAGGATCGTGCCTTCGACAGGTTGCGAAACGGCGGCGTAAGCGCGCTCCACCGCCGAGCGACAAGCCTCGATGAACAGCGGGACGCTTAGAAGGGGCGCTTGCCCAAGGCCATCGGCGAAGCCGGTAAGCAACTGCGACATGATCGTCCCGCTATTGCCGCGCGCTCCCATCAGAGCGCCATAGGCGAACCGCTCCGCCACGACGCAAACCGCCTCTTCATCACTCTTCGCGATCTCTTGCCAGGCGCGCTGCAAAGTATGGTAGAGATTGATTCCCGTATCGCCGTCGGGCACGGGAAAGACATTTAGCTGGTTGATCAGAGCGATGTTGTCCGACACCTGTTCGACGCCGGCGCCAAACATCGCCTTGAGAATTCTGCCATCAATGCCGGTATTCGTCATTGGATCCAGTCAACATGAAGCGGGGAGGGCGGCGCGCAGTTCGTCAATGCCGGCCGCGATGCCGCGCTCGTGCTCGAATACGCAGGTGCCGGCAATCGCCACATTTGCGCCGGCCTCGAAGGCTTCGCCAATTGTCGCCGGGTTTATGCCGCCGTCCACCTCGATATCTACCTCCGCGGAGAGCGCATCCGCCAAATTGCGCAGGCGTTTTATCTTCGCCAACATGCCGGCGATGAAGCGCTGGCCGCCGAAGCCGGGATTGACTGTCATGACATTGATGACTTGGACCATGTCCAGAATTTCAGCGATGGACGACGGCGGTGTATGTGGATTCAGCGCGACGCCCGCGCGGCAGCCGACTTCGTTGACCTGACCGAGGACGCGGTGCAAATGCTGGCAGGCTTCTACATGCACCGTGATGATATCGGCGCCGCTATCGGCGAAACGCCTGAGGAAGCGCTCCGGTTCCACGATCATCAAATGCACATCCAGCGGGATCGTGGCCACCTTCGCCACTGCTTCCACCACCAGCGGACCCATCGTGATGTTTGGCACAAAGCGCCCGTCCATGACGTCTATGTGGATGAGATCCGCGCCGCCGGCTTGGGCTTCCGAGATTTGCTCGCCAAGACGGCGGAAATCGGCCGCCAATATTGATGGCGCGATCTTTATCCTTGAATTGCGCATATTGCCGCTCGATGGTCTGCGTCGTCCGCAATCATGATCTTACTGCTTTACGAGCGCAACCGCAATACATTGTCACAGCCTCGCAAGCGCGGGAACGAACCTTCGCTCAGCACTTATCAGGCGATCTGATTCCGGCTCAATACCGCTGTTTTCAGTTGGCCGCAGCCGGCGTCGATGTCGATCCCGCGGCGGACGCGCACGGTCGTGCCGACGCCATATTGCCGCAGGATCGCGGTGAAGCGGTCAAGATTCGCCGTTGGGGCTGGCGCGCCGGCATAACCGCCCGTGGGGTTCAGCGGGATGATATTGACGTGGCAAAGCAAGCCGGCGAGCAGATGCCCCAGGCCCCGCGCTTCCTCCTCGGTATCGTTTTCGCCGGCGATGGCCGCCCACTCGAATGTGATCCGCCGATTTGTTCGCTTGACATAGTATCGGCAAGCAGCGAGGAGTTCGTCGATATTCCAGCGGCGATTGACCGGCATCAAGGCACTGCGCTCGGCATCGTCGGACTTGTGCAGGCTGACGGCCAAATTGACTTGCAAGCCCTCATCGGCGAAGCGGCGGATCTGCGGCGCCAATCCGACTGTGCTGATGGTGATGTGGCGCGCGCCGATGCCCAGCCGATCCATCAGCCGGCGGACGGCTTCGAGAGACTGGGCGTAGTTGTGGAAAGGTTCGCCCATACCCATGAAGACCACATTGCTCAGGCGCTCGCCGCGCGCCGCTAAATCTTGCCCGAATATCATCGCCTGCTCGAATATCTCAGCCGCGTCGAGTTGACGTCCGAAGCCCATTTGCCCGGTCGCGCAGAAGACACATCCCATCGCGCAGCCGGCCTGGGACGAAATGCAGGCGGTCTTTCGTTTGTCGTCGTAAGGCATCAAGACCGACTCGATCAACTGGCCATCCTTGAGGCGGTACAAGCGCTTCTCCGTGCCGTCGCGGCTGGCTTGTCGCGCGGCCAACTCAAGGCTGCCCAAGCTGGCGGCCTCGCTGAGTCTCTTGATTGTTGACTGCGGCAAGTTGCTCATCGCGTCAAACTTGTCCACCCGCTTGTCGTAGATCCAGTCCCAGATTTGCCGCGCGCGGAAGCGCTTCTCGCCCAGGCCGCTGACGAGCTCAACCAAGTCATCAAAGCTCAATTCGTAAAGGTTGATCATCCGCCTGTGGCCTCCGTGACGATTGCTTTACATTGCCAGACGATGAATCAAAAAAGGCAGCAGGTTGTAAGCCGCATGGCAAATGATTGAGGCGCTGACGCCTCGGCGATGCTTCAGCCAGCCGAAGCCCAGCGAAACCAGGAAAAGGATCAGCATGGCCGGTGTGAACAGGTACTGCGAATGCAGCAGCACAAAAAAGAGGGACGAGATGACGATGCCGAAGACCGGCTGCAGCGCGCCGCGGACAAGGATCTCCTCGCCTGCGGCGGACGCCAGCGCCAGCAAAATGCCGGCGGGCAAGAATGCGTTGACTGCCTCGAACATCTGGCGGGCAGCCAGAGTCTGCATATCGAAAACAGTTGCTGATGCGGATCTTGCCCAAAGCGCCACGCCCGCTTGCGCCAGGGCAAAAAGTGCAATCGCGAGCGCCAATCCCTCCAGCCAGTCGCGCCAATTGGGGGCAGTAAGACTCAGCCGTTCAATGGCGGCGGGCAGGCTCCGGCGAGTCAGCCAGCCCACACCGAAAAGCGCTAGCGCCAAATAAACGATGAAACTTGTCGAGAGCCGCAGAGCCCCCGCCAGCGGGTCAACGGCGAAAAAGCCGATTCCGCTTGCGGCGCTGCTCCGCGTCAGTTGCGTAATGACCAGCGCGGCATACAGGATCATCAGCAGCGCGGCACTGCGGTGAACCAGGTTGTCGGGCTCGAATTTCGCGCAATTCTTTAGATCAAGACGGCGGCAGAGCGCGCCAATGAAGCGCCAAATTTGCTCAACACTTGAGCGAGGCGTCCTCGACAGAGCCGGCGACATCAACCCGTCGCGGCGCCGCTGTTCGAGGTTCGCCGCAATCACAAACAGACAGATGCCGGCGAAGCCAGCAATTTCCAGCGTCATCGCTTTTACTTTCTCGCCTTTGCCACTGCAGTATAGTCAAGGAGGCGGCGGGACTCAACAGGCGCGGCCGGCGCGGAACGCGAAGTTGACAGGAACTTGCCGCTATGCTAGCATGGCCGTTGCCACGTCACGGCTAAACGTTGGAGAGGTGGCCGAGTGGTTTAAGGCGATGGTCTTGAAAACCATTGTACGGTCTTCCGTACCGCAGGTTCGAATCCTGTCCTCTCCGCCTTAAACCTGTTTATAATAGAATAAACGATTATGGGAGAGGTGCCAGAGTGGTTGATTGGGGCCGCCTGCTAAGCGGTTGTACCTGTTAAGGGTACCGCAGGTTCGAATCCTGTCCTCTCCGCCTTGTAATCCGCTCGCCGTCCTTAGTAGCTTTGGCCGCTCCGGTCGCTGCATGTTCGCCGGATAGAAACAGAAAAAGGTACTGGATGGGCGAAAAGATCATAGTCGAAGTCCTTGTGGAGCGACAGCGACAGGCGGTCTGGCAATTCTTCAACCAGCCTGAACACATCACAAATTGGAACTTCGCCTCTGAGGACTGGTGTTGTCCGCGCGCTGAGAATGACCTCCGAGTTGGTGGACGACTCTGCAGTAGAATGGAAGCCAGAGATGGTAGCTTTGGCTTTGACTTTGAAGCCATCTACGACGAGATCGTTGACGGATCCCGGATTGCCTACACGATGACCGACGGCCGGCAAGCCGAAACTACATTCGAGGATGTCGCCGATTCAACGAAGGTCACCACAACTTTCGATGCTGAATTGGAAAACCCGGCTGACATGCAGAGGGCCGGCTGGCAAGCGATTCTCGACAATTTCAAACGATATGTTGAATCCACCTAAAGCCTGAACTGAACGGCGGATTGCATTGCTCTATTCCTTGCCGGCTTTGACGTCATTACACCGCGACGGATGTTTGGCCGATGCTCTGATGCTTCCTTGTGAAGACCTTCGACCCGAGAATGCGCCGCCTCGCTGGCGAATTTGTGCTGTGCCATGCTCGTCGCAGGCTTGATGTCCGGCACCTCCGCTGACGGCGTCGATGTCGCGCTCTGCGAGCTCAAAGGCGCGCCGGGCAATTTAAGCGCCGCTTTGCTTCATGGCGCCACCTTCCCCTACGACCCAGCCATGCGCCAGCGGATCCTGCATTGCTGTGACCCGATCGGCAGCAGCGTTGACGAAATCGCGGCTCTGAACGTCGATCTCGCCGAGGTCTTCGCGGAGTCCGCCCTACGCGCGATCCAGCAGGCGGGCATGTCGGTAGAGCAGGTGGACTTGATCGGCTCGCACGGACAAACGCTTTGGCACAACGTCACGGCCGACGGCAAAGTCAGCGCCTCGTTTCAAATCGTCGAAGCGGCGGTCCTCGCCGAATGCGTTGGCGTCACGACCATCAGCAATTTCCGCGCCCGCGATATCGCCGCTGGCGGGCAAGGCGCGCCTCTGACGAGCTATGTCGATTGGCTGCTGCTGCGCCACCCGCGGCATTGGCGCGCTGTGCAGAATATCGGCGGCATGGGCAACGTCACCTTCCTGCCGCCGCTCACCGATGATTCAGCCGAACCCATCGCCTTTGACACCGGGCCCGGCAATGCGCTGCTCGATATCGCCGCGGCGGAGTTGACCGACGGCGCCTGGACCTACGATCGCGATGGTCAACTGGCGCGGCAGGGCCGAGTCAATGAGGAATGGCTCGATGAACTCCTGAGCCATCCTTATTATTCTCGCGCTTATCCCAAGACGACCGGCCGCGAGACCTTCGGCACAGCGGCGGCGCTGCAACTGCTGGCTGAGGCGTCGAAACGCGGATTGGATGGCAATGAGATCATCGCCACCCTAACCGCGCTGACCGCCACCAACATCGCCGATGCCTATAGCCGTTTCGCGCCGGCGTCCATCCACGAGGTTATCATCGGCGGGGGCGGGCGTCACAATCCTGTCATAGTCGGCATGCTGCGCGAGCTGCTTGCGCCCGCGCGGATTTTGACGCACGAGGATATTGGCATGGACAGCGATTTCAAGGAAGCGCTTGTTTTTGCCGTGCTGGCCTACGAAACTTGGCATGACCGGCCCGCGACCCTCCCCGCTTTTACCGGCGCGCGGAAATCAACTGTCCTCGGGCAGATCACGCCCGGCGACAATTACGCCGATCTGCTGCGTCGGACCTGGCTGGGCTAAGCGCGTATACATCGGCGGCGCAACCCTGGTCCGCTATCCATGTATAATGGGTTAGAGCTACAGTCCGATCTCATAGGTCGAAGTCAATGAGCCCGATAGCCGGGAAATTACGGCGCATCGCGCGTCGGTGGTGGTCCGGCCGCAGTGATGCCACGCGCGCCCTGCCAGGAATCTTGCTTGGTACATTTCGCAGCTTCGGTCGCTACAGTTCGAGGCAATCGGCGGCGCTGGCCTTTTTTGCCTTGTTCTCACTCTTCCCCTTGATGCTGCTGCTGGCGGTATTCATTGGTGGTTTGCTCGAACCTGCCGCCGCTCAAGAACAGATCGCCAACGGTCTGCGCGTCTTCTTGCCGGAAGATGAAGTCATCGTGGAATTCGTCCGCGACATTTTCGACGAATCGCTGCAACAATCCAACTCCTTTGGCATTGTGGCCATCATGACGATCGTCTGGTCTTCCTTGAGCCTCTTTTCAAACTTGACCGCGTCGCTGGACGAGATCTTCCACGTCCCCAACGGCCGCAATATCTGGAAGCTGCGCTTGCAGGCGGTCGGCATCAGCTTGGCGCTGGTGGCTCTGGTGATCGCCTCTTTCCTCACATCGGGCGTTCTGCGGCTGCTTTCGGTATTCCTGCTCGATCAACCGAGCTTGTGGCTCAGTATCGGCATCCGTTTCTTGCCCTTCGGCTTGGATATCGTGATCTTTGGTCTTCTGTTTCGCTTTGTGCCGGCGCGCTATGTGCATTGGGACGCGGTGCTGCCGGCGGCCTTGTTAGGCGCGGTCGGCTGGGAACTGGCGAAGAGCGGCTTCGGCCTTTATATGAGCAGCGTCGCTGGCTTCCAGTTCGTCTATGGCGGCATTGCTACCGTGATCGTTTTCCTGTTTTGGGCTTTTTTGATCGCCGCTATCTTTCTTTTCAGCGCTGAATTCTGTTCGCATATGAACGAGTGGATTATCAGTCGGCATGGCCAAGCTTCCGCCATCCATCCTTCAGTGAGCATCGCCATTCGCGATGGCCAGATACAGGTGCGGCTGCCTGAAAAGGGCGCAGCCGGGCAAATCGAGGCCCGCGCCTCCGACGGCAACTGACAAGCAAACCGCCGCCTCAGCCGACGCGCTTGAGCTTGCCCGTCCGTTTGGCATAATTTTCCGCCGCTATGAATGCCCGCAAACCCAGCGGCAATGTCACAATGCCCAGCGCCAGCAGCGAAACAACATACTGCTGCATGTCCGCCAGCGGCGCTCCATCTAGGATGGCGGCGCGTGTGCCATTCAGCACGTATGTCACCGGCGAAAACTGGGCGATGGTCTCCATCCAGTCCGGCAATACGCTGATTGGATAGTAGACGCCGGAGATCAGAAGAAAGGACGCTTCGACGACGTTGGTCATTTGCGCGCCGCGCTCTGGATACAGCAGGGGCAGAATGCTCGCCAGTATGCCTAT
The DNA here is from genome assembly GCA_022822545.1 of Anaerolineae bacterium. Taxonomy (GTDB): domain Bacteria; phylum Chloroflexota; class Anaerolineae; order Aggregatilineales; family Phototrophicaceae; genus UBA6055. The sequence continues at coordinate 28,457 of JAJEBE010000050.1, forward strand.
GCCAACCAGCGAAAGGCTGCCAGCCAGGATCACTGCGCCAGCGCCGATCAGGTTCGCGTCGGATAAATCCAGCTTGAAGAAAAGCGCCATGGCGACGCCGATGAGCAAGGTCGAAATCAAGCCGTAAGTCAATGAATATGCAGTTTGGCCGACCAAATGCACCCAGCGGCGCACTGGCGCCATCAGCGTGTATTCAATGGTGCCTTCCCAGCGTTCCCAAGCGATAACTTCGCTGGTCAGAATAAATATGGCGGACAAATAGCGCCAGACGAGGGTGCCAATAATGAGATACATTGTCAGGTATTGCACATCAAAACCGACTGCCTCGCCCGTCAGCGCCTCCGCGCCTTGGGCGATGAATACGACCGATAGGCCGCTGGTCAGCGAGTAGAAGAACCAGACCACCTCCCAACCCCAATAGCGCCGAGTCAAATGCCAATTCCGCGCCAGGAAAGCATAAGTCTGCAAGGCATGTAAACGCACCGAGCTTAGTCCGCGAATCCTGTTGTTTGGCATGCTGTCTCCCGATTAGCCAGCTAGTGAGGCATTGGCGCCGTCGACATCGATCAATTGCTCGCCGGTTAGGTGAATGAAAACATCTTCGAGCGTTGGCAGCTCGTCACTATTCGAGATGCTTCGCTTAAGCTCTTCCGGCGTGCCGGTGGCGACCAGCTTGCCATTGTGGATCACCGCCACCCGGTCGCAAATCAGGTCAGCCTCTTCCATATCGTGCGTTGTGATCAGAATCGTCGCATCGTGCGAATCGCGCAATTCCTCGATGAATGCGCGGACATCTCGCTTCGAGCGGGGATCCAGCCCGGTCGTCGGTTCATCAAGCAGCAGCAGGATCGGCGAAGTCAAGAAGGCGCGCGCGATGGCGACTTTCTGCTGCATGCCGCGGCTCATCTCCTCCATCGGTTCGGCGTAAGTCGAGCGCTTCAAGCCCAGCCGCCCCATAATTTCATAGGCTTTGACCGTCGCTTGCGGTCCCGTCACGCCATAGAGCCGCGCGCCATACAGCAGGTTCTCCATTGGGCTCAGCTTCTTGAAGAAGGCGGCGTCCACCGAGACGCGACTGATAAGTTGCTTCACAGCCATTTCGTCCTCGGCGATATCGATCCCGAATACCTTGGCGCTGCCTTTGTCCGCCTTCAGTAGCGTGGATATCAATCTGATCAGGGTCGACTTGCCCGAACCATTTGGTCCCAGCACGCCGAAGATTTCTCCGCGAGCAACTGAGAAGCTGACATGATCCACCGCGGCTATCGGTTCTTTGGCGCCGTTCTTGACCTGTGGCAGCATGCCCGGCGCCGGCAGCGTCTCCTTTGCGCCAAGCAGTCGTTTCCAAAGCGGCGGCTTGGGCAGGTGAAAATACTTGGTGATGGCGTCGACAACCAGCGCCTGCTGCGGGTCCAAAGGCCGTTTCGCCAGCATGGCCGCTCCTGCTTCCTTAGATTCGGACTGTATGCTGCTGAACACAGGCGGACAAGTTGCGCTATTGTAATCCTTGATGGCGCGGTCGAGAAGGCGAAGCGGCCGCCACGCTATCATCAGTTCGCAATGTCGGCGGGCGCTCCCGAAGTTTCTAGCACAGATTGTCCGGCTTTCAACGTGGATAATTCACATTGTCTACGTTACACTAGCGTCAAGCTAATCCGCTGGTCGGGACACGGGGCATGAGCGAACCCTCGACGATTGATAGCTATCCTTTCGAATTGAATGACTTCGATCCGGCTGTCGATACCATCACATCAGAGGTTGTCCATCCAGGACCGAGCGCGGCGGATCGCTCGATCGCGCGACGCGCCAGCCTGCAAATCCTCTACGAATTGGATACGACCGATCATGAACTCGCCGATACGCTCGAAGCTCATTTCACAGAACGCCCGGAAGCCTACGCGGTTCGGCAACATATCCGCCGTTTCGTCGACGGGGTAATTTCGAATCGCGCGACCATTGATGGCATCTTGCAGGAATACGCGCCGGAATGGCCCGTTGATCAGGTCGCTGTCATCGACCGGAATATCTTGCGCATCGCGATCTATGAATATCTGCTGCAGAAACGCAAGACACCTGTTCCCGTAATCGTCAATGAGGCGGTGTACCTGGCGCAAATATTCGGCGCTGAGCACGCGCACGGCTTCGTGCACGGCGTCCTGGGCGCGATCACCTCGGAGTTGGAGCCACAATTGCAGACTGCGGCGGAAGTGGACGATACAGCATGAATTTCCTCGGCGTCGGCGCATGGGAATTGGTGGCGATACTGCTTATCATGCTGGTATTCGCCGGGCCCAAGCGCATGATTCACTGGTCCTATGTTCTGGGCCAGCATGTGGCCAAGTTCCGCAAAATCTGGTCCGAGACAGTCGATTTGGTCCAGAAGGAATTCGACGAGGCCGGCGTCGATATCAAGCTGCCTAAGGAGCCCCCCACTCGCAAGAGTCTCAACAGCGCCGTCACCGATGCCGTAAAGCCGATGACCAAGCCGGTGCAAGACTCGCTGGATGAAGTGAAGAAAGACCTTGACGCTGTCAAAGAAGTCAGCGATACGCTGAACAACAAGCAGAAAACGACCTCGTCCAGCGATGCAAAGCGCGCAAACAAACCGCTCTTGCCGGAACTGACGCAACCCGAACCAGTTCAAAAACCGCCCGCAGCGCCCGAAGCGATACCAATGGGCGCCTGGAGCGGCCCGGATTCAACCGCCGGCGCCAACGGCAACTCGGCCGACCTGGGCGCCTGGACGCGGGCCGGCGGCAACAGCAAGACCTGATTATGACGGACATGGCCGCACCGGAGACGCTCGAAGACGGTCATGAACTCCGCATGGGGTTCTTTGAGCACCTCGACGAACTCCGCCAGCGCCTCACTCGCGCTGTGCTTTCCCTGGTTGTCGGCACAGTAATCGGGATTTTCTTCACTGACCGCGTGCTCATGCTGCTGCAAGAACCCTACTGCCGCATCCCCAGCGTCAATAATTGCGAACTCGTCATCCTCGACCCGACCGGCAATATCCTCATCTACTTCAAAGTCGCGCTGATGGTCGGCGGCATCTTGTCGATACCGATGGTGACCTATCAGTTGCTCATGTTCATCTTGCCCGGCTTGACGCGCAAAGAGCGGCGCTACGTGCTGCTTTCCATCCCCGCGACAACCGTGCTCTTCATAGTCGGCGTATTGTTCGCCTGGCGCATACTGATGCCGCCTGCCCTCGGCTTCCTCAACGAGTTTCAGGCGCAGATCTTCGAGCCGGAATGGACGGCCGATGGCTACATCAGCTTTGTCACATCGCTGCTTTTTTGGATGGGCGTCGCCTTTCAAACCCCGCTCATCTTCTTCCTCATTTCGCTGCTCGGGTTGGTCAGCGCCCGCACCCTGATCCGACAGTGGCGCATCGCCATCGTCGGCGCCTCGATAGCGGCTGCCCTGATCACGCCGACCATTGATCCGGTGAACATGTTCCTCGTCATGGCGCCGCTGCTCGCGCTTTACAGTCTGAGCATCGTGCTGGTCTTCTTCGGCCGCAAGCTCTCCGGGGTGGACCGCAAAGACTGAGATTCCGCTGACGTCACGTACCATGCTGTGCTACAATACCGCCGTTTTGCGAAATGGCGGCATATTGGAGATGTTCATGATTATTGAGAAAGCGCGACTGATACGACCCTACGGCGGCGAGCTGGTTGACCTGCTGACGCCGCGGGAAAAGCTGTTGGAAAAGACGGCTTACGCCAATACTTTGCCTTATGTGCAGGTCAGCGCGCGCGTGGCATGTGACCTCGAACTGCTGGCGGTTGGCGCATTCTCGCCTCTGCGCGGCTTTATGAGCGTTGTCGATTATCAGAGCGTGCTCGACACGATGCGCCTGGCGAATGGCGCTCTGTTCCCGATACCGATAACGCTGCCGCTTGAGCCTGGCCCCCACCTCGAAATTGGGCGCGATATCGCCCTGCGCGATAGCAGGAACAACATCCTGGCTATCCAGACCATCGACGAAATCTATGAGTGGGATCTGGAAGAGGTCGCCAGGAAGGTTTTCGGCAAATTCGATACCCGCCATCCCATCATCGCCGAGATGCACCGCTGGGGCAAAGTGAACATCGCCGGTCCAATTGAAGTGCTTCAGCTCCCGCCGCGCTTGGATTTTGCCGAGATACGCCGCACGCCGGCCCAGACGCGCCGCGTTCTGGAAAGCTACGGCCATGACAATGTCGTCGCCTTTCAAACGCGGAACCCGCTGCATCGCGTTCACGAAGCATTAACCAAGCGCGCCGCCGCGGACATTGACGGCGTGCTCTTGCTGCATCCGGTGGTGGGCATGACGCAACCGGGCGATGTCGACCACTACACTCGCGTGCGCGTCTACAAGACTTTGATCGACAACTACTACGAACCTGACCGGAGTCTGCTTTCGCTCCTGCCGCTGGCCATGCGTATGGCCGGCCCGCGCGAAGCGGTTTGGCACGCCATCATCCGCCGCAACTACGGCGCCAATCATTTCATCGTCGGTCGCGATCACGCCGGGCCCGGCCCGGATTCCAAAGGCGAGCCCTTTTACGGTCCCTACGACGCCCAGGATCTCGTGCTGCAACATGCGGAAGAAGTGGGTGTGCAACCGGCGCCATTCACCGAGATGGTTTATCTCGAAGACGAAGACCGCTACGAAGAAAGCGCCAAGCTGCCGCCCGGCGCCAAAACCCGTAAAATCTCCGGAACGCAAGTTCGCGAAGATTATCTTGGCAAAGGGGTGCCGCTTCCGCCCTGGTTTTCGCGCCCGGAAGTGGCGCGGATTCTCGCTGACAGTTATCCGCCGCGTCACCGCCGTGGCGCTTGCCTCTGGCTCACCGGTTTGAGCGGCTCCGGCAAGTCGACCACCGCCGGGCATATCGTCAACCTCTTGCTGGAAAAGGGACGCAACGTAACCGTGCTCGACGGCGATGTCGTACGTACGCATCTCTCCAAAGGGCTCGGCTTCAGCAAGGAAGATCGCGATACCAACATTCGCCGCATCGGCTACGTCGCCGGCGAAATCGTGCGCCACGGCGGCCTCGTGATCTGCGCCGCCATCAGCCCTTATCGCGCGACTCGCCAGGATGTTAGAAACCTGGTGGGCGAGGGCTTCTTTGAAATTTATATGGCGACGCCGCTGGAATTCGTCGAAGCCCACGATGTAAAGGGACTCTACGCCAAGGCGCGCCGCGGCGAAATCAAAGGCTTCACCGGCATCGACGATCCCTATGAGCCGCCGCTCAATCCCGAATTCACAATAACGGCCGAAGATACAACCGCCGCGGAGAACGCTAAATCCATCGTCGCCCGGCTGGTCGAGCTTGGTTACGTCCGCGCCGATTCCTAGCGCCTGCTCTCGCAATGGCGCTTTACATCATGGCGTCGCCATCCGCCGTTCTTTGTCCGCCAGCAGCGAATGGCGGAACACAGCCTTTTCCGCTTCCACAAAGAGCAGCACCGCAATGCCCGCCACAACACTGACGACAACATGGGTCATAGCGAGCGCGCGCGTATCAAACAGATCCTGGAAAAACGGAACGTAGACCACGATCAACTGCAAGAGGAAGGTCGATAACACCGCCCAGAACATCAGCGGATTGTCTTTGAAGCCGGCGCGCCAGAAGGTCGTATGATCGCCGGCGCGGATGGCGACGACCTGGAACATTTGCGTGAATGCCAAAACGGTGAAGGCGATCGTTCGCGGTATACGCTCGACCTGGTTCATCAGATGCCGGCCCGGGTCCTTGCTGCCTTCGCCATGCTCCTCCTGGAACTGCGCCCCCGCTTCCGCCGACCCCAGGAAAGCGACCCGTTCTTCCGCCGACCAGTCGTCCCAGATCTCCGGCGCCGCCTCCGCGCCAGCCAGCTCGACCACGGCGGCCCGGTCAAGCGCTTCCAAGCCGAGCGATGGGCTGAAGGCGTCCAGATTGATCGTGGTATAACCCCAAACGTAGCTCGCCAAAGTCAGTATCGCGATGAGAACGCCGACCACGGCGATATGAATGCCCGTGCCCTGGGCGAAGATGCTTTCGTTTGTGGGCCGCGGCCGTCGGCGCATCACGCCTTCTTCCGCCGGCTCAAAGCCGAGCGCGATCGCCGGCAAGCCATCGGTCACCAGGTTGATCCACAAAATCTGAATCGCCAGCAGCGGAATCGGCAGATTGATCAACAGCGCCACGAACATCACCAGAATCTCGCCAACATTGGAACTGAGCATATACTTGATGAATTTCTTGATGTTGTCGTAAATCGCGCGGCCTTCCTCTATCGCCGCGACTATCGAACGGAAATTGTCGTCCGTCAGGATCATCTCGGAGGCGCCCTTGCTGACATCAGCGCCGGTAATCCCCATCGCCACGCCGATATCGGCTTGTTTCAGCGCTGGCGCATCGTTCACGCCATCGCCCGTCATCGCCACGATGTTGTCATGATCCTGCAAAGCTTGCACCAGCCGCAGTTTATGCGCCGGCGAGACGCGGGCAAAACAGGATGTTCTTCGCACCGCCGCGTCCAACTCTTCGTCCGTCATCGCGTCCAGCTCGCTGCCGCTGATCGCTCGCTCCTCGGCTTCAATGATGCCGAGGTCACGCGCAATCGCTTCCGCGGTCAAAGCGTGGTCTCCCGTTATCATGATCGTGCGAACACCGGCTTCGCGGGCGCGCTGCACCGCCACCTTCGCTTCTGGCCGCGCCGGGTCAAGAATGCCTATCAAGCCGATCAGCTCCAGGTCGCGCTCGATCTCAGGTCCCATCTGCGCTGGCAACTCAGCCAATGGCCGCCAGGCGATGCCGAGCACGCGCAAACCATCGTTCGCCATCGCGTCAACCCGCTTCTGCCAATCGCTCCGTCTTCCCTCGCTCATGTCTACGACATCATCCGGCGTCTGTTCGCTCGTGGACCACTCTATAAGCCGGTCGGGCGCGCCTTTGGTGATGATGACATACTTCGCGTCCGGGAAGAGCATTCGCGCTGTTTCACCCGCGACTTCATGCACGGTGGTCATCGCCTTGCGCTCGCTGCTGAAAGGCAATTCCGCCACGCGCGGCATATCCCGCTCCAGCCGCTCTCGCGTGAAACCGATCTTCTGCGCCGCGACCAGCAGCGCCGCCTCCGTGCTATCGCCGACTACCTTGACCTGATCGCTATTGTCTTGCGTTTCCAGGTAGACATTGGTCGAAAGCGCCATCGCCTTCAACATACGTTGCGCCGCGAAATCCTCCTTCGCATTCACCGGCTTGCCCAGGCTTGCCGGATCGTGCGTGCCCAGGGAAAACAAGCCGCCTTCCGGCAGATAGCCGGTGCCCTCAACCCGTATATCATCGTGCCGCGGCAATACCAGATAGGTAGCCGTCATTTCGTTCCTGGTCAGCGTTCCCGTCTTGTCCGAGCAAATGACATTCACGGAGCCCAAGGTCTCGACGGCGGGCAAGCGCCGAATCAACACATTGCGCTTAACCATGCGGTTGGCGCCCAAAGACAAACCGATGGTCACCAGCGCCGGCAGTCCCTCGGGCACAGCTGCCACCGCCAGGCTGATCGCGATCAGGAACATTTGCTCCGCCGGGATGCCTTGTATCAAGAAACCGACGAAAAACACGATCGCCACCACGATCAAAGCCGCCGTCGCCAGGATATGCCCCAGATGATTCAGTCGGCGCTGCAGCGGCGTCGTACCCTCTTCCACCTGCAACAGCATCGTGGCGATATTGCCGATTTCAGTATTTAAGCCGATCCTGGTCACGACCATCTCGCCACGCCCGTAATTGACGGCGGTGCCCATAAAAGCCATATTCATCCGATCGCCAAGCGGCACATCGCCCGTGGTTTCGATGGAGGCAGTTGACTTTTCCACCGGCACCGACTCCCCGGTGAGCGCAGCTTCTTCGATCTGCAAGTTGATCGTCTCGATCAAACGGCCATCGGCCGGAATCCGGTCGCCTTCTCCTATCAGGACAATATCGCCGGGCGTCAACTCTTCCGCGCTGATTTCGTGAATATGACCGTCGCGGCGGACGCGCACCTGCGGCACTTGCAGACGGCTCAATGCAGCCAGAGCCTGCTCCGCCTGATATTCCTGGTAGATTCCGAGCAAGGCGTTCAACGCGACAATGGCGAGGATGACGATCACATCGGTCGCTTCCCCCAACAATGCCGAAATGGCGGCGGCGACAATCAAGACGATGACCATGACATCGGTGAATTGCCCCAGGATCAGTTGCGCCCAGTTGACGCCCTCATCGGTCGGCAGGGCGTTCTTGCCGTATTCGCTCTGTCGCGCAACCGCCTCGGATTCGCTCAATCCCCGCGCCGGGTCGACGCCATACTCGGCTGCTACCTCGTGAATATCCTTGCGGAACGTTTCAATCATCCGGAAATCCTTAATTGACGTTCTCGTTATCTCTCGGTCAAAGGCAACTTTACTACACAACTGACGGCAAGCTGGCAAAACACATTCTTATCTCGCAAATGGAACTTGCCGATTGTAGCGCAAAACGCTTACCGTATCAGCCGATTCAGACAACGACGATGGCACGCGTCGAACAAGTCTTTGCCATTGCCAAGTGGGGCATTTCTGTCTAGTATCGCTTCGCATTGGCAAGCGCGGACGCAGTGGGCGAATCAAATGAAATACATTGATCTTAGAAGCGATACCGTAAGCCACCCGACAGACGAGATGCGCGAAGCTATGGCGCGGGCGGAAGTCGGCGATGACGTTTATCATGATGATCCGACCGTGAACCAGCTCGAAGCCGATGCGGCTGCCTTGCTCGGCAAGGAGGCGGCCGTATTTGTCACGAGCGGCACACAGGGCAATCTCTGCGCTTTGCTGGCGCACTGCCAGCGCGGCGAGTCCATCATCATAGGAGATACCTCGCATATCTTCCGTTATGAACAAGGCGGCATGGCGCAGCTTGGCGGCATCCTCCCGCATACGCTGCCCGTGCAAGCCGATGGTACGATGCGCCTCTGTGACCTGGAAAACGCCATCAATCCGGACGATGAGCACAAACCGGTGACGCGCCTGGTTGCGCTGGAGAATACGCACAATATGGCGGGCGGCGTGCCGATATCCGCCGCCTACACTGCCGAGGTAGCCGATTTCGCTCGCCGCAACAATCTGATCCTGCATATTGACGGCGCGCGCATCTTTAACGCGGCCGCCGCATTTGACGTCGATGTGAAGTCCCTGGTCGCTGGCGCCGATTCGGTGACATTCTGCCTCTCCAAGGGGCTCTGCGCTCCCGCTGGCTCCATCTTGGTGGGCAGTAAAGACTTCATCCGCCGGGCGCGCCGGGCGCGCAAGGTGCTTGGCGGCAGCCTGCGGCAAGCTGGCGTCCTCGCCGCCGCCGGCTTGATCGCCCTGCATAAAATGCGCCATCGTCTTGCCGAAGATCATCGTAACGCGCAACTGCTCGCTGAAGGTATGAGTGAAATCCCCGGTGTTGCCCTCAAGAGCCAAAACACAAACTTCGTCTTCTTCGCTTTGGCCGATGACGCCGGCGCGCCGCTTGACGAGTTTGTCCACAAATTGCGCCGCGACTATAATATCTTCATGTCGCCATACGGTGGCGAAAGCGGTCAGATACGTTTGCGTACGCACTTTTGGATTGATCGCGCCGCGATTGACAAGGTGACTTCGGCGGTGAGCGCAATTCTATCATGATGCCCAAGGCGCCTTTTGATCCATTGGAAAACTCGGAAGAACCGCCGCAGAATCAGGCAACCCTGTCCAATGCTTTGGAGCCTTCGGAAGGCCCCGCTGCTCACCGTCCTGACGCTCCGCGCTCGCAATATCGCGGCGCCAGCGATCCCCTGTTCGGCTTTATCATCGCCGCCGCGCTAAGCATCGGTCTCACGCCCCTGCTGCCCGGCAGCATTGAATTAAGATACACTTTGGCTTGGGGCGCCCTCGCCGGCGTCAGCGTACTCTCATGGCTTCTCGGCAATATGGAGCGCATCGGTCAGGAACGGCCGGAAAATCTCGGTTGGGGGATCTTGTACGCTGTCATGTTGGGTATCCCCTTCCTGGTCTTTCTCAGCCAGCAGGTGCTGGATCCAGCGGCGGACCGCCTCTTCCCGGGCATGACCGCAGGCAGCTTGCTTGCTTTCCTCGTCTTTGTCATGCCCATCGCCGAGACGCTCTTTTTCCGCGGCTTGCTGCAGAGCCAGTTGGCATTTTGGCTCGTTGGCTTGCTGGCGACTCTCTGGAATATCGTGCTTTTCTTCCCCGTTATGTGGCAGTCCGTGGCAGAACTCCCGGCAGTCACCCTGGTCATCGTGATTCTGTTGCTGATGATGAATCTGCTTTACGTTTATGTTCGCAAGCGTAATGGCTTGGCTGCCAGTTGGATCTGTCAGATTGTCGCCAACCTCATCATTCTTTATATTCCATTTCTCCAGTAGGGGGCTAAGCCAAACAAAAGCCACGACTGCTTTGCCGCGGCTCATGAACTTGTTCAGGCTGATTGAATCTTATTCGGCCAAGTGCTCCAGCGGATCCGGCTTCGGCATCGGTTTGACGAAGCCCGCTGCGAAGATGGTTAGGACGCCGGCCAGGAACCCGCCAATATGCGCCCAATGCGCGATGTCCGTCTCGACGCCGATCCAACCCACATGCTGCAAGACATCCATCAAAAGCCAATAGCCGAGGAAGACAACCGCCGGCAGCTTGATCGTCCAGACGAAAGGACGGAAGAAGCCCAGCATCGTGCGCACTTTGGCGTTCGGCTTAATCACGAGGAATCCGCCCATGATGCCCGCAATCGCGCCGCTTGCGCCGATGACCACTCCCGTATCGGTGACGGTGCAGACCGTATTTCCCAATGCCACATGCGCCAGCGTCGCCGCAACTCCGAAGCCCAAGTAAGCCAGCGCGTACTTCACGCTGCCCAGGTAGCGCTCCACCAAGCCGCCGAAGAGGAAGAGAAACCACATATTGCCCAAAACATGAGCCACGCTCGCGTGAAGGAAAAGGCTGCGGAAGGTATCCAGGCTGGTTGTGGCGATCGATTGTTCGCCAATCTTGCACACTTCCAGGCCATAATTCTGCAGCGCCGCCTTGAGGAAGCCGTCGCCTTTGGCATCCACCGAGAGTTCCCAAAGGAAGACCAGGAGGTTGATGACGATGATAACGATAGTCGCTTTTGGGATTGATTTGTCGCGCCCGACAACATGTATAGGAAACATAATGAGAGCCTCACTATCCTCATCGCCTACTACGTTAACATAGGGGATTGGTTTCGTGCAAGCCTGCGCGGGGCTCGCCTAAATGCGCGGTATGCGCGGCGGCGCGATGAAAAAGGACAAGAAAAAGATCAGCGCCAAGCCAGTGATGAAACCGCCAACATGACCCCAATGTACATTTATCCGCGGCGCGACTGAACCAACCTGGTAGAAGAATTGCAAGAAAAACCAGTAGACAAGATACACCCAGGCCGGAACATTGATGTCATAGTTGAAGGCCTTCAGGATCACAATTTTTGACTTGATCCGGTCGGTCGGAAACAAGAAAAGAAAGGCGCCGATGATGCCGGATATGGCGCCGCTTGAGCCGACCATGTATAGCGGTTCTGCGCAGCTACCCCCGTCGAAGAGCAGATGACCCAGGTGCCCGCCGAATCCCACGAGCAGATAAAAGGCCAGGAAACGCAGGCGTCCGATATGTTCCTCTATCCGCGAACCGAAGACATAGAATATGATGATGTTCGATGTGAGATGCAGGAAACTCATGTGCAGAAAGATGCTGCGGATGCCATCAATCAAGGTCTCGGACAAGGGCTGCGCCTGTACCGCGCAGATATCCAGCGCATAATTTTGGTACACCTCCTCCAGCGACAAGCCGCCCAGGAAGGCGAAAATCAGGACATATACAAAAAGCAATACATTGGCGACTGTGACAAAGAAAGCCACATAGGGTCGGTAATTCGACGTGCCAACGATTTTGTAAGGGATCATACCGCCGCGTCCGCATGCAACTACGCTACCAGATTAGCATAGTGAACGGTCGTATGGCAAACATGCGCCTAAAAGCAAACGGGCTTATCGAATCGGACGGGCATGCAGCCTTGCCCGGGTTCGCGAGATTATCTCTCGTCCATAGGTACAAATTTTCGATCCTGCGGACCAACATAATTCGCCTTGGGACGAATCAAACGCCCGCCCATCTGCGCAATCACATGCGCCGACCAGCCCGATATCCGCGACATGGCGAATAGCGGCGTGAACATATCAATATCCAGGCCCAGCAGGTACAAAACGACGGCGCTGTAATAATCCACATTGGGGTATAAATTGCGCTGGACAAAATAGTCGTCGGCGCGCGCTGTCTCCGCCAGCTTGACGGCAATATCCAGCCATTTGCGCTGGCCAGAGCTTTCCGCCAGCGCTTCGGCATGCCGCCGCAATATGCCCGCGCGGGGATCATTCGACTTATAAACGCGGTGACCGATGCCCATGATGCGCCGCTGGCCTGTCTTGATGTTTTGCTCGAACCAGGGCAGGACATTATCGACATCGCCGATTGCGATAAACATCTTCATCGCTTCGGAATTTGCGCCGCCGTGTGATGGGCCTTTTAAGGCGCTGATGCCGGCGACAATCGCGCTGTGTAAATCCGAACCGGTGGCGGTGACCACACGCGCTGCGAAAGTGCTCGCGTTCATGCCGTGTTCCGCCAGCAAAACAAGATAGACATTCAAAGCGGCGCAAGCCGTCGCATCCGGCTCATCGCCAGACATCATGTAGACGAAGTTCTCCGCTACGCTCAAGTCGCCGCGGGGCGCAATCGGCCCCTGGCCCTTGGCGATGCGCATCCAGGCGGCGCAGATCGTCGTGATTTGGCCGGTTAGCCGGAAGGCCTTCGCCTGGGCGAGATCCTTGTCGCTCAGGTTTTCGGCATCTGGATCGAAGGCTGAAAGCATGGATACCGCCGTTCGCAGCACGGCCATCGCCGGCGTCGCCGCGGGCAGAGACTTCATCATGTTGATCACAGCGTCAGGGATGGAAGCCTCCGCCGCGATCGTCGACCGCAAGCTTTCGTATTCCTTAGGCTTCGGCAAGCGCGTGTTAAAGAGCAGAAACAAGATTTCTTCAAATGAGGTGGTTTCGGCGAGATCTTCGATGGCATAGCCACTGTAAATCAGCTTGCCAATGCTGCCATCGATGTAGCTTGTGTTGATATCGGCGACGATTGCTTCCTCAAGCCCACCCTTGTTAGTCATGTACTGCTTCTCCTTCGTGACGCCTGCGCCAGCTTCGACAGCGAAAATAATGCGCGCTAGTATAGCACTCGGTCAAACGCGCTTCAAGCTATACAAATGGCGCAAACGCGCATCATCGGCAAGGCTCGTTTTAAGGCCGATTGCGAGTCAGATGCCGCATGAGAAAGTTGCCGTTGCCAGTTTTACCTGCCTGTGCTAACCTGCTGCGCATGCCTAGGATTGATCCACAAAGCCGCGCGGCGCTACATGTTTGTTGTCTCTGTTGTTGCGAGATGAACTTTTGCCGCGTCGGGGTCCCGGCTGTCTGAAGCAATCGCGCTTAATGCGCTGCGGAATAAGACGGGAGCCAGCCCAAGCGGCCGGCTTTTTTTGTTGGCGGAAAAGGACGGATACAAGGTGATGCGCGTCAGCCTGAGCAAAGCATTGCAACAGCGTATCTTTGAACAGATGGAAGCGACCTATCCCAATGAGGGCGGCGGCTTTCTGCTGGGGCAGGTCGAGGGGGATCTTGTCACTATTGTTGACATCATACAAGTGGAAAACGTCTTTGCCGTGGAGGAGCAGCACCATCGCTATGCCATGACGCCGCAAGATTGGATACGCCTCGAAGATGAAGCGGACGAACGCGGGTTTAGTCTGGTCGGCTATTATCACAGCCACCCGGATTCGCCGGCGATTCCTTCCGAATACGATCGGGAGCACGCCTTGCCAAACTTCGTCTATATCATCACATCGGTCATGATGGCGCGCGCCGATGATATGCGCGCCTGGCTGCTCCGGCCCGATCGGGGGGCGTTTGATGGCGCCTTGTTGCGCCTCTCATAGCCATTGGCGCGGCCGCAGGTAAGATACCGGCGCCAGATGGCGTATATGACATAGAAGAGTCCAAAGCGGTACAAGGAGAGTAAATTATGGCAAAAGTCCGAATTCCGACGCCATTGCGCGCCTTCACCGAAGGGGCGGCCAATATTGATGTCGCTGGCGCCACCGTTGGCGAAGCGCTGGTGAACCTGGTCGAGCAACATCCGGAATTGCGCGATCATCTGTTCAACGATGATGAACTGCGCAGTTTTGTCAATGTCTTCATCGGCGATGAAGATATCCGCTTCCTGCAAGGCTTGGATACCGAGATCGCCGCTGACGAAAGCCTGCGCATCATCCCGAGTATCGCCGGCGGCCGCCGTTAGTATACGGAGAATTGGATATGACTGAATTGCATCAGCGCCTGGCTGACTTAAGTAATGAGGAGGTCAAGCGCTACAGCCGCCATGTCATCATGCCCGAAGTTGGCATGGAAGGGCAGCGCCGCTTGAAGGCTTCGTCCGTCTTGCTTATCGGCACCGGCGGCTTGGGCAGCCCGCTCGCGCTTTACCTGGCGGCGGCCGGCATTGGGCGCATCGGCCTGGTCGATTACGATGTGGTCGACTTCACCAATTTGCAGCGGCAGGTCATCCACGGCGTCAGCACAGTCGGCGCCTCCAAGCTGGATAGCGCCGCGGCCCGCATGCTGGACCTCAATCCAGACATCGCTGTCGTCAAATACAACGAGCCCCTCACCTCGGAGAACGCCCTGCGCATATTCAGCGACGATTGGGACATCGTCATCGATGGCACCGACAACTTCCCGACGCGCTATCTCGTCAACGACGCCTGTGTCAAACTGGGCATCCCCAATGTCTACGGCAGCATTTTCCGTTTCGAAGGTCAACTGAGCGTCTTTTATGGCGAACAAGGTCCCTGCTATCGCTGCATGTTCCCGGAGCCGCCGCCGCCCGGTCTGGTCCCCAGTTGCGCCGAAGGCGGCGTCCTGGGCATTCTGCCCGGCACCATCGGCACGATGCAGGCGACCGAAGCGATCAAGCTTCTGCTGGGGATCGGCGATCCCATGATCGGCCGGATGATGCTCTACGATGCGCTGGAAATGAGCTTCCACACGATCAAAATCCACAAGGATCCGAATTGCCCCGTCTGCGGCAGCGCCAAGGAAGACATCGAACTGATCGACTATGAGCAATTCTGCGGGATGCCCGCGCATGACCATAGCGAATACAGCTCGGTCGAAGACAGCGCCGATATCGATATCAAGACCGTCACCGTGCACGATGTCAAATCGGCGCTGGAAAACGGCGATGACGTGGTCGTGATTGACGTCCGCGACCCGCATGAATGGGAAATCAGCGCCATCGACGGCGCCCTGCGCATCCCCAAGCCGGATATCCAATTGGCGAAAAATGGCGTTCAAGCTGGCCGGAAGCTCTTGGAAGAGACGGTTCTGAACAATATTCCCAAGGACAAGACGCTGTACCTGCATTGCCGCTCGGGCAAGCGCAGCGCCGATAGCATCGCCTACTTGTCGGAGATCGGCTACGACCTGGACAAGATGTATAATGTCGAGGGTGGCATCCTGGCTTGGGCGGATGAAATCGATCCGGAGATGCCTAAGTATTAGCAGGCAATTTAGATGATGCGCTAGACTTTACTTAGCATCACACATTTCCAGTGAAAGGATTGATACATGGAAGAAAAGAGAAAGCCCTATGTGACCATCTCCTTCAGACAGCCGCGGCACTCCCTCGCCGTACTCGTGATAATGCTTTCAATTGGGGTGATTGCCGGAGCATTCGTCATTCAGGAATTCCAGCGGTGGCAAAAGCAGATGCTGGAAACAGAGGCTCGCTTGCATGAAACAGAAGGCACATTGAGGGAGATGACAAATCGCCTGCATACAACGGAAACCAGTTTGA
Source organism: Anaerolineae bacterium (assembly GCA_022822545.1). Classification (GTDB taxonomy): domain Bacteria; phylum Chloroflexota; class Anaerolineae; order Aggregatilineales; family Phototrophicaceae; genus UBA6055. Next base: position 44,427 of record JAJEBE010000050.1, read on the forward strand.
ATGAAACAGGGACCAAACTGCAAGAAACGGAAGCTGAATTGCTTGAAGCCAAGAAGCAGTTGGAAACCTATTTACCCATAAGCCCATTGAATGAACCCATCGCTTTTATTTCCGATACTTGGGGTATTAGTGCGCTAACTTGCATACGAATGCCACAAGGTTATTGGACGGGGTGGGGATCTGAAGATGGTATAGGCAGGCTGCTCTTCTATTTCGCAAGAGAATGGGATAGCGTCGAGTCCATAAATGAAAACGGTCAATATACGCTCGTCGGCGAAGACGAGTGGGGCGCTAACTGGGATGAAGAAGAAGGGTTTCAAAACCAAAGCTATTACACGCATGCGGCTGTACAGGAGTCGCACCCATTCACCTGGTCAAAATCGAAATATTGGTACAACAACAAAGAAAGCTGGGAAGGCCGGCTTACTGACTATTGTCGTGAAGCCTTGCAACCATAAGCAGCCACAAATCGAAAAAAGCCCCGCGACTTGCCGGGGCTTTATCTTGCCAGGATTTCGAGCGCTGCGATAACCCTTAGATCGTCAATTGCCGCATCAGGCCATCCAGCGCCGCTTTTGACGGCCGCATCTGCGCCTCATCCAATTGCGCCAGCGGCGTCTCAACAAGCTCTTCCGTTTCCGCCAGCGTCGGACGCGGCTCTTCATAGTAGATCAAGCCGGTAGAGAAGATCTGCTCGCGCATTGAGCGTTCCAGCACATCCAGCGCCATGCGTTTGTTGCGCGGATCGTGGTCGTTGTCGAGCTTCTTCAGGCGCAGGAAGCTGCCATCGTGCATCTCTACATCGATGATATCGCCTTCGTCGTAGTCTTCGATCTCGATTTCTTCTTTAGCAGCGACATAGTCCGGCGCCAGGATTTGAATCTCGTGCAGGGGAATCTCGTGGTCCTTGCCGTAGGGATAACTCTTGGTTGATGTCTCGGCATTGTTGAAGGTGACACAAGGGCTGATGATATCCAGCACTGCCGTGCCGTTGTGACGCACCGCCGCTTGCAAGAGCGTCTGCACTTGCTTGGCATCGCCGCTGAAGCTGCGGGCGACGAAGGTCGCGCCGGCGATCACCGCCTCCAGCGCCAGATCAATCGGCGGCATGTGGTTCGTGCCGTAATACTTCAGGAATTGCCCCTCGTCGGCGGTCGCGGAGAACTGCCCTTTGGTAAGCCCGTATACGCCGTTGTTCTCGATGATGTAGATGAAAGGCACATTGCGCCGGATGACATGCTTGAACTGTCCCATGCCGATCGAGCCGCTGTCGCCATCCCCGCTGACCGCGATGCACTCAAGCTCGGTGTTAGCCAGCAGCGCGCCGGTGACCACCGATGGCATTCGCCCGTGCAGGGCATTAAAGCCATGTGAGCCGCCGAGGAAATAAGCGGGTGTCTTGCTTGAGCAGCCGATGCCGCTGACCTTGATGATCTTGTGCTGCTCCAGGCCCAGTTCATAGGCCATGCTGATCAGTTGATTCGAGATGGAATCGTGCCCGCAGCCGGGGCATAGCGTGCTCGGGCGTCCCTTGTACTCGTTGCGGCTTAAACCCAGGTGATTTGTCCGTGGTGGCATCTCTAGCCCTCCTGTAGTTTCAGGTTCTCATAGATCCAGGTGGGCGTCATCGGCAAACCATCGCCGAGCGCCAGCGACCTGACGTGGGAGATATTTTCCGGATGTTCCAGGCGGATCAACTGGGTAAGCTGTCCGTCGAAATTGTTCTCGATGACGAAGACGCTCTTGTGCTGGTCAATGAAATCTGTCACCGCCGCTGCCATTGGCAAGGCCTTTACGCGCAGATAGTTGGTCTTGATGTCGTCGTTCGCCAGCCAATTGCGCGCTTCGCGGATGGCTTCATCGTTCGTGCCGAAGGTGATGATGCCGATGTCCGCATCGCTATCGGCGTCCACAATCGGCTGTGGCAGCAGGCCGCGCGCAGTATCCATCTTGCGCCGCAAGCGCGTCATATTCTCGATCCAGTCGTCGCTGCGCTCGCTGTAGGTCGCCATCTCGTCGTGGCCAGTGCCGCGCGTGAAGTAACCGGCGAAGCGATGATTTGTGCCCGGCACCGTGCGGTACGGGATGCCATCGCCATCGACATCCATATACCGTCCCCATTTGCCATGCTCGTCGATGAAAGCTTGCAACTCATCGGCGTCGAGCACCTTGCCGCGGTTGATCGGCTGATCGGGATAATCGAAGGGGTCGGAGAGCCAGTTGTTCATGCCCAGGTCGAGGTCGCTGAGGACGAAGACCGGCGTCTGCAAAGCTTCAGCGATATCAAAGGACTTCCAGCCGAACTCGAAAGCTTCTTTCAAGTTGCCCGGCATCAGGCAAATTTGCCGTCCATCGCCATGGCCCAGGAAGTGCGTGAAGAGCAGGTCGCCTTGGCTGGTGCGCGTCGGCAGGCCAGTGCTCGGGCCCATCCGCGTGATATTCCAGAAGACCGCCGGAATCTCAGCGAAGTAAGCCAGCCCGGCGAATTCCGACATCAAGCTGATGCCGGGTCCGCTGGTGGAGGTCAGCGAACGCCCGCCCGCCCAACCGGCGCCGACAACGATACCGGCCGCCGCCAGTTCGTCTTCCGCCTGCACGATAGCGATCGTATTCTCCTTGGCGTCGTTCTGGCGCAGATAACGATAGGCGATGACGCCATCGACAAAACTCGTCGACGGCGTGATGGGATACCAGGCCACCACGTTGACGCCGCCGAAAACCGCGCCCAATGCGCCGGCTTCATTGCCCGTCATCATGATCTTGCCGCGTGTGCCATCCATGTTTTCGAAGCGGTAAGGATCGGTTTTGACGATGTTCTCCGCCGTCCAATGATAAGCCAACTCGACGATATCGTGGTTCATCCGCGCCGGCTTCTCCCGCCCCTTGAAATTATCAAGCAGCACCTGATAGATGAGCTCGAGCGGAATATCGAAGAGTTGAGCGACCGCGCCGACATAGGTCATGTTCTCGACCAATTTGCGGAAGGCCGAGGGCACCTTGGTTTGCCGCATCAGTTTCGTGACCGGGATCTCGTAATACGAGATATCATCGCGCTGTTTGATCACCTTGGCGATTTTGTCCGTGGTGATGCAGACGCCGCCCGGCGGCAAGTTGGAGACATCTTCCGTTGCCGTGGCGTCGTTGTACGCGACCACGATCTCGGTCACCGCTTTCCGCGCTGTATAGCCATCCTTGCTCGCCCGAATCGTATACCAGGTCGGCAAGCCCTTGATATTCGACGGGAAGAGGTTCTTGCCGTTGACCGGGATACCCATGCGAAACAGCGACCGCACGAGCACGTTGTTGGAAGTCTGGCTGCCCGAGCCATTCTTGGTCGCCACCGAAAAGGCGAAGTCGTTGATGACCGGCTCGCGCGTGATGATCTTGCTTTCAGTTTGTGGATGAATTGCCATGAGATATTACGCAGTGATTTGCGCGCCACTCCTTTCGCAACCTGTAAACAAAGTTAGATTGTCGCTTCTCATCTGCCGCGCTCCATTTCCCAGGAACCGTTATCCGGTTCATAGCGCAATAGACTTGTATGTTCGAGAAATGCTTGCCGCGCCCCGTTAAAGTCGCCGGTGCGGATCAGGCGCAGAATCCGCGAATGATAATCCCAGACTTTCCGCAAGTAGCTGTAATCCTCATAGCGATTGACCCCGACCTCTTCGTATAGCTCCCAATACGCTTCCAGAATGCCCAGCACGAATTTGTTCTCCAGGTGCTTGAACACCGTCAAATGAAACAGGCGATGCTCTGGATTGGGAATATGAATCGGTCGCGAGTCCAGCTTCCGGTAGGCGCTGTCCAGGCAGGTCTGCATCTCGTCCAGGTCGGCTTCCGTCAGCAGCGCGCAAGCTTCGTTCCAATAGGCCGCCTCGACATGATTGCGCAGCGACGCAAAGGACTCGAAGCGCTCGCCGCAGGCCAAAGCGTAAAGCGCGCTCAGGCGCACCGCCGGCGTGAAAGCATATTCCGTTATCCGCGTGCCGCGTTTGGAGCGAACTTCGACCCAGCCCATCGTCCGCGCGACCTCAAGCTGCTCCCGCACCTTGTTCGCGCTCATATCCAGATGCGCGTCGCTGGTCAATTCTTGAATCGACGGCAGGCGATCACCGGGCTTGTAGCCTTGCCGGATGATGTAATTGAGAAAGTCGGAACCGAGATTGATTTCGGACATTCGTCAGATGAATGCTATAAATATACCGATACAATCAATTCTATCATTAAAGCATAAAGCTGTCTAGACATTGGTCGGATGATTTCAAAAGGCTCGTTCCAGATCTGTCTTTGCCACCGACTACCCCGAGAGAGGCGAGAACACAGAGGAATGCTGTCCTGACTGCTAGTTGGTAACGTCAACTTCTGCCTTCGGCCGCTGGCAGTTGTTGAGAAATCCTCAATAATGCAAAAATCTCTGTGTATCTTACTTACTCAGTAAAACCAAGTTAGTCATGCGACAAATGAAATGTAGTGGATGTTGTAAGCGGGCGACTCACAGAGTCGCCCCTACAATGATTTCGGTTTTTGCCATTCTCTTTACCTTGCAATATTTTTCTCATTACTTTATTGGTTCTGCTTCTGTATCCCCGGCGGCAGGTATCCTACCCCCGCAGCAGGCGCATCCGCTCGGCCGCCCGTTCCAGAGTTTCATCGCTCTTGCAGAAGGCGAAACGCACATGATTCTCCGCATGATGCCGGTGCCTGTCGCTGAAAAAGGCCGAGGGCGGGATCGTCGCCACCCCAATCTCCTCGATAAGATGGCGGCAGAACTCGACATCATTCCCGTCAAACACGTCCGAGAAATCGCCCATGATGAAATAGGTGCCTTCCGGCTGTATCGCCGTCATGCCGGCCGCCTCTATCACTTGCATAACCAGGTCGCGCTTGTGCGAATACAGCGCCTGATACTCCTCATAATAGCTGCTGCCCAGCGTGAAGGCATAAGCCACCGCCGCCTGCGTCGGATGATTGGTGGCGAAGGTGATGAATTGATGCGAGCGCCAAACGCCCGTGATTAATTCCGGCGGTCCGTAAACCCAGCCGATTTTCCAGCCCGTCATGCCAAAGGTCTTGCCGGCGCTGCCGATCGTCACCGTCCGCTCGAACATGCCCGGCAGCGAAGCAATGGCGATGTGCTGATGTCCCTCGAAGTATAGATGTTCGTAGACCTCGTCAGAAATGACGATGACATCGCGCTCAATGCAAAGATCGGCAAATAGCTGCAATTCGGCGCGGTTGTACACTCTGCCCGAAGGGTTGTTCGGCGTGTTGAGGATGATCGCCCGCGTATTGTCGCTGAAGGCGGCGCGCAACTCGGCTTCTTCAAAGGTCCAGTTCGGCGGGTGCATCGGCACATAAACCGGCTTCCCGCCGGCCATGATCACGCCCGGCACATAGCTATCGTAATAAGGCTCGATGATGATGACTTCATCGCCCGGGTCCACTAAGCCCATTATCGCGCTGTAGACGCCTTGCGTGGCGCCGGCCGTGACGATCACGCCGCGCTCGGGTTCGACATCCAGGCCGTAGAAGACGCCGGCATGGCGGGCGACTCCCTCGCGTAAAGCGGGCAGGCCCGGGCTCGGCGCGTATTGGTTGGCGCCCTCGCTCTTGAGCGCCGCGAGTGCCGCGTCGATGATCTCTTGCGGACCGTCGAAATCGGGACGACCCTGACCCAGGTTGACCGCCTGGTGCTGCGCCGCAAGCTGGTTGATCTCGGTGAAAATGGTCGTGCCAAATGGCGCTACTCGTTGTGCGTATGTTGGCATATCTTGCTTCCCGCTTCCCTTCAAAATCTCATCCGCTAAATATAGCACAGGCGCGCAACTCAGTCCTGATTCAGAAGCCCTGTCGCGATTTCCTTGCCCCGCTGAAAGTGCGGATTCTCGCTGCGAGATTTCACAAAGACAAAGTGAACTTCTCGCTCTTGAGAGAGTTGCTGCAATTTCTGCCAATGCGCCCGATACTTTACCGCTTCGCCGCCTCGTGTCTTCCATCCCTTCGCTGCCCAGTTCGGCAACCAGAGATTGATTCCCTTCGCCAAATATTCCTGCGCCGTGTGTACCGTCGCGCTCTTGCCTGCGGGCAGTGTCTCAAGGCTTTCGATCGCCCCGATCAGCGTTCCTTCCAGCTCTGTTGTGTTCGCCAGTCGCCCGCTCTCCTCTCGCGCGTTTCCGCCTTGAACGATCACCGCCGCCCAAGCCGTAACCCTGTCTTTGCCTCGGATCTGCGTGGATAGGTAAATGTCTATCTCGGTTGCGACAGCAGATTCCGACCGTGACGTACTAGCAGATTTCGCCCTCGTGAACTTGCCGCGCTCCGCCACTGCCAACCGATCGCAGCGCTCGTTCAGCGCATGTCCCGAATGCCCGGCGACATATTCCCATTGCACGTAGCGCATCTTGGCGAGCTTGAAATATGTGTCCCAAAGCGGCTTGTTTTTGACGACCTTCTTCGTCCCGCGAGCGATATCAATAACATAACGCGAGTCAGTGACGATAGTCACTGCCGACTCCTTGTTCAGCGCCTTCAAACCCTCGATGACCGCGGTCAGTTCCATCTGATTGTTCGTGGTCGATTCGCCGCCGCCGCTTAGCACCCGCTCTCGAATGAGTTCGCCATCCTCATCAACCGCTTGCAGAATCGCCGCCCAGCCGCCCGGCTGGTTCTCCGCATGGATATCACAAGCGCCATCGGTATAAAGTGTGATCTTCATCTCGCAAGCCTGTTATCCTGCGCAGGCGATCTTTTAAGCGCCCTGCAAGGCAATCTGCCGGCTCGTCAGCGAGCGGATCAGCGCCAGCAGCAGCAATGCCAGCAAGCCGCCGCCAACGCTGACGAAGAGGAAGCCGCCCAAGCTGAACAGGAAGCCGGAGCTCAAGGTGCCCAACCCGGCGAAAAACGCCACCAGCATATCATTGAATCCGGCCACCCGCGTGCGATCGGCGCCGCTCAGCGCGTCCGCCAGCATCGACGAGCCGGCCACATAGCCGAAATTCCAGCCCAGGCCCAGCAAAAACAGACCCGCAATCAAATAGGGCATTTGTGTCGATAGCGGTGAAATTATCGTTGACGCGATCAATATCAGCGCTGCGATGACCATCATCGTCACACGGCCATAGCGGTCTATCAGATAGCCGGTCAAGGGCGACAGCCCAAACATCCCAAGCACATGCGCCCCAATCACCAGCGACACCTGCGCGTTGGAATGATCCGCCAAGTGCATGTGCCAGGGCGTAATCGTCATCAAGGTGGCCATCACCATCTGGCAGATCAGCATCGACAAAATCGCCAATTGCACATTGGGCAATCGCAGCAACTCGCTCAACTTGTGCCCGTTATCCGGTTTTGACGGGTCTACGATCGGCTCGGAATACTGCTCTGCCACCAGCGCCGGCTCCGGCCGCAGGAAAAAAAATGTGATCAAAAATGAAATCGCATACATGAAACTGGCAACTACCCATGGTCCCGTGGTCAACTCACTGACCGCCGCCGCGGGAAGAATCGATTGCGCTAGCTGAGTCTGCGCCAATGCCGGACCCGTCACGATATCCAGCGAAAGAAACTTCGCCAGTTGACTGCTCGGCTCCACCAGCGCTGGACCAAAAATCGCCCCGATCGTGCCAGCGAATACCACGCGCCCGATCATTTGCGCGCGTTTGTCAATCGGAAACATTTCACCGACGACGAAGCGGCTCATCTGCGAGCCGGAGCGCGCCATGCCCAAGGTTGCCGAGCTGACCAGCAGCAGCGGAAAGATGCCATTCAACACGGCGTATACGCCCAGTATCCCCCCGACCAAACCGATGCCATAAGCGGTGCATAGACCGTTGCGCCGTCCATAGCGGCCCATGATAACGCCCATGAAATAGGCCATTATGGAATGCGAAAACGTGACCATGGTCGTCGGCAAACCGGCCGCCGCGTCCGACCCGCCGAGTATCCCCGCCGCGATGGAATGCAAGGTGATGATTGAAATCTGCGCCGCTGAGAACAAGCTCTGCGCTACGAAGATCGTGATTAACAGTCTATGGCTCACCCGCAAGGGATACTTCATCGTTGCTCCGCTCGGCGACAGGCCTGTCCCGGCGCCAGGGTTTTAGTCAATCGGATATTCTACCCCGAAAAGACAGACGCGCCTCCTGTTGGGCGCGCCTGACGCTTGGTCGCCGGGCTGCTTCACTCAGCCAGGAAGTTCCGCAGTACCGTATGCAGAATCCCGCCATTGCGGTAGTAATCCACCTCGACCGGACTATCCAGCCGAACAATCGCCTCAAACTGCGTCTGCCCGCCCGCGTCGTCAGTCGCCGTCACCGTCAGACGTTGCATCGGCTCGACCGCGTCGCTCACCGGAATATCGTATGTCTCGTGCCCGGTCAGCCCCAGCGACTTATATGATTGCCCCTCAGCGAAGGTCAGCGGCAACACGCCCATCATCACCAGGTTGCTGCGATGGATCCGCTCGATGCTCTCGGCGATCACCGCTTTGATGCCCAGCAGCAACGTGCCTTTCGCCGCCCAATCCCGCGACGAGCCCATGCCGTAATCCTTGCCCGCCAACACAATCAGCGGACTCCCATCGGCTTGATAGCGCAGCGCGGCATCGTAGATCGGCAGCTCTTCCATCGTCGGCAGGTAGTAGGTCACGCCGCCTTCGCTGCCCGGCACCAGCAGATTCCGCAAGCGAACATTGGCGAAGGTGCCGCGCGTCATCACCCGGTCGTTGCCGCGCCGCGAGCCGAAGCTGTTGAAATATTGCGGGCTGACATCTCGCCCGAGCAAGTACTGCCCCGCTGGCCCGTTGATGGCGATGGCGCCCGCCGGCGAAATATGATCGGTCGTCACCGAATCTCCGCCTTTGACCATGACGCGCGCGCCGGTAATCGGCTCGATCGGCGGCGCTTCCCGCGGCAAGTCGACGAAGAAGGGCGGTTCCTGAATATAGCTGCTGTCCGCGCTCCATTCGTAGACCGGCTCGTCAGTGCTCGGTATCTCGTTCCATTGCTCGTTGCCATCGTAGGTATTGCTGTATTGCTCCAGGTACATGCCCGCATCGAGGCTTTCCTGCACCGTGCGGACGATCTCCGCTTGACTCGGCCAAATATTGCGCAGATATATATCGGCGCCGCCCTCGTCTTGACCGAGCGGCTCGCTGTTCAAGTCGATATCGACCGTGCCCGCCAGGGCATATGCTACCACCAGCGGCGGCGACGCCAGGAAGTTCGCCCGCACATCCGGGCCAATCCGACCGCCGAAGTTTCTGTTGCCGCTGAGCACGGACGCCGCCACGATATCGGCTTCGTGTATCGCTTCCCGCACCGGCTCCGGCAAGGGACCGCTATTGCCGATGCAAGTCGTGCAGCCATAACCGACCGTGTGGAAACCGAGCGCCTCCAGATGTGGCGTCAAGCCCGCCTTGTCCAGGTACTCGGTCACCACCTTGGAACCCGGCGCCAGGCTCGTCTTGACGTAAGACTTGCGCGTCAAACCTCGCTCATTCGCTTTCTTCGCCAGCAAGCCGGCCGCCACCATCACCGAGGGATTGCTCGTATTCGTGCAAGACGTAATGGCGGCGATGACCACCGAACCATGCTTCAATTCAGCGCTGTCGCCATTCGCTCGCACATTTCCGCTGGCGCCCAATTGCTCGGCCGACAAAGCGAAACCCTGCGGACCCAGCGGCGCGGTCAGGACTTCGTTGAAGCGCGGCTTCAGCTCGCTCACCAGAATGCGATCCTGCGGACGCAGCGGACCCGCCACGCTCGGCTCGACCGCGCTCAAGTCTAATTCCAGCGTATCGTTGAATGACGGATCTGGCGTTTCGTCGCTGCGGAAAAGCCCCTGTTCCTTGCAGTAGACTTCAACCAGCCGGACGAGATCTTCGTCGCGTCCCGTGCGCCGCAGATAACTCAGCACTTCGTCATCGGCCGGGAAGAAGCCCATGGTCGCGCCATATTCCGGCGCCATATTGGCGATTGTCGCGCGGTCGGGCAGGGTCATGCTGCTCAAGCCGGGTCCATAGAATTCGACAAACTTGCCCACCACGCCTTTCTCCCGCAGCATCTGCGTGACCACCAGCACCAGATCGGTCGCGGTCGCGCCCTCGGGCAATTGTCCCATGAGCTTGAAACCAACCACTTCCGGCATCAGCATATAAATTGGCTGACCCAGCATCGCCGCTTCCGCTTCAATGCCGCCAACGCCCCAGCCGAGGACACCAAGCCCATTGATCATCGTCGTGTGGCTGTCCGTCCCCACCAGCGAATCCGGCAGCGCCACCACACCACCGCCATTCGGATCCTCGTATAACTGCACCACCTTCGCCAAATACTCGAGGTTGACCTGATGCACGATGCCGGTCGCCGGCGGCACGACCTTGAGATTCTCAAAAGCCTTCTGCCCCCAATGCAGGAACTCATAGCGCTCGCGATTGCGGACGAATTCCATCTCGGCATTGCGCTGGATCGCGTCCGCGCGCCCGAAGACATCCACCTGCACCGAATGGTCAATCACCAGGTCCACCGGCACCACCGGATTGATCTTCTGCGGGTCGCCGCCCATCCGCGCCATCGCGCTGCGCAGCGCCGCCAAATCAACCAGCGACGGCACGCCGGTGAAATCCTGCAAGATCACCCGCGCCGGACTGAACGGAATCTCGACAGCCCGGTAATCGCCCGCGTCCCAGGATGCCAGATTGACCACATCCTCGGCTTGGAAGAGCCGCCCGTCCTCGTTGCGCAAGGCGTTCTCCAGCAGCACCTTGATGCTGAATGGCAAACGGTCGATCTGTCCGATGCCGTCGCCCGCCAGCTTGCTCAGTCGGTAGATGCCGGCCTGCATTCCGCCGCTGTCGATCGTGCCGCGTGTATCGAAACTATTGTTCATGAAGTTCCTCTCAATCGGCGTCAGCAAACCCGCCAACCCCGCCTCGCCATCGTCCAGGTAACTACTTGACCACATCGCATTCTACCAAACATTCCGCCCCGCGTTAACGCGAAACTCCCCATCGCCGCCAACCAAGGCTCCAACCATCGGCTCCCATGAAAACTCTGCGCCCTCGAACAAACTCGGTGGCCTCGATGGTAAAGTCCTTTGCGCTCTCCGTGCTTTGGCGCCTTTGTGGGAAAAGACGTCGCCAGACCCGTCCGCATAACTTGTCATTGCAGAAACAAGCCCCTCTCAAGTAGACTTGCCGCACTGAGAATCCGACTTTGTACGCTTCCAGGACGAGGTCATTTACGCCATGGCAAAACGACAAAGCCGTACACGCGAAGCCCGCCAGCGCCGCCAAAAACAGCGCCGCCAAAGCCAGCGCTTTTATGTCCTCATCGGGATAGTTGTCGTGGCTGTCGTCGCGATCGCGGTTGTCATCGTCTCCAACCAACCGGTCGAAGCCCATATCCCCGACGATCTCTCCGCGCGCTACCAGGATATCGAACGCTCCTTCTCGCCGGTGGGCTACCCGCGCCTCGGCGACAATGACGCGCCCGTCACGGTCGAGGAATACGCCAGCTTCGCCTGTCCCGGCTGCGAGGCCTTCCACAGCGAAAGCTTTGACGCCGTGCTTGAGCGCGTTCGCGCTGGACAAGTGCGCTTCACCTATGTGCCGCTTAGCACTGGCTCCGTGCCCAATGCCGAGGGCGCCTCCCGCGCTGCTCTTTGCGCCGGCGTGCAAGGCATGTTCTGGGAGATGCACGATGTCCTCTTCGATTGGCAGACGCGCTACGGCAATACCGCCTTCTCGCAGAATCGCCTCCTTGCCGGCGTCGAAGGGCTTGGGCTGAGCAGCAGCGGCTTCACCAACTGTTTCAACTCGGCCGCCATCAGCAGCACCCTGACCGCCGCGCAAAACGAAGGCGTGGCCAGCACGCCGACCATCCGCGTCAATGGCGTCACGCTCGACGCCGGAGGCGCCATCCCGCCGACGGCTGCCATCCTGCAAGCCATCGACGATGCGACGCCGGCTGATTGGGGCATGCCTGTTGAAGAGCCGCCAGTTGAGGAAGCCCTGCCGGAGCAGGAAGCGGAAGCGGTCGAAGACGCCGCCGCGCCTGATGTTGAGCCGGCCGAGGACGCTGAAGAATCCGATCCCGTTGATACTGCGAACACCGCCGCCAGTCCCACGGACGCGGACCAGGAGTCAACGGAAGAACCTGCTGACGATACCGCCCAGCAAGCGCCGGATAGCGAAGAAGAAGCGGGCGCCGGCGAGGAAGAAACCGAAGAACCGGACGGCTAGCCTCCGCGCCAAGCCATGTTCGGCAGTGCCCGCTTGATGAATGCGGAACGCTACGCTACTTCCGCGCCAGCATCGGCCCCAACGACCGCCCGCCCAGCAAGTGCATATGCAGATGGAAGACCTCTTGCCCGCCATGCTCATTGCAATTGACGATCAGTCGGTAGCCATTCTCGGCGATGCCTTCCTCCGCTGCGATCTTCGCCGCGACCGTAAATAGCCGGCCTAGCGCCGCTTCGTCTTCCGCGGTCACATCGTTGGCGGTGGCGATTTCGCGCTTGGGAATGATGAGGATATGGGTGGGCGCTGAGGGCGCGATATCGCGGAAAGCCAGCACCAACTCGTCTTCATAAACGATATCAGCCGGGATCTCACGCGCGATAATCTTGGAAAACACTGTACTCATTTGCCGCCTCCTCGTGGCGATTAGCCGCCTGTCAACGAAATCCTCTGCGCATCGAATTGAGTTACATGACCATGCCGCCGTCGACTACGAGCGTCTGCCCGGTTATGTAAGACGCGTCCGCTGACGCCAGGAAGGCGACCGCCTTGGCAATATCCGCCGGATCGCCCATCCGACCCAGCGGGATCGCGCCCAGCGCGGCATCCTTGAGTTCATCGGAAAGATCGGCAGTCATGTCCGTTTCGACGAAGCCCGGCGCGACCGCATTGACCCGCACGGAACGCGGCGCCAGTTCCTTCGCCAGCGATTTGCTCAGCCCGATGATGCCGGCTTTGCTGGCGGCGTAATTGGTCTGCCCGCCATTGCCGGCGATGCCGACGACGCTTGTGATATTGATGATGCTGCCGGCGCGCTTGCGCATCATGATGCGGGCCGCCGCCTTGCAGCAGAGCCAACAACTGCGCAGGTTCGTCGCCTGCACGATGTCGAAGTCCTCCGGTTTCATCATCATGATGACATTGTCGCGCGTGATGCCGGCGTTGTTCACGAGGATATCCAGACCGCCGTACTGTGATATGACGGCCTTGAAGAGCGCGGTCACCCCCCTTTCATCGGCGACATCGGCTTGCAGCGCGATGGCTTGGCCGCCGCTCGCCGCGATTGCGGCCACCGTGTCCTCCGCCGTCGCCGAGTTGCTGCGATAGTTTACGACTACGTTGGCGCCTTGTCCTGCCAATTCCAGGCAGATCGCCCGGCCTATGCCGCGGCCGCCGCCGGTGACCAGGGCAGTTTTTCCTTCGAACTTGGGCATACGAGTCCTTTCCGCAGGGGTCATGAGATGAATACGGGGCTATTGTAACCACCTTGCTTCGCGCGGGCACAGAGTGATTTTGGCTAGACAGACGCTTTTGTCCGCGCGTGTGAGCGAGCCGCCGGCTTCTTCGTCCAGAGTGAAGCGAAAAGCGCCGGGCGCCTAGGCTGAACCGCCGACCCAGCCGATCAACTCGACCTGGCCGCGCAAGTCGCTGGTGATGCTGCTGGCGCCGAAACCGTTGGCGCTGGCGACGTAGATATCGTTGCGGCCGTCGACGCGCGGATTGACGCCGGTAAAGGCGATGAACCGCCCGTCGAAAGAATAGCGCGGGTCGCACATGGTGGGCGGGAGCCCGGCGCTGGCCACATTGCGGAAGCGGCTGTCCTTGACGCGAACGCCGTAAGGACAGTGTCCGGCCGTACCGCCGATAGCGATCCGCTGTCCATCGGGCGACCAGGCGGATGAAAGGCCGTAACGCGGGAAGTCCAAGTCTTCGTCTTGCCGTATGAGCGCGCCCGAAGCGCTGAGCAGGATGAGCCGGTTGGCCGCCTCGGCGATTTGGACAAGGACGGCGCCCCCGCCGGGCGACCAGCTCTCGGACAGATAACTGGCGCTTGCGGGACTATCGGGCAGGCGCGCTTCAAGCACTTCGCCGCTGCTGATATCAGCTCGCCAGATGCGGCGCTGGGGATTAAGCAGATCGAAGGGGTCGCCGGTGGCGAGGGCGAGCATGGTCGAATTAATCCAGTATGGCGGTTCTGAAACTTCCAGGTCGGCGGCCAGGCTGACCTTGCCGGTCGAGACCTCGTAAAGGTAGACCAGGCCGGCCGTGGGCGGAGGCAGGCTAAGCCCATCGCAGAAACCGGGATCGCCGGGGTTCCAGCTTAGGCAATCGGCGCGGTCGGAGACAAAGGCGATATAGCTGCCGTCGGGCGACCAACTAGGCCAAAAGTCATAACTGCCGTGCTCGGTGATATTGATCCGGCCGGAGCCGTCTTTGGCGTAGAGAAAGATATCCATGTCGTAGCCCGTCGCGAGCGCCAGCGCCAACTGCTCGCCATCGGGCGACCAGGATGGGGGCATGAAGCGGCCTCGCTGGACCAGCGGATTCTCTCCGGCGAGGACGCGTGCGCTGAAGCCGGTGGCGAGATCGAGGATGTAGAGGCCATCGGTGCGAATATCACCGTTCATCTGAACGTAGGCCAGGGAATTGCCAGGCTCCGCCACGAAGACTTCGAGGCTCGCGGTCGATTCCAGTTCCAGCACGGCTATGCGGCTGCGGGCGCTTAGAGGCGAAGCGAAATAGATTGTCTGGACGCCGGTGAAGGGCTGGGCGGTGGCGATGTTGGCGATCGTTTCCTGCCGGTTGGCGCTGATGAAGGCGATCATCTGATTGGCGACGCCGTCTTTGATTTCGGCGGGAATATCGGAGACATCCCAATTGTCAAATACATAGCTTGTTTCCGGCCAAGGCGTGATCGATGGCGTCAATGTAGGCGGGGGCGTCAGCGTCACAGTCGGCGTGTTCGTGACGGTGGGGCTGGCTGTTGGAGTAGGCGTCTCGGATGGGACGGGCGTGGCTGTATCGCTGGGCACGGCGGTGGGCGTGGCGGTATTTGTGGCCGCGGGAGTAGCGGTGGGCGTCGGCTGGCTTAGCGCGCTGCAGGCGGCAAGGGAAAAAAGACCGAGGATGAAGGATGTTTTTTTCACCACGGGGGCCCAGAAGTGGTTCCAAGTGAATCGGGCGAAACTACACACCAAGAGATCTCGTAGGGGCGACCTATCAGGTCGCCCGAAACCTGTTCTCTGAACGTTCTCCAATTTTCTCATTACTTTCTTGGAACTACTGAGGCACAGAGTTTGAAAGACCTGAATTATCATCTGTTTGCTTATCTGTTCCAGGCCTAGATCTTGAACTAGGGACGCGTCTGATATCACTTCAAGTGATCATAGGCAATGTTACCATGCGCCCAATCTCTTGGCGCGTTTGCGGACGGGTGATCGCCCTACGATTCATTCGACGTCATCCGTATTTCCGGCATCATGGCGTCCGCGTTTCTCGGCGTCGATATCGCGCTGTCGCTTGGGAGGCGGCTCCTGGAGGACCAGGTCCAACACGCCTTGCATATCCTCGACAAAGGCGACGGAGACATCGCGCATGACCGCCTTTGGTATTTCGCGCAGGTCTTTGCTGTTGTCCTTGGGCAGGATGATGCGGGGAATGCCGCGCCGGCGGGCGGCCAGCACTTTTTCCACGACGCCGCCGACGGGCAAGATTTGGCCGCGCAGGGTGATTTCGCCCGTCATGGCGCAAGCGGCATCAACCGGGCATTCGGTGAAGGCGGAAATCAGCGCGGTCGTCAGCGTGATCCCGGCGGAGGGCCCGTCTTTGGGCACGGCGCCTTCCGGCATATGGATATGAATATCGTAATTTTCGAAGTCCTCCGGCGGCAGACAAAAATGATGCGCGCGCGCCCGCAGGTAACTGAGGGCGATATGCGCCGATTCTTGCAAGACATCGCCCAGTTGACCGGTGAGCATGAGGTTGCCTTTGCCGGGCACGAGTGTGACTTCGACCGTTTGTATTTCGCCGCCGTTTGGCGTCCAGACCAAGCCGCTGACGATGCCGACAGCATCGACGCGATTGACCTTTGCCCCGAGCAGTTGTGGCGGACCGAGGAGTTTCTCGACGATCGATGGACTAATCCGCCGTGGCGTCTTGCGCTCGGCCGCCACTTGCCGGGCGATCTTGCGGCAGATGTTGGCGATTTCGCGTT
Organism: Anaerolineae bacterium; assembly: GCA_022822545.1. Taxonomy (GTDB): domain Bacteria; phylum Chloroflexota; class Anaerolineae; order Aggregatilineales; family Phototrophicaceae; genus UBA6055. The sequence goes on from JAJEBE010000050.1 coordinate 60,659, forward strand.
CGAGGTTGCGGACGCCGCTTTCGTAGGTATAGTGCCGGATGATGTGGGTGAGCGCCGGCGTGGTGAAGTGCAGGCCGGCTTCGGCGATGCCATTGGCTTCGAGCTGCTTCGGTATCAGGAAGCGCCGCGCGATTTGCAGTTTTTGCTCTTCCGAATAGCCTTTGAACTCGATCACTTCCAGACGGTCTTCCAGCGCTTCGGGAATGGAGTACAGATCATTGGCGGTGGTGATGAAGGTCACCTTTGACAAGTCATAGGGCACTTCCAAGTAGTGGTCGACGAAGTTGCGGTTTTGCTCGGGATCGAGGACCTCAAGCATGGCGGAGGCCGGGTCTCCGCGGAAGTCGGAACTCATCTTGTCGATTTCGTCGAGCATAAAAACGGGGTTGATCGTCTCCGCTCTTTCCATTTGCTGCAAGATGCGGCCGGGCATCGAGCCGATATAGGTGCGGCGATGGCCGCGGATTTCGGCTTCGTCGCGGACGCCGCCGAGGCTGATGCGCAGGAATTTGCAGCCGAGGGCATCGGCGATGCTTTTGCCGAGCGAGGTTTTGCCGACGCCGGGCGGACCGACAAAGCAAAGAATCGGGCTTTTCATCTTGTCCCGCGCCAGTTTGCGCACGGCGATATGTTCGAGGATGCGCGCTTTAACTTTTTTCAAGCCATAATGAGCGCGTTCGAGGATCTCTTCTGCCTGGGCCAGATCGAGGTTTTCATCGCTGAGGGCATGCCAGGGCAAGGTCAGCAGCCGGTCGAGGTAGGTGTGGATCACGCCGGATTCGGGCGACATCGGCGGGATGGCGCTCAAGCGAGACAGCTCTTTCATAGCTTTCTCGTGGACTTCGGCCGGCAGCTCCGCGCTGTGGACTTTCGCCGTCAACTCTTTGATTTCCTGCGAGAATATATCGCCGTCGCCCAATTCTTGCTGAATGATGCGGACCTGCTCGCGCAGGTACATTTCACGCTGATTGGCGGCGATCTCGTCTTGCAGGCGGGTATGCACCTCATCATGGATTTCGCTATCGCGCAGGTCGGTGGTGAGCAGCACCGCCAGCAACTCAAGGCGTTTCTCAATATTGTCGTGTTCCAGCAATTGCTGCAGGTCATCGGAGGGCAGCGGCAGTATCGCCGACAGCGAGTCACAGAGCAGGCCGGGATCCTCAAGCGACAAGATGTGCTTGATGACGCTGTCGGGCATGGCTTCGTTGTATTGGCTGCTGTGTTTGAAGAGCTCGACTAAAGCCTGTGCCAGGGATTGCAGCGCTTTGGCCTCGCGGGTCTCTTCAGGCAGTGGGCGGGCGGTGGCGATGGGATAGGGGCTGTCATGATCGATGGCGAGTATCTGGACGCGGCGGCGGCCTTGGGCGAGCAATTGGCGAGTTTTCTCCGAGATGTCGGCATAGCGCGCGGGAGCGATCTCGGTGCCAACCGTGTGGATTCGGTCTATCAGCGCCTCGCCCTTGCTTTCGGCGCGCAACTTGCAAGCGATGAGGGTATGGCCGCGGTCATTGGCGGCGGCGGCGGCCTCGAGCTGAGCATCGTCAGTCAGCGGAATCAGGCTCAAAACTTGAGGAAAGACGACTTGATCAACCAAGGGCAGCAAGGGCAGTCGCATGACGCCGTCAGCCGCCAGCTTGGCGTTTTTGATACTCTTCAGGCGCTGTGTTAAGTGGCTGGTCAAGGCTAGACTCTCGTTAATGCTATGCGGGTCGAATATGCGACAGTTCAGTCTAGTTCAAATGCGGCGCAAATGTAAATACCCCCGCCGAATGGCCCCAGGCGGACAGCGGACGTGTATTCAGTCGCGCTGCTTCAGCGAGCGTCTATCGGTCGCATTTGGTGTAAAATGGCAAAGATGGTTTTCGATAGACGATAAGGCAGGCTGAACAGGATTACGATGCGAGTTCGCTACACGCTTACCTTCTTTGCCGCCACGGCTGGCGTGATACTGGTGCTCATCCTAGGGAGGCTGATCTTGCGGCCGCCATTGCCGCTGATTCTTGACGCTGGCTTTGACCGCCCGGCGATCAGCCCCAATGCCGACGGCGCGGATGATCTTGCGGTGTTCTCCTATGCTCTGTCGCGCCCGGCGCTGGTCAGTCTGTCGCTGAAGAGCGAGCAGGGCCGGACCTTTTATTTCCGCCAGGATCAGCCGCGCAATGATGACGAATACAGTGTGCTCTTCAGCGGCGTGGTTGACGGCTTTCTGCATGAGGGCGAGGTGGTCTACGGCGCCGTTGAGCGGCGATTGATCCCGAATGGTCTTTACACTTGGCAGCTCGAAGCCACGGCGGAGAGCGGAGAAGCGGCCAGCGCGACCGGCACTCTGCTGGTGGAAGCGGGCGATACCCCTTTGCCGATCATGTCCGAGTTTCGCATTGCGCCGGCGGTGTTTTCGCCCAATCAAGACGGCGTCGCCGATCGCGTCAGCATCAATGTCTACCTGGAAAAGGATGTCGAACGGCTGGATGTCTATCTCCTGGGCTTGGATGGCGCGCGTATCCCGATCTCAGCGCGGGTTGAGGAGCGGCAGTATGGCGAGGCCGGACGCCATCGCTTCGATTATGAGGGCGGCATTGACCTGGGCGTCGATCCGCCGCCGGACGGAACCTATCGAGTGGTCGCGCTGGCGCAGGACAAAGTCGGCCAGCGGATGCGTATGGAAGGCGAACTTGCGATTGAGTTGGGCGGCAAGCCCTACGCCGAGATCAAGCCGCAAGCGATTGGCGTGGAGGTAGCCTTTGCGGTGCAGCCCTATGACGAACGCTACTTTTCGGATGCGGATGGCTTGGGGGACTTGCTGCCCCTGCCGGAAGACTCGGCATCGCTGGCGGATTCGCAGCGGATCACGGTGCCGCTGGGCCAGATGCTTGCCTTTCGGTTGACGGTGGACAATTATGGCGATGTCCCGATCCGCACCAGCGGTCCGCCACCCGGCACGGTCTATCGGCAGGATCAGCTTTCCGGCAGCCTGGGCCTGTTTGACGAGTCGGGTGCCTGGCGCGTCGGCATTCAATGCGAGACATCAATGACAAGCTTTCCTTACCGTTGGGCGGTCGCCGCCGATGAGAACCTGGTCAAGGTATTTGACGAAGCCAGCGGAAATACCTATCGCTACCTGCCGGCGAAAGCCCGAGCGGTCGTATGGGGCGCGGTGCAATTCAGCGAAGCGGAGGCGCGCAATCCGCAGAATTGTTGGGCCGGGCTGATTCATGAAGATGTCGCCGTTAGCCTGCGTAACAACCATGTCGGGATGCGTTCGATCATGATTGCCGATCCCGACGCGGGCGCGGCAAGCTGATTCCTGAAAGCGGTCAATCGATGACGGATCTAGCGGTGGTCATTGTAAGCTGGAACAACGCGAATGTTATCGTCGATGCCTTAGAAAGCCTGCTGGATGATTTGCGTGAGAGTGATCTTGGCAGCGAGATTTGGCTGGTGGATTCGGCTTCTTCTGATGGCACGGTCGAGATCGTCAGGGAGCGCTTCGCCGAAGTCAAACTGATCGCCCACGACGAGAATATCGGCTTCGGCGCTTCGAACAATCTGGCTTTGCGGCGGATGGGTTTTACGGCAGGCGCGCGCAAAGAGGAATTGCCGCAGGCGGTGTATCTGCTCAATCCGGACACGATCACGCACCGCGGCGCGAGCGGCGCCCTCTACGACGCCTTGATGGGGAGCGATGATGTGGGCATGGTAGGGGCGCGCCTGACCTTTGGCGATGGCAGCTTTCAACACAGCGCCTTTCGCTTTCCCGATCTGCGGCAGATTTGGACCGAATTCTTTCCGACGCCTGGCCGCTTGCTTGAGGGACCGTTCAATGGGCGCTATTCTCAGTCGCGCTACGCTGGCGAGCCCTTTGAGGTGGACTTTACCTTGGGCGCGACGATGATGCTCAAGCGAGAGGTTGTCCTGGAGACGGGAGGATTTGATGAGAATTTCTTCATTTACTGCGAAGAAGTTGATTGGGCTTGGCGCATCAGAAAACGCGGTTGGCGCATACTATGTGTGCCGGACGCCCACGTGACGCACCTGGGCGGGGAGAGCACATCGCAGGCGCGTCCGCGAAGCCTGATGAATCTGTGGCAAAGTAGGTTATTATTGTACGACAAGTATTATTCGCCCTGGAAACGCCTGGCGGCGCGGCAGTTGTTAATCGCGGGGCTGCGGCGGCGGCTGCGTCAAATGGGCGCGGCGGACGCTGAATTGAAGCGCGCCTGCCACTGGATAATTGACATGGCAAAGTCATGACGCACCTCACCGCCATCGTGCTTACACACAATGAAGCGGAGCAAATATCCGATTGCATCAAGACGTTGCGCTTCGCCGACCGCATCATCGTCTTCGATTCGTACAGCACCGATGACACGGTGTCGATCGCGCAGGGACTTGGCGCGGATATCTTGCAGCATGAATTCGAGAATTATGCCGAGCAGCGCAACGCGGCGCTGGACGCGGTTAATGAAATGACGGATTGGGTCCTGTTCGTCGATGCCGATGAGCGGATTACGGATCCGCTGGCGACCGAGATTCGCGAGAAGATCGCGCACACAGGTTTCGCTGGTTGGCGGCTGCCCCGGCACAACTATATCTTCGGTATATTAACCAAGGGCGCGGGCTGGTATCCCGATTATCAGACGCGGCTGCTGCAGGTGGGGCAGGCCCAATATGATCGACAGAGGCCCGTCCATGAAGTGGTGAGGCTCTATGGCGATGAAGGCACCTTGCGCAATCCGATCATTCACTACAATTACGACGACATCGCGCAGTTCAAAGACAAGCAGGAATATTACGCCAACTTTGACGCCCAGGGTTTGTACGCTCAAGGGGTGGTGCCGCGGCAGCGCAACTTCATCCTGCAACCATTGCGTCAATTCTATTGGCGCTTCATCACCTTGCGCGGTTATCGCGATCGGTGGCACGGCTTGCGGCTGTCGCTGCTGATGGCTTGGTATGAATATCGCAAGTATCAGCGGCTGGCGGCGCTTTGGCAGAAGCGCTAGGCACCGCGCTTGGCCAGTTCCTCGCAGTAAACTACTGCGGCACGAGGATGCCGTAACCTCCGTTTTCACGCCGATAGAGCACGTTGACTTGCGTGGTGTCGGCATTCATGAACATATAGAAATTGTGGTCCAGCAGTTCCAATTGCTCGATTGCCTCATCCTCGTTCATCGGGATCAGTTCGACCTGTTTGCGGCGGAGAATATCCTCGGCTTCAGCGGTCTCCGGTTCGGGCAGGTCATATTGCGGCACATCTTCGGCGATATCCAACTCGGCCATGGTCGCGCGGTAGCGGTCGCGCACCCGCTGATTCTTCGATCTGCGTTTGCTTTTGAAGCGGTCGATCTGCCGATGGAGCTTGTCGACCGCCTTGTTGATGGCAAAGCGAATGGTATCGCGATTCTCGATGTTCATGCGTTCTTCGGCGCGCAGGATGGCGCCGCGGGCATGCTGCACTGTGATCTGCGCGATCGCGATATCGGCGCCGCGGTGGGTGCGAATGATGGCCAGCTCGACGCCGACATGGGCGATATTGGGCAGGTATCGGTCGAGCTTATCGACCCGCGAACGCGTGTAGTTGTCCAATGATTCGGAAATTCTGATTCCATCACCATGAATGCTGATATCCATAAGAGGTCCTCCTGGCGGTCAAGGATAAATTCTGAGGGCTGCTGACGGCTATGCCATAAACCGCTTTTGCATCCTGCGCTCGCAGCGCGAGGGCGCATTCCCTAAGTGTTGAGCCGGTGGTGACGACATCGTCGATCAGCAAGACAGATTTGCCATGTACGTCCGCGTTTGCCTTGAAGGCGCCCGCCACATTGTCAAGTCGTTCAGACGCCGCTAGCTGCGCTTGCTGACCGGTGCCGCGAATGCGCGCCAGCCAGGCCGGCTGACAAGGCACATTGATGGCTCGCGCTAACTGCTGGCCCAACAGGTCCGACTGATTATACCCGCGTTCCAACTCGCGGTCAGCATGCAGCGGCACGGGAACGATGGCGTCAATCGGCCAATCCTGTTGGTCCAAACCGGCGACAAGACGCGCCGCCAGAGGATCACAAAGCGCCAGCGCGTCATAGTATTTGAATGACTTCACTGCGGCGGCCAGGATGCCCTGCTGTTTGCCGGTGGCGCAGAGACCGTCGAGGGAATTGAGGCTGATCGATTTCAGCTCCAGCGGAAGCGAGACGAGTTGATCGTGGCAGGCAGCGCAAAATCGATGATCGACGCGGCCGCAGTTGCCGCATCGGGGCGGAAAGACGAGATCTGTCAGCCAGTCGCATACGAAGGCGGCAAAGGTATCGACTTTGGCGAGCAGGTTTGGAGCAGATGCCGTTTGCTGCGTCATGGGCGACGATCTCCCGCGAGAAGCGCGATGATCCCATCAACTATATTGTAACACGGCAAAATGAAGTTCCCTGGGCATTGACGGCTGACGGTCATAGTCACGTCTGCCGAGCTTGCAGATCTCGGCAGGAGAAGTCGGAAATGTTTCGGCATTTTCTGTGTCCTTTCAAGATCATTCCGGCAGATAAGCAAAGGATAAAAAACGACCCCAAAAAGACCCACAGAGGATAAATACAGTACCAACAGAAGCCGAAGAAATTGAAGTAAAGCATAGGTGAAGGAGAGCAAGTTTAACAGTCTCTATCGATACAGTATACATACAGGGGCATTTTGGGCGCCGGAATTCCAGATCCTGTGCGGTAAAGGTTGTATTTTGGATTAGCCGCGGCATGGTTTCGGATAGAGGCCGGATTGGCGATTTGGCGTTCATGATGTCAGTGTAGCAGAAAAGAACGCGCATGGGTGAACAAATGTTCACGTATTAGGAATTTCAAACGAAGAGTTCCGGGCGACTCACAGGGGTGTGTGACACCGCCCGTCAGTTCCCCTACGATCGTCGCGGTGAGGCGCGGGCGACTTTGGTAGGCTGCCTCTACAGTTTCATCGTAAACTCAAAGGGGCAGGTCGCGTAGGCATTAACCTTCGGCACTGACCGGGGCAGAGCGGAGGCGATCTCATGTGGTTAAAGAAATCATGCTATAGTTAGCGTGAAAGGCTGCGGCAAAGCAAGCGACGTCGGAGGAGCGCCCGATGTTTGAGCGCGTTAACAGGGCGGGTTTGACGTTTTATCGCAATGGGGCGTGGAAAGGCGTCCGACATGGCATTTTCACGCGGCATGGCGGCGTCAGCAAATCTCATTGGGCGTCGCTGAATCTGGGGGCGTCCATCGGCGATAATCCGGCGGCGGTCAAGGAGAATCACCGGCGGATGTACGCGGCGGCTGAGGTCAACTCGGCGCGGGCAGTCAGCAGTTGGCTGGTTCACGGCGTCAAGACGCTGGTCGTCAACGGGCAGACGCCGTCAAATGGCCGCCTCGAGAAAGCCGATGGCTTGATCACCGATGAAATAGATCGTCCGCTCGTGATGCGCTATGCCGATTGCGCGCCTTTGCTGCTATATGATCCGGTGAGGCGGGCGATTGGCTTGGGTCATGCGGGCTGGCGCGGAACCGTGAAGGGCATGGCCGGAGTCATGGCGCGCGAGATGCGATCCGCGTTTGGCTGCCTGCCGGAAAACATACAGGCGGTCATAGGTCCGGCGATCTCGCGCCGCAACTATCAAGTTGGCGAGGACGTGGCGGCGCAGGCGGAGGCCTATTTTGGAGCGGAGGCGGGCGTCTTAATGCGCGACCCGGTGGATGGGGGAGCGAGGCTTGATCTTTGGCGCGCCAATCGCCTGGACCTGGCGCGGCAGGGTGTGACCGAGGCGGCAACGCTGGAGATCTGCACCTTCGACAATAGGCATGAATTTTATTCGCACCGAGCTGAAAATGGCTTGACCGGCCGCTTTGGCGTGGTGATCTCCTTATGAGCATAGCCGACAACATCAGCCGCGTAGAGGACCGCATCGCGGCGGCCTGCGCGCGGGCGAATCGGGATCCGGCGGCGGTTGCGCTGGTCGGGATCAGCAAGCAGAAATCGGCGGCGGATATTATCCTCGCTATCGAATCGGGCTTGCAACATATCGGCGAGAACCGCGTAGAAGAAGGCATGAGCAAGATTCCGGAGGTCATGGCGGCGGCAGCGGGCGCTGTGACCTGGCACATGGTCGGGCATGTGCAGAGCCGCAAGGCGAAGCATGTTGTTAAGCTTTTTGACTATGTTCAGTCGGTCGATAGCCTGCGCCTGGCGGGTCGATTATCGCGCCTGGCTGTCGAGGCCGAGCGAGAGCTTGATGTATTGCTGGAGATCAATGTTTCGGGAGAAGCATCCAAATACGGTTTTCGGGGTTACAATTGGTATCGGGACGCGGCGGTAATGGATCGGTTGCTGGAAGCGCAACGAGAGATCAGCGCCTTGCCGAGCTTAAGAACGCGTGGATTAATGACGATGGCGCCGCTTGGCGCTGACGAAGCGACGAACCGGCAGGTCTTTGCAGATCTGTATGGGCTGCGTGAAGAATTGCAGTCCGCTGCCGGGGCGGGCTTGCCGGTACTGAGTATGGGAATGACCGACGACTTTGAGTTGGCGATTGAAGAGGGCGCGACGATGGTCCGCGTCGGGCGCGCGATTTTTGGAGATAGAGCTTAGAAGGAAGAAAAAAGAAAGGTTGGCAAACCGATGTCCGCATTGTTTGAAGTGCTATACCTGGCACTGAGTGCATATCAATTGATCTTGCTCGCTCGCGTCTTGATGAGTTGGCTGCCGAACCTCGATCCCAACAATCCTATCGCTCGTTTTCTGTATCAGGTGACGGAGCCGGTTTTGGCGCCGATACGCAGCGCGCTGCCGCCGATGGGCGGGATCGACCTCAGTCCTCTGGTGGTTTTCCTGGGCATCAGCGTCCTCATGCAACTGGCGCTATAGGCGCGCGCATGAGGAAGACTCCGCGAGGGCAGCCTGCCCGCCGCGTTGGATGAAGCGACTAGAGCTTGATCAGGATTCGTCCGCAACTCTGACAGCGCACGATGTCATCACTGCGGTTGATCGCGGTGATGACCATGCTGTTCTGCTCGATACCGCAAACGGTACAGGCGTCGTCTTTCAGCACTGACACGGGACGGTTGGAATTCTTCGCGCGCATACTGTTGTAAGTCTTGAAGATATCGGCGGGAATCTTTTTCACGGCGGCTTTGCGCTTGGTCAACTTCTCGTTTACCTGGGTGGCCAGGTTTTCTTTTTCTTCAAGCAATTCCTTATTCTCGGCAGCGCGGGCGGTCCGCGTCGCTTTCAGGTTTGACTCGCATTCTTTGAGGTTTTGCTGGCAGCCATTGCGCTCGCTGGCGAGGCGTTTCAGTTCGTCATCAAGGACATCTTTGCGCCGGGCCAATGATTCGAGTTCCATCTGCAAGTCTTGCATTTCTTTGGGGTTCTCGACCTCGCCGCTGTAGAGCAGGGTTTCGCTGGCTTGCTGTTTATCCTGAAGCGCGGCGATTTCAAACTCCATGTCCTTGGCGCGTTTGTCCGCGTCTTCAAATTCTGTCCCGGCGGCTTCAAAGGCCGCCTCTGCTTCGCGCAGCGCCTCATCATTTTCGATCAGTTGATCAATGGACTTGATCCGCTTGGTATGACCGATGATTTCAAGCTCAAGCTGTTGCACACGATAAAGCGCCAATACGTCCGACATGGTTCTCGTCCTTATCACAGAATCCGGATCAATTGCGAACACTCTAATGATAACGCAGGATGTAAACTACATACCAAAGCAATCCCGATTGAGGATGTCGCCGGGCGACACACCGGCGAGCCAGGATTGGCTTCATAATGCCAGACAAAGATTCCGAGGCGTAGGTGCAATGATTGGGCTTTTGGGCCGCCTGACCACGGAGCGATCGGCGACCGCGATTCTTTTCCTGCTGCTTTTCGCCATGGCCAGCCGCGCGGCGGTGGATCCGGACATGTGGTGGCATATTCGTTTGGGGCAGCAAAGCGTGGATACCGGCCATTTTGTCTATGCGGACGAGTTCTCTCATTCGCAGCGGGGAAGCATCCACAAGAATCATAGCTGGCTGGCGCAAGTTGTCATCGCTCGCTTATGGCGGCAGGGCGGGCACCTGGGTCTGACGGTATACGTTGCGTCGCTCGCGGTCGCGGGGATGTTCTTCGTTTACCGGGCCGGCTGCGGAAGCGTGTATACGCAGGGCTTCGTTCTTGTCATCGGCAGCGCCTGCGCCGCGGCTTTTTGGTCGCCGCGGCCGCAGATGTTCACCTTTCTTTTCGCGGCGCTGCTGCTCTATCTGCTGCGACGCCTCAAGCGGAAGGGGCAGTCGCCGCTGTGGCCCCTGCCGCCAATCATGTGGCTATGGGCCAATCTGCATGGCGGATACATACTCGGTTATCTTTTCCTCATTGCCTTTATACTCGGTGAATTGCTCAACCGTCGGCTGGCCGGCGTTGGCGCCGCCGTCGCCTTGCCCCGTCTCAGGAGGCTGGCCGGTTTCACAGTTTTGTCATTGGCGCTGTTGCCGATCAATCCGCTGGGGCTGGATGTTTTCACCACGCCCTTTGAGACATTGGGAATAAGCGGTATGCGAGAATATATTCAGGAGTGGCAATCGCCGGATTTCGCGCAACCCCTGACCTGGTCCTTCGTCATTCTAGTTCTTGCGCTGGCAGCGGCCAGTTGGGCGAGCAAGGTCAAGTTCGACTTCACGGATTTGCTGCTGATCGGCGGTACGCTGTTTATGGCGCTATACTCAGCGCGGCACCTGTCGCTCTTCGCTATCACTGTCGCGCCGGTTATAAGCATTCACATGGACAGCATTCTTGAGCGCAAGGGCTGGACGATTCCGCGCCGCAGCAAGGAGACGCTGATACGCTCGGCGCTGAATATCATGTTGATTCTTATAGTCGCCTTGGGCACGATCGCGCATGTCGCCTATGTCTCAAGTGGGGATACGATCAAGCAGATGCTGGCGCTGAACTATCCGGCAGCGGCGGTTGAATTCCTGAAGGAAAGTGGTCTGTCGGGCAAAATTTTCAACAGCTATAACTGGGGCGGCTATCTGATACTGAATTTGCCGGAGTTTCCCGTTTTCATCGATGGGCGGACCGATTTGCACCGCGACTCTCTTGCCGAGTACACGGCGGCGGCTTTCGGAAGGCCGCAGTGGTCAGAGGTATTTGCTCGGCACGAGATCGACATTGCTGTCATCGAGACGGACGGTCCACTGGCCTGGCGGCTCGAGGAGGCTGAGAATTGGCGGCGAATCTATCGCGACGGTGTGGCGAGCGTGTACAGGTTAACTCGAGCCGAGAGCGGGAGCGCAGGTCGGTGAAAAGACGCTATCGCGAAAGCGCCCTAAACGCCTTGTTCGCGCGCTTGCAATCGGAGGATTTCGACCGGCGCGAGCATGCGCTTTTCCAACTGGCGCTCATGCTGCAACGGGCCAACGCGGACGGATCCGGTGGAGTTCGATTCGAGTCTGACAATGATAGCCTGTCGCGTGACTTGCAGCGGATACGGCTCGGCATGGACGAGCAGCACAGAATCGTGGAACGACTTTCGCTGCTCATCGCTGGCCGGCGGGAGAGCCGCGCCACGGCCTTTTGGACGCTCGGCGAAGTCGCCGCCGCGGCCGGCTGGGAGCCAACGCTGGATTTGCTAAGCGCCTACGGCAGGGAGCTGGGCGACGAAGCGGCTTATCAAGCCTGTCGCGCTTTGCGGCGCTGGCTTGCCACATTTGAGCCGGAGACGGCGTCGTACAATCCGGGGGCAGATATCTCTGATCTCGTCGCGCTGGCTGATGGCTGGGCGGCGTCCGACGACCGTCTGGCTCGGGAAGCGAGCGCGCTGGTTGAGCTTTTGCAAGAGAAGATGAAATAAGCCGCAAACGGCGGCCGTCGACTTGTAGTCTAGGCATCAGAGATTCTGCATTATAATAGGGACTTGTAGGCAAATCTGATTGGGATGAAACCGCGATGTCAAGCCTTTTTGAAAAGCTTTCAACCCTGGTGAACGCTCAGGTGAATGACCTGCTGGGCAAGAATCCCAAATCGCCACTGGCGCGGATACGATTAAACCCCGAAGAAGCGGAGAAAGATCCGCGTCGTTCCGCCGGGACTTTGCGGCAGCGTCTGGACGAGGCGGTCGAGTATGAAGCTGATTTACAGAGCAAGATTGAGCAACTGACAAATGAGGCGGTGGAACTCGATGTCCAGGTCGACGCCTGCCTGCAGCAGGGCGATCAATTCGGCGCGCGCCGGCTACAGGGTCAACTCAATGTGAAACAGCAGCAGATGACGATTGCCGAATCCGAGCTGCGCGACCATCGCATGGTTACGCGGCATCTGATGCAGGAGATGGTCACGCTGGACGCGGCGCTGGATGAACGGGAGAGACGGCAGCGCGCTCACACGGCGGCTGGCGAGGGACCGACGCGAGCTACGCGGATTCCGGTGGAGGGGGCGGTCGGCAACGCGGCTGATGCGCTCGTCGAGGGTGTGACTGATAAATTAAATGAGGCGCGCGATAACATCGAGTCGCTCTTGAAGCGCGAGCCGCCAGCGGGGAAGCCCGCCAGCGCCGGCAGTGGTAGTAAAGAAAGAATCGTGATCGTCGACGAGGAGCCTGATCCGCGCAAGCCCAAGCCCCGCAAGACGGACCAGCATAATATGAACCGGCGTCTGTCTCGTTTGAGCAAGCCGGCTGATGAGGACAGCTAGATAGACAGGCCTGCGCCTAATTCGGCGTCTCGGCTGCGTCAGGCTCCAGAGAATCGATGAGGTCTTGCATGGACCGCTCGATGTGCGGGAAGCCCAGCCAGGCGCTCATGAGCCCGAATAGGCCGCCCGTAATGATGCGGAATGCGGGAATCGTTTCGCGCACGGGCCAAAACTCGAAGGGCGGATAACTCAGCAATTGGCTCAAGCCGTCCAGGCCGACCGGGCCCAAGCCAACAAAGACGTAAAGCCACAAGGGCATCGGCCGGATGCGCCAGCGGTAGCGCGAATAAATCAGCGCGCCAACAAAGAGCATGGTGTAGATGGCCAGGTCGCGAGCGCAAAGACTGGTCTTGTAGCCGAAAGTTTCGTCACCGATGAAATGACGGGCGGCGATCTGTTGGGCGACGGTGAATTCTTGCAGGTCGGTCGCCCTGCCTGATGGCGATGTGTTCCCGTAATATACGGCCGACCAATGGCGAAATTGCGCCTGAAACGCCTCCGAAGTCTCGGCAAATTCTTCAAAGGTTATATAACCGCTATCAGCGGCGCCGCGGGGATAAAAGGCTTGTTCGCCAAAGACAAAAGGTGAACGGAAGGCGAACTGATGGCAAAAGGGACTGTAGAGCGTATAGATGAGATCAGCCGTTTCCAGCAGGCCCAGTTTAGCCAGGCTCGGCGCTACCCAAGGCAAGCCGCTGTAGACGAAGAGCATTAGCAGCACGATGCGCAACCAGTGACGCGCCCCAATCAGCAGCAGTTCTCGCGTCTTTCGTCCGGCTGATTTTATACGCTGAATCATGGCAGCTAGAGCCTAGGCCTGGAGGGCAAGCCGTTGAACAGCGTCCAGCATCTGATCGTAGCTTATCGGTCCGAAGTAAATGGCTCGCACGATCTGGCGCTCGTCCAGCAAGTAAGTTGTGGGCAGGCCGCGGATTTGGTAGCGGCGCGCTACGCTGAATGTCGGATCGCGCAGCAGATCAAAGTTCAGGCCGTATTCGTCGCGCCAGGCGGAGATGACCGGCCGGCTATCGCCCAGATTGATCGCCAGAATGCGAAGCAAGTCGGGAATGTCTTCGGATAGCTGTTGCAGCTCGCGCATTTCCCGCCGGCAGGGCTCGCAGCTTGTGGACCAGAAGTTTAGTATGGTCACGACGCCGGATTCCAGTGATATAAGGTTGTTTGATTGGTTCCGCAGTATGAAGGGTGGCGCTGGCGAGCCGACCGCGGCGATGTAACTGGCGCCCGGGCGGTGTCGATTGCCCATCGCCCTGGGCAAGCCCGTTTGGATGACGATGAATAAAGCCGCGCCCAAAGAGACGAGCGCGGCAAGAAAACTCAGGGCTTGCTTCAATTTGACCATGAAGCTAGAGGCGGGACCTATTCTTCGGCAAGGGCATTCATCAGCAATTCTGTCAGCTGCGATTCTGTCATGATACCAAAGTGCCGCGCCAGAATAACCCCGTCTTCGTCCAGCAGGTAGGAGCTTGGCCGCGTCTGTATGCCGTAGGCGTCGTTGATTTCACCGCTGGCATCCAGCGCAAGCGGGAAACTTAGCCCGAACTCATCGCGGAATTCGGCCATGGCCCCTTCGGTGTCGTTGTAGGCAATCGCCAGGATTTCGAAGCCGCGCGCAGCCCATTCTTCATAAGTCTTCTGGAATTCGGGCATCTCCCGCCGGCAGGGACCGCACCAAGTGCCCCAGAAGTTCAGCAAGACAATCTTGCCGCGCAGGTCGTCCAGGCGGATTTGCGCGCCGTCGAGCGTTTCTATTGTGAAGTCGGGGGCGCGGTTGCCCTCGGCCAGGCCAACCACGGGCAGCAGATCGCTGGCGATCTCCGCCAGGCTGTTGAGCAGGTTGCCCGCTAATGATGCCGACGCCTCGCCCTCGGCGGCTGTTTCAATCGCTTCGGAATCGCGGACCTTGACGCGGAAACGGACGGAATCCGCCGATGACGCGTTCTTTATGACGACGCGGTAGAGACCGTCTTCGACCAGCGAAAATGCGGTCAAAGGATAGACCATGCCATCGACTGTGATCCCCTCCGACTTGCTGCCGCGGGCGAGTTCCTCATCGGCAGGCCCGAACAAAGTCATTTCGAACTCGGGAACCGTTTCGTTGATGCTGCGCACTTCGACATCGATCATGGCGCTGGCTTCGGCATGGAAGAGAAATTCTTGCGCCGGCGCCTCGGCGGTGAATTGTCCGCTGGCGCTCTGATTGATGGCGACCGGCACGAGGCTGCCACCCAGGCAGGCGCCGACATGGCTGAGCCCCAGCCCGCCTTCGAAGAAGCCGACGCCGCATTCTTCGACGCGGAAGGTGAAATCGGCAAATTCTCCGCGCGAGAACGTCTGGCTCAGGCTTTGCAACTGGCCGCTGGCGACCAGCACGCCGATGGCGATGAGCAGGGAGCCGCTGAAGAGTTTGATCTTGTTCATTTGTCGTTGCAGGCGGCGCAGGAACCCACCCGCGCTGTTGAGCAGCAGCGCCGTGATGACGAAGGGAATGCCCAAGCCGATGGAATAGGCGGTCAGCAGCAGCATGCCCTGGGCGATGTCGCCGCTGGAAGCGCCGGATGTCGCCGCGACCGTAAGAATCGTGCCAAGCAGCGGACCGATGCATGGCGACCAGCCGGCGGAAAATACCATGCCCATGAAGGCCGAACCGAGCAGACCTTCGCGTCCGCTGGCGCCGATCTCGCCGCGAGTATCGGAGTAGAGCGCGGCATCAATCCGGTCGAGCAGGCCATTCCAGAAGACCGCGGGCTGCGTGAAGGCGCCCTTGGCAAACATCCCCAAAACCAGCGCGGCTGACAGCGGCAGGGCGACCAGCGCTTGCTCCAAAAAGGCCCAGTAGAAGACGGCGGCGGCGATCAAGGCGAAGGCGATGCTCAGCAGCGCATTATCCAGCAGGCCGGACTGGCCCTTCTTGCGCAGCCAGGCGAAGAATTGCGGCGCCAAGCCCATGAACTGGAAGCCGAAGAAGATGATGACCAGGCCGCCTATCCGCCCGATTATTTCGGTGAAGGTGCCGACATGCTGGCCGGCGATGCTCGAAAGCGCGGTGGTGAATAGGCCGATCAAAACAAAAATCAGGGTGAAGCCGAGCACAAAGGCCATGCCATGCAAGAGCATCTGCAGGCGGAAAGCCAGGCCGACCGGCGCGGCCGCGGCCGTTGCGCTTTGCCGGCTTACGTTGTGTGTCAGACGCCCGCCCATATAACCGATATAGGCAGGCACCAAGGGCAGGACACAAGGTGAGATAAACGACAGGATGCCGGCGACTAGCGCCAAGCCAATCGTTACATTTTCCATTCGCAAAGCCTCCAACTCAATATGGCTCGCGCAGGACGAGCCGGCTTAATCTCATGCCTGTTAGCCTGCCCCAAATTGATTACGAGAAGCTTGTCCATCGGTGAAAGTTCTCTTTCAAAGCCGGATCAGGAATAACTTGTCATACATCGGCGGAAAGCAGGTCGCTTAAGTACAAGGCTTCTTCTTCGGGGGAATTGACTTCGCCGTCGATCCAGGCGAAGCGCAGCGCATCCAGGATGCGCTTGTAACGCGGTCCGGGCGGGATTCCCATCCGCTCAAGATGGCCGCCGTTAATGCTCGCCTTCTGCCGCCGCCAGGTTGTCATATAGCTCGTGAGCTTGTCTTGGGCTGCCGGACTATCGGCGAAGAGCAGCCAGGCGGCATGCAGCGCGGGCTCGGGCAATCCGTCCAGCAGGCGCGCTGCCTGGCTGGGAGGCGATTCGGCATCACCGAGCATGGCGGCCGCTCCCATTAGCCGGGCGCAAGCTGTTATCGACCGCGTCAGTGTCCGAGACAGATTCAAACGCTGGCAGATCGCGTCAGCTTCATCTGCGCCGACCGCGGCCAGCAGCAAGCAGCACTCGACAGTTTTTTTGTCGGCAGCGGCTTTCCAAGGCGTAGCGCTTTCTCGGACGCGGGTCAACAGTTCCGAAATATCGGCATTGACGCGGAAGGCGGGATGGATGTACCCCAGCGCGCCCAGGTCTTGCAGCCGCAGAAATATCTCGCCGGCATTTGGCTCGAGCAAGCTCAGTTTAATCTCGTTGAACAAGCGCTGGCCTGTCAAACGGCCGATGAGCGGCAGGGCGGCTCGCATTAGTCCGTCCGTCTCAGTTTCGATGGCGAAGCCCAGCCTGACGCTTAGGCGAATGGCGCGCAGAATCCGCGTCGGATCGTCGATGAAGCTGCGTTCGTGCAAGACCCGGATCAGCCCGCTCTGCAGATCATTCAAGCCGCCGCACTCGTCCAGAAGCCGTCCGGCAACTGCCGCCGGGCTTAGCTGAATCGCGAGTGTGTTCAAAGTGAAATCACGCCGCCGCAAGTCGGACTTGATGTCGGCGGGGACGACAATTGGCAGGGCGGCGGGCTCGCTGTATGCCTCTGAGCGAGCGCGAGCGAAGTCGATGTGCTGTGGGATCTCATGCGCTGGCAGCCCAAGCATCTCGGGGGCGGAGCCATCGAGAGTCCATACCGCCGTTCCGAAAGGTTTATGGGCCAACACGGATCCGCCATAGCGCGCGGCGAGCTCATCGGCGAAGCCTATGGCATCCGTCTCCAGCACGAAGTCGAGGTCCTGATTGGGCAGTTTGAGGATGATGTCGCGCGGGACGCCGCCAACCAGATAAAGGCTGCGCTTATTCACTTGCGCGCCCCCGGCGATCCTATCGACAAGGGCGGCGGCGGGCGCGCCCACGACTTGTCGCATGGCATTTCTGCCGACAAGTTGCGCGAAAGGCTTTTTTGACATAGCTGGCTCAGGCGCGGCTCAGGGAATGGGGATCCAGGGACCCACCAGGTCCCGTTCGATCATGCTCAGGGAGGTGGTCGCGTTGAAGAAGGCGAGCAGGGCAAAGGCAATCGCGGCACGGCGGTCGTCCCGCCCGTGCATCAAGCTGAACAAACCGGGCATGATGATAGCGAGCCACAGCAGATACAGGACATAGACGACGATCCGTTCCGAGCGGGGCTGGAAACCCGAAAGCAGCAAGACGATCCCCACTAGCAAGGCGACGCCGGCGAGCAGAGCGTAAGTGACAACCGCGCCCAGGTAATGACCGGATATTGATTCGTTCCGCGCGGCGATTACGCTGGCCCAGATACCCAGGGCAAGCGAATAAAGAATGTGCATATTAAAGAGAATCTGATGAACTTCCGCCACGATCGCGCTCCGATATTTGCCTTCATTCTAACATATTGCGCCGGTCGGTTTCAGGCGATGGACAGCAGTCCCAGGTTTGAGGCCAGCCAGACCAGCGCCAGCAGATTGGCGATGATCAGCGCCGGGCGCTGCAGGTTGCCGCCATCTTGCGCCAGATTGCCCCGCATGTCCAACTCCCAAGGGAAAAGGCTGCAGGCGATGACGCCGATGACCAGGACAGTGCCGAGCCAATTGGGGAAAAGCCCTTGCATTATTGCGGCGGCCATGCAAATCAGCGCCATGGCGATGGACAGATAGCTGAGGATGGCGGTCCCTCGCTTGCCCAGCAGGACGACCGTATTCTTCAAGCCCGCCTGTTTATCGACCGTATAATCCGCTACTTGGTTATAGAATTGACCGTAGGCGGAGAAAAGGGCAGCCGCCGCGATGACGAGCCAGACGGCGCCGGGTTCATTCCCGTAGGTGAAGTAACCGGTGGCGATGAGCAAGCCGCTGAGCATTAGCGCGTGTGATATGACATCGGTGAATGGGCGGGCTTTGAAGCGAAACGGGTGCGCCGAGTACAGATAACAAAGAGCCAGCGTAATCATGCCCAAAAGCAACGCCAGTGTTCCACTCGCGGCGTATAACAGGAAAGAGACAATGAAGGTCGCCCAGGTGATGATGAGCCCCTCGCGTCGGTGGAGCAGGCCGCTGCTGATAACGTTATGCGATTTTTTGTTCACATCGAGGGCGTCGTCTGGCGCGTCCTCGATATCGTTTAGCATAAAGGCGAAGGACATGGCGAGCAAGTTCGCCGTCAGCACTGAAAGCAGGCGCCAGTCCACGGGCATCGACAGCGGATCGACCGCCAGCAGGCCGCCAACAACAGTCAGCGGAACCGTAAAGGGAACATGTTCGCGCCAGCGGGTCAGGCGTATAACCGCGGCAATCTTGCCCTCGCCGTTGAGGTCGTTGAGGTCTTGCATTGAATTCGATTCGCGGCTCATGACTCAGCCCAAGTTTAGCGCTGCAAAGCATATCACATATTGCTTTTGAAACCACCGTTTGCGGCAGCCGGCAGGGCAATCGCTTCAAAACTGACATCCGCTGCGACGAGCAAAATCAAACTGAAATTTAACCACCGAGGGCACAGAGAGCACAGAGGAAAAGCCCTTTATTGTAAAGACATCGACCTGTTTATTGCGCCAAAGCGATATTCAGCGACAAGCCAAATACTATTTCCTGCTTTTTGAAGAAGCGAAGAGCCAGTTCAAGTTAAAACTTTGTATTCTTTGTGTCTTTGTGGTGAAATTAATTGATGCAATTGCCATGGGCAGCCGAGCGCGTTTGATACTTTGTGGGAGCGAAGGAGCCATTCTCGCTGGTTGCGCCTCAGGCGGCTGCGGCGGCAAATAGTATAGCTGGTTTGCCAAGGCTGCATTGTATCGGACGACATCGACTAGTATGATTCGGCGCATGTTTCGCACAATCGCGGTCGCTCTAATCTGTGCTGTACTGCTTTCGGCCTGCAACCTGAGCAAGATTGAGCCGGCCTCCAACGCGGTTTCAGCCGATAGCGGCAGCCCGCCAGCGGCCAGCGCTGATGCCGCCGCATCACCGACGCCGGTCAAAAAGACCCCGGCCGCGACCGCCCAGCCAAGCGCGACAATCGCCGCGCCCAGTCGTTGTCAAGCGGATGCCGGACGATCGCCGCGCCGCATAGAGGCGGCGGTAAATATCGACTACGCGAGCAGGGCGGTTCAAGTCTCACAGCGCATTGAATTCTTAAATCGCGAGCCAGCGCCTATTGAAGCTATCATCCTGGATGTGCAGACCAATCAGTGGGAAGACATCTTTGGCCTGACGGCGCTGCAAGTTGATGGAGAAGACGCCAACTATCGGCTGGAGCGGAATCGACTAGAGCTGGCATTGGCGGAGGCCTTGCGGCCCGGCTGCTGGCTTGAGATCTCCCTGGAGTTTACTTTGCAGCCGGCGGCGATCACCGACGGTCTGCGCTCTTACCGGGGCTTCTTCGGTCACAGTTCACGGCAGCTCAACCTGGGGCATTTCCTGCCGACCGTGGCTGCCCGCTTGAACGGCGCCTGGCGGATCCATGAGCCAATCGGCATCGGCGAGCAGATTGTCTATGAGGTGGCGGACTGGCATGTCGATGTCACTGTGACAGGGGCGGCCGAATCATTGCAGTTGGCGGCGCCGGGCGTCGTCACAGCAGCGGGCGCCGGCAGGTGGACGGTTACGTTGAAGGACTCGCGGGATTTCGCCTTGAGCTTGAGCGAGGAATTCATCCTGCTGGAGCAGGAGCTTGTTAACGGCGCCACCTTGGTGGTTTATGCCTTTGCCGACGCGGTCGTGAACGATCGCGGCCTGAAGTTGGACGGCGCCGCTCATGTCTTGGGCGAGGCGGTCAAGGCGCTCGATACTTTCACGCGGCTCTTTGGCGAATATCCCTGGGAGCGGCTGGTGATCGTCCAGGGAGATTTCCCCGACGGCATGGAATTCACCGGGCTTGTATTTGTTGGCAGCGCCTGGTTCTACGGCTTTGATGGCAGTCCGCGGAACTATCTCACCCTGATTTCAGTGCATGAGATCGCGCATCAATGGTGGTATGCCCGGGTGGGCAACGACGCCGCTTTGAACCCCTGGCTAGATGAGGCCCTGGCGACCTATAGCGAATATCTCTTTGTCGAGGCGAATTATCCAAGCGACAAGAATTGGTGGTGGAGCTTTCGCGTCGCCGCTTATTTCCCGCAAGGGCAGGTGGATTATCCGGTCTATGAATTCAACACGCCGCGGGAATACATCAACGCGATTTATCTCCGCGGGGCGCAAATGCTGCAAAACCTGCGCGCCGATATCGGCGATGAGGCCTTCTTCAAATTGCTGCGCGCCTACTATCTGGCGGGCGATACTCGCATCGCTGAGCCGGATTTGTTCTGGAGGCAACTTGCGCCGGAGCAGCAAGCGCTGACCGAAGCGACCCGGCTTGAATTTCTGAGCGATCCCGCGGTCGAGGCCGTTGCGGCGCCCTTCGCGGGAAAAGAGACGGTAGGAGATAGTCCATGACTATAGACGCGCAAATCACTTTTGTATATAGCGATGACCTGGCACGTTCCGCCCGCTTCTACGAGGATGTGCTCGGCCTTGATTTGGCGCTCGATCAGGGTAGTTGCCGCATTTACCGCGTGGCAGGAAGCAAAGCCTATATTGGCGTCTGCCGGGGCGCGGGCCCGCCAGCGGACAGCGCTGGCATCATTCTGACCCTGGTCACGGCTGATGTAGAAGGCTGGTATGACAAGATCATTGCGAGCGGTTGGGAGTGCGATCATCCGCCGCGCCGCAACGAGACCTACGATATTACTCATTTCTTCTTGAGGGATCCGGCCGGCTATCGTATTGAGATTCAGCGATTCTCAAGCGCGGATTGGGATCAATCGGCAGACGGCGCTTAACCCGTCGTTTTCATACCTGCGGCGATGCCATTGATGGTAGCCAGCGTGGCATCCAGCAGGGGACGGCGCTCGTCGTCATCCTCGTCAAGCCCCCGCAATTCGCGCAAGAGCGCCACTTGCATGAAGTTCAGCGGATCGACATAGGGGTTGCGCCGCTGGATCGATGTCCTGATCGCCGCCATGTTGGCGAGCAGAACATCCTGGCCGGTGACGCAGGTGATCATTTCGCTGCTCAACGCGTGTTCGGCTTTAATCCAGTTGAAGAACCTGTCTCGGAGCTCAGGCGGCTCGACCAGCGATGCGTATAGCTCGGCGATGCCCATATCGGCTTTGGCGACATCCAACTGCGCGTTATCGATGAGGGCTTGAAAGAAGGACCAATCGCGATACATCTCTTGCAGCAGAGGTCGTCCTCGTTCATCATCTTCGGCGTAGCGCTTGAAAGCTGTGCCCAGGCCAAACCAACTGGGCACGATCGCGCGGCTTTGCATCCAACTGAACATCCAGGGAATGGCGCGCATGGCGGAGAAACCGCCTTTCGTTTGGCGCTTGGCCGGGCGCGAACTGATCTGCAATTGGCTCAATTCGCTGATCGGCGTCGCTTGTTGCCAGTAATCCAGAAAGCCGTCGCTCTCGTAGACAAACTTGCGGTAGCATTGGCGGCTGAGCTCGGACAATGTCGCCATCGCCTCGAAGTAGTGCGACGGCACGTGACGCGCTTCTTGCAAGCCCATGCCGATCAGAACAGCATTCATCACTTGGTTAAGATGACGATGGGCGATACCCGCGTTGCTGTAGCGGTAGGCGATGACTTCGCCTTGCTCGGTTATCTTGACGCCACCGTGCAATGACTCGGGTGGATTGGACAATATCGCCCGGTTCGTCGGTCCGCCGCCGCGGCCGATGCTGCCGCCGCGCCCGTGGAAGAGTTCAAGCGAAACGCCTTTGGCGACGCAGGTCTCGGTGAGGATCCTCTGGGCATTGTAAAGATTCCAGTTGGAGGCCAAATAGCCGCCGTCCTTGCTGCTATCGGAATAGCCGATCATCACCTGCTGCCGCAAGCCGCGTTTGCCCGCGCGCGCGACCAGGTACTTGCGATATTCCTGATTGTCGAAGAGCGCCTCCATCACGTTGGTAGCGCGGAAGAGATCGTCTATCGTTTCGAAGAGCGGCACGATATAGACATCGTTCGCGATGCCCACTTCGCGCGCGAAGAGCAGCATCGTCAAGACATCGCTCGGCTGTTGGGACATGCTGGCAATGACAGTGTCGATGACAATCTTGTCGTACATGGCGTGGGCGGCCGCGATCATTTGCCAGGTGCGGATGACGCTCTGTGTGGATTCAGTGAATATGCTGATTTCGTTGGGGAAGAGCGGGCGCCGGTTACCCAGTTCAGCCGAAAGCAGAGCTTGCTTTTCCTCTTCCGGCAGCGCGCTGTAATCTTCGACGATGCCATAATATTCGAAGATCTCATCCAGGGCGGCGCGGTGCAAGTTCGCGTCTTCACGGACTTCCAGCGGAACCAGGTGCAAGCCAAAGAGACGCACCTTGCGGATCAGACGTTGTACCGCGCCCATGGCTGTGCGTCGGCCGCGGTGCTGCTTCAGGCTGTCTTGCACTTGCAGAAGATCGCGCAGGAATTCGCGGCTCGACCGGTATTCGTCCGCCGCCAGCTTGCGATATATGTCCGCCATCTTCCGTCGATAAAGCTCGCTGCCGCGGGCGACCTTCATGCCATCCGCTACATTCACGGAGGACTTGAGATCGTCCGTCGCGCCGAAGTGATCGGTGTCTTGGGTAAGATGTTTTTCGAGGAAGTCGATTTCCTCCAAATACATGTCGCGAGCGGTCTTCCGCAGGGTGGCGAGGGTTTGCAGGGTGACATCGGTGGTCACATTCGGGTTGCCGTCACGGTCGCCGCCAATCCAGGAGGCGTAGCGCAGAACGGGCGGCAACTCCGACCAGTCTTCACCCGGATAAAATTTCTCCAGCGCCAGTTGCAAGTCTTCATAGATGTCGATCACAACGTCCACGATGACAGAGCGGATGAAATAGATGCCGAAGTCGACTTCGTCCGCCACTTGCTTCTTTGAGGCGCGGACGAGGCGCGTCTGCCACAACTCTTCAATCTCTTCGGCGAGGGCCCGTTCCAGCTTGGTCAGTTCGCGCGGAAGCAGGTTCTGCCGGTCGCGCATTTCCATCATCTGCGCGATATGCCGCAGCTTGACCAGGATTTCTTGCCGTTTCGCTTCTGAGGGATGCGCGGTGAGCACGAGACGGAGGCGTGTCTTTTCGAGCAAGGCGCGCATCTCCCGCGCTGTTATGCCGCTGTTCTTCAAAGCGCGTATGGCGTTGTCGATAGACTCTTTCAGCCTCCCGCCGGCTTCGCGTTCACGAATAACGCGAATCCGCTGGATATCTTCGGCGATATTGATGAGCTGGAAATAATTCGAGAAAGCTTTGATCAATACGTTTTTCGAATCAAGCGGCAGGGTTTCCAGCCGTTCAGCCAGTTGAAATGCCGCGCCCGCGTCTCCATTGCGCCGCGCTTTTGACATGGCGCGTATCTCTTCCACCAGCTCATAGGCCTCCATGCCATTCTGCTCCTGAATGATGACGCCCAGCCAATTGCCCAGCGTGCGGATATCCTGGCTGAGGGGAGAGCTGCTTGCCTTCCTTCCCTTGCTCATGTCATACTCCCGTTAGTATGTCGCAAGGCACTATAGTCCATCATTTGGCGCTAATCCAGTACCAGATAGGCGCAAGAACGGCGAGGTCAATTCATGAGCGCGCTTGTAGAGTGCGTGGCGAATTTCTCCGAAGGGCGCAGGCCTGCGGTCATCGACAGGATCGTCGGCGCTATCGACAGCGCCAGCGGCGTTGCTTTGTTGGGCGCGGAAAGCGATGCCGATCATAATCGCGCGGTTGTAACCTTTGTTGGCGCGCCTGATCGAATCAGCGACGCCGCCTTCGCCGGCATTCAAATCGCGAGCGAGCTCATCTATATGGACCGCCACCACGGGCAGCATCCTCGCATCGGCGCGGCGGATGTCATCCCATTTGTTCCCTTACGCGATGTGAGCATGGCCGATTGCGTGAACATAGCTCATGGGCTGGCGGAGCGAGTCGGGGAGACACTGCATCTGCCGGTGTTTCTCTACGAACGGGCCGCGCTGCAAGAGGCAAACCGCAACCTGGCTGACATTAGACGAGGCGGATATGAGAGGTTAAAGGTCGCGCTGGAAAGGGGCGCGCCGCCGATTCCGGATTTCGGTCCGCGGCAAATGGGCAGCGCCGGCGGCTGCGTCATCGGCGCCCGCAACCTGCTCATCGCCTACAACGTCTTTTTGGATACCGCGGACGTGACGATAGCGCGCGAGATTGCCCGCGCCATCCGGCAGTCTTCGGGCGGGTTGCCACAGGTGAAGGCTCTGGGCTTGCTTGTCGGAGGCAGGGCGCAAGTCTCCATGAATTTGACAGATTACCGGGTGACCTCCATGAGATGCGCGGTGGCGGCAATCCGCGCCGAAGCGCGCCAGCTCGGCGCAGCGGTGGCGAGTTCGGAAATCATCGGCTTGCTGCCGCAAGACGCCTTGACCGAAACTGATGTTGTGGAATTGCAGATCGCAAACTTCGATCAGTCTCGTGTGCTGGAATATCAGATCGCCAAGCTCTGCTGACATCAATATTGGACGAGATTTGGTGCGGCCGAACCTGGTATTGTATACTCTGCGAGCATTTGAAATGGTGGCGGCGATGCCATCACCCTTGTAAGCCAGTAAAGGACTAGACCAATGAAACGCTTACTTCAAGTCTTGGCAGTGCTGTCTCTGCTCGCGACGCCGTTCTTCGCAACTGTCGCGCAAGACCGCAACATATTTGTCTACGCCCATCCGGTGGCTTTCCCCAATTTGGATCCCAGCGCCGGCAACTCAAACGAAAATGTTGTCATGGGCAACGTTTACGAAACACTGACCTTTTACAACGCGCCGGGAAGCGCCGAGATTCTGAGCCCGAAATTGGCGGTCTCTTGGGAAGCCTCGGATGATTCTATGACCTGGACCTTCAACCTGCGCGAGGGCGTGACCTTCCACGATGGCGCGGAATTCAACGCCGCCGCGGTCAAGACAGCGCTTGACCGCACGATAGAGATGGGAGAAGGTTCATCCTGGATCTTCGGCATGATTGACTCGATCGAGGTTGTCGATGACTTGGTGGTGCAATTCAACCTGTTGTACCCAGCGCCGCTGGACCTGGTTCTTTCCGCGGGTTACGCCGCCTGGATCATGAGCCCCAATGCCGCCGCGCAAAACAGCGCCTGGTTCAATGACGGAAACGCCGCCGGCACCGGTCCCTACACGATCGCCAGCAACGAACCGGGTCAACGCATGATCCTGGAAGCGAATCCCGATTATTGGGGCGGCTGGGAAGAGGGGCAATTCGACACGATCGTATTTGAGATCAGCGAAGACAGCACCGTGCTGGAGCAGATGATCCGCTCCGGCGATGCCGATTTCACTTACAGCTTGCCTTTCGACAATTACGCTCCGCTGGCCCAGGCTGAGGGCGTGGTCGTTGATGTTACGCCTTCCTTCCAGAATCTGCTGATCCTGCTCAACAACGTCAAAGAGCCGAGCAACGATCCGCTGGTTCGTCAAGCGCTTTCTTACGCCTTCCCCTACGATGACGTGGTCGCGAGCCTGTACGCCGGCATGGGCACACAGTCCCGCGGCGCCATACCCGCCAATATGTGGGGACATGGCGAAGATCTCTATCAATACAGCCAGGACCTCGACAAGGCGCGTGAGCTGCTGGCCGAAGCCGGCTATGCCGATGGCGGCTTAAACGTAGTCTATACCCATGTCGCCAGCGACCTCGATGAGCAGCAGGTCGGCGAATTGTGGCGCGCCAGCCTGGCCGAGGTTGGCGTGGATCTGGAGATCCGCGGTCTGGCCTGGGAGGCGCAGTGGGACCTGGCGATCAACGATCCGGCCACGGCGCAAGATGCCTTCGGCTTCTACTGGTGGCCGGATTACATCACGCCGAATTCTTGGCTTTATGGCATGTTCCGCTCCGAGGAAGAACCCTTCTTCAATCTGGGCTATTACGCCAACCCTGATTTCGATAGCTTAATCGATGAAGCTGAGGTGATCAGTGGCACGGACCGGGCCGCGGCGGAAGCGATGTTCATCCAGGCGCAGCAGATGCTGCTGGATGACGCTGCCGCGATCTTTGTCGTCGACCTGCCTGATATTCATGTGATTCGCGCTGATGTCAGCGGTTATGTCAACAACCCGGCCTATCCGCATGTGGTCTTCTTCCACGATTTGTCACGCTAGTTGATTGCGCGTGGTCCGGCGTAGACTAACCTGCGCCGGACCCGAACTCTATGGCGCTACACAAATGACTGCATTGACCTTTCTGTTGCGCCGCCTGGGGCTGTCAGTCTTTGTCTTCATTGGCGTACTGGTTCTGACCTTCTTCGTATCGCGCGTCATCCCGGGAAATCCGGCCGCGCTTTACGCCGGCGCCCGTCCGCGCCCGGAGCAAGTCGCGGCTATCAAAGTCAAACTGGGCTTGGACAAGCCGCTGCCCGAGCAGTTCCTGGTTTATGTCCGCGATCTCCTGGACGGCGACCTCGGCGAATCCTATCATTCGCGCCGGTCGATCAACACAGATCTGAGTATCTTCCTGCCGGCGACGCTGGAACTGGTGATCGCTGCCGTGATTATTGCTTTGATCCTGGGGATTCCCGTCGGTGTGCTGGCGGGCGCTTATCCCGGCAGCGTCTTCGACTATGCGACTCGACTTGCGGCCGTCGCCGGTGTATCGGTCCCCTCTTTTTGGCTGGCTTTGATCGCGCAATTCGTATTTTTCAGCACTCTGGGCTGGTTGCCGCTGGGAGGGCGCGTCAGTCGCGATATCTCGCTTTTTTATCCCATCGCTGCGCAGACCGGCTTCTATATCATCGACGCCGCCATAAGCAGCAATTGGCGGGCTTTCTTTGACGCTCTGCATCACTTGATTCTGCCGGCGCTGGTGCTTTCGGCCTATCCCTTGGGCATCACCATTCGCATGACACAGGCGTCAATGCTGGAAGTGTTATCCGAAACCTATATCACTTCGGCGCGGGCGGCCGGCATATCGCAGCGCGTGATCCTGTTCAAGCTGGCGCTGAAGAACGCCATCATGCCGGCGCTGACGGTCGTCGGATTGTCCTTCGCTTATTCGATCACGGGCGCCTTCCTGGTGGAGACGATATTCTCTTGGCCAGGCGTCGGAAAATACGTCACGGAGGCGGTGCTGAATGTGGACTTCCCTGTGATCATCGCTGTCACTTTGGTTGTCACCATTGTCTATATCCTGGTCAATCTGTTTGTGGATTTGCTGCAAGCGCTATTAGATCCACGGGTGCGGCTTGGTTAGGGGACTTGCTGTCGTGAAGGTTGAAGTCGGCTCGACGCTTTGGTTTCTCCTGCGGGATCGCGCCGCTGTCATCAGCGCTGCGTTCCTGCTGGCTGTAGCGCTGGCGGCGGTTTTCGCGCCTTTGCTCACACCTTACGCCGCGCAAGGCATGGGCGATCCGGACTTGGGCAGCAAGTTCACGGCGCCGGGCATTAAGCATCCCTTCGGCACCGACGGGCTGGGCCGCGATCAAGTGGCGCGGCTGATGTTCGGCGCGCGCCGCTCGCTTTCGATGGGTGTGCTTGTGGTGGTCGCCGCCATGATAATCGGCACGCCGCTGGGCCTAATCGCCGGCTATCTCGGCGGCTGGGTTGATGAAGCGCTGATGCGCGTCACCGACGTCTTCTTGGCCTTTCCCCCGCTCTTGCTCGCCATCGCCATCGCGGCGGCGCTTGGCGCGAGCTACGTCAACGCGGTGGCGGCGATCGCGGTCACCTGGTGGCCTTGGTACGCGCGGCTGGCCCGGGCGCAGACGCTCAGTGTGCGGGAGCGCGCTTATATCGAGGCGGCCCGCGGCATTGGCGTCCGCCACCGCGTCATCATGCGGCGTCACGTCTTGCCGAACATACTGACGCCGATCGTCGTCCAGGGCACGCTCGATGTCGGCACCGCCATTCTGGTCGCCGCCGGCCTGAGCTTTATCGGGCTGGGCACACAGGCGCCTTACGCCGATTGGGGCGTGATGATCAGCGATGGCAGGCTGTACTTTTTGTCCGGTCGCTGGTGGCTTTCGACCTTTCCCGGTCTGGCTATATTTTTGACGGCGATGGCCTTTAACTTTCTCGGCGATGGCGTCCGTATTGCCGCTGATCCACGCCTGCGCAGGGTGCTTTGATGGCGCTTCTTTCTATCGAGAACTTGACCGTGGAGTTCAACACGCCATTCGGCGCGGTTTACGCGATCCGCGGTATAGATTTCACATTGCGAAAAGGCGAGATTCTCGGTCTGGTCGGCGAAACCGGCTGCGGCAAGTCCGTGACCGGACGCAGTATCATAGGGCTGCTGGATGACAACGCGCGGATTACCGCTGGCCGTATCCTCTTTGAAGATGTGGATCTGCTGCGCTTGTCCGACGCGGCGATGCACGAGGTCCGCGGCAATCGCATCGCCATGATCTTTCAGGATCCGGCTACCGCGCTGAACCCGCTCTTCACCATTGGGGCGCAGATAATGGATGTCCTGCGGGCGCACCGGCCTGCTAAGCGCGGCGACTTAAAAACCGACGCCATGAGTTTGTTTGCCGATGTCGGCTTGCCCGATCCGGCGCAGATGATGCACGTCTATCCCCATCAGCTCTCCGGTGGCCAGCAGCAGCGCGCCATGATCGCGCTTAGCCTCGCCGCTGAACCGGATGTCATCATCGCCGACGAGCCGACTACCGCGCTCGATGTGACGATTCAGGCGCAAATCCTCGACCTCTTGCGGGTGCTGCAGCGCGAGCGTTCGATAAGCGTCATCCTCATCACGCATGACTTGGGCATTGTGGCCGAGACTTGCCAGCAGGTGGTCGTTCTCTATGCCGGACGCGTTGCCGAAAAAGGCGCGGTCGAGGCGATATTTGCCGCTCCGCAACATCCCTACACGCGCGGCTTGCTCGCGGCTCTGCCACGTCCCGGCAGCCGAGGCAGCGATCTACAGGTGATCGCCGGCGCTGTGCCCAGCGGCTTGGAGCGTATCGCCGGCTGCGCCTTTGCGCCCCGCTGCGAATACGTGATGGAAATATGCCGGGGGCAGCAACCGGCATTTAGTGACATCAAGCAGGCGCATCAATCCGCTTGTCATTTACATGAGACCTTCGCTGATGCCTGAGCCTTTGCTCCGAGTGGATGACCTGTCAATGGTCTATCAGCGCCGCGCGGGCTTGTTGGGGCGCCGCGCGCAGCAAATCCGAGCCTTGAATGGCGTCAGTTTCAGCCTCGGCGCCGGCGAAACGCTTGGCATCGTTGGCGAATCCGGCTGCGGCAAGAGTACGCTCGCTCGCTGTATCTTGCGCCTGCTGCGCCCAAGCGGCGGCCGCATACGATTCGACGGCGACGATCTGCTCGCGCTGCCCGACGAAGGCATGCGGGTAATGCGGCAGCGCATGCAGATGGTCTTGCAGAATCCCTTCTCCTCACTGAATCCCCGTCTAAGCGGTTTTGAACTGGTAGCGGAACCCTTGAGAACACACACCGCGATGTCGCGGATGGAGATGGCCGACCGCGTGGCTTCGCTGCTCGCCGAAGTCGGTCTTGGGGTCGAGTTCATGTCGCGGCATCCGCATCAACTCAGCGGCGGACAGGCGCAGCGGACCGCTCTGGCGCGGGCGCTCGCGCTGAATCCGGACTTCATCATCCTTGACGAGCCGACATCGGCCCTGGACGTCTCGGTGCAAGCGCAGATTATCAATTTGCTCTTGGGCCTGCAGCGACAGCGCGGCTTGACTTACCTTTTTATCACGCATGACCTGAGCGTCGTGCAGCATATCAGCGACCGCATCGCCGTGATGTACCTGGGCAAAATCGTCGAAGAGACGAGCAGCGAAGCTATCTTCGCCAACCCGCAGCATCCTTATACGCAGGCGCTGCTGTCATCAACGCCTGTGCCGGACCCGGCGGCCGATCGGCAGCGCACCATCTTGCCCGGCGCCGTGCCAAGCGCCGCCAATCCACCCTCCGGCTGCGCTTTTCATACGCGCTGTCCTCAGGCGATGGATATTTGCCGGGCGCAGTATCCGGCTGCTCGTTTTGTTGCGAGAAGCCATCGGGTAAGCTGCCATCTGTATGACGAAAGCGCATGACCGCGCTCGCTCCGCGGCGAATGCATTATTGGAATCGATAAACGAGGAATAACTTGCATGACGCGAAAGAGGCTGGCAATTGATGTAGGCGGCACCTTTGTCGACTTTGTCTTGCTTGACGAAGAAACGGGCGATATCAAGATCGAGAAAGCGCCTTCATCGGGTTTGCTGGAGCAGCGCTTCTTCGAGGGTATTGACAGCCTGACACTCGATCTAAAATCGCTTCAGGCGATCATCCACGGATCGACCTTGGTGATTAACACGATCGTGCAAGAGAAAGGCGCCCGCATCGGCCTGATCACGACCAAGGGATTCCGCGATGTGCTTGAACTGGGTCGGGGCAACCGCGAAGAAATCTACAACTTGTTCTATTCGCCGCCGCCGCCGCTCATTGAGCGCTACTTGCGTCTTGAGGTTAGCGAGCGCCTGGATGCGAAGGGCGAGGTCGTCACGCCCCTGGACGAAGATGAGGCGCGCGCCGCTATCCGGCAATTGAAGGCGGAAGGCGTCGACGGCATCGCCATCATATTCCTGCATTCATACATGAACCCGGCGCATGAAGAACGAATGCGCGCGCTGGTAAAAGAGGAGTTTCCCGCGGCTGCGGCGACGATCTCATCCGAGATTTGTCGCGAATGGCGGGAATTCGAACGGACATCGACGACCGTTCTCAACGTCTACACAAAACCGAAACTGGCGCAATACTTGTCGTCGCTGGAAAATGAACTCAGGCGGCGTCAATTCGGCGGCAATTTGAGCATCATGCAGTCCTCCGGCGGCATCACATCGCTGCGCGCGGCCCAGGAAGGTCCGATCCGCACGACAGTCTCGGGGCCGGCCGGCGGCGTCATCGGCGTGGCCGCTTTGGGTGAACGCCTGAGCGAGCATAATCTGGTCGCTGCTGATGTCGGCGGCACGACCTTTGATGTGGCGCTGGTCAGCAACGGGCAACCCCTGGAGCAAACCGAGCATCGCATCAATCGGCGGCCGGTCTTGCAGCCGACCATCGATATCGTCTCCATCGGCGCTGGCGGCGGCAGTATCGCCTGGATTGACGATGCGGGTGGCTTGCATATCGGGCCGCAAAGCGTTGAAGCCGATCCCGGCCCGGCCTGTTACGGACTCGGCGGGACGCAAGCGACCGTCACGGATGCGCAGCTCGTCCTGGGTTATCTCGATCCTGCATACTATCTCGGCGAGCGAATGCGCCTGGACCGCGACAAAGCCGAGGCCGCTATTCAGGAAGACATCGCGGAGCCGCTTGGGTTGAGTCTCATCGACGCCGCGGCCGGCATCGTGCACCTCGCGAATATGAACATGGCCTACGCCATCCGCAACATCACAATCGAGCGCGGGCACGATCCGCGCCGATTCTCGCTGGTTTGTTATGGCGGCGGCGGCGGCTTGTTTGCCGGCTTCCTGCTCAATGAGCTTGAGGCGGCTTCCGCCATTGTGCCGCTGAATCCAGCGACATTTTCCGCCTGGGGTTTGCTCAATGCCGATTTTCGCGAAGACGATGTTCGCACCTTCCTGCGCCCCTTCGCCGATGTGACGGCCGAGATGCTCAAAAGCGAACTGGACGCGCTTGAACGCGATGTTCGCAGCCGCTTCGCCGATTATGGCATCGCCCCCGCGCAAACTGCCGCACAGTTTCACGCCGCCATGCGTTATCACGGCCAGGAGCATACCGTCAAGGTGCCGGTCATTTCGACCGACTTCGCCGCCGACCTGCTTTCCTTGAGGGGGCGCCTCGATGCCCTCCATCAGAGAGCTTATGCGCTATCGCTGCCGGATTCCGCCGCCGAGATCGTCAATATACAGGTGTCAATACTGGGCATCACGGCCAAGCCAACCTTGAAGCGATTCGCGCCGTCCGCGGAGGGCGCGTCGCTAAAGGGTAGTCGCTCCATAACGATCCGGGATTTCGGCAGAGGCATCAATGCGGCGGTTTACAACCGGGACCACCTGGAGGCGGGCAGCGGAGTTCAGGGCGCGGCGATCATTGAAGAGTGGACATCGACCATTCTTGTCCTGCCCGGTCAAGCAGCGACGGCAGATGCATTTGGCAATCTAATCATCAAGCGAGTGGAATCATGAGCAAAGTCGATCCGATCACCGCACAAGTCATCCGCAACGCCCTGAAAGCCGCCGCTGACGAGATGATGATCAGCCTCATCAAGACGGCGCACAATCCGCTGATATACGAAGTTCAGGACTTCGGCCTGGCGATCACCAATCACCGCGGCCAAATGCTGGCGGAAGGCTCCGGTCTGCCCGGTTTCATGGGCTGCCTCGGGCCCACCGTGCAAAGCGGTCTCCGCGAGCTCGGGAGCGATGGATTTGCCGAAGGCGATATCCTGCTGGCGAATGAGCCATACGAGACCGGCACCCATATCAGCGATACAGCCGTCTACATGCCCATCTTCTTTGAGGGCGAGCTGGTCGCATTCTCCGCGCTGATGGCGCATTGGGCCGATATCGGCGGGAAGACGCCGGGCGGTTGGTGTCCCGATACCACCGATATCCACCAGGAAGGCCTCATCTTCTTCCACGACAAACTTTATGAAGCCGGAAAACTGAATCGGACCTTCCTGCGCTTCATCTTAAAGAACGTCCGCTTTCCCGAGTTGGTGCATGGCGATCTGAACGCGATGGTCGCCGCTTGCCGCACCGGCGCTGTACGTTACATCGCGCTTTGCGAACGTTACGGCGCTGCTGCCATCCAGGGCGCGATGGAGCAGGTTTTCGATCAATCCGAGCGGATGATGCGCGCCAAGATCAGCGAGATCCCCGATGGCTCCTACTCGGCCAGTATCATGATGGATCACGACGGCGTCGAACTCGATAAACCCTACAGGCTGGCGGTGACAGTAACCGTGCGCGGCGATGAGATGAACATCGATTGGACGGGCACGGCGGATACGGTGAAGGGACCGACGAATCATCCCTTCGTCGGCACAACCGCCATGGCGCAGACCGTGCTCAAGTCTCTGACCATGCCCTTCGATCCGATGAATCATGGCCATCTGCGCCCGTTAACCGTGACGGCGCCGGACAATACTGCCGTCAGTCCGCTGTATCCCGCCGCGACCGATTCCTACGGATACGTCGGCGAAATGGTTATTCATCTCATCGTCAAGGCGCTCTCCCAGGCGATACCGCTGCGCTGCCCGGCTTGCACCTACCAGATGTTCGGTGGCGCCATCTATCGTATGGATCCCCGTCATGGCGAGCCCTTCATCTATATCGATCCGCTAGCGGGCGGCGGCGGCGCTTTCCCCCATGCCGATGGACCCAGCGGGCTCATCTTTGTCGGCGACGGCAATGCGCCAAACACGCCAACCGAAGTCATCGAAGGGCGATATCCTTTGCGAGTCCTGCGCCATACCTTGAATCTCAAGGGCGCGGGCAAAGGCAAGTATCGCGGCGGCTTCGGCGTGACCCGCGAATATCAGATGCTGGAAGACAATATCCTCATCCAGACCATGAACGAGAATACCATCGAGACGCCTTGGGGGCTTTACGGGGGCGAGGACGCCGGCGTCAGCGAGCTCAAAGCCTGGACCGGCAGCGATCGCGAGCGGATCATACGCGGGCGCGTCTACTTCTTCGGGCCCTTCAACAAAGGCGACATCATCACGCAGAGTTCGGCCGGCGGCGGGGGCTGGGGCGACCCGAGCGAGCGCGACCCGGCCTTGATTGAGTACGACCGGCGCAATGGCTACATCCAGCCGGACAGCCAATAGCGCATCCCCGCCTAGTCGATTTTCGGGCGATACTGCAAGGCTTCGGCAACGTGCGGAACCGCAATCTCGTCGGCGCCATCCAGATCGGCGATTGTGCGGCTCAGCTTGAGGACCCGATGATAGCTGCGCGCGCTCAGTTGCAAACGGCGCACCGAGAGGGTGAGAATCTGCCTGGCTTCTTCGCTCAATACGCAGAAATCGTCGATCTCGCCGACAGTCATATCCGCGTTGGCGAAGAGTCCGGGATGCTCCGCGAAACGCTCGATCTGCCGTTCGCGAGCGAGCTCAACCCGGTTACGGATATCGAGTGAACTCTCCGCCCGCTTTCCCGAAAGCAGTTTATCGAAATCGACCATCGGCACATCGACATGAATATCGATGCGGTCGAGGATCGGTCCCGATATCCGCGATTGATAGCGCTGTATCTGATTCGGCGTGCAATTGCAGGAGTGTTGGGGATCGCCATAGAAGCCGCAGGGGCAGGGGTTGCGCGCGCCTGCGAGCAAAAAGTTCGCCGGGAACGTGATGCTGCCTCTGGCGCGGCTAATGGTCACAATCTTGTCTTCGATCGGCTGCCGCAGCACCTCAAGGACCTTGCTGGAGTGCTCGTTGATCTCATCCAAAAAGAGCACGCCGCGGTGCGCCAGGCTGATTTCACCCGGCTTGGGAATCGAGCCGCCTCCCACCAACCCCACCTGCGAAATGGTGTGATGCGGGGCGCGGAAGGGTCGCCGCCGCACCAGTGGCTCATCGGAGGAAAGCATATCGACGATCGAATAAATGCGCGTCACTTCGAGCGCTTCTTGTGTGGTCAGGGATGGCAATATGCCGGCCAGCGCCCGTGCTTGCAGACTCTTTCCAGCGCCCGGCGGTCCTGACATCAAAATATTGTGATTGCCGGCCGCGGCCACTTCCAAGGCGCGCTTGACATGTTCCTGCCCGCGAATGTCGGCGAAGTCGATTTGACCGTCTTCCAAAGTAGCGTCGCGCCTATCCTCCGGGCTATCCGGCTGAAACGGGCTTATGGGATTGAGTTGGTAAAGGTGCTCCACCAATTGGCCGAGCGAGCGCAGCGCTATCACGGAAATGTCCTGGACCAGCGCGGCTTCGGCGGCATCGTCATCCGGCACATACACTGTATCAAAACCTTGCTGCATAGCCGTGTAAACCATCGGCAGCACACCCTTCACATGGCGGATGCCGCCGTCCAGCGAAAGCTCGCCGATGAACATAGCGTTATCCAGCGTATGCAGCGGAATCTGATCGGTCGCGGCCAGCGCGCCGATGGCGATCGCCAGGTCGTAAGACGGGCCATGTTTGTGAATATCGGCGGGCGAGAGATTGACGACGTATGCTTTGTTCGGGAAGCGCAAGCCGCTGTTTCGGATGGCGGAGCGGGCGCGTTCTTTGCTCTCGCGGACGGCCGCGCCGGGCAAGCCAACGAGGTTGAAACTCGGCAGATGCGCGCGCGGATTGAAGTCCGTTTGCACTTCGACGATATGGCCGTCAAGCCCGATGACGGCGCAGGTGTTGACGATGGCTAGCATGGGAACTCCAAGGGTAACTGGAAAGCAACGCCGATACTACAATCTAAGGGAAAGAAAATCACGCTTAGATCTTACATTTTCTCGCTTATTGTTGCCCCCCGCAAATAGGGAATTATCCCGCCCGCCGCAACGATCTCCCGCACCTGCGCCGGCAGGGCGGGAAAACTGAAGACCTCGCCCGCGACATGTAGCTGATTCTCAGCCAGGTCAATCTCAATCAGCGCGCCCGTCTCAACCGAGTCGGCAAGCTCCGCGCACTCGATGACGAGCAGCCCGTTGTTGATGGCATTGCGATAATAAATCCGGGCGAAGCTGCTCGCGATGACAGCGCGCACTCCCGCCGCGACTAGACAAGTCACTGCCTGCTCGCGACTGCTGCCATTGCCCCAGTTGCGCCCAGCCACGATCACATCGCCCGGCCGGACGCCATCCGCAAAGCCCGGGTCCAGATCTTCAAGCGCGTGACGCGCCAATTCTTCCGGGTCCTGACTCACGGTGTAGGTATACTTGCCCGGAAAAATAACATCGGTATTCACATTATCGCCGTATTTCCAGACGCGATGCGCGGTCCTCGTCATGACGCTGCTCCGACTCAAACCAGATCGGCCGGATGGATAAGCCGGCCCGCCACACAACTTGCCGCCACCACCGCCGGATTCGCCAGGTATATCTCGGCATCGCGCTCGCCCATGCGCCCGCGAAAATTCCGGTTGGCGCTGCTGATGCAAACTTCGCCCGGCGCCAAAACGCCCATGTGATTGCCCATGCAGGGCCCGCAGCCCGGCGTCCCGATGGTCGCGCCCGCATCAACAAGGTCAGCGATGTAACCCGCGGCGGCGGCGTCACGCAGCACCATTGACGAAGCCGGAATGACCAGCAAGCGCGCCTTGAGTTGCTTCCCCCGCGCGATAGCGGCCGCGCTGGCGATATCTTCCAGCCGACCGTTGGTGCAGGTGCCGATGAAACCGACATCGACAGGCCTGCGCGCCAGCGACGAAAGCGGTCTTGCGTTGTCCACCGTATGCGGGCAGGACACCATCGGCTCAATCTCGCCCAAATCGAGTTCATGCTCAATGGCGTACTTGGCATCGCTAGCGGGATACAGCGCCTGATCGCGGAAAAAGTCCAGGCGCGCTTGACTGTCTTCCGGGCGCGTCCGTTCGAGCGTCTCGCTTAACCACGACCAGGTAACCTCATCAGGCGCCATGCAGGCGTTCTTGGCGCCCATCTCCGCCATCATATTGGTCAAGACCGCGCGGGAATCCGGCGTCAAGCGAGCCAGGCCGTCGCCGGCGAACTCGACCGCCATATACGCAGCGCCCTCGGACGACAGCCGGCCAATCAGGTTTATCGTCACATCCTTCGCCGTCACGCCCGTTTCCAGGCTGCCGCTTATAGTGACGCGCATCGTGTCAGGGACGCGCAGCCACAACTGCCCGGTCGCCCAAAGCGCCGCTGCCTCGCTGCGTCCGATGCCCGCGCCAAACGCGCCCAGCCAGCCATAATGAGGGCTATGGCTATCCGCCCCCAGCAGAGTCATGCCGGGACCAATGACACCTTCTTCGCAGAGCACCTGATGGCAGATTCCGCGTCCCACTTCGAAGAAATTGCCGATGCCATGTTCGCGGACGAATTGCCGGATCTCGGTGTGATTACGCGCATGTTTCGCTGTCGGCGGCGGCGCGGCATGATCCAGCGTGATCGCCAGCCGGTCGGGATATTTCACTGTTCCCGCGGGCAGTTGCCGGAAAATCGTCGCGATCGCGGCGGTATTGTCGTGGCTGAGCACGACATCCGGCTCGACAATAACGATCTCGCCCGGTTGGACACTGTCGCGTCCGCTGGCTCTGGCCAATAGTTTTTCGGTTAAGGTCATCGACATGTTTGCGGATTCCGGTTTGAACATCGACGCCCTGTCGCTAGCGAAATTGGGCGGGGGGATGACGGCGGGTTCCTATCTTGGCAAAGCCAATTCTCTGATAAAATGGCGCTTTGGCATCCGGCCGTGAACAAGAACGACATGTTGACACCTGATCATAACAGCAAGCTTCGTCACAATGCCGCGGTGAACATTCTGGATGGCGCTTTCTTCGGCTTTGGCATCATGGGTTTAGCCTCCTATGTTACCATAATCCCGCTCTTCCTGTCGTACTTGACCGACTCGACCGCCCTCATCGGTTTTGTCGCCGCCCTCTTTCATATCGGCTGGCAAGTCCCGCAATTGCTGACCTCCAGTTATGTCGCCGGCTTGAGCCGCTTCAAACCGATGGTGCTGGCGACGACTCTCTTTGAACGATTGCCATACTTCGGCCTGGCCTTGGTCGCCCTCGCCCTGCCCACGATCGGCGCCGACGCCGCGCTCATCCTGACCCTGATTCTGCTCGCTGTGCAGTCGCTCGGCGGCGGCTTCACCGGCACGCCTTGGCAGAGCATGATCAGCAAGATCATGCCCGCCCATCGGCTGGGCGCTTTTTTCGGCGTACAATCGGCCAGCGTGAATCTCTTTGGCGCCGGCGGCGCGCTCCTCGCCAGCGTGATCCTCGAGCGACTTGAGTATCCGATCAGCTTTTCGCTCCTCTACTTCGTGACTGGCGCCAGCTTGGTTCTCTCATTTCTATTTCTCGCCTGGACTTACGAATCCAAGAGCGCGCCTGCCGATGTCGTCGAGCGTTTGAATTGGCGCGCCTTTGGTCGACGTCTGCGCCAGATCTTGATCGCCAATGGCAATTTCCGCTGGTTCCTCGTCGCCCGTAGCTTGACCTCGCTCAGTCTGACCGTGATCTCGTTCTACACCATCTTCGGCATCCGCCGCTTCGATATGTCGCCGGAACTCGTCGGTATCATGACCAGCGTCTTGCTCCTGTCAAACACCTTGAGCAGCGCCGTCGTCGGCTGGATCGGCGACCGCTGGGGGCATCGCCGTGTGCTGATCATGGCCAATTTTCTGACCGTTCTCGCGATTGTGATTGCGCTGACGGCGACGGATGTCTTCTGGTTCTACGCGGTCTTCGCCCTGACCGGCATCGTCAACGCCACGCAATGGACGACGATAATGACGATAACGGTGCAGTTCTGTTCAGTAGCCGAGCGCCCGTTTTACATCGGCATGGCCAATACCTTGGTCGCGCCGGTGACGGTATTCGCGCCGATCATCGGCGGCTGGCTGGTCGACGCCGCCAGCTTCGAACTGACCTTCGGCATCTTCGCCCTGGCCGGCCTGCTCTCAATTCTGGTCTTTATTTTCCCCATGGAAGAACCGCGCGGCATCGCCAAAATCGCGACGGCGGATTAATCGTCGACCGGCAACATCGTCTCGCCCAAAATCCGGTCGACATCAGCGGCGGTGATTTGCTGTTCATCCGCCAGCGACTTGACCTGCGCTGTGACGGACTGCAAAGCGTCTTCTCCCAGATTGATGCCTAATCCGTTGGCCCGGTCGCGAATGGCGTTCCGCCCCACCAGGCGATGCGCCACATCGATTATCCGCGACATGCCAAAGTCTTCCGGATCAATCACCTCGTAGGTGACAGGGTTGTTGAGCACAGCTTTGGTGTGGACTCCCGCTTTGTGGTGGAAAG
Organism: Anaerolineae bacterium; assembly: GCA_022822545.1. Taxonomy (GTDB): domain Bacteria; phylum Chloroflexota; class Anaerolineae; order Aggregatilineales; family Phototrophicaceae; genus UBA6055. The sequence goes on from JAJEBE010000050.1 coordinate 100,094, forward strand.
CCACCGCACCGGT
>JAJEBE010000004.1 GCA_022822545.1 Anaerolineae bacterium
ACAGCCGACGCGGGTATGGCGGTGGTGAAGTAGAAACCATCCTAGTCCAAGACAAAAGGACCTGCCGGGCGCCGTATAAGCCACAGATACACTACCCCTAGTTTGCTTCACGGAAGCCGCGCACTGTGAAGCAACCGATGCGGATTCAGCGCGAAAATCGCAGATTCTGCTATCATTATCTGTGTCTAAGTGCTTCACGAAGGGTTGCGAGATGCTCCAGCGGCCATCGGATAGCCTACGAGAGTGGATGGATTTCTACCAGCAAATGGCCGTCGCGGACATTCGCTCGGAGCAGGTGGCCCACAAGATTCATCTCTATCTGAAGCGCTTTAAAGAGTGATACGGCCGACAGAAGAAAAGCTCGTGTGTGAAACGCGATGTCCTCGCTTGGCACGCGCAATTGCGATCGGGAGACTCGGCAGCATCCGCCAAGGAAATCCGGGCCAGAATCTCCATGTAGTTTCGCGGTTCCTCTAAAATGTGTTGATCAGGCGCGAGCAGCCGAGATATATAGCAGCGCGGTGTTAACGACAGTGCCCATTTTGACGACGAATATGGCCGAGCGACCGTACACCATCGTTAGCCTTGCAAAGATGAGCCGAATACACTAACCTGCTCGCTTCCGCCTTTGGCGAACGTATATGGCATAGGCACCGTATGATGCGGTGCTCGTGTATACCATCCGTGTCCAAGCTAACGATGTGAATGATGCTACGACCTTACGTCAAGGTCAGCGATGTAAGAGGAAGACCAGGCCCGACTGGATGAGCTGGGCGCGATCCGCTTCATCTACCTGGCTGATAATGACAAATCCGGCCATGCCGGCGCCACAAAGCTGGCGACGCTGCTGGCTCAATCGGGCTTGCAAGGCGAAGGCGAATTCCGCAAGGTCAACGGCCCGGGCATACCACACAAAGGCGATAGCAATGACCTGTTACGCCACCGCTACCCCGATCTAGCGGCGGCCTTGGACGCGCTGCCAACGTTCCTGCCTCAGGTCGAGCCCGCCCCGGCGCCTGCAATAACCTTCCTGAACGGCAGCAACGATCCGCGCTGGGACCCCGTCAAAGAAGCGGTTCGCATTGCGCTCGACGTTACCGACTACAACCGCAAAGGTGTCAGCAAGAAACATTTTCGCTGCCTGGATCCGCAACATGAAGACCCCGGACCCAGCGCCAACTGGCACAGGGACGGCTTCTGCCACTGTTTCGGTTGCGGAAAGACTTCAACGCCAAACAGATGGCAGAGTGGCTAGGCCTTTCCTGGCGCGACTTGCTCGGCAGGCAGCGGCAGGTCCGGCTCGCAGATAGTATCGACCTGAATGCCGTCCCGCGCCAGCTTGAGCCCGCCAGTGCGCCGCTCGAACCGCCAGACAGCTTTCTCCGGCTGTCCAATAAGGCCTACACCACGATGTATTCAGCGCTTTTTTACTTTGCCGTCCGACTCCGCCATGCCGAGCTTCTGCCCACCGCATTCAGTATGGACGAATTCATCAAGGCCGCGCGCTCGCTGGGCTGCGAGCTGAATGAACGCACCATCTATGACAACTTTGCAGAGGCCCGCCACAGTGATGATCACCCATTTTTTGCGAAATTTGACCCTTGTGAGAAAGCACGCTCCCGGAACCTCAAAGTCCGCCTGCGCTCAGCTGCAGATATCCGGCAACGGCTGCTGCGTTGCCTCCGCTTCCGCGTCTACGAAGAGAAGTTTCAACGCGCTCCCAACACCATCATCGGGTACGAGGTTTTCGCCCAAGCGCCACTAGAGTCAGAATCTGCAAAAGCGCTGGAAGAGGCCCTGGAACCGCTGTATAAGGCCCAAAAACAGCGCTATAAGCGGCCGGTGCGCGACTGTGAAGATATCCTGGCAAGCTATGAAGCGGACTTAGCTGACTACCAGGTCACGCCGCTGCCGCCCAATTGGAAGGTCCGCAAAAAGGCTGACCTGCCTGCCGGTATGGCGCACGCCATCTTCACGGGCGACGGCATAAAACCGCAGCCGATCGCAGTGGCAGGAACTGCTCGGGATCAGCGCTGGCAGCGTGGGCACTGTACTCGATCGCGCCAATATCAAGCGCACGGCGCGTATCAAGTGGGTACAAGTGAAATCCAATGGCGATCTTCTCGGCCAAGCGCGTAAAGAGAACGCGCGCATCATGGGCGCATTGACGGAGATCCGACCGGAGGGTTATGTCGCCAGGCTGGGGGCGTCGAGCGGCGAGTGGATGATGCTCACAGATGATTCGCTCTCCAATGAGCTTGAGCGCAAACTGTTGACATCGGCGGCGATATGCTTGTGGGGCGAACTGATGATCTGGTACCAGGGCGAGAGCGCCAGCGCCTTCACAGATGTCTTCGGGAAGATTGGTCTGGTGTTTGTCCGTGGGCAGGCCGGTCAGTGGCGTATCGTGTCCAGGCTGAGATCAATGCTGCGGCGCTTACGAACGTAAGGGCCGGCGAAAAGGTATAAAAGGGAAGCTATCTCCGCGCACCATACCGATGTTGGCGGCGCAAAATTCGACGTGTTATACTCGCGATGTGACAGAATTTTCGAAGCGTTTTCTTAGAAGAAAGGCAATTGGCCAATGTTGAAACGACTTCTCCTTTGTTTGATGTTTGTTGTTTTGGCGCTGCTGGCAATTGGCAGTGTCGCCGCTCAAGATGGGTTTGTCCTCCATGTCTTCGGTCCGACCTCGCTTGATAACCTCGGCTCTATGGCTCCGGATGAAATTCAAGCGCAAGTGGAGCAGGAAGTTATTGACGGATTCCTGGCGGAAAACCCGGATGTATCGGATGTCGTATGGGACGCGCAAGGACCAATCGACGGTGGTGTGACGCGACTCCTGACCGCTCACCTTGCCGGCGAACGCATGGATGTCATTGGCTGTGCCGCTAATCCCACCAATGGCGCTTATGTGCGGCGTGGCGTTCTGCGCGACATCACGGACGATATCGCAACCTGGGCCGATCGATTCGAGCCAGCCTCGCTCGATGCTTATACTATTGGCGGCCGCGTTTATGGCATTCCGGTATCGCCGGTCTCCACGTCTTCTTTCTTCTACAATGTCGATGTATTCAATGAGCTCGGTCTGGCAGAGCCGGATTCGTATGACGACTTTATAGCGGCAGCGGCGGCGCTGGACGAGGCCGGTTATGTTCCCGTCTTGCATCAGGGCAAGAACGTCTGGATGTGGCCGATGTGGTACTTTGAGACGGCCGCGCAGACCATGGACGATTCCATCGCGAAGACGGTGCAGAACCTCCGCGGTGAAGCCAAATTCACTGACGCCCCCGATGTCGAGGCTCTGGCGCGGATCGGCCAATTCGTCGATGACGGCATCCTCGATCGAGATTCACTGTCGGTCGACTGGGACGGCATGCGCAGCGCCTTCGCCAGCCAGCAGTCGGCGGTCTATTATGGAGGCACTTGGGAGTTGCCTTGGATTGAGGCAAACGTGGTCGACTTCGAGTGGGGCGTGTTTGAATTCCCGCAGCTTGCCGATGTACCGGGCACACGCGGGCACGGCGGCGGTCCTGATTCAGGCTACTGCATCTACAGCGGGGTCAGCGAGGAAGCATTGCCGCACGCCGTCGCTTTCCTCGAATATCTCTCGCGACCCGAGATCGCCGACAAGCACCTCGGCATCATGGAGCCGCTGGCGACCTCGATCAAGGGTGTGACCGTTGTCGAATCAGATATCGCCGATGATCTGCGTTCCAACCACTTCCCTAATACCGCGCGCTTCCTGGATTGGATCTGGCCCACCGAAATCAATGACGCCTTCCAGAACGCCATCCAGGGTATCGTCGGCGGGACGATCACAGCGGAAGAAGGCATGGCGCAGATTCAGGAAGTCTTCGACGATCTCGTCTTTGACGGCTATTCCTACGATGATTGAGTTGAGTTGAGTTGAGTATCTTCCGACAAGGCTCAGACAGTGGTGGATCTATCCTGCTGCGCGGGACGGATCCACCCGCCGTTCCTAAGATCTACCCCGCAAAAGAGGACATTTATCCATGCCAAAAGAGCAAAAGTTTGAGATAGGCTATCATCTCAATACATGGGATTTCGAAGGCCGCCCGGAAGAAGGTTTTCCCTTTCTCGCTGAAGTTGGCTTCGTATGGTACGAAGCGCTGATCTTCAACAGCCTCAGCGATTATTTCGCCCGCCGCTTCATGACGCTTCAGGATTCGGGACCGCCCGAGATGTTGAGCGATACCGATTTCTTGCGCCGCATGCATCTCTTCAACAAGGCGCAGGAAGATTACGGACTGCGCTTGTCTTCGCTCTACGCCAACTGCGAATACACCAATGCCGAATTATGGCCCTACGAACGCGATTGCGTCATGGCGGTGACGCGCTTCCTCCAGAGTTTCGGCTCCAAGATTCTCGTCTGTGGCGGTGGTCCGCCGGTTAGCGCAAAGCCGCAGACGGACGACGACTTCCGGAAATTCGCGGACGCGCTGGAAGAATTGGGCGCCTTCAGCAACAAGCTGGGCATCCGCACCGTCTATCATCCGCATTTGGACTGCTTCATCGAAACGCGCGAGCAGCTCGACCGTTTCATGGCGATCGTGGATACGGACTTGGTCGGCCTCTGCATTGATCCCGCTCACCTGGTCATCAAAGACACCGACCCGGTGGACATCATGCGCACCTATATGGAGCACATCGATTACATTCACTTCAAAGATGCGAAAGACTTTGAAGGGCTGGAAGGCTACGCGCGCTATCTTTCTTTCTGCGAGTTGGGCGCCGGGGTGGTAGATTTCCCCGCTATGGTCGAGATTATGCTGGAGAACGACTTTGATGGCCTGGCCTTGATCGAACTGGATGCGTCGCACAAAACGGCCGAGCAAAGCTGCCTTGAGAGCATCGACTATGTTGTGAAGGACCTGGGCCTAAAGCTCAATATTGCCTAGGGAGTCGAGCTTCCTGGCGAGCGATTACTGGGAATAGAAGACCATTAAGACGCCTTCAAGTCGAACTAACCGGGCATCAGCTTCCGCGGCCGACGAGGATATTGCAAAGCGGAAACGATACCCGCGCGTTTACCAGCATCTATCCGCCTATATGATGCTAACTCCGGCTATCATTCTCTTGGTCATTTTCGTCCTCATCCCGATTGTTTACGGCTTCTATTTGAGCTTTCACCGCTGGGATGGCTTCAATTCGCCCGAGTTCATCGGTACGCGAAACTATATCAGGCTGATTGAACGCGACGATGTTTTTCTCAAGGCGGTGACGAATACGATCATCTTCGCCATTTCCGTCGTGCTGGTCAAAAACTTATTAGGGCTGTTTCTGGCGCTGCTCGTCAACCAAAAGATTAAGGGCGTCATCTTCTTTCGCACCGCCCTCTTTCTGCCGGTTACGCTTTCTTTTGTCGTCATCGGCCTGCTCTGGTCCTGGATATACAACCCCACCTTCGGCCTGCTGAATGCGGGCTTGGAATTACTGGGGCTGGACGGTCTCATTCGCGCCTGGCTGAGCGATCAAGCGACCGCGCTCGGCGCTATCATCACGGTGGACATTTGGAAATGGACCGGCTTTCACATGGTTCTGTTTCTGGCCGGTCTGCAATCCATCCCGAAGGATCTCTACGAAGTGGCGATCATTGACGGCGCCAGCGCCTGGACGCGGCTCACCCGCATCACCCTGCCTTTGCTTGCCCCGGTGACTTTCATCAGCGTGCTTCTTTCGCTGAATGGCGCCTTCGTCAGAAACTTCGAGCTGGTTTTCGTCATGACCGATGGCGGACCCAATCACACCACCGAGGTCGTGCTGACCCATCTTGTGACGCAAGCCTTCCGCTTCGGCAAGCTGGGTTATGCCTCGGCGATGGGCTTCGCCCTGTTTGTCGTCGTGGCGGTCATCGCCTTCACCTATATTCGCATTGGCCGCAGCGGCACCTACAACTTCTGAGGTCGGGAGAGCACATGGCAAGCGCCGCCGGACACAAGAATCCCGATATCTTCTCCGATCTGTTTTCGAAGCATTTCAGCGGTCGCCTCAAGCTGCTGCTGGTTTATGCGATATTGATCATCGCCACAGTTCAGACGATCTACCCTTTGTTCTGGATGGTATTCGGCTCCCTGAAGACCGACGCCGATCTATTCAACAACGTCTGGGGACCGCCTCGAACGATGATTTGGCAGAACTACATTGATGCCTGGCGCATCGCTGACTTGGGCGCGCGCATCGGCAACAGCATCATCATCACCGCGCTCAGCTTGACCGTCCTGCTAATCGTGTCATCGATCGCCGCTTATGCCCTGGCCCGCTTGCAGTTCCCCGGGCGTCAGGCGATCTTTCTCATCATTCTGGCGACCATGATGATCCCGCCCGAGGTCACCGTCATACCGCTTTTCATCGTGGTCAGAACGCTGGGCATACTCAACAGTCGCTTCGGGCTCGTCTTTGTATACGCCGGCACCTCCATGGCCTTCAGCATTTTTCTCTTGCGCGGCTTCTTCATGTCGATTCCGCCCGAGCTGGAAGATGCCGCTTTGGTTGACGGCGCCAATCGGCTGCAAGTATTCTGGTACGTCGTGCTGCCCCTGGCGCGGCCCGGGCTGGCGACGGTCGCTATCTTTCAAGGCATGTTCTTTTGGAATGAATTCTTTCTGGCCTTCATCTTCATCCGCCAGGCGGAACTGCAGACGATACCCCTGGGCTTGGTGAACTTCTTCTATCGTTACTCGGCCGATTGGACGCTCTATTTCGCCGCGCTCAGCATGGTCACCATACCGGTCATCGTCCTGTACGTCGGCATGCAGCGCTGGTTCATCGAAGGTTTGACCGCTGGCGCCGTCAAAAGCTGAGCGCCCGATTCAAGGAAGAAGGAGGATCGAATTGGACAGATTACGCGTTGGCATCATCGGCTGCGGCCAGATCGCCCAGATCATGCATCTGCCTTATCTGATGGAACTGCCGCAATTTGAGATTGGCGCCGTCTGCGATATCTCGGCGAAAGTCGTAAATACGGTCGGCGAGTGGTACGGGGTCAGGGATCGATATGTCGAATATGAGCAGTTGCTCGCTCAACCCGATATCGATATCGTCGCCATTCTGACGATGGATCACAGCGATATCGCCGAAGCGGCTGCCGAAGCCGGAAAGCACATTTTCGTCGAAAAGCCCTTCTGCTTCGACCCGGCCGAGGGTCATCGCGTATTGGACGCTGTCAAGCGCGCGGGCGTCAAGCTCATGGTCGGTTACATGAAACGTTATGATCCCGGCTATGAATACGGCATGGCGCGCATGCGAGCGATGGAAGACGTGCGGCTGATCCGCGTCCACGATTTCGCCGGCAACTTCAGCGTGCACGAGCCGCTCTATACCCTGGTAACCGGCGATGATATCCCGCAGGACGCGCTGGCTGACGGCGCCGCGAAAATCGAAGCCGCCTCCAAAGCGGCTCTTGGACCCAGCCACGCGCAGCTTTCCGGTCTTTACAATATGCTGCTGATGCTCTCGAGCCACGATCTGGCCATCCTGCGCGGCGCATTTGGCGCGGCCGAGGGCGTCCTCTTCAGCGATGCCATCTCGCCGACCGAGATACTCTCGGTCCTCGATTTCGGTCCGCAACGCCGCTGCGTCTTTGAAGCGGGCGTCTGGCCTGATTACCTCTGGTGGGACGAGCAATTGACCGCTTATGGCAAGAACGAGACCATCAGCATTGTCTTCCCCAATCCCTATGTCAAGTACGCGCCGACCACTGTAACCATTCAGGAAAACGAAGACGGCTCGCCAATCACCAAAGTGGCGCCGGCCTCTCACGAAGAAGCGTTTCGCCTGGAGTGGCTGCATTTCTACGATTGCATTCGCGAGGATAGCGAAGTGCGCACGACCGGCGCTGACGCCAATGCCGATGTCGAGTTGGCAGTCGAAATGATCCGCGCCATCCGAGTCTGATGACGCAGGAAGTCGCGATACTGGGCGGTCTGTTTAACGCTTTCCTTTGGGGATCCTGGGCGGTCATTCTCAAAAAACTGGATCATTATCCCGTGGACGCCTTCTTCCTCGGACTCTACATTTTCTCCTTCGTATTCGTGTGGATGATTGCCTTGATCCTGCTGGGCGAGGAACTGTTCAGAGAGATGGCGCAAGCGTGGCGCGAGCGGCCGGCGGTCATCATCGTCGCGCTGTTTACCGGCGGGACGTTCGTCATCGGCGTGCGGATTACCCTGACGGTATTCACCGCTGTCGGCTTATCGGTGACCGCGCCGGTACAGACCTTCATGAGCCTGATATTGGGGACATCGCTGGCCGCTTTCGTTGGCGGCACGCCGGCGGCTCTCGCCCCGCTTGATCTGATAGTTGCCTGTCTGCTGTTATTCGCCGCCGCAATGGCCACCGTCCGGGCGAGAATCGTTCGCGACCGCTTGCTCTTCGAGGGGGCGGCATCTCAATTGCGGGACGCTGCCGGAGCGACAAGCCGACGGTTGATCGCCAAGAACATAATATTAGTTGCCCCGGCATCAGCAATTATCACCGCTTACCCGCTCGGACTAGCTTATTCACTGCAAGCGCCGGGCCGCGATTACGGGTTGACGCCGCTCGCCTACATGATCGTATTGGCGACTGGTTCGCTCATCGGCGCGGTCCTGACATCTGGCGCTGTCTTGACGCTGCGTCGTCAGTGGTCGATCTTTCTCCGCGCGGGCTGGGCGATGCACCGCTATTCGCTCATCGCCGCCGGTGCGCACTACGGCGGCAATATCATCAACGCCTTCGCCACCGGCGCCCTAACCGCCGCCGTCTCCTGGCCCATAGGCACAACATCGCAGCTTTGGACTTATATTTGGGGCTTGGCTACAGGCGAGTTTAAGGGCGCGCCGCGCAAATCGTATCTCTTGATCGCTTCCGGCGCCGCGCTTTATATCGCCGGTATTTTATACTTACGTTGGGCGCTTCTGCGCTCAGCTTGATTGAGATTCAAGGAGGAAACCAATGAAGCACGTGTCTAAAGAGGAACGGCAATCTAATGCCAATGTTTATGTCTCAGGCGGTTCATCCCAGTTGGAGCGGCTGATAGCCGCGCAGACGGAGGGCGGCGTGTCGGTAGCGCTGGTGCATTTCACAGACGGCGCCGTCACCCACTGGCACACACACCCAGGCGAGCAAGTCCTTCTCGTCACTGCGGGCGAGTGTCGCTTTGGCAATGAGGAAGGCGAAGGCGGCGTCGCCAAGACGGGCGATGTCATTCATTTCCCGCCGGGCGAAAGGCATTGGCATGGCGCAGTCGAAGGCAGTAACATGACCCACATGAGCATCACAACCGTCGGCGGTCCCAACTGGATGGAACCGGTGACGGAGGCCTGATGGCGGCCGCCGTCAGAGCAGATAGGGAGCTTGCAACATGAGAGTCGCAGTCACCGGCGGCAGCGGGCTGGCTGGCTCGGCAGTCGTGTCGCATCTTCGAGCGCAGGGCTACGATATCGTCAGCATCGACCACGCGCCGCCACAATATCTTGTGGCAGAGTATCGCCTTGTGGATTGTACCGATTTGGGACAGGTATACGGCGCCTGCCAGAACGTCGACGCCATCGTGCATCTGGCCGCCATTCCGCGCCCCATTCACCATAGTCCCGATCAAGTCTTCCGCACCAACATCATGGCGACCTTCAACATCTTCGAGGCCGCCGCCGTCCTGGAAATTCCCCGCGTCGTCTATGTCAGCAGCATGTCAGTGTTGGGGCTGCCCTTCTCGTATAGGCCGATTCAATTGCTCTACCTTCCGATTGATGAGGCGCACCCGCAGGCGCCGCAAGACGCCTACGCCCTGTCGAAGACGCTTGGCGAGGATATTGCGCTGGCTTTTGTCAGGCGAATGGCGGGAGCCTTATCCGTCGTCAGCCTACGCTTCCCCTGGATTCACAAACCCGAGACCTTCAAATCAATGCTGAGGCCACTGTGGGACGATCCCGCTGGCGGCGCGACCAACCTCTGGGCTTATATCGATACGCGCGATGTCGCTCAAGCCTGCCGCCTCGCGCTGGAAGCTGACATCAACGGACACGAGGCCTTCTACATCAGCGCGGGGAACAGCTTCATGAAAACCGATTCGGAGACCTTGGCGCAAGCGTTTTATCCGGAGGCCAGCATTAGGTCGCGCTTGTCGGGCAATCAGTCGCTGTTTGACACAGCCAAAGCGAAAGCGAGACTGGGTTATGAACCACAATTCTCCTGGGAGGATTACGAATGGAGCTAGTGCGAATCCGCACCATCATCGACGTCATCTACGCGGAGGGCTTCCGCCGATTAGCAAAACCGCTGCGCAGAGTCGCGGCCGGCGCGGTCATCAAGAATCCCTTTGCCGGACGCTATGTTGAAGACCTGAGCGAGCTCTACGAGACCGGCGCCGACCTCGGCGGCCTTCAACTGAGCGACATTGAAAATAAAGATGGTCTAACATGAAGAGACGGCTCGACTAGCCAACCAGGGGAGTAGTGACCTCTGTGGATGTGGCAACTCCAACGCAACGAGCAAAAAACCTCGTACCAGCGGTCAGTGTCAGCGCGATTCACCACTCCCCAGCCAGCGTTGCAAGCGAAATGAGGATCGAAAGATATGTCAATAACCAGAAACGCTTTCTCCGAGAAGCAATCGGACCAGCAGCGAGACAAGATCACCGATTTTGATCCGGCGACCACCGCCGTGCTCGTTGTCGATATGCTCAAAGACTTCTTCAAGGAGGGCGGCGCGATGGTGCTCGATGGCGGCGAGGCGCTTTATGCGCCACACCAGAAGCTGCTGGCGGCGGGGCGCGCCGCGGGCATGCCCATCCTCTGGCTCAACCAGAGCCTGCCTCCTGACGACAGCCTCTTCGAAATGCGTACCGTACACTGCCTGGCCGGGTCATGGGGCGCCGAAGTCGTTGACGAGCTGCCCGTCGAAGAAGGCGATATCATCATCCCCAAGCGGCGCTACAGCGGATTCTTCCAGACCACGCTCGATCTCACCCTGCGCGAACGGGGTATCAATACCGTCATTGTGACCGGCGTGGTCACGAATATCTGCGTGCGCTCCACCGTCCACGATGCTTTCTTCCTGCGTTACAAAGTCCTGGTGCCGGAAGACCTGGTTATGGCCACCAGCCCGCAAGCGCAGGAAGTCACTTTATACGATATCGATACCCACTACGGCGATGTCACCGATCTCGAAAATGTCCTGGCTGTGCTTCAGCGGGCGCGGGAGGCAGGCTCGTGAGCGACGCGCTGATTCACAACATCGGTCAAATTGTCTCCGGCGATTTCGCCGCTCCGCTCATCAAAGGCGATTCTATTCTCATCCACGATGGGGTGATCGCCGCGATTGGCCGCGAGCTCGCCGCGGGCGCGGGCGTGATCAAGATCAGCGCCAATGGGGGGACGGTGATACCCGGCCTCATCGATTCCCACGTCCACCCGGTCATCGGCGACTACAGCCCGCGACAAAAGGTCGTCGACTTCATCGCCAGCTGCGTTCACGGCGGCGTCACGCGGATGATTTCCGCGGGCGAGGTTCACATGCCCGGTCGTCCTACCGGCGCCATCGGCACGAAGTCGATGGCGATTCTCGGCGCGAAAGCCTGGGACAACACCCGCCCCGGCGGCATGAAGGTGCAGGGTGGCGGGCTGCTCTTGCAGGCGGGTCTGACTGCTGCCGATTTCGAGGAGATGGCGGCAGCCGGCGTCAAGCATCTCGGCGAAGTTGGCCTAGGCGGCTATCACGATTGGGACAAGATCGCGGAAATGGCGCGCTGGGCGAAACGCTGCGGCATGACAGTCATGATGCATATCGGCGGCGCGTCAATTCCGGGCAGCGATGCCATCGGCGCTGAACATGCCATCAAGGTGCAGCCGCATATCGCTTCGCACCTCAACGGCGGACCGACCGCGCCTTCGCTCGCCGATATCGAGCGGATCATCGCCGAAACCGACGCCGCCCTCGAGATCATTCAGTGTGGCAACGCCGCCGTCATCCCCCGCATTCTCGATCTCGCCCGGCAATACGGCGCCCTTGACCGCGTCATCATCGGGACCGATATGCCATCCGGCACCGGCGTGATTCCGCTGGGGATGCTGCGCACGATAAGCTGGGTCAGCGCCCTGGGCGATATCCCTCCCGAAGCTGCCATCGCGATGGCGACCGGTACAACAGCGGCGATATACAACCTGCCGGCGGGGAGGATTGCGCCGGGTCTCGAAGCCGATTTGGTCATCATGGACGCGCCGATTGGCAGCGTTGCTAATGATGCGTTGGAAACCCTCAAAATCGGGGATAGTCCCGGCATCTCCGGCGTGATCATCGATGGCGAATTGGTCCTGCGCAAGAGCGTCAATACCCCACCGGCTCGGCGTCAGTTGGAGATAGGCTCATGAACCGCTTTGCCGGCAAAGTTGCGCTAGTGACCGGCGCGGGCGGCGCCTTGGGGCGGGCGAGCGCCATTCGTTTCGCCGCGGAAGGGGCGCGAGTCGTCATTGCCGACTTGGATATGGAGCGCGCGCAGGCGGTGGCCGCGGAAATCGGCGTGGAAGCCATCGCCGTTCAGGCGGATGTGACTGATCTCGAAGATTGCAAAACGATGGTTCAGGCGGCGCGGGGCGCGTTCGGGGCGCTGGACGTGGTCTTCGCCAACGCCGGCATTGGTGGCGCGAAAACCGAGTTCGTCGACCTGCCGATCGAAGAGTGGGATCGGGTCATGGGCGTGAACCTGCGCGGCATGGTGCTCACCTGCAAGGCGGCAGCACGAGCCTTGATCGACGCGGGCGGCGGGTCAATCGTGCTGATGGGCTCGTCAACCGGCGGCTGGGATACGATTCTTGGTTCGGGACCTTATATGATGAGCAAGGAAGCGGTCAAGGCGCTGGCGCGCAACCTGGCATTGGAGCTGGCGCGTTATCGGATCCGCGTCAACGCCGTCTGCCCCGGCATCATCCAAACTCCGTTGAGCTTCCGCCAGGGAACAGATGACCCCGACGCTTGGGAAGGTTTCTTTGCCAGATTTGCTGACCGCATCCCACTGAGGCGGGTCGGTAAACCGGAAGATGTCGCCGCGACAGTGGCATTCCTCGCATCCGACGATGCGCGCCATATCACTGGCACTTCCCTGTTGATTGACGGCGGGCAGACGCTGCAAAGCTGGAGCAATGCTCCGGACACGGCCTACCCTTCGTCATGAATCAGCTTGCCAAATTGATACGAAATATCCTGCTGTCCAATCGTTCTTAGCGACTTATTGTCAAAGACCGCCCGGTTCAACTTCCACATTTGACCAGCGCAGCGCCACCAACTCCAAGCGACGCAGGCCAGTGTAAACTGGCATTATCGAAAAAGGTAACGGGGCTGGTGGGCATGAAAGGGAATCGGGTGCGGCGGCGTGCTAGTTTCTTTGTCCCGTCGACAAGTCTATAGAAGTCTAGATATATTGCAAAGTTGTCGTATAACAGGTGCTACTTCGCCCTGACTTTCCGAGGATCAGGGACGGTTGATGGGCGCAGAGGTCGCGCCCTTTTCGGATGTTGCGTTTAGAGAACGAAAAGGACTGTCAGTCGTAGATGACGGGACGTATTGATCTTAATCGGATAAATTGTTGGATAAGTCATCGCGTTTGCGTTAATCTAAAGTAAGCGTTGCGGCCAGATATTACCATTGCTTGGCCACGACAATGTAGAGAAAGGAGAAGACAGAAGCACTCGCTCGAATACATGGAAGATGTCATTGAAAACCAATCCGGAAAAGCTTTGGAGGTAAATTACGATGAATTGGAGATCCTCGAAATTGGTTTTGTCACTAACTCTTTTGTCGCTATTCGCCATGTTCTCTATGGCCCTCGTCTCGGCGCAAGAGCAGACCGAAGTCGGTACTCCGCGCGCTACTACCTTGATTGTTGATCAGCTTGGCGGTCGTATTAACAACCCGACACAGACCAATCCCTATCAAGCAGGCACTCACATGAGCGCGGGCTTGCACCAGCTGGTTTACTCGACTTTGTGGGAGATCAACACCGCCACTGGCGAGCAATTCCCGGCTTTGGCGGCTGAGATGCCCGAAGCGCTCAACGACGATTACACCAGCTTCCGCGTTACGCTGCGCGATGGCTTACGCTGGAGCGATGGCGAACCGATCACGACTGCCGACATGGCCTTCAACATTGATATGATTTTGAACACGCCGGAGTTTCCCTACAGCGGCTTCTTGTCGCAGGTTATTGACAACTACGAAGTGGTTGACGATCTAACCATCATTCTCAACTTGAAGCGCTCAGAGCCGCGCCTGGCCTATACCCTCGGCGTACACATCTGGGGCGACAACTTCCGTATGGTGCCCAAGCATATTTGGGAGAACGAAGACCCGGCCACCTTCCAGAATTACCCGCCGGTCGCCAGTGGTCCTTACACTATGACTGATGTTGATCCCAATGGCAATTGGTTCCTCTACACCAAACGCGAGGACTGGCAGCATACCGATGTCGGCCAGATATTCGGCGAACCCGGTCCGGAATACGTCCTCTTCCGCTTCTATGGCACCGAAGAGCGCCGTATCATCGCCGGCATCCAAAACCAGCTTGATATCTTCACCGATATCTCGCCCGAAGCTTGGGACATCTTGCGCGATGGCAACCCGAACGCGCGCGCCTGGCACGAAAACTTCCCTTGGGCCAACTTTGACGATCCCTGCGAGCGCGGCATCATCTTCGCTAACTCGCAAGAACCCTGGGACAACCAGAATGTCCGCTGGGCGATGGCGCTGGCGACCGATATCAAGAGCGTCGGCCTGGCCACATTCGCCGGCATCCTGCGCGTATCGCCGCTGGCTGTGCCGCCGGTCCAAGTCATTCACGATGCCTTCCACAAACCCATGCGCGACTGGATGACGGAGTTCGCTTTCGAAGACGGCTATCAACCCTTCGACCCCAACTACGCGGTCGATATCGCCGCCATCCTGGCGGAGCAGGGCATCGAGGGCATGCCTGAAGACGAAGAAGCTCTGGTTGACCTCTTCGGCGTCGGCTGGTGGAAGCACGATCCGGCAAAGGCGACAGAAATGCTGCAAGCCGAGGGCTTCACGCTCCAAGACGGAGCTTGGCATAAGCCGGACGGAAGCCCCTGGCAGATCACCATCAACTCGCCCTCCAACTTCGAGGTGCAATCGCAGCGCCTGGCATTCGCCGTCGCCGACAACTGGCGCGACTTCGGCATTGACGCCACCGTGCAGCAGATGGACGGCGGAACATTCTGGAGCAACTACAACAACGGCACCTTCGACGCCGGCTCCTATTGGCCCGGTTGTGGCGCCTTGCCCGATTCCTGGGATCTGCTGGACGCCTTCTGGCACAAACGCCACATCGTGCCCATCGGCCAGCCCGCGCCCGGCAACGCTATGCGTTACGACAGCGACGCCCTCAGCGGCATCCTCGACCAGATTGCGCCGCTGCCCAGCGATCACCCGGACACGATCCCGCTGCTGACCGAATTCGAGAAGCAGTTCATCGTCGAACGGCCCTGGCTGCCGATGTTCGGCACCTCGAAATTTGTACCGGTCGTGACGACCTATTGGGACGGCTTGCCCACCGCCGACAACTTCTACGAAGGTCCTTGGTGGTGGTGGTCGCTATTCAAGTACCACATGCCATTCATCCAGCCAAAGTCAGACGGCTAGGCTAAACAACGTCTAGCGCGTTGGATTGGGTGTGCCCTTTGCGGCGCGCCCAATCCTCCCTGCTTGAGGCGCCTTCATGCAATTCGCAAAATTCGTTGTCACGCGGATCATCGCCTATGTGCTGGTGATTTGGATTGGCATCACAGTCGTCTTCTTCGTGCCGCGCTTCATGCCTTCAGATCCGGTGGAGTCGATGCTGGGCCGGATTATGAGCCAAGGCGCCTATATGGAGGCGGAACAGGT
Source organism: Anaerolineae bacterium (assembly GCA_022822545.1). GTDB lineage: Bacteria > Chloroflexota > Anaerolineae > Aggregatilineales > Phototrophicaceae > UBA6055. Next base: position 15,892 of record JAJEBE010000004.1, read on the forward strand.
CGAGGCGATGCGCGCCACCCTGACGCAGGCTTTCGGCTTGGAAGGTTCCCTGGCGGACCAATATTTCGGCTTCCTTCACCGTACCTTTGTGACGCGCGAGTTTGGTCCCTCGCTCTCCATGTTTCCCACGCCCGTCAACGAATTGATCGGGCGCGCCCTCCCCTGGACCCTCGGCTTGCTGCTGGCATCAACCATCATCGCCTGGGTCGTGGGCAACGCCATCGGCCTGCTCGCCGGCTACAAAAGCCGCTGGATCTCCTCACGCACCCTGGAGATCATCGCAATCCTCGTCTATCCCATTCCCTACTACATCACCGCGCTCATCTTGATCATCTTGTTCATCCATATCAATCCGATCTTTCCGCTGTTTTTCTCCGTCCGCGGCGAAGCATGGTCCTGGGAGTTCATCTCCAGCGCCGTCTACAACTCGGTTCTGCCAGCGCTATCGATTGTCATCGTCGGCTTCGGCTGGTGGGTGCTGAGCATGAAGGCGCTGGCATCCAGCATCTCAGAAGAGGACTTCGTCTATTTCGCCAAGCTCAAAGGCGCCGGCGAAGGCCGCATCATGACCGCCTATGTACTGCGCAACGCCATCCTGCCGCAGGTTACAGTATTGGCGCTGCAGATCGGCGCTATCTTCAACGGCGCGCTGATCGCGGAGATTCTCTTCAGTTATCCCGGTCTGGGCACTATGACCTATAACGCCGTGCTGCAAGCCGATTACAACTTGCTCATGGGCACGATAACGATATCTATTATCGCCGTCGCCACCTCGACGCTGATTATCGACCTGCTCTATCCCGTCTTTGATCCGCGGATCAGACAGAGGTAGCCATGGGCGCATTGAATCGACGCCTGAAAATCGGCTTGGCGATTCTGGCCGTATTTATCATCCTGGGCGGCATCCTGCCCTTCTTTTCGCCCGAAGACCCGCGCGACTGGATCCGTCACCCGCGCAACCTGCCGCCGAGCGCCGAGCACCTCCTGGGCACCACCAACCTGGGGCAAGATACCTTCTGGCTGCTCTCATACGCCACGCAGAACTCGCTCTTCATCGGCTTGTTCGTCGCTTTCTTCGCCACGCTTATCGGCGTCTTTGCCGGCTTGGCGGCCGGTTTCATCGGCGGCATAACCGATCGTGTCATCACCCTCTTGGCCGATGTCTTCATCGTGGTGCCGTCGCTGCCGATTCTCATCTTGATGTCATCGCTCTTGCAGGGGCGCGCCTCGCTGCTGCTGATCAGCATCGTCCTGATCCTCTTTAATTGGCCCTGGCCCGCCCGCCAGATGCGCTCGATCGCCCTGAGCATGCGCGAGCGGCAATTCGTGAACACCGCGCGCTTCTCCGGCTCCGGCACCTTCACCATCCTCGCCGAAGAAATCGTGCCGCATATCTTCAGCTGGGCGATGGCCAACTTCGTCAACACCGTGCTAGTCGCGATCGCCACCGAATCGGGCTTGGCGGTTATCGGCTTGTCCAGCCTGGAAGAAGCCACGCTCGGCACCACCATCTATTGGGCGCTGCAGCATCAGGCGCTGCTCGGCCGGCGCTGGTGGTGGATCGGCTCGCCCGTTGTCGCCATCATCCTGCTCTTCATCGGCCTCTTCTTGATCTCGACCGGCATCTCCAGCTTGTCGGCGGAGCGGCGGGGGCACGGCGATGCTTAGGCTGCGCGATCTCAAATGCTACTATCACACCCCGCGTGGCGTTGTGCAGGCGGTCGATGGCGTCTCCTTCGAAATCCGCCCCAACGAAGTATTGGGCATCGCCGGTGAATCGGGCTGCGGCAAATCCACGCTGCTCAAAGTCCTTTACGATTATATTCAGCCGCCCCTGCAGATCGTCTCGGGCAGCTACGAAGCCGACTTCGCCGATGGCAATGGCAAGGTCAACACGATCGGGCCCGGCGAAATCCGCCAGCATTGGTGGGACTTCATCTCGTACATCCCCCAGGGCTCAATGAGTGTGCTCAACCCGGTCATCCGCATCGAGAATCAGTTCTTCGACGCCGTGCCCAAAGGCCACCCGCTTAAAGCGGCGGGCAAGAGGGCGATTCGCGAGCGCGTGGCGGCTTATCTGAAAGAGCTGGAGCTGCCGGTCGAGGTCTTGAAGTCCTACCCGCATCAACTTAGCGGCGGCATGAAGCAGCGGGTGCTGGTCGCCCTCGGCACCTTTCTGCATCCGCAGATTGTCTTGGCCGACGAGCCGACAACCGCCTTGGATGTGGTAGTGCAAAAGGGCATCCTGCTGATGCTGACCGAATTGCAGCAGCAGATGGAAAACACCTTGGTGGTCGTTTCGCACGACATGGGTGTGCATTATCAGATAAGTGACCGGCTGGCGATCATGTACGCCGGCAAGCTAGTTGAATACGGCCCCACCGACGCCATCTTTAGAAATCCCTTGCATCCCTATACACAGATGCTGATTCAGTCCTTGCCGCGCGTCGGCGATCGCTCGCAGCGCGTGGGTATCTCGGGTCGTCCGCCCAACTTGATTGACCCTCCGGTCGGCTGTCGCTTTGCCGCGCGTTGTCCCAAAGTGATGGAGCATTGCGCCGATCAGGAGCCGACTCTGATTCAGATGGAGCCGGAACACTTTGTATCCTGTCATTTATACGGCGAGGTTGCCTCTTGAGCGAAAACCTGCTCGAACTGCGAAATGTCAGCAAGGTCTTCCGCATCGGCGGTCTCGTCTTCGGCACGCGTCTGGTGGCGGTGGACGAGGTCAGCCTGAGTCTGCCCGCGGCCGAGCCATCCATTCTCAGCATCGTCGGCGAATCCGGCAGCGGCAAGACAACCTTGGCGCGCATCATCTTGGAACTGGAGCATCCGACATCCGGCGATGTGCTGATCGACGGGCATCCGCTTTTCGAAAAGGGCGGCGCCGGGCTGAAAGGTAGAGACTACTACCGCGCGGTGCAGCCGATCTTTCAGAACCCCTTTGAAGCCTTCAGCGCGCGCAAAAAGGTAGACAAGTATCTTTTTGGCGCGGCGCTGCGCCTGAACATCGCGCAGAATCGTAAAGAAGCGCGAGAAATCGTGGCCGAGGTGTTGGAGTCCGTCGGGCTGGATCTCGCGCGCGTGGAAGGCAAGTACGCTAATCAATTCTCCGGTGGCGAGTTGCAGCGCATTTCGGTTGCCCGCAGCTTGATCCCGCGCCCGAAGCTGATCGTGGCCGACGAGCCGGTAAGCATGATCGACGCCTCGCTGCGCATGAATATCGTAAACTTATTCCTGGAGCTGAAAGAGCGGTACAAGGTCAGCTTCGTCTACATCACGCATGACCTTTCGACGGCTTACTATGTCAGCGATTATATCGGCATCATGTATCGCGGCAGCGTGGTCGAATACGGGCCGTCCGAGCAGATATTGACTGATTCCGCCCATCCCTACACCGAACTGCTGCTCGATTCTGTTCCGACCGTCGACCACAAATGGGAGCGGGGCGTGAAGCTGCCCGATATCGAATTGAATGAATACCAGGCGCAAGCTTGCAAATTCGCCAAGCGCTGCAAATATGTACAAGCGATCTGTGAACGCACGATACCGCCGATGGTGCGGGTCTCGGCGGAGCGTCAGGCCTTGTGTTACAAACCGATCGACTTTGATCCAAACGCGACTGTTTCCCAGCGGGAGAGCCTTGAATCGATAAAAACTGAAAGCTAGCAGTTACTCAAACGAATAGTTGATTGATGAGGTGAGGGCATGGAATACTTCAACGGCTTGCATTTGAATATGGGCAACATCTCGCGCCTGTCCAAGGCCAAGACCCGCTCTATTACGGCGGAAAACTTCAAAGGCGAAAAGGGAGCGGGCGGCATGGCCACCGAGGGCTTCTCGTCCTCGGCCGCGCAAGACCTGGGCCAAGGCTGGAAAGTCTCGCCCTGCATTGGCCTCGACGCCAACAGCGTCACGACGCTGGCCGAGATTGAGGGACCCGGCGCCATTCAACACATCTGGATCACCACCTACGCCCAATATTGGCGCTCGCTGATCCTGCGCTTTTATTGGGACGACGAAGAGACGCCGTCTATCGAGGTGCCCTTCGGCGACTTCTTCTGCAATGGCTGGACCGAATACTGTCATGTCAACTCGATGCCCATTTCGGCCAATTCCAACAGCGCTTTCAACAGCTATTGGGAAATGCCCTTCCGCAAAAGCGCCCGCGTGACGATAGAAAACCTGCTTGACAAACCAGTACAACCCATGTTCTACCAGTTCGATTACACGCTGACCGATGTGCCGGAGGATGTCGGCTACCTGCATGCGCAATGGCGCCGCAACAACCCGCTGCCCTACAAAGAAACGCACACGATCCTCGATGGCGTCAAGGGCATGGGCCACTATGTCGGCACCTATATGGCCTGGGGCAGCAATAATCGCGGCTGGTGGGGCGAGGGCGAGATCAAGTTCTACATGGACGGCGATACGGATTTCCCCACGATCTGCGGCACCGGCACCGAAGATTATTTCGGCGGCGCCTGGTGTTTTGGCAGCCAGGACGGATACTACACACCGTACACCACGCCCTATCTGGGATTGCCGCAGGTCATCAAGCCGGATGGCTTTTACCAGAGTCAGCAGCGCTTTGGCATGTATCGCTGGCATATACCGGATCCGATTCGCTTTGAGGAAAATCTGCGGGTGACGATCCAAGCGCTGGGCTGGCGCTCCAGTACGCTGCACGGGGCAGCCTTTGAAGATTACCGCTACCTGCCGCTGCAAGACGATATCGCATCAACAGCATTTTGGTATCAAGCTGAGCCTCATGCGCCATTTCCAACGCTACCCGGTCGGGAATTCCTCGAAGTGATATAGATCGCGCTATGTAATTGGCAAGAAGATATGAGCGGCGCAGCTCATCATCAGGTCGAAGTCGAGATGGAATGACTGCTGCACTTTTTCTAAAGTCGGGCCCGAATGCCGCCACTTGCTGCGTAACGCTAGCCGTTCTTAAAGCTGCTTCGAGAGCACAAAAAAGGTGATCCCAAGGTCTATATTCCCTACGCTACACATCTTGCAGAAGAGTTCGAGAAGAAGAATAGCTGGGAAGACACACGAGCCGCCTGGTACATCGCGCGAGACTGGCATCGGCTTGCAAAGGACGGTGAGGGAACTCGCTGCGCTGAGCTAAGAGCGGCGATAACTTACGAACCCGAAGCCCACAACTGGATGAAGCTCGATACTGATACACACTTCAAAGTGATCAGTCTCCTCGAAAAAGCAGTGCTTGCGCTGCGAGAAAGCGGTGCGCCTCAGGACGATATCAAGAGGGTCCATACTCTGATGTTGAAGACGCAAGCCAGCTACGACGACTACAAAGAATCCTCCTTTAGCGCGGACATTTCAGAGCCCGTCGAGTCTGCAAGGCACTCGTTTAGAGACCGGCCGTTGATGGAGTGCATTTATGGACTTGCAGCGAACTACAAGCCGCCTTCTTTCAAGTCGCTGGAAGATCAAGCTAAAGATTTGCAAGAAAAGTATCCGATGCAGTATCTGATCACGAAGCATCTACACGAGCGACTAGGTTCGAATTTCCGCAATCGACTAGCCCACGGACTGGTAACAGACAATGAATATGCCTCATGAGTTGGTGCCTAGGCATGGTGGCTAGTCCTTTACCTATGCTGCGCCCTGCTGCTTGCGCGCCAGGCTGCAGCACGGAAAACGGCATAGACAGTGGTGATAATCAAAAGACCGGCGACGAAGCGTCGGAAAGTACACCCACTTGACAGCTCATAAGATTGCCGACTCGGATTCGCAGTCGGCGCCGGCCATTGAATCCAACAGGAGCAAAGAGAAAGATGACACTCAGGCAACGCAACTCGCTATATATCGACACTTTTGGGCCAGATAACGATGCTGTAGAGCGCGGTTTTCAATGGCTGTGTCAGGCAGCGGCAGGCCAAGACAACTTATCCGGAACGATAGCCGTTCTTGTGCTCGGAAATCTCAATGGCGTGATTCGAGATGTCTTGGGCGAGGAGATTACGCGGCCGCTGGCGAAGGACAAAAAAATCAAACTACTCTATGCCGCCAATGAGGCTGAAACTGAGATTGACCTGTCCCTGCTCTTCCTGCGTATGAGATCAGTCAGGCTCATCAGTGGACCCGTGCTGGCGTTTTATCCAAACAAAGACATGCTGGATATGATCGACGACATGCGTGCCGTTACGGACGTTTTGATCGTACCGTGGCTGCCCGTAAACGACGCCACAGCGATGACCAGTTCTCTCCCCTTATCCGTAGACCAAGATGTCAAGCACTGGCTCAATACTTGGCAGGCGCAGATCTTGGACGCTCCGACAGGCGATGCATCGCCCCCGCCGTTTTACGATCCTGTTGTAGAAAGCGCTTTGAAAGCTCTGACCTGCAGGGTCAACTTGTCGACGGGCATCGCGCATCCAGGTGATGAAAGAGTGGCCATTGCTACATTTAAGCTGCTCCGCAACGAGGGCTACACACTCGATAGCGAAGCAATTAGAGGGTGGCTCATCAGGCATAATTGGCGGTCGAAGGACAGCGACGCCGTATCCACGCTTGTTCAGAAGATTGTGCAGGGAAAGCGAGTCGGATCGCGTGCCGTTCGCAACACAGGACCTTATGAAAAAGGGATGCTGGATCTGTGGAAAAACTGGGAAGACGATGAAGAATGAGTAGCGCTACAGCGTAAAGCGACCTGCTGGGCTCGATCATATTATCGGTTCATCGAATATAGGTCATACACTCCTTGTACGCTTTCGACAGCGCGCCGGGATGGTAAGCTGTCTAACGCCGGACAAAGGCGGCAAAAGCGGAGACGGGCTTCAACTATTGATGAGAGTGGTTGAAGCGAGGGGTGATGATGTGTTTGCCTATTTACTTACTCTTTTCGGCCTCAACGACATCGCCTATTTGACAACCAACGAAGCCGAGCGGATTTACGCCATCCTGGATAATGCCACGGCGCGGGATTAGCGTCTGGTCGCCACAATGCTGATGAATGCGCTGAAGACGCGTGGCGTGCCAGAAGAGCAGATTATTTTGACAAAGCCCGGGGATGCTATGCTGCTTTAGGGATTTCCAATTCGCACAGCCGATTTCAACTGCTCACGCCCGATGAATCGCGGCGTTCCGACCCTGATCTTCAGCGCCTCGGGCTCGCTTATGACAGCGAAGCTCAAGCCGATGGACGAGGGGATCATGCTCTTCTTTGTTGAAGCCGCGCCAAGATCGACTACGCCGAAGCCAGGCAATTCGCCCTCGGTAAAACCCTCTTCGACCGTGTCGCTCTCATCAGTCGGCAGCGGACCGCGCTCGTCTTCCGGGCCAGGCGCTTCAATGGCGTTGCGCGGCGCCAGCAGATCGACGGTGTAACGATCGGGCACTGTCGGCTCGCTGATGGTGAAGCGCAGGCCTTGGGCAATTTCGTGATAGCCGTGGTCGAGGTCGTCTCAGCCATAAGCGGCGGCGACTTGGGCGTCCATCGGCGCTGGATAACGGAGCGCCGCTGCAGGACATGCAAGCGCAAGCGGGGCACGCCAATGCCTCGACCACCTTGCGCTATGCCCAGGCGGCGAATGCGAAAGCCCGACGAGAACGGATTGCCTTCTAGCATAACACTGCGTACGACCAGATCAATATGCGACGTCAGCACTCGACAGAGGCAACGGTTAAGAATAGTCAAGTAATGTCTGGACATCACGAGAAGGGAACGCCATAGGAAGGTCTTTATGTTTACATAGTGAAGTAATAAGACCAGTGGGCTCACTGGCTAACGGGACCCCGAAAGCAATCTTCGGCTCCATGTAGGTTTGTCCTGCCTGAGCTTTGCCTGACGACTGCAGTATAGAGGTTGCCATTGCTTGCGCCGCGCCTTTTGAAACGGTATGATCTTTATACGCGGATCGATCATCCAACTGATTGAACGATGTTTTCGATTGTCGCGTTATCGTAAATTCCTTGAAGTATATAGGAGTCTTTAACATGATTCGCCAAAGCCGTTACTTGCTCAAATTACTCGCTGTCCTTTTCGTCGTTCTCCTGTTGGGCGCCATTGGATACACGCAGGATATGATGTACCAGGAAGCGCCGATGCTGGCCGAGCAGGTCGCCGCCGGGGAACTGCCGCCGGTTGAAGAGCGCCTGCCGGGCAATCCGCTGGTGGTGGGGCCGCTGAACGAAATCGGAACTTACGGCGGTACCTTGCGCCGCGGTACAGCCGCGCTCATCACCTACATGACCTACAACATGACCTATGAGCCGCTGACGCGCTGGAATACACCGATTTCGGGCGAAGGTCCGATCCAGCCCAATCTCGCCGAGAGCTGGTCATCCAGTGAGGACCAGACGGTATGGACAGTGAATCTGCGCCAGGGCGTCAAATGGTCGGATGGAGAAGGTTTCACATCCGAGGATGTACTCTTTTTCTGGAACGACAATGCGCTCAACGAAAACGTCAGCGGATTTGGCATCGGCGTGACGTATCAGAATGGCGCGCCGCCGCAGTTGGAAGCCAGCGATGACCATACGCTGGTCTTCACCTATCAGGACCCGTATCCGCTCTTCGCGGAGACTCAGGCATCGCTGCGCAACATCGCTCTGCCCAAGCATTATCTCTCGCAATTCCATCCCGACTACAACGAAGAAGCCACCTACGAAGACTATCAGACGCAGACACTGCTTGAGAACGGGCGTGGCCGTCATACGCTGCAAGCCTGGATGTACGAAGACTTCGTGGTCGGCGAATTCTACAATCAGGTGCGCAACCCCTACTACTGGAAGGTCGATCCGGAAGGCAACCAGTTGCCCTATTTCGATCGCGTCACGATCGAGCTGGTTGAGGACCGGCAAGGTGTTGCTTTGGGCAATGTCACCGGTCAGTTTGATTTTGATACGACCTGGGTCGGCGTTCAGCATATTCAGCTCTTCAGCGAGGCTATCCAGGAAGGCCGTGATATCAGCCTGACTTTCGCCGACTTTGACGGCGTCGCCTTCCACTTCAACCTAGATCATCCCGATCCGGTGATCAAGAGCGCCTTCCGCGATGTCAACTTCCGCCGCGCCGTCTCCATCGGGATCAACCGCCAGGAGATCGGCGATCTCTTCTACGCCGGGCTCTTCAATCCCAACGGCTCATCCCTGTCGCCGGAGTCCGGCTACCACACCGACGCCGATGGCCAACTGTGGGCGCAGTACGATCCGGAGGGCGCGCGCGCCATGCTGGAAGAAGCGGGATATGTTGATGCGGACGGCGACGGCTTCCGCGAGGCGCCCGGTGGCGAAGCGCTGCAGTTGATCATCGAAGTTGGCATCCACGATCTATACACGCCGATCGTTGAGCTAGTGACCGAATACTTTGCTGATATCGGCTTGAACGCCATCATGGACGCCAACGACCAATCGCTGGTCCGCGAGCGTTTCACGGCGGGCGAGTTCATGATCCACACCTGGGATCGTGACGGCGCGAGCTATCCCTTCGGCGCTGAGATGCACGGCCTGGCGCCGACCGGCGCGAATACGCCCTACTACCATCGCAATTGGGAAGAAGACCCGGTCGATGAGGGCTTCGTTCGCAATGTCGAGCTGATGCGCGCGGCATTGACCGCATCGGACGAAGAGCGTAACGACTTGATGTTCGAGGTATCGCAGCTGCACGCCGACAATGTCTGGTATATCTCTACCGGTTACTGGCAGCGTCCCTTCATCAAGAACAGGCGGCTGGGCAATATGGCGGATCGCATTTCACGTAATAGCCAGCTGCAAGATGCATCGGCCTATCAGCTTGAGACGGCATACGCCAAATATGAACCGGGCGAGGGCGACTCCTAAGCGCTCGCAGACGCCGTAAATCCTAAAGGCGGGTCACTCGCTTTACAGTGGCCCGCCGCCTCGCTTCGCGCAGAATAACGCTGTTCGGAAGTTGCGCCTGACGGAGCAATGCGGTAGATGACCACCTATATTATTCGACGAACTGCCTCGGCTGTTGTAACATTTTTTCTCATCACGCTCATCAGTTTTGTTGTGATTCAACTGCCGCCTGGCGACGTTGTCTCGAATTGGGTGCGGCAACAAGAAGCATCCACGGGCCAGCCCTTGCCGCCCGAGACAATCGAGAATTTGCGCCGCACCTACGGCTTCGATCAACCGCTGATTATTCAGTATTTTAAGTGGATCGATGGCTTTCCCTCCGGCGACTTCGGCTTTTCCATCGAATACAGCAACGCGCCGGTGGCCGATATTCTGGCGCAGCGAACCGGCTTGACGATCTTCCTGGGCGTGGCGACGCTGTTTATCTCCTGGGGCTTGGCGATACCCTTCGGCATCTACGCCGCGACGCACAAGAATTCGCGCTGGGACTATCTATTATCGACGCTGTCTTTCATCGGCATCTCGACGCCGAATTTTCTGATCGCCGTCATCTATCTCTTCATCGCCGTATTTGTGCTGAAGACAGATTACTCGGGCGGGCTATTTTCGCAGGAGTTCAAAGACGCGCCGTGGTCTTGGGCGCGCTTGCTGGATTTCGCCAAACACCTGCCCATACCTTTGGCGATACTGGGCTTGGGCGGTATGGCCGGGACCTTTCGCATCATGCGCGCCAACTTGCTGGATATACTGGATCAGCAATTTATTGAAGCCGCGCGCGCCAAGGGGCTGAAAGAGCGGGTCGTCATCTACAAGCATGCGACGCGCATCGCCATCAATCCCTTGATCAGCCGCGTCGGCATGCAATTGCCTTTTCTCATCAGCGGCACGATTATCATTTCCATCGTGCTTGACTTGCCGACGCTGGGGCCGCCATTCATACGCGCGCTCAATCGCCAGGATATGTTCCTGGCCGGGACGGTCTTGATGATCCTCGCTTTCACGTTGCTGCTGGGCAATCTGATCGCGGATATCGTCCTCGCCTGGAGCGACCCGAGGATTCAGTATGAATAAGCCGGGGGGCGCGGGCGAGCGCCGATTCAAACGCTTTGGGCTCCGAAAGAAAAACATCGAGTCGGGCATTCAGGACGAGTATCAACTCCTGACCGTGCGGCAGCTGATGATACGCAAATTTCTGCGCAACCGCATGGCGCTGCTTTCATTCATCGCTCTGGTCATCATCTACTTTGTCACCCTGTTTGCCGGATTCTTCGCGCCTTACACCGCCCGTACTTCCGATTCCAAACTGACCTATTCTCCACCGATGGCGATCCGCCTGCGCGATCCGGAAAGCGGGCGATTCCATCTGCCCTTCTTCTATCCCCTGCGCGGCCAGCGCAATATGGAGACCTTTCAACTGGAGTATGTTGAGCAGCTCGACCAGCGCGTGCCCATAGCGTTCTTCGTCAAAGGCGATCCTTACAAGGTGCTTGGTGTAATCGAGTCGGATATTCATCTCTTCGGCTCCAGCAATCCGGATGAACGCCTGCATATCATGGGCTCGGATGTACGCGGGCGCGACCTGTTCTCGCGAATCATCTACGGCGGGCAGGTCTCGCTTTCGGTGGGCATCTTCGGCGTCTTGATCACCATCGCTGTCGGCTCTGTTATCGGCACGCTTTCCGGCTATTTTGGCGGCGTGGTAGATGACGTCGTTCAGCGGCTCATCGAGACGATTCGATCCTTCCCGCAGTTGCCGCTGTGGATGGCGCTGGCAGCAGCCATTCCACCGCAGTGGCCGCCCGAATGGGTCTATGCCGGCATTGTCATCGTGCTGGCTTTCATCAACTGGACCGGACTATCGCGCGAGGTGCGCGGGCTGGTGCTCTCGCTAAAGGAACGTGACTTCGTATACGCGGCGGAAGCTTCGGGCGCTTCGACCGCGCGCATCGTACGCAAGCATCTGCTGCCCAATATGGCCAGCCACATCATCGTGACGGCGACCTTGGCGGTGCCCGTGACCATCCTCGGCGAGAGCGCCCTGAGTTTTCTGGGCATAGGCGTGCGTCCGCCGATGGTCAGCTGGGGCTTGCTGCTCAATGACGCCATCAAGATACAGAATATTGTGCTCTATCCCTGGACGCTCTTCCCCGGGATCTTCATCGTCGTCGCGGTTATCGCCTACAACTTTCTGGGCGATGGCTTGCGCGATATGGTGGACCCCTTCTCACGCTAGCGGAAATACGCGCTGGCGGGGATGCGGATGCTCTGACAGTTAATGAGCCGGAATCAGAGACTGATTCGCATTATGGATACGGTTCTGGAAGTCGACAATCTCAAGACCTACTTCTTCATCGAGCAGGGCGTCGTGCGCGCGGTTGATGGGGTCTCGTTTACGCTGCAAGCCGGGAAGACACTGGGCATTGTCGGCGAGAGCGGCTGCGGCAAGAGCGTGACATCGCGGACGATAATGCGTTTGCTTTCGCCCAGCCTCGCGCGGATCGTCGCCGGCTCGATCAAGTATTATCCCGCCGGCGCGCCCGCCATTGAGCTCACCCAAGTCGACCCTTATGGCGAGCAAATCCGCGACATCCGCGGTAATGAGATCGCCATGATATTCCAGGAGCCGATGACCTCGCTGAACCCGGTCTACACCATCGGCCACCAAATCATGGAGGCAATCCTGCTGCATCAGGACGTCAGCAAAGATGAGGCTCGGGCGCGCGCGATTGACGTGCTGCGCATGGTGGGGATACCCTTGCCGGAGCAGCGCGTCGATCAGTATCCGCATGAGTTCTCCGGCGGCATGCGTCAGCGCGCCATGATCGCGATGGCGCTAAGCTGCAACCCGCGGATTCTGATCGCCGATGAACCCACCACCGCGCTTGATGTGACGATCGAGGCGCAGATTCTGGAGCTGATTCAGCAGATTCAGGAAGACAACCACATGGCCCTGATCATGATCACGCACGATCTCAATGTGATCGGCGAGGTAGCCGACCAAGTCATCGTGATGTATTTGGGCCAGGTCGTGGAGAGCGCCCCGGTCGACGACATCTTTGACAACCCCAAGCACCCGTATACGCAGGGCTTGCTGAACTCGCTGCCCATGATCGGGCGCAGCGACCGGCTGGAGCCGATCAGCGGGTCCGTGCCCGGACCGCACGAAGTACCGCGGGGCTGCCCATTTGCGCCGCGCTGCCCGCATGTGATGCAAAAGTGTCGTGAGGAAAACCCGCCCAGTTTTGCGCTGGGTCCCGCCAGCGATGTCGCTTGCTGGCTATTTGATGAAGACATCGGGATTAGCCATGAGTCCCGTTAGAGCAGCGACCAACGACGCCTTGCTCGAGATCGAGGACTTGAGGCTGCATTTTCCTATCAAGGCCGGTCTGCTCAAGAAGACGGTCGCCCATGTCAAAGCGGTGGATGGCGTGTCTTTCAGCGTGTACCCGGGCGAAACAGTCGGCTTGGTTGGCGAAAGCGGCTCGGGCAAGACTACCATCGGGCGTTGCATCGTGCGCCTGTACAAGCCCACGACCGGCAGCATCGGCTTCCGGACGGCTCAAGGCGTCGTCGATATCGCCCAGCTTGACAAGCGCGCGCTGCAGCCGATCCGCCGCGATATTCAGATGCTGTTTCAAGACCCCAACTCGTCGCTGAATGCGCGGATGCGCGTCGGTGACATCATCGCCGAGCCGCTGGAAATCCACGCCATCGGCACGCGCGATGAACGGCGGTCGCGGGTTGAGGATTTGCTGGAGCAGGTCGGCCTGGGCGCCGAGATGTACAACCGCTTTCCGCATCAGCTCAGCGGCGGCCAGCGCCAGCGCGTGGGCGTGGCCCGGGCGCTCAGCATTGAGCCGCGCTTAGTCATCTGCGATGAACCCGTCTCCGCGCTTGATGTTTCCGTACAGGCGCAAGTCCTCAACCTGCTGTCGGACCTGCAGGGCGAATTAGGGCTGACTTATGTTTTCATCGCCCACGACCTGAGCGTGGTTGAATATATAAGCGATCGCGTCATGGTGATGTACTTGGGCAAGCTAATGGAAACGGCGCCGACCAAGCGAATCTTTGAGCGGCCCACGCATCCCTATACCGAAGCCTTGCTTAACTCGATTCCCAAGCGTGTGCGCGGCGGCCATCGCAAACGCTTTGTGCTGACGGGCGATATCCCTAGCCCGGTGAATCCGCCTTCGGGTTGTGTTTTCCATACGCGCTGCCAATACGTGAAAGATATCTGCAGAACCGAAACGCCAGCCCTGCGGCCGCTGCCAGACGATCCCGAAACCAGCGTCGCCTGCCACCTGGCCGAGGAAGTCGCTTTAGAACCCTATTACACCGCTGAAGAACGACGCGATTTGGAGAGCGATCGTGCCTGAGCGCTGGGACATCGTCCTCCGGTCTGATTGCGCCTTGCCCGAGAGCTTCGTGGTTGAATATACCCTCGGCCAGTACCTGCCCGATGCGAACTTGCCGCATTTGCAGGTAGCGGAGTTGAACGCCGCCGGCGATATCGTTGAGCCCGATTTGCCCTGCCAGCTTGAACAGGCGGAAGGTCAAGTACGCGCCCTATTCGCGCTGCGCGGCAAGACAGCGGCGGGCTGCGCGCGGCATATTCGCATCCAGCAGTCCGGCCGGCAGCCGCCTGACGAGACGCTAATTGCGCTGCGCGACGAGGTCATGCATCAGGCGCAAGCGAGCTACGAAATCACGACAGCCGGCGCCACCTATTACTATCACAAGCGCGGCGCGGGCTTCGCCAGCATGATCGACCGTGACGGCAACGACTGGTTGAGCTACCGTCCATTTGGCGGCGCCGATGGAATGTATCGCGGCATCCCCAACTTGGCGCACCCGGAAAATCATTTCCACCCCGGCGGCGAAGGCTGCCGCAGCCGCATTCTGGCTGCAGGACCGCTCAAGATCACCGTCGCGTCTGAATCCACCGATGGGAAATGGGCTTGTCGCTGGGAGATCTACCCCACCCACGCGCGGCTGACCGTGCTCAAGGTCGATCATCCCTATTGGTTTCTGTATGAAGGCACACCGGGCGGCGCGCTTGACGAGAATGGCGACTACTGCGTCATATCCGATGGCAAGCGGCGCGCGCTCTCCGAACGCTGGGAGGAAGCCCTGCCCCACCCCGAATGGATCTATTTCGGCGCGTCTAACGTAGACCGCGTGCTCTATCTGGCGCATCATGAATCCGATCAGCACGTCGATTCTTATTGGCCGATGGAAAACAATATGACGGTGTTCGGCTTTGGTCGGGACGGGCTGCAGAAATTCATGACCGAGACACCGGCGCATTTTACTATCGGATTCGCCGAGAGCAGCGATTTCCCCACCGTGAAAGACCGCATCAGCGCAGTCACGATGCCGCTGCGGACGGAGACCAAGGCATGAGCGACCGCCCCCAGATCACAATCATCGGCGCCGCCAGCACCACCTTTGGCCCCAAAGTGCTGCGGGACATCTTGAACCATCCGCAAGTCGGCGGCAGCAGGCTGTGCTTTGTGGACATCAACGAAGAGCGGCTGGCGATATACGACAAGTTGGCGCGCAAGCTGAACAGGTACCTCGACAGGCCAATCGCCATCGAATCAACATCAGACCGCCGCGCGGTTCTGGCGGGCAGCGACTATGTAATCATCACCGTCGACACTGGCCACTACCACACCTGGCAGCAAGACTTCACCGTGCCGGTCAAATATGGCAGCCGGCAGATTTTGGGTGAGCTGGGCGGGCCGGGCGGATTGTTCCATTCGCTGCGGCAGATACCGCTGCACCTGGAGATCGCGCGCGATATCCGCGAGCTCTGTCCCGACGCCATGGTCATGGTGACTTCCAATCCGCTGAACCGCATCTGTCTGGCGCTGGAGCGCCATGCAGACCTCGGCCAGATTATCGGCTTGTGCCACGGCGTCGACATGGCGCTCTATCTCTTCCTCGATCGCGTGATGGGGGTAGCGGGCGATGACATGGAGGTCACGGCGGCCGGTACAAATCACCTCACCTGGATTCTCGATCTGCGCCGAAGAGACACTGGCGAAGATTTGCTCCCGCTGATGAAAGAGCGCCTCAGCCGTATGGACGGCGACGAACAGTCGCTTTCGCGCAAATTGCTAGAGGTCTATGGCTATTTCCCCGGCACATTGGACAGCCACGCCGGCGAGTACATTGCCTACGCCTGGGAATTCTATGGCATCAAGGGCATCGATTTCTCCGGGCATCTGGAGCAGGAGGCGAATCGCTGGGAATACCTGCGCGACCTGGCTAACAATGAGGCCGAATGGGATAAGTTCGAGCAGGCCTACGGCGATCAAAGCGACCTTTCCGCCGAACTGCGGCTGGATCCGTTTTTCGCGCCGCGCAGCTGGGCCGATACGCTGGCTTTCCCCATCATCGCGTCGCTGACAGCGCACGATTTGATACGGTTGCCAGCGGTCAACATGCTCAATACTGGACAGATCAACAATCTGCCGCCTGATATATTCGTTGAGACGCCGGCGGTCGTCGATGGCAGCGGCGTCTACCCCGTGTCGATGGGTGATTTGCCGCAGCCCTTGGCGGCTTTCAACCGACGCGATATCGACCAGACCGAACTGATCGTAGAGGCGGCTGTGCGCGGTGATCGCAATCTCGTGCTGCAAGCCGCGCTGCTCGATCCGGTCGCCGAGAGCGTGGGTCAGGCGGAAGCGATGATCGATGAAATGCTGCGGCTGAACGCGCCTTACCTGCCGCAGTTCGCTTGAGCGTCGGTTAGCGAGTGGAGACCACATGGCCAAGTTCAATTTCCGCCACCATTTTGTCGCTTTGGATGTGCCGCCCATGCTGGCGCAGACTTGCCTGGCCGACCTGGACGGCGATGGCGTTCTCGAATACATAGTCGGTGAGCGTTACGGCACGCTCTACTGGTACAAGTATCAGGCGCCGGATCGCTGGACGCAGCATATCGTGGGCCACGATTCGCCCTCGGATGTCGGCTGCATCGCGCTGGATGTCAGCGGTGACGGCCGCCTGGATGTCATCACCGGCGGCGTCTGGTATCGCAATACCGGCGACTATAGCCGGCCCTTCAAACGCCATGAGTTTGACCCGGACCTGAAAGGCGTTCATGACATCGTTGCCGCTGACATCGACGGCGACGGCGCGCCAGAAATCGTGACCATGTCCGACCTGAATGACCTGCGCTGGTACAAGATCGCGCCAAACCCGGAGGAGCGTTGGCAGCACAAGGTCATTGGCCCCGCCGTTCATGCCGGCATTGCTGTTGGCGACCTGGATGGCGATGGCGACCTCGATATCGTGCGGACCAACATCTGGTACGAGAATGTGAGCGGCGATGGCGCTCAGTGGCAGGTGCGACCAATAGGACCCAACACCTATCCACCTGAAGATTTCCGCCCGCGTTTCGCCTTTGACGGGGTGCGCGCTGCCATCCGCGACATGAATGGAAACGGCATAAACGACATCGTCTTCAGCGATGCGGAGATCCCTGGCGGGCAAATCTGGTGGATGGAGAATCTCGACGGCGTCGGGCATTACTGGAAGCGTCATGATATCTGCCGGCCGACCGTGCCGCGGCGCGGCGCCCTGCACAGCCTGCATGTTGCCGACCTGGACGGCGATGGCGATTACGATGTCTTCTCCTGCGAGATGGAATATGTGCGCGGGGACGGCACACCGAAGTTCTATATCTGGGAGAATCTCGATGGCGCCGGCGGCAGTTGGCAGGAACATGTCATCTTTGACGGCAACCTCGGCGGGCACGAAGCGGTCGTCGGGGACGTAACCGGCAACGGCTTGCCCGATATCATCGCCAAGCCCTGGCAGCCGCATCCGGAAAACGCGCTCGGCGGCAAAATGTTTATACTCTTTCTCGAGAATCTCGGACCGGGTTAATCGGCTCATTCGAGACCGACCTGATTCAAGCCAAGCAAAGGAGCGCTCATGGCGACAGAAAAAGTGAAAATCGGCGTAGTCGGCTGCGGCGTGGTCGCGGCGGCCTATTATCTGCCCTATCTCATGACGCTGGAAAACGCGGAAATCACAGCAGTCTGCGACCTTCATCCGGTGCGGACCGAGGCCTGCGTGCGCGTCTTCGGCGCGCGCGAACAATACAGCGACTACTACGATATGCTGGAGAAGTCCAATATTGATGCCGTTTTCATCCTGACAGCGCCGGGCACGCATGTTCCCTTCGCCATGGCAGCCATTGAAGCGGGCAAACATCTGCTCATCCAAAAGCCCATGGCGACAGAGCTAGGCGATGCCCGCAAGATCAGGGACGGCGTACGCGCGGCCGGGCTGAAAGCGATCATTGAGCCCAGCTCCAGCACACCGCTTGATCCGGATTTCGCCTTGCTGCGCAGCCTGGTCAAACAAGGTGTCCTGGGCGATATCTTGTGGTTTTCGCTGGGAGCGACCGGGCCGACCAAATACGCGCCCGGGCTGGCCAGCAATCCCTACGGCAAAGCCGCCTTCTTCGATGCCGATAGCGGTGGTTTTCTCTTTGATTTGCCCTACGCGCCCACAAATATCGTCGGTGTGCTCGGCCCCTGCAAGTCCGTCTTTGCCCACGCCAAGATTTCGGTGGCGGATGACTTTATCGTGCCCGAGTCCGAGTTTGACAAGTACATGGCGCAGATCAAAGACCCCGACGATGCAAATTACTGGGATGTGGTCGTGAACCTGCCGCGAACGGAAGCGGTCAAAATGGAAGCGGTTGACCAAGCCTACTCTCTGTACGAAATGGCGGACGGCTCGCATGGCGCCTGCCACGTAGGCCGCATCTATCATCCTGTCTTGCCCGGTTCCGGCGGCGGTTCTCTCAGCGTCTACGGCACGGAAGGCAACCTGCTGTTTGGCGCCGGCTACAAGGCGTCGATTATCAGCAGCCGCAAAGACCTGCTGCCCGAAGTCGCCGAAGATGGCTGGTTCCACATTCCCTTGCGCGGGGACCGCAGCAAAGCGCGCTGGCCCGTTCCGGTGCCGGGCGCGTTCAACTACTACCACGAGTCGTCGCGGCATCTGGTCGAGTGCATCCTCGAGGGCAAAGAACCGCTGGTTAACGTGGACTGGGGCCTGCACATCACCGAAATGATGTACGGCGCGCTGAGGTCATCAGAGACAGGCGAGCTCTACCAAATGACGACCAGCCTGGATTATTAGGAGTCTAAGATGAACCGTCTGAAATTTGGTGTAATCGGTCTGCGCTTTGGGCAATTCCTGGTGCGCGCATTGGCCCACCTGGACGGCGCCCAACTGGTTGCTGTGGCTGACCGCAACCCGAATATCGCCGAAGGCTTGGAGGCATACGCCGCGCGTTACGGCGCCAGAGCCTATACCTCCAGCGCGGGACTGTTCGACAATGAAACGCTGGACGCTGTCGTCATCGCCACATCGCCCAAGCCGCGCGCCGCGATCATTGAGCAGGCGGCAAAACGCGGCATCGCTATGTTCGTCGAAAAACCGTGGGCGTCCAACCCAAGACATGGCGAAATACTGGCTGAGATCTGCCATAGATACGACGCCACCGTCATGCTTGGATTCAGCTTTCGCTTCCATCCCGCTATCGCGCGCTTGCGCGAGCTAATGGAGGGCGAACTGGGTGAAGGCTGGATGCTCAATGGCGAATATGTCTTTGACCATTTGCCGGCGACAGAGGGCTGGTTTTGGGATCCGGAAAACGGCAACGGGATGTTCAACGAGAATTCCTGCCATCTCTTTGACGCGGTCTGTTATCTCTTGGGTAAGCCGGTATCTGTGATGGCGGCCTCAGCGCAATTCGCCGGCCGCCCCATGGAAGAAGCCGCTGCCATCACCTTGACGTTCGAAAGCGGCGCCATCGCGGCGCTGACTGTAGGGGGCTATGGCGCCAACGCCCACTGGGATTTCCCGCGGATTGACATCACAACCGAGCGCGGACAGGCGCGTTTGCGCGGCCGCCATCATATGTGGGACTCGCTGAGCTGGGCGCGGCGCGGCGCGGATACCGTCAGCACTTTCACGCAGCCGGCCGAGGTCCTGGGTACGACGCGGTATACCAATGCCTTCACGCATTTCGTCGAATGTCTGCGCAAAGGCGAGCAGCCGAGCGCCACAATCGAGGACGGGATGCTATCGGTCGCCATTGCCGATGCCGTCACCCGATCGGCGCGCAGCGGCAACAAAGTCAACTTGGAATGAGAGCGAGGGTACAGTCATGCGATTAGGCGTTGAAGTCGGCAAGCATACACATGATGTGGCGGTGGAACACGGCATAAAAGGCGTGCCGATCTCCGCGGAACAATTGGTTAACGACGGCCTGGACAAGACGCTGGCGCCACTGGCGGACGGTGGATTGCAGGTCTGCCAGATCGGCGCTTTTGGCTTCAATCCACTGTCAGTCGATGCCGAAGCCCAAGCCAAACAGACCGAGACGCTCGCCCAAGCCATCCCGTTGGCGGCGGATACCGGCTGCCCCTATATCGTCATCAATGGCGGCAACTATCATCCGTCGGGCTTTGGCGCGGCCGATGTCCGCAACTTCACTGACGAATCGCTAGCGCGCGTCGCCGAGGCGCTGAAGCCGCTGCTCGATTTAGCCGAGAAACACGGGGCCAAGCTGACGGTCGAGGCTTACTTGAAGACGGCAATCAATTCACCGGAGAGCTTCCTGCGGGTCAAGGAACTGACCGGCGGCTCAGACGCCTTGCGCTGCAATATCGATGTGACCAGCCTGTATAACTATCAAGATATCTGGGAGCCCGCGCCTAAAGTCGAACATGTCTGCACAGGCTTGGCCGGTCATTATGGCTTGGGGCATGTCAAAGGCGTCGCGCTAAAGGACGGCTTCCATATCCATGTCGAATTGGCGCCGATTACTGAAGACACAACTGACTGGGCGCAGATGCTGCGGCTGATGGCGCCGCACATGCCGGCTGATAGCTGGCTGATTCTGGAGCATATGTTCACGCCTGAAGAGGCGCGCGCGAGCCTGGCTCACCTGAGAAAAGCCGCTGACGATGCGGGTGTTAGCCTGGACTAACAAACGCGCTCGCGCTCAGAGATCACCGAAGCGCTCCTTGAGCGCGATCGGCGCGCCGCTTGCGATGGACTCATAGCCGGCCTGCACGATACTGAGCGTCCGCCGCTCGAATCTGTCGCTGTCCCGCCCAGCCGGCGCCGACCACGCCTAGTCGCAACATCGCCTGGCTAATTCCTCAGCAACAATCTTCGCTACCGCGTTGCGGTGGCGCTTGGGCATACCGTGTTTGTCTTTCGGCAGCCGATCACCAATATATTCATCGTATTCGACCGACTCGATGATGACCTCCCGTTCTCGTTCGCCAGCCTCGATCAAGCTCGATACCGCGCCGCGCACGCCACCGATATAGGCGGTCAGCCAGTTCAGCCAATCCAGAATGCCAGCTTTACCATGCAGAGCAGGTCCATGCCCCGCTATCAGCGTTTCGATTTCAAGTTGCTTCAACTGGTTGATGGATGTTTCCAGGGCTGCGCTGTCGTAAAATATCGCCGGTACGATGCCGGTTACCACCGTATCGCTAGCGATCAGCAGCCGGCAGTCGGCCACGTAGATGCTGACGATGTCGAGGCTGTGCCCGGGCGTGGGAAAGAGGTGCAACTGCCTGTCACCGAGGTCAATCCACAGCTGCTTCTCGAACGTGATCGTGGGCTGCAAAATACGCGCCCTGATTTGCCCTTCTTCCAGCCCCATCTGTCGGCAGAGGCCGGGAATCTGGCGCTGAATCTCGTCCAGCGTCTTGCGCGGCGCGAAGACGTCCGAACCGCGAAAAACCGCGCCGCCCAGGATGTGATCACGGTGACCATGCGTGATGATTACTCGATTTGGCGTGTAGCCGCGTTCGCGGATGAAGTCGGCCATCTGGCGACCTTCTTCGGGATAGGTGCCGACGTCAATTGCAAATGCGCTGTCCTGGCCCAGGACGATGACGTTCTTCCCCTCCGCCGCGCTATGCGGCACGCTGAATATGCCCGGCGCTTCTTCGACGATCATCTGTTATCTCGTTGCCGAAAGTGTGCTCAGTTTTTTGTCGACAAATGGTCTTTTGGTCAAGTCATACTGCAAGATTGTATACCACCCCTTAGTCATGAGCATGAAGTTGCTGTCGTTAGAGGGACGCCACGCAAAGTTGGCATCCTTCAAACGTTCCGCGAGCGAGACATCCTTGCCTTAGATTCGCGTCGTAATAATTCTGGTAAGCTTGCACCCGCTCATCGCCGCCGGCCGCAGCCCATTCATCGAGAAACTCTTGCCACTCCGCCTCAAAATTGGCCGGATCCGCCGTGATCATCTCGGTCCAGCCGGTGAGCAAGGCATCGCCCAAAGCAACCTTGATGTCATTCAGTTCGGGGAATTCGACGAATTGGAAGGGCATGGGGTCGTCGGTCCACAAGGCGCTGGCGACAAGCGTGTCGCGCAATCCACTACTGTGCTGCGCGTCATTAGCGGTTTGCGCCTTCCTTGTCCAGGTCACACTAGTAGCGGCGATCAAAGAGCGGGTGATATACCTCGCGGAAAAACGCCTGCCGCTCCTCGCTCAAACAGCCAATCACAGCCGGATCAAATCTTGGTTTATGGTGGCGAACATTCACGTGATTGTAGGCGTAGAAGACCGCAATGCGGTTGTGATCCTGCACTTCCCAGGTATTGCCGGAATGGCACACGGCCTCGGCAAAGGCGACGATGGACCCCGGCGGACAGGCGTAGCGCTCAAACAGGAACGATTTCGTCACTTCTTCACGCTTGCTCTTGTCAAAGACACTCTGCGGAACCTTGAAATTGGATTTATGCGAGCCAGCCATGAATAGTGTGCCACCCTTGTCGTAGACCACTTCGTTCAACTCGAACACGACGCGCAGCATGCCCGTGTAAATCTTGTTGTTGTAAGCATGATAGTGGTAATTGGGATTGAGCGTCGGTCCACCGCCATGGGGGCCAATCCCTTGATCGCCGTATTTGCGCACGCTGACGAATGTGCTTTCCAGCCGCCACTTATCGGGATTGTTGGAGATGGCAAATTGCAGCAGATCAACCACGGCGGGATGATCGATTAGTTCGGCAAAAGGGCCGCCCGGCAAGGATCGCTCATGCGCGGGCAGCGACTCCGGATCGTTTTCCAGGATTTCTGTATGCGCCTTCAAACGGTCTACGAGGTCCGGCTCAAGAACCTCGGGAAGGACGATGTAACCCTTCAGATCAAATGTAAATTGCTGCTCTGCTGTCAACATAAGAATTGCCTCCTGTTGGATTTATACTCTTTTGGGCTTCTTCGGAACAAGCTATTGTGCTCTCCCGCGCGTCGCTTCAATCTGCGCTTCGACATCACTGACGAGGATCATGCCATCAGCCCGGCTGCCGCTTATACTCTTCCAATCAACGCCCGCCTGCTTTGCCAGGCGTCTGGCCTTAGGCGAGATCTTGGGGCGCGCGGCTACGCGCTCTGCGCCGTCGTGCTTTACGTCTCGATTTGAAGTTGCCGGGCGCTTCTCTAAGCCTGCGCTTATCCTGTCCGCATCCGCCTCGCGCGCTGGAGCCGGGGCGCCCGCCCCACCCCCGCTTTCGACTGCGCTAGGGTCATCCGCGGTTTCGATTATCGCAACCACCTGCTGCGGCATCACTGTGCTTTCATCCGGTTCAATAACCTCGATCAAGATACCGTCGACGAAGGCGTCGACCTCGACGACGGCTTTGTCCGAATCGATCTCAAAGAGTAGATCGCCTTTCTTGACTTGGTCGCCGACACGCTTGTGCCAGACCACCAATATCAGTTCGGCAACTGCTTCTCCAATCTGCGGCACTAGAATCTCTACGCGCATTTCAGTGATCCATCAGTTCCAGAATTACGCTACGGATTCGAGCTTCATCGGGAATGACAGCGCTTTCCAGGACCGGCGAAAAAGGTATCGGCACGTTTGGCGTGGCCACCCGCCGGATGGGCGCGTCCAGGAATCCTATCGCTTGGCCAGCGATGTCTGCAGCCAACTGCGCGCCCCAGCCGCCTCTCTCGCTGCCTTCTTCCACAATAAGCAATCGCGATGTTTTGACCACCGAGTTTATCACCAGATCGGTATCAAAGGGCGCCAGGCAGCGCGGATCGACGACCTCCACACTGACGCCTTCGTTTTCAAGCGCCTCCGCCACATTTAATGACCGATGCAACATGAGTCCATTGGCAACGAGGGTTATGTCCTGTCCACGTTTTTTGATGTCGCCTCGTCCAAGCGGAATCAGATATTCTTCATCCGGAACGTGTCCCCGACTTATGCTGCTTTCCGCAAGCTGGCGTCCCTTGCTGCCATATAGATGCTTGTGCACGCAAAACATCACCGGGTTGTTGTCGCGCACGGCCGATTTGAATAGACCCTTTGCATCGTAAGGTGTGGCCGGCGTCGCGATCTTGAGTCCAGGAATACCGCAGAAGACAGTCTCCACGGAATTGGCGTGCTGGGCGCCGCGGCCGGACGCGCCGGTTGGCAGCTGAAACACCAGCGGAATGCTGACCTGGCCACCCGACATATACTGCAGTTTGGCGCATTGCTGCATGATCTGGTCAAATGCCGTGAAGATGAAATCCCCATATTGAAAATCGATGATCGGGCGCATGCCCTGAATGGCGGCGCCAATCGCCAAGCCGACAAAACCGGCTTCAGATATCGGCGTGTTGAGAACGCGCTCGGATCCAAATTCGTCAAGCAGCCCCAGCGTGAAGAGGAATGAACCGCCGATGCGAATGTCTTCGCCGAGCACGAACACCTGCTCATCCCGGCGCATTTCCTCCCGCACAGCTTCGCGCAAAGCCTGCACCACCGTAAGTTGGCGCGACGTTGATTGAACTGACTGCTTTCTATCAGTCGGCATAAACATGCTCCCAGGCCGATTCTGTCGTGGGCGCTGCGCTCGCCAGCGCGAACTCGACGGACGCGTCGATCGTGGACGCCACCGCCGCATCGATCGCTTCAATGGCGCTCAGCGAGAAGCGGCTATCCGCCAGCAGCCGCTCGCGATAGGCGGGAATGGGATCGGTCCTTAACCAAGCCTGCACTTCTTCCTGCGGTCGGTAGGCGCCCGGATCATCGCGTTTATGCCCACCGCGGCGATAGGTCAGGCATTCAATTAGCGCAGGCCCGCCGCCGGCTCTGGCTTGATCAGCCGCGCTTTTGACCGCCTCGTGGACGGCGATGGGATCGTTCCCGTAGATCGTGCTGCCCGGCATGCCGTAAGCCGAGGCGCGTTCAGCGACGTAGTCTATCGCCATCACCTCCGTCACATGCGTCGAAACGCCGTATAAGTTGTTTTCGCAAAGGAAAATGACCGGTAACTTCCAGATCGCCGCGAGGTTCAAAGCTTCGTGCCAGTCGCCTTTGTTGGCCGTTCCCTCGCCGAAAAAGTTCAGCGCAACCTGTCCCGTCTCCCCGCGCTTAAAGGCGAAGGCCATGCCAGCGGCTATTGGCGAGGAGGCGCCTACAATGGCAATCGCCGGCAGCGCGCCAACGGACATATCGCCGACATGGAGTGAGCCGCCTTTGCCGCGGCAGCAACCAGTCACTTTGCCGAAAAGCTCCGCCATCAGGCTATCGGCGCTAACGCCCTTTGCTAAAGCCTGGCCATGCCCGCGATGCGTCAAGGTGATGACATCGCCCGCTTCTAGCGCCAGGCAAGCCCCGACGGCGCTGGCCTCCTGGCCCAATGACAAATGAATCGTCCCGGGCATGACCCCTTGCAGAAAGAGTTCGTTGACCTTCAATTCGAATTGCCGAATCAAGACCATCCGCCGGTAGATCTCCCTCAGCAGGTCGTGATCGTAGGCGTCAAGCGGAGCAAAGTCGGGTACCTGTGGCAGGCGGATTGTCAGTGCTCGCATTTACTGTTCCACGCTCGTGGACATCTCTCCCAGGCTGCGAACATGCGGCCGTAGCGCTTGCGCTACCGCTCGATAGGTCTCGAAACCGCGATCATAAAGCTGCCGCGATTCTTCGACGGGCTGCAATAATTTGACCGGCAGCGTAGGACGCCCGTGAGCGGACGGCCAACCGTCGAATATGCCGGTTGCAATGCCAGCCAAGATCGCGGACCCGTACGCCGCCGATTGTACACCCGGCTTCACCAGCGGACGGCCCACTATATCGCAGACGAGTTGACTCCATAGTTGACTCTTGGCGCCGCCCCCGATCAGATACAGCTTGGATATCGAATCGGCAAAGGTAGTGACGAGTTCATAACAGTCACGCAGCGAATACGCCACCCCTTCCAGCACAGCGCGGGCGAAGTCCTCAAGACGGTGGCGTCTGACAAGCCCAACAAAGTCGCCACGTAAGCGCGGGTCCCAGTATGGCGAGCGCTCGCCCTGCAAATAGGGATGAAACAGCAGGCCGCGCGCGCCGGGTTCAGAATCCGCCGCCAAGGCTTCGACCTGCCGGTGCATCATGCTAGCGCCGGCCGATGACGTCGCTGCCAGGCCAAATGCCTCGGCGAACCACTGCAAAGTGGAGATTCCAGAATTGGTGGCTGTGATTGCGAACCAAAGCGGATCAACTACATGCCGGTAGAGAATCGCGCCAGAGTGACGTTTCGGTTCCTGCGATACCAGATTGACATTGGCCGCGGTCCCAAGTTTGAGTATGCAATGACCGGGTTCAATCGCCCCGATTCCCGCCGCCTCCACCACCGAATCGCCGCTGCCCACCGCCACCGGCGTGCCAGCCCGTAAGCCGGTATCACGCGCCGCCACCCGGGTCATGCCGCCGCTAAGCTCGGTCGCTGGCTGGATATCCGGCAGGCATTCTTTCGCCAGCCCGACCAAATCAAGCAGAGCGTCTGACCAACAGTCAGATTGAACATCATAAAGCTGTGTGCCGATGGCGTCGTATACATCGGTTTGAAAGCTTCCGGTAAATCGGTAGCGCACGTAGTCTTTCACCACGAGAATCCGACGTACGCGTTTATAGAGCGTCGGCTGGTTTTCTTTCAGCCATAGCAGCTGCGGTAAAGTCCAGGCCGGATTTACTCGGCAATATGTAGTCTCGAATATAGCGTCGCCGTGTTCATCTTCCAGGCGCTCCGTTTGCCGAGTACTGCGCAGATCGGACCAATGTATCGTGGGGCGCAGGATGCTGCCAGCGCAATCCAAGAGGGCGATGCTGTGGGCCGGCCCAGCGATAGAAACGCCGATAATGCTTGCCGCCTCAACACCGCTTGATTCCAGGCACATGCGTACTGCTAGACACGCGCTCTGATACCAATCCTCGGGGTCCTGTTCCGCATATCCGGATTGCGGATAGCAAGTGGGATAAGACTGCGCGCATTCGCAGATGATGCGCATGCCATCATCGACTATCATGCACTTGCAGGCGCTGCTGCCGACATCAAGGCCAATGAGGAATGAAGGCATACAAAGTATCCACAGCAATCTTCAGATTTATTCAACTATTGGAAACAGCTGCAAAACGTACCCGCGCGTACCTTTGCGGAATCTGCAATTTAGCAACTCACCAATGATCACAACCTAAAACTCGAACACAAATATCAATTCTGACCTCTCGATTTTACCCTTAAACGGAGTCACATGACAATTCTCTGAGCGCCGCAGGCGTCATGCTCGTCGCTGATGAAGCCCACGCCGACGCCGCGCGAATGTCCATTATTCGCCAGGGCTTGGGCAGAAACCGGCATCAGCCTCGCTTATTTGCAGCGGAGCATCCATTGCCCAGAGGAAAAGCTGGAAGCTATATACCGTTGGTCTGGCGCTGTTACAAGGCGAATAGTCATCAGCGCTACCCAGCGGGAGGTCAGGTGAACATGATAGCCGAATTGCTGTCTTTGGTACAAAGGGCGATGCCGGGGCGCATGAAGGCGGCCGTTTTGGCCGATCGCGGCATTGGCGCATCACCGATGCTGTGTAAGCCGGTGAACTGACCATTTACCACCAAGCCAGGTCGGGACAAAGCTGGGCGGCCAGCGGCAAGGTGTTCAAGAAACGAGGGCGCATTCCGGCCCATGTCCGCGCCATTTGGGATGAAGGCTGCAATGAACCCTGGCTCTTGGTGACCAATGACCAAAGCCTGCGTGGTCGGGAGTATGCCCAGCGCAATTGGCAAGAACAGACTTTCCGCGACCTGAAAAGCGGCATCTCCGTATTTTTCAATTACTCGCTTGGGTTTACTCAGAATGATGTCCATCAGAATAACCACTCCCCCACTCTTGAAAATGTGATTTCACATCAAGCCTGTGTTACAATCCCGGTCGCTTCATTCAACCAATTGGAATTGGAGAGAAACACATGAGAAGCCAACCGTTTATGCTGCTTTTGCTTGCGGCTTTGCTACTGGGATTGCTTGCGCCCATGGCTGTCGCCCAGGATACGCAAACCCTGACCGTCTCTATCTGGGGCTTTAACCTGGATGTTCTCGAAGAGAATGTCTTCGCCCCCTTTGAGGAAATGTACAACGTCGATATCGTGCTGGATACCGGCAACAATTCCGATCGCTTGGCGCGCCTGCAAGCCGAGGGCGAAAACAGCACTATTGACGTAGTGCACTTCGCCACCCAGTTCACGCACATAGCCAGCCAGGAAGGCTTGCTCCAGCCCTACGACCCCGACAGCCTCGAAAACCTGGACGAATTGTACGACTGGGCGCAGGACCCGCTGGGCAATCAAGCCGGCGTCGGCTACACAGTCAATAGCCTCAGTCTGATTTACCGCTCCGACCTGGTTGATGCCGAAGTCACCTCCTGGGCCGACCTGCTGCGCGACGATGTCGCCGGCTTTGTCAGCATTCCCGAGATGTCCACCACCTTTGGTCCCGCCACGCTCGTCATGATTGACCGCGCGCTGGCCATGGGTGAAATGGACGAGGGCGAGGAACTGGACGAAATCAACTACGATGCCGATGCGGCTTGGGAAGCCTTGCCCCAACTGGCCGATAATCTGGTGACAACCTACATCCGCAGCTCAGCGTTGACGACGCTGGTGCAAGAAGAAGAAGTATGGCTTGCCCCCTACGCCAGCTTTGCCATCGGCAACCTGATGAACACCGGCCATGAGCTGACCACCGTCATTCCTGACGAAGGCGCCGTGGGCCAGACGAATATGATCAGCATTACGGCCGCCACCGATAAGGTGGACCTGGCGCATGCCTATATCGACTGGTTCATTTCGCACGATATCCAGGAAGCCGAAGCGCTTGACCTGATTGATTCCCCCGTCAACGCCACGGTCGAGCTGCCCGAAGACATCTGCGCGCTGCTAACCTGCGGCGAGATGCTTGATACCATGATCGTGCTGGATCAAGCCCAAGTGTCGGATCGCCTGGAAGACTGGCTTGAGCGCTGGAATGAAATCATGGTGCGCTGACGCCGCGCCGCAGCATTTTGACGATTCTCTGCTAGGGGGCCTTCGCGCCCCCTATATTGCATCATGATTCGACGACCCAATCAGACCCGCACGATCATCTTGCTGGTCTCGCCAGCATTTATATTTGTGCTGGTCTTCTTCGTCTTGCCTCTGATCTTCCTGCTCTCGCAAAGCGTCCTGCCGGAAGATGGCGGCTTTACGCTGACAGGCTATGTCGACTTTTTCCAGAGTCGCGTATCCCGCATCGTCTACCTGCGCACGCTCAAGCTCGGCCTCATCGTCACCGGCATTTGCGTGCTGATGAGCTACCCGGCCGCCTTTGTGCTGGCGCGGATGCCCGCACGCCGCCGCTCATTCCTGATGTCGCTGGTGATTCTCCCCTTGATGACCAACGCCGTAGCCCGCACTTTCGCCTGGCTGATTATTCTGGGGCGGCGCGGCATGGTCAACCAGACGCTCCTGTCCTTGGATTTGGTCGAAAATCCGGTGCGCTTCATTTTCACCGAAACCGCGATTGTCCTGGGCCTGACGCAATTGTTTCTGCCGCTGATGGTACTGCCGCTGGTCAGCGCCATGGAAAATATCCCGGCTGATGTGCTGGAGGCCGCGCGCAGTCTCGGCGCCAACCGGCTTACAACATTTATACGTATCGTCGTGCCCCTGTCCTCCGATGGCCTCGTGCTGGGCGCGACCCTCGTATTTACCGGTTCGGTGACCGCCTTCGTGACCCCGGCTATCCTCGGCGGTTCGCGTCTATTGCTGATGTCTACATTGCTGCGGCAAAAGGCGGTGATTCTCTTTGATCAACATGCGGCGGCCGTGGTCGCGGTGGTGATGATTCTGACGACCCTGGCGGTTAATCTGCTGCTGCGCCTCTTGCGTGTGCGTCAGGTCTAGGAGCGCGCTGAATGGTTTCACGCTGGATGGTTATCAGTCTGGTCATTCTCTATGGCTTCTTGCTCGGCCCCTTTATCATCATTTTCATGGCCAGCTTCGGCGCCAATGCAAACCTGGCTTTTCCGCCCCAAGGTTTCACGCTGGATTGGTTCGCCAATGTATTCGAGACTTCCCAATTCATTGACAGCTTCTGGATCAGCCTGCAGCTCGCGCTCTTGTCCACCATCGTCTCGCTGATTATGGGCATACCCGTCGCCTATGCGCTGGTGCGTTTTGACTTTGCCGCGTCCGGCCTGGTAGAAACCGTCTTTTCCGCGCCGATACTTGTGCCGGGCCTGGTCATCGGCTTTGCCATGCTGAACTTCTTCGTTCTCCTGGGCGATATGCACGTCATGACCGGCTTGTTCATCGGCCATACCGCCATCCTGTTTCCCTACAGCGTGCGCGTCATTTCCGCCAGCCTGCGCAACCTCGACCCCTATGTCGAAGATGCCGCCGTCAGCCTGGGCGCCAACCGCCTGCGCGGCTTTCTGCTGGTCGTGCTGCCCAATATGCAGGCCGGCATCGCCGCCGCCTTTGTCTTGGGCTTCATCACATCCTTTAACAATGTCCCGGTTTCCCTTTTCCTGAGCGGCCCCGGTGTGACCACGCTGCCGGTTTCCATGCTCAGTTACCTCGAATACTACTTTGACCCCACCATTGCCGCCCTCTCGACCCTGCTTGTCATTTTTACCGTCGTGCTGGTCCAAACGGCGGAACGTTTACTCGGCCTATCACAGTTTGTGTAGCTTATGCCACATTTGGAAATCCACGACCTGACCGTCTCTTACGAAAAGAACCAGCCAACTCTGGAGCGGTTCAACTTGGATGTTGAACAGGGAGAATTGCTATCTCTGCTGGGTCCTAGCGGCTGTGGCAAAACCACGACCCTGCGCAGCGTAGCGGGTTTTATTCGACCGGATTCTGGTCGGATTGTCATCAATGGCCGCGATTATACTTACCTGCCCCCCAATCAGCGCGATATTGGCCTGGTTTTCCAGAGCTACGCCCTGTTTCCGCATCTGACCGTCTTCCACAATGTCGCCTTTGGCTTGCGGATGCGGCGCATTCCCAAGAAAGAGATCCATGAGCGCGTCGCCAATGCCTTGGAAATGGTGGGCTTGGAAGCCTTTGCCGACCGCCGTCCGGCGCAGCTTTCGGGCGGCCAACAGCAGCGCGTCGCCCTGGCCCGCGCCACCGTGATAGAGCCGCAGGTTCTGCTGCTGGACGAGCCACTCAGCAATCTGGA
Source organism: Anaerolineae bacterium (assembly GCA_022822545.1). Classification (GTDB taxonomy): domain Bacteria; phylum Chloroflexota; class Anaerolineae; order Aggregatilineales; family Phototrophicaceae; genus UBA6055. The sequence continues at coordinate 47,305 of JAJEBE010000004.1, forward strand.
TGCAAAGCTGCGCGTCGATATGCGGCAGGAGATTCGGCGCTTGCAGCAGCAACTCGGCATCACAACCCTCTATGTGACCCACGACCAAGTGGAGGCGATGAGCATCTCCGACCGCGTGGTGGTCATGAATCAAGGCAAGATTGAGCAGATCGGTACGCCCGAGCGCATCTTCGCCGCCCCCGAAACGGTATTCGTCGCTGATTTCATGGGTTTCGATAACCACTTCAGCGCGGCAGTCGTATCGGTGCGGGATAGCAAGTTAACGGTGAATTGGGGCGGCGCCCCCATCGAACTGACTTGGCGCTCCAAGGTCGGCTCACCCCGCCCCGGCGCCCGCGCTGAGATCTTCTTTCGCGCCGATAATGCCAGCCTGTCTGCGGGACCGGCAGCGAGCGGTCTCGCCGGGCAAGTCATCCTGCATACCTTTCATGGCAATGAAGTGCGCTACCTGGTAGCAACTGAAATCGGCGAATTCAGCATCATGCAAGACAGCGCCAGCGAACGCTTCGAACCCGGCGCAGCGGTGACAGTGCAGCCGCGGGCGCAAAAGTGGATCGCCATCTTTGAAGAAACGGAGCCATAGGCATGACCGACTCACAAAAAGTTGAAGTCCAGAAGCATATTCGCTGTGTGCCGGGAGATGTCGCCCGCAGCGTGCTTCTACCGGGCGATCCGGCCCGCGCCCATCGCATCGGCGAACAGCTTGAGCAAGCCCGCTTGATCGCCGAAAACCGGGAATATGTCGTGATCACCGGTGTAACGAACGGGGTCCCTGTTAGCGTCTGTTCGACCGGGATCGGCGGTTCATCGGCGGCCATCGCCCTGGAAGAATTGCGCAATGTCGGCGCGGACGTGTTCATTCGCGTCGGCTCCGCCGGCGGGCGGCGCAAAGACATCCCGATCGGCTCCCTGGTGGTGATGACGGCCGCTTATCGCGGCGACGGCGTATCGGACGAATATCTGCCGCTGGGCTTTCCGGCAGTGGCCGACCTCGATGTGAACAACGCCTTGATCCAGGCGGCCAAGGAATTAGGCTACAACGCCTACTCCGGCATCGGGACAACGCGCAGCGCCTTCTACGTACGCAACTCGGCTCTCAACGAGCAATTGCAGCGGGCCGGCGTGGTCGCGGCGGAAATGGAAGCCTCAACGCTCTTCATCGTCGGGTCGCTGCGGCGAGCCAAAGTCGGCTGCATCGTCGCCACCGATTCCAACATTTTCCTGGACAAGCAACCCACGCTGGCGGAAAAAGAGGCGCTGTACCTGCAAGGCGAACACATGACCATCCGTACCGCCCTGCGAGCGGTGCAATTGCTGGAAGGAAGTATGTAATGGAATTCGACCTGCTGCTGCTTCATGCTCGGATTGCCGATGTCTTCCGTTACCGGCTCTTCGAGGGCTGGATTGGCATCCGTGACGGCCGCTTTATCACGGTTGAAGCGGGCGACGCGCCCCCAGGCATCCGCGCTGCGGAAACCCAGGACCTGGCCGGACGTATCGTCATGCCCGGCTTGATCGATTCGCATCTGCATATCGAATCCAGCTTGCTGACTCCCCGCCGCTTTGCCGAAGCCGTCTTGCCCTTCGGCACAACGACCATCCTCAGCGACCCGCATGAAGTCGGCAATGTCGCCGGCGAGGACGGTGTGAAATGGATGATTGCCGCCTCTCAAGATTTGCCGCTCCGGATTTATCATTCGATACCCAGTTGCGTTCCCGCCACCTCGCCGGAAATTGAATGGACGCATGAGGTCTTTGACGCCGCTGCTATTCGGCGCTTGGCAAGTCAACCATCGGTCATCGCCTTGGGCGAGGTCATGGATTATCGCGGTCTGCTCGGGCCGAATGAACGCTTGCAGGCGATTGTGGGCGCCGCCAAAGAAAACAATCTGCTGATCGAAGGACATATCCCCACGCTGGCCGGCATTGAACTCTCGCAATACCTCGCTCACGGGATCAGCTCCGACCACACGCTGACCTTCCCGGAGAAAATCCAGGAGCAAATCTCCAAAGGTCTGGCGGTCATGCTCCAAACCAAATCCGTGACGCCGGAGAATGTGGCGGCAGTTGCGGCTTTGCCGGATCGTTCGCCGATCATCCTCATCACCGATGACATTGAACCCTCGCTGCTCATAGACGGGCATGGGCATCTGTCCCGCATCGTCTCGCTGGCGATCGAAACTGGCATGCCGCCGCTGGAAGCGATTGCCGCCGCCACCATTCGTCCGGCGCGCTATCTTGGTTTGCGCGATCACGGCGCGATAGCCCCCGGTTTCCTGGCGGATTTCCTGGTGATGGACGACATCGCTGCCTTCCCGCCGGCCCAAGTCTTTGTCAGCGGTCAACCGGTGGCGGGCGCGGGCGCGATGACCACCGCTGTCACGCGCGAAAATCCCGCCCAGCCGGATTATCCGGGCATTCCCGGTTCCTTCGCCCCTGCTGATTTCAAGCTGGATAGCAATGGCGCCAGCGGCAGCGTTCAGGCGCAGGTCGTTGCTCTGCAAAATAAACATTCGACCCTGACCGAATTGCAACAGATGACTGTGCGCTTGGGGGATGGCCATGTGCTGTTTCGAGAGGATGATGGCTTGGCGCTGGCATCCGTTATCGCGCGCGATGAGTCTTCGCGGACGGTGGGTCTCATCGCCAATACCGGATTGCGACAGGGCGCCTGGGCCAGCAGCGTCGCGCATGATTGCCATAACTTGCTTGTGATTGGCCGTAGCCCGGAAGCGATGGCGCAGGCCGCCAATGCCGTGCATGCGCTGGGCGGCGGCGTCGCCGTGGCCACGGCTGAAGGCGTTGAAGCCTCCTTGCGGCTGCCTTATTTTGGCTTGCTGAGCGATGAGCCGGTCGCGGCCGTCGCGCGCGGACTGCTGGCTGTGGAAGACGCGATGCGCCGCCTCGGAGCGCATCAAACACGCCCCTTCCTGACATTTTCAATCATGAGCTTGAGCGTCAGCCCCTACGCGAAATTCACCGATAAAGGACTTGTTGATACCGAATCACGCCAATTGATTCGGCCCTTTTATCCGGCAGACGAGTCGGAAGGGCGAAGGCAGGGCTGATTCTGCAAATGGTCATCGGATACTTGCCATTTTCTTCGGCCGCTTTACCAGGCGCATCGGCCCCGAATAAGGTCGATAATCGCTAAGACTTTGCGCGATTCGATATGGTTGCTTGGTCGTCATTGCAACATCAAAATCGGGCGGCAAGGCGGCGCTGAGTCCTTCCCTCCGTTTTCCGGGGGCAACTGGTTTCTGTCCTCATGCCTCATCCATTGTTTCTCCGGCTGCCCACCACATCAATGAACTTGATCGTCGCTTGAATCCCGTTGTAGAAATTCTGCAAGTAAATATTCTCGTTTGGTCCATGCGCGCGGCCGCTTTTCAGCCCGTAGCTCATGATCACGACCTCGTCCGCCACCTTCATGCACTCGAAGCAGATCGGCACGCTGCCGCCTGAGCGCTCGAAGACCGGCTCGACGCCCCAGGCATGGGTATAAGCTTCCGCCGCCGCCGCCATCGCCAGGCCCTCCACATCCAGCAGCACCGCTTCCGCGCCCGGCTCGCTGGGGCGGATATCCACCGTTACTGTCGCCGGCGCGATGTTGTGGATATGATCGATCACGGATTGGATGACGCGGGCCGGCTTCTGCCGCGGCACCAGGCGGCAGGTAATCTTGGCGAAGGCGCGGGCGGGCAGCACCGTCTTCATGCCAGCGCCGGTGTAGCCGCCGTGGATGCCGTTGATCTCCAGCGTGGGGCGGGCGCCCAGCCGCTCG
>JAJEBE010000016.1 GCA_022822545.1 Anaerolineae bacterium
GCTGGTCTTTCTGGCTGTCTTTACCATCTGGCCCATCATCTCCGTCGTCATCAGCAGCTTCCATGCGCGGCGCGGCCGCAATCAAATCTACGTCGGCCTGGACAATTTCGAACGAATCTTCACCGACCCGTTCAGCCAGCAAGTGATACTCAATACGGTCGGCTACGTCGCCCTGGGGCTGGTCGTGTCCGTATTTGGCGGCCTGCTTCTCGCCGTCCTCATGAATCAGGGCCTGCGCAATATCGGTTTCTTTCGTTTTCCCTTTTTGGCGACGATCGCGCTGCCGATGGTCAGCGTGGCTTCCATCTGGCTGTTCTTGTACAGCCCGCGCGTAGGACTTTTCAACGAGGTACTTGGGGGCCTGGGATTGCCGCGCTCCAATTGGCTGAGCGACCCCGATCTGGCGCTGGCCAGCTTGTTCGCCGTTTACTTGTGGAAGCAGCTCGGCTACTTCGCGCTGTTTTATCTGGCGGCGCTGCAGTCGCTGCCGGATGACGTATTGGAAGCGGCCACGCTGGACGGCGTCACCTTCTGGCAGAAGCTGCGTCACATTATATGGCCGCTGGTTTCACCAACAACCTATTTCGTGACCACGATTGGCGTTTTGAATTCGCTGCAACAAGTGGATCATGTTTTTGTGCTGACGCAGGGCGGGCCCAACAACGCCAGCAGCATGGCCCTGTTTTATGTTTACGAACAAGGCTTTAAGTGGTTCAAGACGGGCATTGCTTCGGCCATGACCGTTATTCTGCTGGCGGTGCTGCTGACCATGGCGATGTTGCAATTTGTCTACCTGGAGCGGCGCGTGCATTATGACTAGGCGAGTATCGGGATTGACCATCAAATGACCGCGAATCGCTCCAAATGGCGTGAGGCCCTGCCCATCCTGTCGCTGGCGCTCTTCGGCCTCGTCTGGATGGTGCCGCTGATCTGGACGCTGCTGGCCGCCTTCGTGCCGACGACCGAGCTCCTGAACGGCTCGCCGCTGGTCTGGCTGCAGAGCCTGCACCTGGGCGCGTTTGCCGAGGCTTGGGAGGTGGCGCCGTTTCCGCGTTTTTATCTGAATACGATCATTTGGGTATTCGGCTTGCTGGGGTTGCAGCTGGTCACGGTCTCATTGGCGGGGTTCGCGCTGGCGCGCCTGGACTTCCGCGGCAAAGACCAGATCTTTTTCCTTTTCCTCACGCAATTGATGGTGCCGGCCACCGTACTTATCCTGCCCAATTATCAGACGCTGGTGGCGCTGGGCTGGCTGGATTCTTATCAGGGCATGATGGCGCCTTATATCGCCTCGGCCTTCGGCACCTTCTTGATGCGTCAGGCTTTCAAGCAAGTGCCCAAGGAACTGGAAGAAGCGGCGCGGAGCGATGGCGCCAGTTGGCTGCAGGTGCTCTGGCACGTCTTCCTGCCGGTCACGCGCGCGCCTCTGCTGGCGTTCAGCATCGTGTCAATCACGTATCACTGGAATGAATTCCTCTGGCCCTTGCTGATCACGAGCAGCGTCGAGACGCGCCCGCTGACGGTCGGGCTGGCGCTGTTGGTTCAGTCGTCGGAGATCGGGGCGCAGTGGGATCTGCTATCGGCGGGCACGTTGATCGTGGCGGTGCCCATCCTCATCCTCATCGCTCTGCTGCAGAAGCAGTTCACCAACAGCTTCCTCAGCTCGGGGATTAAGTAGGGCAGAACGCGCTCTGGCAGAGTTTCATTTCACGTCAGTTGATGACCGCAACCGGCGCGTGTATAATTGGTGTTGAGCATTCCTAAGGAAGACGAAACAGGACTGGCGACCCTAATGGCGACTCAAGGCAAAACCGAAGGCGAACGAATCGCTAACCTCGAAGGGCAAATTGCGCACTTGGCGACCAAGGCGGATCTCGCTGCACTTGAGGCTAGGCTCGACTCCAAGATAGAAGCTCTCCGCGCCGAGATGAGTACGGTAAAGTGGATCATCAGCATCGCCATCCCCGCCGCCATCGCCATCACCGGCATCGTCGTCGGGATTGTCGTGCAGGTCTTGAATAATTTGCCGGGTTAGATTTCGCCGTCTGCCTTGCGCGGCGTCACGGTCGGACAGATGACGGTGCTGGGTTGGCGGGTGGCTAACGTCAGCTTTGCGCGGATGGCTCTTCGGCGGGACTTTCTAGCGGTGGCGATACGGCGCTCATCCTCGGCGTTGGCGCGCCAAGCCTGCCTTCAATATTGGCGAGCCGCTCGCGGAGATCCATGATAAGAAGTAGCAACTCCTTGTTTGAAAATTGATTAACCTCGTGATTATTACGATGACCTGATTCTAGCTGCTGGCTCGGAATAGGCGCGCTCACAACCGACGCATGACGATTTGCATTGTCCGCTGCTGTGATTTTCTGACGCTTTCTTCGAGAGGTAATCCTCAACCGAACGTACCACACTACGACGAAAATCAAGATGCCATATTCAATGATGACGTCAGAATTATTCTCAATTAGCCAATCAAGTAATTCCACAAAGCGTCTCCTGAAACTGTCCGCTAGCAACTCATGCTGAGATTATACCACTCCACAGCGCCAGATGACCAAATCTGAGCATTGAGACAATCCGGCGCGGACAATGATGTGTCAGCATCCCCATCACCGGCATCGTCGTCGGCGTATGCGCGGATGAAAATCGTAATCAGGACCGACGTTACTCGCAGTCACATCCGCAATCGTCTCGGTCTCTATCCCGACTGAGACTATAGTTTTGATCGCCTTTTGGAAAACCGCATACGCCTTCGCTTCGCAGCTTTGAGCAACTTCCTTCATATCTGACTCCAGCGACATTGTTTGGTCCCGGTCTGCAAGAGCCAACTTGGGCAGGCGCTTGCACAGCAGTGGCAGGTGTTTGCGCGCTCACATTCGTAGTCTCTCCGCCAGACTGTGACAATGGCGTATCAAATGCTAGCCAGCTAGCAATGTAAACTTCTCTGGCGTTGTGCTTGATTAAGTACCAATCTCCACTCTCTCCAACAACTTCGATACTAGAGCCGGCGGGAACTGAGCCAGCCAAGTTGTACGAAGTACCGGGTCCCTCTCTTAGATTGACTTGGCCATGTGTATATCTTGTCAAAGAAGTTGAGAACCGTGTTACCGATTGACCAGATGACGTCGGCGGTAAATCCGTCGCGGTTGGGGGAACTGGCGTCGCAGTGGGCAAATCCGTCGTCAGTGGAACCGTGGTCGCCGTTGGCGGAATTCTGGTCGCTATGTTCTGAGGCGTTGATTGAGCGATTTCAGTGGACGGTTCATCGGTATCGGGCAATAGCAGCCCTACAATACTCAATACGACTAATGCTAGTAGGACAATCAAACATCCTCTAAATATCTTACGTATGCTGCGCACGAAACCTCCCCCATCATATATGGAGTGTTAAGCATACAGACCGACAGTGCCGTTAATAAGTTGGTGGGCCATGGCGCGAGTGGTCCTCGAGTCAGTTACTGATGACTATACCACTGTGATGCGAATTAAAGAAGAAGTGGTAAGAGCGACTGAAATTGGCGATCTAACAGATTAGCGACAAGGTTAGAAATCTGTTCAGAATGCAACAAGACAGTGCTTCAGCCTACGAAATCAACTGCACGACAAGTTTAAGAAGCTGATGAGGAGAATCAACAATTACGTCTGGTCTATTCGTAGTTGATTCACAAACTTTGAGACCTTGTATCGCCTTCAATTCGCCGATCAAATCAGCGTCCTGTTCGACGCGAACACGACAACCGTAAGACGTATTGGATAGTTCTACGTGCAGGTATTTCTGCTTTTCTGAGATCATATATTTTTTGAAAGCGCCCAGATAATTGGTACTTGCGGATTCGCCAATGTTCAGTTCCGCTTGCAGCGCACGAATGTATCTCGATATGGCGATGAGGCACGCCTGCGCAAACGCCACCGGTGTAATCACGACTGCGGTCTTGTCGCGATTGTATCGAAGCGGCACAGATCCCATTGCATAGATTACTATGCCTTCTTGAACAAATAGACTGTGTGCGATTGAACTGCGCATCCTGTTGTACAGCCATCGGGCTAACTCGTCGGATACTTCGGGGCCCAAGATATATCGTATTCCAGGAAAATAACGTCTTCCCTCAGAATATCCCATGATTTTCCCTAGAAACTCAGGGAAGGAGTTTACAACAAACATAATTGCGAAACCGTAATCAGGATCTTCGAGAGCCATTTTATGGAGTGTGCCCAAAGGCTTAGCTATCCACTTGCCTATCCCATATGCAAAATAGTCAATTAGCTCTTCATCGTTAAACGCATTTGCTAGATTAGGATCACCGAACACTGGTACGTAGCCATATTCCTCCGCAAAGCGAGCTATCAGATTCTCACCTTTTTCAATTTCATCGCTCATAAGTACCTCTCCGTAAGCCTCGCTCACATCATCGCAGAGTGCCTGTATGCCTGAACTCACATGTTAGCTGGTAAACGCAAAACTAGAACAGTGTCTCTATGCCTCCATACAGAAAAAACTCTGTGCCCTCTTCTTTCCTCGCTTTACCCGGTGGCAAAAAACGCGACCATCCACTCACCCATCCCCCCTTTGTGCCCTTCGTGTCTTTGTGTCTTTGTGGTAAATCCCCCGCCTGCCATTCTCGCGCGCATACGCTACAATACCCGCAGCATCCGCCCAACAACCCAAGGAGCCCTCCATGTCCACGACCAACGGCGTCCGCGCCGCCATCAACCAGCGCAGCCGAACCCTCGTCGCCGGCGCCGAACGCGCGGGCGCCCGCGCCATGCTCAAGGCCGTCGGCTACGATGACGATGCTTTGGCCAAACCGCTCATCGGCGTCGCCAACACCTGGACCGAGATCGGCCCCTGCAACTTCCACCTGCGCAAGCTGGCGGTCGATGTCAAACGCGGCATCCGCGCCGCCGGCGGCACCCCCTTCGAATTCAACACCATCAGCATCTCGGACGGCATCACCATGGGCACCGAGGGCATGAAAGGCTCGCTGATCAGCCGCGAGGTCATCGCCGACAGCATTGAGTTGGTGGCGAAATCGAATATGCTTGATGGCGTGGTGGCGCTATCCGCCTGCGACAAGACGATACCGGGCACGATCATGGCGTTGATCCGCCTTGACTTGCCCTCGCTGATGCTCTACGGCGGCACGATTTACCCCGGCAAGCTGGATGGCCGCGACATTGATCTGGTCAACGTCTTTGAGGCGCTGGGGCAATATCAAGCGGGGCAGATCAGCTATGAGGAGTTGATGGCGGTGGAGAATGTGGCTTGCCCGGGACCGGGCGCTTGCGGCGGGCAGTTCACCGCCAACACGATGGCGATGATCAGCGAGATCATTGGCATCTGCCCGATGGGGATGGGCGATGTGCCGGCCGAGGATCCGGAGAAGGAGAATGTCGCTTTCCGCGCTGGCGAGTTGATGCTGCAGATCCTCGAGGAGGACATCCGTCCGTCCGCTTTGGTGACGCGGGCTTCGCTGGAGAATTCGTTGGCGGCCTCGGCCGCGACCGCCGGCAGCACCAACAGCATCCTGCACTGCTTGGCTTTCGCGCGCGAAGCCGGCATCGACTTCACGCTGGACGATATCGAGGCGATCAGCCGGCGCACGCCCATCATCGGCGACCTGCGCCCCACGGGCAAGTATGTCGCCCTCGATCTCTTCAAAGCCGGCGGCGTGCCGATTCTGATCAACCGACTGATCGACGGCGGCTATATGGTTGGCGATACGCCGACGGTGACCGGCCAAACCCTGGCGCAGGCTTGCGCCGACGCCGTCGAGACGCCGGGCCAGGATGTCGTGCGCAATGTCGATGAGGCGATCAAGGACAGCGGCGGTTTGGTCGTGCTCAAGGGCAACCTGGCGCCTGATGGGGCGGTGGTGAAGCTCAAGGATACACCCGCTCCGCTGACGGGTCCGGCGCGGGTCTTCGATACTGAGGAGGAGGCCTTTGAAGCGGTTTCGAAGCGGCAGATCGTCGAAGGCGATGTGCTCGTCATCCGCTACGAGGGACCGGTCGGCGGCCCGGGGATGCGGGAGATGCTGCAGATCACGGCGGCGCTTTATGGGCAGGGGCTGGGCGGGGAGGTCGGCTTGATCACCGATGGGCGCTTCAGCGGCGGGACGCGGGGCTTGATGATCGGGCATACGGCGCCGGAAGCGGCGGTCGGCGGACCGATCGCCTTGCTGGAAGAGGGGGACATGATCACGATTGATGTCGCGCGGCGGCTGATCGAGGTGGACTTGAGCGATGGGGAACTGGCGGCGCGGCGTGAGAAGTGGAGCGCGCCGGCGCCGAATTACAGCAAGGGCGTGATGGCGAAGTACGCGCGCTTGGTATCGCAGGCGGATGATGGGGCGGTGACGGGGGCTTAGGGTCTCGCGAAGTTTGGAGCAAGATAGGAGCAGGTCTAAGGTGTAAGTTCGCTCTCGCGAGTGGCAGCTAAGCGAGTTCGGTCTGCATCTGCTGTCGGACGTAAACTGCGAGTTGAACCGACCACCACAAACCGCCATGTTCCAGAATTATCTTGCTAGCGGCCTTCGCTGCGGCAGGTGATTCTTTGAATAAGCAGAACAGATACGCCGCGATACTTTCATCGTATGAGAGTTGTGTTTCTGTTTCGACTTTGCTCAACAGCAGCGCGATGCGTTCATGTATTTTCCGAGCCAGTTTGGCATCTTCGGCTATTGCAAGTCTTAACTCAAGAAGCGTTTGGGACCGCTCCATAGCCAACTGCAGAATGTTGAAACCACCGACCACAGAGAACTGTATTTGGAATTGCAGGCTTTCAATTTCTCTGAAATGTTTATTATGTGACATGATTTAGCCTCGTGCTAAAGTAGGCTGTCGGAACACCACAATGTACAGGTACCTGGTCATGATCATGTTCGACCTCTCCAGCCTTTCCCCATTTGCTCAGTACTGAAAGTCGGGTTATCTGATTCCGAAACATGTGTACGCAGGAAACTGATGCTATATGCGATGGTAGACCTTCAAACGTATACAGGACTAAGTCGCCAGCGACGCATTCATTCAAACTTATTTCATTGTATCCATCTTGTCTCAGAATTGCATCAATATGGCGGATGTCCACGTGTCCTCTGCGACTACAGAAGATCAGGCCCACGCAGTTATACAAAGTACTTGACGATGGCCGCATTGCTGGACTGGTTTTCCGATTTGCTCTCATTTCCTGAATCAGCGCTTTGGTTCGAATGCTGATAAGCTCCGGATTCTCTTTATTGGGATCCGTGTATACGTCCCAGAGATTCAACTGAGGAATCCGCCAACCGGACCTGGCGTAATTGTGTGTCGGCTTGTCCGTCGTTTCGCTGAGCCAAGGCAGGCGCATGATTCTCGTTTAACTCTTCACTCTCAATGATTCACGATGGTTTGCATTTTATCAGGACCAGTTCTTCGTTGCCACGTCACCGCCGTCGGCGCTAAACTCGCCTTATGAACCCCCTCCACAACACCCGCATCCTCGACATGACGCGCCTGCTGCCGGGGGCGGTCTGCACGATGCTGCTGCGGGACCTGGGCGCGGAGATCATCAAGATCGAAGACAGTCGCATGGGCGATTACGCCCGCTGGATGCCGCCGCTGATTGACGGGATGGGCGCTTTCTTCCGGAGCAGCAACGGCGGAAAGAAGAGCATCGCGCTTGACCTGAAGACCGCTGCGGGGCAAGCCGTCTTGCAGCGTCTGGTCGAGGGGGCCGATGTGCTGATCGAGGGATTTCGGCCGGGGGTGACGGCTCGGCTGGGGGCGGACTATGAGACGCTCAAAGCGGTGAACCCACGCTTGATCTATTGCTCGCTATCCGGCTGGGGTCAGAGCGGACCGGACGCGCAGCTCAGCGGGCATGACCTCAATTACATCGCGCGGAACGGCGTGCTGGGCGCGGACATGGAGCCGCGGACGCCGGGGGCGCAGGCAGCGGATATCGGCGGCGCTTATGTGGCGGTGATGGGGGTGCTGGCGGCGCTGCTCAAGCGCGAGCGCGGCGGTGGTGGCGACTACCTCGACGTGGCGCTTTCGGAGGCGGCGATGCCTTTAGCGATGGCGGCTTGGGTGGAAGCGCAGACGGCACCGGCCGATGGCGAGTTTATCAGCTTGCGGGGAGAGAGCGCTTGCTATCGCGTCTATTGGGCCGCGGACGAGGAGCCGGTGACGCTGGCGGCGATCGAGCCGAAGTTCTGGGCGAATTTCTGCCGCGCAGTCGAGATGCCCGAATGGATCGGGCAGCACAGGAACAGGAAGCGTCAGCCCGAATTGATTAAGGCGGTGGCGGCGTTGTTTAAGTCGAAGGCGGCCGACGAATGGGCGGCGCTGCTTGCAGAAGCGGATTGTTGCTTCAGCCGCGTCCTTGCGCCCGGGGAATTGCTTGATGACCCGCATATTCAAGCGCGCGGCCTGGCGGACGTCACTGATACCGGCGTTCCCTGGATGCGAAGTCCGATTCGGCTGGGCAAGGGGAGCCATGAGTTGGCTGAGGCGCCGAAGCAGGGCGAGCACACATCGCAACTGCTGGCGGAGGCCGGTTATACCGAGGCGGAGATTGGAGGGCTGTTGAGCGCGGGGATTATTCGTCAAGCGCCTTGAAGCCATCGGCGTCGGCGAGGATTTTTTTCGGGCCGTGTTCTTCAAACAACACGCTCACAATACCGCCGCCCTCCACGCCGATGACCCGGCCCACCCCAAACTGTTCATGGGATACCGGCGCGCCGACCTTGAAGCCGGGGGACTTGGGGAGGCCGGGGAAGGGGATGATTTTCTTGCGCAGAGCTTCGTTGGGCGTGGATACAGCGCCGCTCTGCAGGTCGCGCTGGAGGCGGCTGAGCGGCCCGGGCGATCTATCCCAGGTTGTCTGGGATTCGAGGCTTTGGGCGCCGCGCAGGGTCGCCAGGGTGGTGGGGGCGCCATCGAGGAGATGCACGGGAAGGTCAGCGAGAAACTCGGAGGGGGCGGCCAGACCGCCGGTTCCGCTATAGAGGGCGCGGCGGAAGGCGTAGCTCAGGAAGAGCGATCGTTTGGCGCGGGTGACGCCGACGTAGAAGAGACGGCGTTCTTCTTCGATGCCGCCGACTTCTTCGAAGGAACGGAAGTGCGGCAGGATGCCGGCTTCAAGACCGGTGAGGAAGACGACCGGAAATTCCAGGCCTTTGGCGGCGTGCAGGGTCATGAGCGTCACCGCGTCGTTGTCATCTTTCAGGCTATCGACATCGGCCACTAATGATTGCTCGGCGAGGAATTCGTGCAGCGGCTGCTCGTATTCCATGGCGTAGGCCAGCAATCCGCGCAGTTCTTGCACGTTGTCGGCGCGTTCGGCCGCTTCTTCGGGCATCTTGCTAATGTCCTCGAGATAAAGGTAGTAGCGGGTTTCGGCGGTGATTCTGTCGAACATTTTCAGCAGGTCGCCGACTTTCGCCATTTCCTGCCAGCTTGAGAGCATGGCGGCGAAGGCGGCGAATTTCTTCCTGGCGGCGGCGGCGAGAGGAGAGGGGTCATCGTAGTAGATGCGGTTCAGCGCCTCGCCGATGCTCAAATTTTCGGCCGCCACCCAATTCGTGAAGGCGGCGAGGGACTTCACCCCGATGCCGCGGGCGGGCACATTAACGACGCGCTCGAAGCTGACGCGGTCATCGGGATTATGGACAAGGCGCAGGTAGGCCAGCAGGTCTTTGACTTCGCGGCGTTTGTAGAAGCCGACCCCGCCGACCAGCATATAGGGCACAGCGGCGTTGATAAAGGCTTGCTCCATGGCGCGGGATTGGGCGTTGGTGCGATACATGACGGCGAAGTCCTTGTAGTCCAGACCGTCTTGCAGGCGCAATTGCTGGATGCGCTCGAGCACGTTTTCGGCTTCGTAGCGTTCGTCGAAGGCTTCAAATACATTGGCTCTTTCGCCGCGGCCTTGATCGGTATGCAGAGCTTTGGGCGTGCGCTGACGGTTGCGATCGATGACGGCGCGGGCGATATCAAGGATGTTCTGCGTGCTGCGGTAATTCTGTTCCAGCAAGAAAACCGAGGCGTCAGCGTAGCTGTCTTGAAAGCGCAGGACGTTGCGGAAATCGGCGCCGCGAAAAGCGTAAATCGCCTGGTCTTCATCGCCGACCACAAAGACATTGTTCTGCGGCGCAGCCAGCAGCTTGACTAGCTCGTACTGCACATGATTGGTGTCTTGAAACTCGTCCACGAGGATGTAGTTAAAGCGGTTTTGATAGCGCGCGCGCAGGTGATCATTGTCGCGCAGCAGCAGGACCATATTCAGCAGCAGGTCGTCGAAATCCATGGCGTTGGCGGCGCGCAGCGCGCCTTGATAGCCGGTGTAGACTTGCTTGACGATCTCGCCGAAGTAATCGAGGGAGCGGAACCGCGCGGGCAGAATCATGTCGTTTTTGGCGCCGGAAATCTTGGCCAGGATGGCGCGCGGATTAAAGCGTTTGGGGTCCATGCCGAGTTGCTTGACGACCTGCTTGACCAGCGCTGCCTGGTCATCGCTGTCGTAGATCACGTAATCGGGGCGGTAGCCGGCGCTTTCGGCTTCATAACGCAGGAAGCGGGCGCAGGTGGCATGGAAGGTGCCGAGCTGCATGCCGCGCAGTGGCTTGCCGAGGAGCGATTCGACGCGCGCGCGCATTTCGCCGGCGGCTTTGTTGGTGAAGGTGACGGCCATGATGCGGTGATGCGGGACGCGACGTTCGTGGATGAGCCAGGCGATGCGGCGGGTGAGCACGCTGGTCTTGCCACTGCCGGGACCAGCCAACACCAGCACGGGTCCATCGCCGGCAGCGATGGCGGCGGCTTGCTGCTGGTTCATGCCTTGGAGGAGAGGATGATCTCGCATTGAGTGTGGCTCCTGTACACGCGGTCACCTTATTGTATCAGAATAAATGAGCTAAAGGGCTTGGTATTCCGGGCAGGGCAATCGTTTCAAAATTGAAACTCACGGCGGCGAGAAAACCAAACAAAATTTACCCGCAGGGAGTACAGAAGTCATCCCAAGAGATTAATGAGAATTGGATAGTAAAGCAATCGGGTTTCGGGCGATATGGTATGTCGCCTCTACGTGCGGGCGCGTATTTAGCCACTGGTTGGCGTGGGGATGATGATTTCTTCGACGGTGGGGCCGAAGACGGGTTCGGCGGGCTGGGGCTCGGCGATGGTGTTATCGATGCTGATGTTCAGGTCGAAGTTGATGGCGCCGCCGTGGAGCGATTTGGCGGCGAGGCGCAGGGTGTAGTCGCCGTCAGGGACCTGGGCGGCGCGGGTGTCCCACAGGGCGAGGGGCGAGCCGTATTGCGGCATTTGCACCAGGGAGGCGCTTATCGGGAAGAAGGTCTCGGGGTTGCCGGCGCTGGCGTAGAGCAGCTCGAAGCGGTCGAAATCGGGCGCTTGGACTTGTCCGCGAATCTCGATGGCGCCGTGCAGGACTTGCCCGGCGTTGAGGTTGCTGATGTTGATGAGCGGCAACTGTTGGCCTTGGGCGCAAGCCTCTTGCGGCGGGGGGCGCAAGGGCAATTCGAGGCCGAGGCCGGCGGCATAATCTTTGCCGTCGTCGCTGTTGTTCAGCCAATCCAGGGCGGCGGCATCGCCGATGGCGGCGAAGTTCCGCTCGACGGCGTGATTGGGGCAGAACTCATTGGCGCGCAGCAGGGACCAACTATCAACCGTGACGCGCTGGAGGAATCCCTCTTCCGCCGGCGGCGGGTATTGCTCATGCAGGAACAAGTCGGTTGCGGGATCGGGGCAAGCCGTGTAGGAGAGCGTGCCGGTGACGCGGCAGATTTCGCGGGCGACCACCGCGCCAGGATTTTCGAAGGGCAGGGCCGGATACCAGTTTGTCGCGGCGGACATCACCGCGTTCCAGACGGGGGCCGCGCTGCGAGCGCCGCTGGTGTTGTAGGTAGGATTGTTATCGGATGTGCCCAGCCAGACGCCGACGACGGCGTTCCGCGTGAAGCCCATGGTCCAGAGGTCGCGGGCGCCGTTGGTGGTGCCGGTTTTGGCGGCGACGGTGTTGCCCGTCGGGATGCCGAGATTCGTCAGGGTCATGTTTGAGTTGAGGTTAAAGCTGGGGCTGCGGGCGCGGTCATCGCTGAGGATGTTCGCCATCAGGTAAGCGAGCGCGGGCGATATGACTTGTTCGGATTGCGGGCGTTGGCGGGGGATTTCAACCGGCTCGCCGTCGATCGATTCCGTGATGCGTTCGATGGCGTAGAGGGGAGCGCGTCGGCCGCCATTGGCGAAGACGCCGTAAGCGACCATGAGATCGAAGAGCGTGACCTCGTTAGCGCCGAGGGCGCTGGAGAGCGAGACAAGGGAGTCTTCGGGGAATTGCAGGCCGACGGCGTCAGCCATATTGGCGAAGCGCCCCAGCCCAACGTGGTCGCGGAAGACGCGCACAGTCGGGACGTTGTAGCTATTTTGCAGGGCGTAGCGCAGGGGCACGGCGCCATGAAACTTGCGGTCGATATTTTGCGGTTCGTAGATGCCGCCGGCGCCGAGGTCTTCGACCAAGGGGACATCCCAGATGATGCTGGCGGGCGTGAGGTAACTGCCGTTGTTGTCCTGGAGGGCGGCCGCGTAGACGAAGGGTTTGATGGCTGAGCCGGGCTGTTGATAGGTGAGCGCGTTATTGACCTGGCCGGCGAAGGCGTCGTTGAAATCGTGCCCCCCCACCATGGCCCGGATAGCGCCGGTGTGCGGGTCGGTCACCATGACCGCGCCGGTGTTGACGCCGGTGGCCCCGGCCCGCAGCGCGCGGACCTGATTGCTCAGGGCGGCTTGAGCGGCGTCTTGCAGAGCCGGATTCAGCGTGGTGTGGATGTTCAGCCCGCGGGTGAAAAGGGCTTCTTCGCCCAATTCGGCTTCGACCAGGGCGCGCACATAATCCACAAAATGGGGATAGCGCGTCTGGATATCGGCGGGCTGGAAGCTGGTGGTTTCGATCTCGGCAATTTGGAGGATGGCCAAGCCGCCGATGATGCGGCCGCTGTCGTCGGCGCGGACGAGGATTTCGGTCCCGCCGGCAAAATCCGCCTCAGCGCCATCGACTATGCAGAAGGGGCCGCGATCGGGCCAATCGCCATGCTGGAAATGCAGGCAGCCGATTTCGATCATCTTGCTCATAGTGGAGCGCATGCCGGCGACGGCGAGGGCGCGGTTGGTCACGGGATCGTGCTGCAGGGGAGAGGGCACGATGCTGGCCAGCAGGGCCGCCTGGGCGAAGTTCAACTGGTCGGCGCTGATGCCGAAATAGAAGTTGGCGGCCGCCTCTACGCCATAACTTTGATTGCCGAAGAAGATCTCGTTGAGATAAAGCTCGAGGATAAATTCTTTGTCGTAACGATTGGCGATTTCGAGGGCGACCAGGATTTCCTTGATCTTGCGCTCGACGGTGACATCACGGTCTTGGAGGACGAGATTGCGGGCGATCTGCTGGGTGATGGTGCTGGCGCCGGATTCGATGCCGCCGCCGCTGACGTTCTGCATGAAGGCGCGGGCGATGGCGATGGGATCAAAGCCGGGATCATCGAAGAAACGCTCGTTCTCTTGCGAAACGATCGCGTGAATCATATAGGGGCTGATCTCGGCCAGCGCGACCGAGGTGCGGGCGCCGCTTTCCTGGCTGTTGATGGCGGCGAGCAGGTCGCCATCGGCAGCGAAGATACGCGCGGTTTGGTAGGCCGGGCTGTAGTCGGCCAGCGCGGCGATGCCCTCGGCGAAGGGCTCGATCTGGTCGCGATACCACATCATGATGACGCCGGCGGATACGATCCCGGCGATCAGCAGCAGGATCAGCAAGCCGGCGAAGATCGTGGCGGCCAAGCGCAGGCGGCGGCTGCGGCGGTCGTCGAGCAATCCCTGGACGATGGGAGAGGGTTGCAAATCGAAGCCAGTGTCGATGGCGCGGGGGATGACGCTATCCGAGGCAGGGTAAAGCGACGCCGCCATAGTCGCTTCGTCCTGGGCGTCGGCGGAAAGAGTCGGCTGTTGGCCGGGCAATTCCTCGGCGAAGGCGGCCGAGCCGGGCAGGGTGTAAAGCTCGTCTTTGGTGGGCGGCACCACGCCGATTTTGACGCCGCGCTCGTCGTAGATGGGGTCGCCGGCCCTTGGTTCGCCGTAGCTCGCCGGCAAGTCGTAGCCTGTGCCGGGCTGGGTGAGGGTGGCATCGGGATCGATTTGATCGCGCCGGGCGCGCTCGAGTTCTTTCAGGGCGGCGGGATAGTCCGTTTCCCATTGATTGCTGACCGGGTTGTGTCGATACCATTCTTCGTTCTCGGCATCGATCATCCACCAGTGGCCACGCTCGTCTTGCACCATGGCATCGTAGAGCAGGCGCTGGTAATCCTCAAATTTGATCTCTTCTTTATTGAGCAGGTCGGCGAGGGTGGCGGCTTGATTCTGCATATCGAGGAAGCGTCGCGCCTCCGCGCTGATTTCGGGCTCGGCCGGCGGGGGCGCTTGTGGCGGATCATCTTCGGGGCGGGCGAATTGTTTGATTTCGGCGGCGCTGGGAGCCTGGTCGAAATCTTCGGGGGGCGGCAGGTCGTCGGCGGAGGCGTTGTTGAGCAGCGCGCCCATCATTTCTTCGGGGGACTTGGGTTTATCGTCCGCGGGCGGTTTGTCGTCGGGCATGGATCGAGTCCCGTTTCAGGCGGGGGTTGGCGTTGAGGGTATTATAGTGGAAGGCGGGAATTGGGGGAAATTAAGCCACGGCGGCGTCTTCTTCTTCGATCAGGTCGTGGGGGTGGGTGGCGAAGTAGCGTTGCAGGTAGGGGTTGCCGATGACGGCCATATCGGCGACGACTTTTTCGCGGCGTATGGTGAAGTGGTAGATTTCGATGCAGCGCATGCCAGCGAACCAATGCCGTCTGAGCGTCACCTTGCGGTCAATGGTCCAACCGCGGGCGATGGCGGTCAGGAGGTTATCGCCGCCGGCATAGCGCTCGGAAGAATAGCTCCAATGCTGCGAGGTGATATCCTGATATTGTACGTGGGGATCTTGCTGACTCTGCTCGGTCATGCCTTGGGCCGCTCCTGACGTGGATACAGCGGGATTATAGGCGTATTGAAAGCATGTGACAAGGCAGCCCAAGCGACGTTAAGCGATGTTAATGGAGATTTACTCGGCGATAACCGCGGCTTGAGAGGTCGCCTCATAGATGACGCGGATGCCATGTTCTACGATGTAGCGCTCGATATAGGGATTGCCCAGCACCGGCATGAGCATGAGTTGGCTGCCGCGCATCAGAGTGAATTCGTAGATCGTGCTTGGGCGGCTGCCGCTATGCCATATCCGGCGGGCGCTGACGCGGGGCAGAGCCAGATTCCAGCCGGCGCGCAGAACGGTTATGAGTTGGCTGGCAGCGGCGTAATCTTCCGAGTCCGAACTCCAATACTGGTCACGCTCGGTATATTTTTCGTGCGTATAATTGTTGTGATTCCAGTCCATGTGACCTGCCTCCACCTATAATCCGCGCCGCGAGCGCAGAGATAGTCGATGCAAGTTTGCGGCTTATGCCACCGCCCCGCCTAGCTTGAAGGTCCCTGGTAATATGCACTTTGTCACTTTGCCTAATTTCATTATATGTGAATTCGCGCGTCGCATGATAGAGCCAGCCTTAAATCGCCTTAATGCAATCTGGCGGGATTAATTAATTCCTTGTAAAAAAAGAGAGCTTGAAGCGCAGCCGGGGCGCAGGCCGCCAGCCGCATCTTTCCACTTGCGCCCTCATCCATTACTATCGCCGGAAAGGAGCTCAGCGAAGCTTGAAACATATCCTGGTCATCCTGCCCGCTTATAACGAAGGACTTAATATCGCCCGAACGGTGCGGGATATCCGCGCCCAATTGCCCCGGGTTGATGTCCTCGTCGTGAACGACGGCTCCATGGACGATACCGCTGCCGAAGCGCGGGCCGCCGGCGCTCGCCTGCTTGAATTGCCATTCAACGTCGGCATCGGCGCGGCTGTGCAAGCCGGCTTCCAATATGCCGCCGCCAAGGATTACCATATCGTGCTGCGCAACGATGGCGATGGCCAGCATGCGCCTGAGAACAACCTCGAACTGCTGGACCGCCTGGAAGCTCACGCTGTCGATGTGGTCATCGGCTCGCGTTTTATCAGCGCCCGCGGCGATTACGGCACGCCCCGGCTGCGGCGGCTGGGCAGCGGCATCCTGGCGCGTCTGCTATCCGCCATCATCGGCCAGCGCGTCACGGATCCGACCTCCGGCTGCTCCGCCTACAACCGCAAAGCCATACAACTGCTCGCCCGCTCCTACCCCCACGACTACCCCGAGCCGGAAGCCATCGTCATTCTGCATCGGGGCGGCTTGCGGCAGATGGAAGTTCCCGTCAAGATGATCCCCCGCCGGCACGGGCAATCCTCTATCACGCCTGTCCGCTCAGTCTATTATATGATCAAAGTCATCCTGGCGATTTTGATCAATCTGCTGCGGCGCAAACCGCAGGCCCAGCCCGCCAGGGACTGAGCCGCGTCCGACCCGCGACGCCACTTCAAACGCACGCCAATTAATTAAACTCAGATTAGATTTGTAAATCTCCGCCTTCGACGGGTATAATCGCCCTGCGAATTCGACTATTCGCCTTTGATTCTTTAATCAGTGAGGGAACATTATGCGTCTCAAACTTTCTGTATTGGCTGTCTTGTTCATCATCAGCACCCTTTTCGGTGGCGCTGCTGTCGCGCAAGACACAAGCGAAGTAACCATTCTTTATTGGCAGGCGGTTTCGATCCTGAATCCGTATCTCTCTGGTGGCACCAAAGACTTTGATGCGGCCGCGCTCATCCTCGAGCCACTCGCCAGCATCGCCCCCGACGGCACCATGGTGCCCGACCTGGCGGAGTCCATTCCGACACTCGAAAATGGCGGTGTCTCCGAGGACCTGACGACCATCACCTGGAAGCTCAAGGATGGCGTGGTTTGGTCCGATGGCACGCCGGTCACAATCGATGATCTGATCTTCACCTGGCAATATTGCACCCACGAAGAAGGCGGCTGCTCAACCAAGCATTTCTACAATGATGTGGTCAGCATGGAAGACATCGGCGACAACCAGATCAAGATCACCTTCGGCGTGCCCAAGCCCTATCCCTACGATCCCTTCGTCACCCAAAACGCGCCGATTCTGCAGCAGGCCCAATTCGCCGATTGCATGGGCGCCATGATGTCGGCTTGCACCGACCAGAACTTCGCCCCCATCGGCACCGGACCCTTCATGGTCGACGAATTCCGCCCCAATGATGTGGTCACCTATGTCGCCAATCCCAACTACCGCGAAGAGGGCAAGCCGCATTTCGATCGCGTTATCTTCAAGGGCGGCGGCGATGCCGAATCGGCCGCGCGCGCTGTCTTGGAAACCGGCGAAGCGGATTACGCCTGGAATCTGCAGATTTCCCCCGCCGTATTGAGCGGCATGGAAGCCGCCGGTAACGGTACCGTAGTCGTCGCCTTCGCCTCCTCGGTCGAGCGCCTGATGCTCAACCAAGCCGACGTCAGCCCTGACAACCCCAATCGCTCGATTGTCATGGATGGCGAAAATCCGCATCCCTTCCTGACAATTCCGGAAGTTGCCGATGCCATGTCCCTCGCGATTGATCGCGATATCATCGCCGGGCAGCTCTATGGCGCTGGTGGTCAGGCCGCTTGCAACATGGTGAACGGTCCGCCCATCAACGTGTCGGAAACTTACCTCGGCTGCTCGCAAGACATCGACGCCGCCAACGCCATCCTCGACGAAGCCGGAATCCTGGACAGCGACGGCGACGGCATCCGCGAAGCCGATGGCGTGCCCTTGCGCGTACAGTATCAGACCTCGACCAATGCCGTGCGCCAAAACACCCAGGCGCTCATCAAGCAGTGGTGGAGCGAGATCGGCATCGAGACGGAGCTGCGCAACATTGACGCCGCTGTCTTCTTCGGTGGCGACCCCGCCAGTCCCGATACCTATCAGAAGTTCTACAGCGATGTGCAGATGTTCACCAGCGGCACCAGCGGCCCCGATGCCGAGACTTTCATGGTGCGCTGGATCTGCGGCGCCGACCCCAACCCCGATAACGGCTGGCTGGGACGTAACGTGCCGCGGCACTGCAACCCCGCCTACGACGCGCTCTACGAAGAACTGACGAAAACCGGTGGCGTGGAAGCTCGCGCCGTAATCGTCCAGCAGATGAACGACCTGCTCATCGAGGGCGGCGCCTTGATCCCGCTGGTCTTCCGCGGCAGCGTCTCCGCCCACAGCAATTCCCTGGGCGGCGTCGATATGAACGGCTGGGACTCCGAAATGTGGAACGTCCAGGACTGGTACCGCGCCGATATGTAAGCCGCTCGATTCTATAGTCGAGTTTTGGGGGTGCGCTTCGGCGCGCCCCTTTTTGTCTGCGCCACATTGCGCTGAACCAGACTGTTTGTTGATTGTTTGCCTGTTGCGCTAAAATACGGTAGATTGAGAATGTAGCAAAACTTTTGCTCCTGTTAGATTTAAGGATAATCAACCGATGTTAATATTAACGAAGAGGCAACTCAAATTCGCAACCGTTCTGCTGGTCTTGGCGCTGCTGGTATCCCCGGCCATCGCCCAGGACCCAGTCACCGTGACCATTTTTGTCGGCTTGGGCACCGGGACTTCGCCCGAACAATTCGAACCGCAAATGGCGCTGCAAGAGCGCTTCAATGCCGACCACGACGATATCCAGATCGAATTCATGATCGTCCCCCACGATACCTCCGAAGATCAATTGACGACCATGATCGCGGGCGGCAATCCGCCGGACCTGGTAGGTCCCAACGGCATCAGCACCATCGCGCTCTTCCTCGATAACTGGGCCGATATCACACCCTTCATCGAGGCCGACCAGTTTGACACCAGCGACTTCTACCCCACCTCGCTGGGCCTCAACGCCTATCCTCACGTGAACACGGGCTTGCCGCTGGGCCTCTTCCCGTCGTTCATCTTCTACAATGTCGACCTCTTTGATGCCGAAGGCGTCGAATATCCGCCGGCCGACTTCATGGATGCCAGCTGGACCTACGATGTAGTCCGCGAACGGGCGATGCTGCTTACGCTGGATGCCGACGGCAACAACGCCGCTTCAGCAGACTTCGACGCCGATAACATCGTCCAGTGGGGTTATGACGACTCCTGGACCAGCGCCCGCGAGAAGATCGCGCCCTGGGGCTCGCCGCGGGTCGGCAGCCCAACCAACGAAGATTACACCGTCGCCATCGCCAACAACGAGCACTGGGTGCAGGGCTTGCAATGGTACAGCGATGGCATCCATGTCGATCGCTTCATCCCCGGCATCGACGGCGTCGCCGCCTATGAAGCGGCCGGCATCGGCACACCGCTGGATGGCGGCTTGATCGCCATGTTCCACAGCCACACCTGGTACCTGACCGAGCTCGGCTTTGATGGCATCGACTTCGATGTTGAAATCGCGCCGGTGCCCTTCAATCCGGCCGGGACGCGCGTGGCGACGATGCACGCCGATAACTTCACCATTCCCGATTCCTCGGCCAATAAAGAAGCCGCTTGGGAAGTCATGAAATGGCTGACATCGCCGGAGCAGATCATCGATGTCTGCCTGATATACGGCTGCATCCCATCACGCATTTCGGTGGCGGATGACTTCCGGGCGGAGCTGGAGGCGCGCTTCCCCGATATCAACTACGATGTCATCTTCGAGTCCATCAACTATCTCGACGACCCCAATCACGAATCCTGGACGCCGCAATGGGGCCGGATGGAAGACGCGATGGCATTGGCCGAAAGCAAGGTCATCACCGGTGAAAATACCGACGCCCAGGCCGTCCTGGACGAAGCCAATGCGACGATTCAGGCCCTCTTGGACGAGTATTGGGCCAGCCAGTAGTCCAATAGGGCAGCCACTATGAGCGCTCGAACAGGGTACGAGATTCCCCGAATCTCATGCCCTGTTTCTCCTTGTCCCATGTGCCAATTCGGGTTTGAGTTCCACACGCTCCTGATAATGCCAGAGCCTGATATTGCCATACGCTTTTGCCCGGCTGTATTGGAGATGCGCCCTTGATCGGCCGATTGCTTGGCATCAGCGGCTGGAGCTTGCAGAAGCGGGAATCCGCCGCCGCTTACATGTACATCTCGCCCTGGATCATCGGCTTCTTCCTCTTCACGCTCATCCCCATGGCCGGGTCGCTCTATTTCTCCTTCACCGACTACAACATCATCGATACGCCGGTCTGGGTCGGGCTGAAGAATTACGGCGACCTGATTCATGACCCGAGCTTTTGGCAGTCGCTCAAAGTCACGCTGACCTTCGCCGTTCTCTCTTTGCCGGCGACGCTTGTCTTTGGCTTGTTCCTGGCGATTCTGCTCAACCAGGATATCCCCTTCGTGAAGCTCTGGCGCACCTTGTATTTCCTGCCTTCGGTGCTGACGGGCGTCGCTGTTGTGCTGCTCTGGGTGGTGATCTTCAATCCACAGATCGGCGTCATCAATAACGCCTTGAAGCTCGTCGGCATAAAGGGCCCCGGCTGGCTGCACGATCCCGATTGGGCCCTTGTCTCCCTGGTCATCATGAGCCTCTGGGGCGTCGGCCAGTCGATGATCATCTACCTCGCCGGCTTGCAGGGCGTGCCTACCGAGCTCTACGACGCCGCCAAAGTTGACGGCGCCAATAGACCGCGGCGCTTCTTCAACATCACTCTGCCGATGATGTCGCCGGTCATCTTCTATAATCTCATCATCGGCTTAATCGCCACCTTCCAATACTTCACCCAAGCCTATATCGCCTCGTCATCGGTTGGCGACGAAGTCGGCGGGCCCGTGCGCTCGACCCTCTTCTACAACATCTATCTCTACCAAAGCGGCTTCAAGTTCTTCGAGATGGGTTATGCCTCGGCCCTGGCTTGGGTGCTCTTCGTCATCATCCTCGTCTTGACGATTCTGGTCTTCAAATCATCCCCTATGTGGGTGCATTACGAAGGCGAACTGCGGGGGAGGTCCTGATCATTTACCGGCAAGGGCGCTGGAACCTGGGATTGCGCGGGCAAGAGACCCTGGTTAAAGCCGGCACGACGCTGATTCTCGGCGCCGGCGCGGTGGTCATCCTGCTGCCGCTGATATACATGCTGGGCACCGCCCTGAAAAGCAAGGCGCAAGTGCGGCAAAACCTGCTCAACCCCATACCGATGACGCATGTGCATGTTGAGGTCGCCGGCAAGCGGGAGCCGCTGTACGAGGTCGAGCTGGACGGGCAAACCATGCAAATGGCGCTGATCAAAAATGCCCCTGGCGGCATGGGCAAATTTGTCGACCCGGCCAAACCGGAAGAAATCATCGAATTGCGCCGCAATCAGCAGACCCCCGTGCGCGTCCTTGATATCCATTGGCGGAACTTTGAAGAGGCGCTGACGATCGTGCCCTTCGATCGCTACCTGCTGAACACCCTGATCGTGACCTTCGCCGGCATGGTCGGGATGCTCTTCTCCTGTTCCCTGGTCGCCTACGGTTTCTCCCGCTTCCGGGCGCCGGGCCTCAATCTGCTCTTCCTGCTGCTCTTGTCCACAATCATGCTGCCGCGCCAAGTCCGGCTGATCCCGCTCTACGTCATCTTTCAGAAGATCGGCTGGATTGATACCCTGCTGCCCTTGATCGTCCCGCTTTTCTTCGCCAATGCCTTCGATGTATTCTTGCTGCGCCAGTTCTTCATGACCATCTCGCTGGAACAAGACGAAGCGGCGCAGATTGACGGCGCCAACTCATTGCAGCGGCTGCTCTACATCATCCTGCCGCAATCCAGAGCGGCGGTCGTCACGGTCGCTATCTTCCACTTTCTCTACGCCTGGAACGACTTTTACGAGCCCCTGATCTTCCTGCACAGCCGTCACAATTGGACGATGGCCGTTGGCTTGCAACAATTCAACGGCTTGTACGCCGTCAACACCCATCTCATCATGGCCGCCTCGGTTGTCATGGTGCTGCCGCCCATCCTGCTTTTTTTCTTCAGCCAACGAATCTTCATGCAAGGCGTCGTCATCTCCGGCTCAAAAGGTTGATTCGGATTGCCGCCGATTTCAACCCCGTTGGAACTGCTGAACCTCGCCCGCTTGTCAAACCCACTTGACATCGAAAAACCTCTGTGCCTCCGTGGTGAATTCCGCCGATTTCTGATATTTGCGGAATTGTCACATTTTTCGGTATAATCGCGGCGCTGTACTATCGCAAGCAAGCGAATCCATTCAGAGAGGACAATATGAAGACCAAGCTAACTCTATTCATGATCCTGGTTATGGTGCTCTCGGCCTTCGGCGGGCTCACCATGGCGCAAAGCGAAGATACCGTGAACATCCTGTTTTGGCAGGCGGCTTCGCACCTTAACCCCTACCTCGGCAACGGCACCAAAGAATTTGAGGCGGCCGCGCTCGTGCTTGAGCCGCTGGCGCGCTATGATCCGGACGGCATCATGGTGCCCTGGCTTGTGGACGAAATCCCCACTGTCGCCAACGGCGGCGTCTCTGAGGACTTGACCTCCATCACCTGGACGCTCAGCGAAGGCATCACCTGGTCGGACGGCAGCCCCCTAACCGCCCACGATGTCAAATTCAGCGGCGAATTCTGCATGGACCCGGATACCGGCTGCACCGTCCTGGACAACTTCGCCAATGTCGAATCCATCGAAGCCGTTGATGACGGCACCGTGCGCATCAACTTTGATGTGGCCAAGCCTTTCCCCTACGGTCCCTTCGTCGGCTACCTGACGCCCATTATTCAGAAGGCGCAATTTGAAGACTGCATGGGCGCGGCCGCCCTGGGCTGCAACGAGCAGAACTTCGCGCCCATCGGCACCGGTCCCTTCGTCGTGGAAGACTTCCGCACCAATGACGTGGTCACCTACACCGCTAACCCGAACTTCCGCGTTGAAGGTCAGCCAGCCTTCTCCCGCGCTGTCTTCAAAGGCGGCGGCGATGCCGAATCGGCCGCGCGCGCTGTTTTGGAAACCGGTGAAGCCGATTACGCCTGGAACCTGCAGATTTCCCCGGCCGTGCTCAACGCCATGGAAGCCGCTGGACAAGGCACCGTGATCGTCGGTTTCAGCACCAATGTCGAACGCCTGCTGCTCAACCACACCAACCCCGATCCCGCCCTGGGCGAGAACCGCTCAGTCTGGATGGCGGATGGCTCCAACGGCCACCCCTTCCTGCAAGTCGACGCGGTTTGGATGGCCATGTCGCAAGCTATTGACCGCGACCTGATCGCCAGCCAGCTCTACGGCGCCGGCGGCGTCGGCACCTGCAACATCCTGCCCGGCCCCCCCATCTACGCCTCACCGAACAATGATCCCTGCCCGCAGGATATCGACGCGGCCAACGCGATGCTCGACGAAGCCGGCATCATGGACAGCGACGGCGACGGCATCCGCGAATACATGGGCATTCCGCTCAAGGTCTCCTACCAGACCTCGACCAACGCCGTGCGCCAGAACACACAAGCGCTGATCAAGCAATGGTGGAGTGAAATCGGCATCGAGACCGAACTGCGCAATATTGACGCGGCCGTCTTCTTCGGCGGCGATATCGCCAGCCCGGATACCTACTCGAAGTTCTATACCGACATCGAGATGTACACCAACGGCGCGAGCGGTACCGATCCCGAGACCTACATGAGCGGCTGGCGCAGCGACCAAATCACGCATCCCGACAACAGTTGGAATGGCAACAACGTCGTCCGCTGGTACAGTGAAGACTACGACGCCCTGCTCGACCAGATGGCCGTCACGGCTGTGCTTGAAGAACGCGCTTCCCTGGCCGTCCAGATGAATGACATGCTCGTGCAAACCGGAGCAATCATCCCGCTGGTCTATCGCGGCAGCGTCTCGGCGCACCACAACAGCGTCAGCGGCGTCGCCATGAACGCCTGGGATTCCGAACTCTGGAATATCGCCGATTGGACGCGCATGTAACATATTTCGTATAACCCCCGCCCTCGGCTTATTGGGTGGGGGTTCATCGGATTCGATACTGTAGGGGCGTTTCGCTGAAACGCTGGTTTGCATAACTGGTAGGGGCGACCCGGCGGGTCGCCCGAAAATGGAGCCAAAACAAAATGCAACAACGCCGAAGCCTTCGTCTGCCCGGATATAAT
The DNA here is from genome assembly GCA_022822545.1 of Anaerolineae bacterium. Classification (GTDB taxonomy): domain Bacteria; phylum Chloroflexota; class Anaerolineae; order Aggregatilineales; family Phototrophicaceae; genus UBA6055. Next base: position 24,143 of record JAJEBE010000016.1, read on the forward strand.
TATCAAGATGACGGCGTCTATTTTGTTACAGTCTGCACCTATGGGAAGCGTTGTCTATTCGGCGCCGTCGTGGATGGACTGATGGTCCCAAATGAATGGGGACGAATTGTCGAAGAAGAATGGCTGCGGGCGGAAAAGCTGCGATCTAATGTTGAATTGGACATGTTTGCGCTAATGCCTAACCACTTCCACGGCATCATCATGATGCGTAATGAGCAAGAACAAGCTCGGCAATTGACGGATGCCCAAGCCGACGTACCTTCCGCAATTACGCTGCGATCGGGATCGCTAGGCGCGATCATCGGGCAGTTCAAATCCATTGTCACCAAACGAATCCGTCGCTTGCCAAACCCTCCAGATCACTCAATTTGGCAGCGAAACTATTATGAGAGCGTTATTCGTACACACGAGATTTGGAACCGGATTCGTGAGTATATGGCCACGAACCCGATGCGATGGCGCGAGGACTCCTTATTTGTTGCATAATTTCAGATTCGGACGACCCACCGGGTCGCCCCTACCGAATACACGATAGTATCAAGGCGGCGGAGGTGAATCATGGGAAAATATATCGTACGAAGGCTCCTGACCGCCATTCCAACAATCCTCGTTATTAGTTTTATTATCTTTGCTATTGTTGATTTATCCCCCAGCGACCCCACCGGCAACCTTCCCCTGACCATCCCGCCGGAAGTCCGGCAGAAAATACGCGAAGCCCTCGGCGCCGACGACCCCTTCGTCGTCAAATACGTCAAGTGGCTGCAACAATTCTTCATCTCCGAACCGCTGAATCTCATCGAAACCTCCTTCGGCATCACCTTCCCCGGCTCCGAAGATCGCGTCCGCGTCATCTCCTGGGCCACGCGCGGTCCCGTCATCGACATCATCGCCGAACGCCTGCCCCAGACGCTTTGGGTGGTTGGCTCTTCCTATATCCTCGGCGTCCTCATCGCCGTGCCCGTGGGCGTCTTCTCCGCCTACCGCCAATATTCTATCTTCGACCAAGTCGGCACCTTCCTGATGATGGTGGGCTTCTCCGTGCCGACCTTCTTCACCGGCTTGATGTTCATCATCATCTTCAGCGTCAACCTCAAATGGTTCCCATCGGTCTATGACACCACCCTTGTAGTCACGGATATCGAGACGCTGCAACTGCAACTGCGGCAGATGTTCATGCCGGTCACCGTCCTGACGCTATACACCACGGCGCAGATGAGCCGCTACACCCGCGCCTCGACCCTGGAAAACCTGCAGCAGGATTACATCCGCACCGCGCGCTCCAAAGGCTTGACCGAACGCGTCGTGGTGACGACCCACGCCGTGCGCAACAGCCTGATCCCGGTCGTCACCCTCATCGCCCTCGGCATCCCCGGCATCTTCGCCGGCGCTCTGATCACCGAGCAGATCTTCCGCGTCAACGGCATCGGCCAATATCTCATCATCGCCATTCAAGGCGGAGACCTGCCGACCGTGCAGACGGTCACCTTCATCTTCGCCGTGCTGGTGGTCCTGTTTAATATCGTTGCCGATGTGCTCTATGGCATTCTTGATCCGCGCGTGACCTACACCTAGTCCTCGGAACAGGCTAAGACAATGACGACAAAAGAGAAGACCAAACCCAAGCACCTGGACTCGGAAGAACTGCTGCAAGCGCGGACCTTCGCTGGCGATGCCTGGCGTCAATTCCGCAAGCATCGTCTGGCGCTGATCGCTATCGCCGTGCTGACGGTAATCCTCCTGGGCGTGCTGATCGGCCCCCTCTTCTGGACCATCGAGCCGGAGTACATCGACATTGTGGCGGCCTATCAAGTGTCGTCCCCGGAGCACCCCTGGGGCACCGACAGCCTCGGGCGGGACACGCTCGCCCGCGCCCTGCAAGGCGGCCGCGTATCCTTGATGATCGGCATCTCCGCCATGCTCGTGTCGATTTCTATCGGCACGGTCATCGGCCTGCTCTCCGGTTACTTCACTCGGCTCGATAACCCGCTGATGCGCATGACCGACATCTTCATCGCCCTGCCGCAACTGCCCCTTCTGCTGGTGCTGATGATGCTCTTCCGCGAACCGCTGAAAGCCTCCTTCGGCGTCGAAGGCGGCGTCTTCATCTTGATGGTCTCCGTCATCGGCGGCCTGCAATGGATGCCCACTGCCCGCCTCGTCCGCGGCGAGGTGCTGACGGTCAAATCGCGCGAGTTCATCACCGCCGCCAACGCCGTCGGCTCCCGCGATGGCCGTATCTTGCGTTCGCATATTTTGCCCAACGTCATGAGCCCGGTCATCGTCGCCGCCACCTTCAGCGTCGCCGCCGCCATCATCACCGAATCCGCGCTGTCCTTCCTCGGTCTGGGCTTCCCGCCCGATTTTCCCACCTGGGGCCGCCTGCTCTTCGATGGCAAAGATTACCTCACCATCACCTGGACGCTGGTCTTCTGGCCCGGTATGTTGATCTCGATGACGGTGCTCTGCGTCAACTTCATCGGCGACGGCCTGCGCGACGCCCTCGACCCGCGCCTGCGTAAGTGAGCCGACTACGGCATATTTGATTGCGAGGAGCGCGTCAAAATGGCGCGTTCTTTTTTGATTTGAATCCTTCTCTGATATACAATTGTTCTATTGAGGAGAGTACCGATGTCGATAGAACAATCTCTGCATGAGTTCGTTGCTTGGTGGCGAGCGCACATCAAGGGCGACGAAAAAGGCGAAGCGCAAATCTTCCTCGATCATCTGATGCGCGCCTTTGGACACGAAGGCGCCTTGGAAGCGGGCGAGTGTGAGCCGCGCGTTCGCCGTCGGCGCAACGGAAAGACCACCGTCTCTTTCGCCGATTATTTGATTCCCAAGCGTGTTCTCATCGAAATGAAAAAGAGAGGCGAAGACCTTAACAAGCATTATGGCCAACTGGAAGAATACTGGAAAAGTCTGAAAAGCAATGTACGGCCGCGTTATGCTATTTTGTGCGACTTTGATGAAATCTGGATATTCGATTTTCACACCCAATTCTACGATCCTGTCGATGTTGTCAAGATTGACGAGTTGCCAAGCGAGCGGCACAATGCTCTTTCCTTCTTGAGCCCAGGTCACTATAGAGCGCCTGTATTCAAGAACAATCGCGTAGAAGTGACGAAAGACGCGGCATTTCAGTTGGCGGAATTGTTCCGTTCATTGGAAGACGCGGTCGATGGAGCAATAGCGCTGCGCTTTACCTTGCAGTGTATGGTCGCGCTTTTCGCTGAAGACGTCGGTTTGCTGCCTCCGGCTACGTTGCTCAATATCGTCGAAGATAGCCGTCAGCGGAAGAATGCTACCGATAATTCACATGATCTCATGGCATTGCTCTTTACCATGATGAATTATCCCAAACACGCCCGCCGCGCCGGCCGCTTCGGTCAAGTTGACTACTTCAATGGCGGCATCTTCCAGGAAGTTCATCCCGTCTTCCTCAGCGGGACTCAGCTTCATCGGCTCGAAAGCGCCTGCCGCGAAGACTGGTCGAGAATCCGCCCGTCCATATTTGGTAGCATCTTCGAATACAGCATGAACCAGCGCGAACGCCACCGCGAAGGCGCGCATTATACCAGCGAAATGGATATCAAGCGAATTGTCGATCCCGTTATCGCTGAACCTTGGCGAAACAATATAGATTCAGTAAATGTTCTTCCCGATGCGCTAAAACTATATGACGACCTGTGCAGTTATGTGGTCTTGGATCCAGCGTGCGGCTCAGGCAACTTTCTATTTGTGGCGTACCGGGAAATGAAAGCGCTGGAATCGGACTTGCGCGAACGGATAGCCGAGTTGGGTGGCGACCTTACACAAGTGACGCGGCGAGTGACGGCTAAACAGTTTTATGGCTACGACATCAATAAGTTCGCCGTTGAATTGGCAAAGGTATCATTGATGATCGCCAAGAAGCTGGCAGTTGACGAATTTGCTACTGATGAAGATCCGTTGCCACTAGACAACCTCGATGACAATATCAAAGTCGACGACGCTCTCTTCAACCAGTGGGTTGACTTCGATGCCTGCATCGGCAATCCCCCCTATTTAGGATTTCGTGAACGGCGCAAGGAACACGGAATCGCATATACAAGCGCTGTACAAGCTGCTTTCAGCGAGGTGCATGGCCAAGCAGACTTCTGTGTGTATTGGTTTCGTAAGGCACATGACAACATGAAGCCGGGGGCTCGAGCCGGCCTAGTTGGAACAAACACCATCACACAGAACTATTCTCGTATCGGCAGCCTTGATTACGTAGTAGAAAATGGTGGCACCATTTACGACGCAGTTTCGTCCATGCCTTGGTCTGGTGAGGCAAATGTACATGTCTCTATAGTAAATTGGTCAAAGGGAAAACCACCAGTATTGAAGGCTAATCTGCATTTTTTTGAAGGTGTTGATGATGAGGGAAATTATGTATTTAACAAAGTTGAAATGGGCACTATCAACAGTTCTCTATCGGACAAGATAGATTTGAGTGGCGCACACTCTTTGCGTATCAACACCCGACCGAAACGTGTTTTTAGCGGCAATATAACAGGTAGTCCTGGTTTTTTGGTCAAAGTATCGAAAGCAGAGCAATTGATTAAGAAAGACAGGCGAAATCTGAAAATATTGAAGCCGTATCTTAGTGGAAACGATTTTCTCGGCAATCCAAAAGGTCATCCACTTCGCTATTTAATAGATTTTAATGATTTTGACATCATTGAGATTCGTGAGTTTTCGGACCTGTACAGAATTGTGTCCGACACCGTTCTGCCCGACAGAGAACGAAAGGCTGTAGAAGAGGATCGAAAAAATAAATTAGCGCTGAAAGCAAACCCCGACTCCAAGATAAGGACCATTCAGCAAGAAAGACTTGATAGATGGTGGACTCACAACAATCGACAGTCCGAATTCAATAGCTTGCTCGATTCCATTGACCGGTACATTTGCTGCTCACAAGTTACAAAACGACCGATCTTTGACTTTGTTTCAAAAGATGTTTGTCCGAGCAATATGATGAAGGTCTTCGCATTTGCAGATGACTATACCTTTGGCATTCTACAATCCAACGCGCATTGGCAATGGTTTGTTGAGAAAGCCTCTACTCTCAAATCAGATTATCGTTATACATCCCACAGCGTCTTCGATACTTTTCCCTTTCCGCAGCATCCCTTGCCGGATCTCGTAAAGGCAGTCGCCGATGCCGCGCGCGCCTTGCATGAATTCCGCCGGGATCACATGGCCCTCAACGATACGCTGACACTCCGCTCCATGTATCGTTCATTAGAAGACCCTGGCGCAAACCCCCTCCGCGACCTCCACGACAACCTCGACCAAGCCGTCCTCGCCGCTTACGGCTTCGACCCCGACAGCGACATCCTCGAACAACTTCTCGCCCTCAACCTCGACGTCGCCGCCAAAATCGACGCCGGCGAGACCGTCACCGCCCCCGGCATCCCGCCCGACTATCCCAATCCAGACGAACTCATCAGCGACGGCTGCATCCAGCCCCCTGAACTCTTCTAACGAGGACTCCGCCATGCCCTACATCAAACAGATCACCATCGACCAAGCCACCGGCCTGCTCAAACGCGAGCTGGAAAAAGCCGTCGCCCGCGCCGGCCGCGTCTGGAATATCGTGCAGATCATGTCCCTCAACGGCCGCACGCTCAAATCCGCCATGGAGATGTATGGCGCTACCATGTTCGCCGAGTCGCCCCTGTCGCGGCAACAGCGCGAGATGCTGGCGGTGGTCGTCAGCAAAGCCAATCACTGCGACTACTGAATACAATCCCACGCGCACGACCTCCGGGCCGAGGTCGACGGATTCGCAAACGACGAAGAGGCCGACGCCTTCGTGCATGCCATCGCCCGCGATTGGCGCAGCGCCCCCCTGAACGAGATCGACCAGGCCCTCTGCGCCTACGCCGAAAAACTGACGCGCTCGCCGGCCGCGATGCGCGAAAGTGATATCTTGACCCTGCGCGCCGCCGGCCTCGACGATGTCGCCATCCATGACGCGACCCAAATCATCAGCTTTTTTAATTACATCAATCGCGTCGCTGATGCCCTGGGCGTCGAACGCGAAGAATTCATCCGCCCCTGGGGCGAAGGCTGAAGCCACTGCGCCGACGCGCTGTTCGTTAGCAGCTTCCAACCGAATTTGCGGCAAAACGCATAGATCGCAAGGCCTCGTTTAGCGAGCGTTCAGCAGCTATGGATCCGCGTTTCATGGAAACTCGCTGGCATTCGCGTTGACTGTGGTCCAATCTTCCCTATTTCCAAAGGAAAAACCCGAATTTGCACAAAACTCGCCAAAAGATAATATTGCATTTTATATATGTTTATATACATAATGAATCATATCTTTATCCACTCTTCGACTTCAGCCTAAAGAGTGGCCGCCGAGTAATGACATGCCGATAACCGCAGACTGGATCGACAAATCGAAAACGCTGATTCAATGCCGCTTTCAGGACCCCTGGACCATTGAGCAGTTCATCAATGCGCGAAAGTCCTGGCATCGCATGATCAAGTCCATGGACAGCCGGGTGCCGATTGTGTTGGACCTGAGCGAATCCTATACGGTGCCGAACGGCGCCTTGCGCCACCTGGCCGCCATCCATCGCACGCCGCATCCCCGGCAAGGACCGCTATATGTCACCGGGCTTAACCCGGAATACAAGAAGCTGTCGCCCTTTGTCTTCTGCTGTGAAGCTGTCGGCGAAAGGACCGTGCATCTGGTCGATTCAATCGCTGGCATTCTGAATCCCTGAACTCCTGCCAACGCGCGATTGTCCCTTTTCACCACGCTGCCTTAAGCGCCTTGCTCTTCGGTCTCAATCGCACAAGAATCAGAGTGTCGCCAGCGCGACTTTCCTCTACGATTTGCCTGTAAGAGAGGGCGGAGGATCAGCATGAACCCTGAAAGCAGTGAACGCGCCGATTTGGTCGCCGATATATGTGCCTACTTGCAAGAAATCCACCCCGAGAGCGCCAGCCTGGGGGAATTGGGCCGGCGATTTCACGTGAGCCCCTTTCATCTCCAGCGCACTTTCAAAGCCGCTACCGGGATCACGCCGCGCCAATTCTCCGACAAATTGCGCATGGAAGACTTCAAGACGCTGGTCCGCCGCGGCCAGCGCATCACGGACGCGATTCACGCGGTCGGCTACGGCTCCTCCAGCCGCCTCTACGAGCGCAGCGATGAAAACCTCGGCATGACGCCTTCGACCTACAAGCGGCGCGGCGCCGGCACGACGATTTTTTATAGCGTTGTCGCTTGTCCCCTCGGCTTTCTGCTCGTCGCCGCGACCGACCGCGGCATCTGCAAGATCAGCTTGGGCGATAGCGCCGCCGAACTGATAACCGACCTCGAGGCGGAATTTGCCGCCGCTGAGCGCATCCGTGATGACGACGGCGTCGGCTTCTGGACCGAGCGCATCATCGCCTATCTGGAAGGCTGGCAGCCAGACCTGAATCTGCCGCTTGACCTGCGCGCGACTGCTTTTCAAGTCAAGGTCTGGCAGCAACTGCAAAAGATACCAGTGGGCGAGACGCGGAATTACAGCGAAATCGCCGCCGCCATCGGGCAGCCGACCGCCGTTCGCGCCGTCGCCAATGCTTGCGCCAAGAATCCGGCCGCGCTAGTCATCCCATGCCATCGCATCATCCGCAAAGACAAAAGCCTGGGCGGCTATCGCTGGGGCATCGAACGCAAGCGCGCCCTCCTCGCCCGCGAGCAAGCCTACAAAGAGACCGGCGACGCCCCTTGATCGCCCCCCGCTCCCGCTGATCTCGTATCCAGGCTGCGCGCCGCCGCCATCCCAATCCAGCAATCGCGCGCCGGCGATTATGCCTTTTATGATACTTCCGGCCCGCCTGTGTTGACGAACTTCGCCGCTTGGGGATACTATGTAACTAAAGCAATTAAGGGAGTAGATAGTATGTCCATCCGAAATCTTCATATTCTCATCTTGGTAGGCGTCGCATACGTCGCCGCGCAAATGGTCGCCGATATATCAAATTTGCGCAACCTGACCATTGTCGGCATTAGCGTCAGCGCCTTTTCCATCGCCTATCCCTTGACCTATACCCTGCGCGACATGGCGCATAAGCTGGCCGGACCTTATGTGGCGCGCACGCTCATCATCGCCGCCGCCGTCATATACCTGATCGTGCAAGCTTTCTTCTTCATCATTTCCAACCTCCAGCCTGCCATGACGCCAGACGAGAGCACCGCATTAGGCGCCCTGCTCACGCAGAATTGGCGCTTCTTGCTGGCGGCGGTCCTCGCCTCCGTGATCTCGCAACTGGTCGATACCGAAGTATACACGCGCTGGGTGGAGCGCTTCGGCGGCGAGCATCAATGGGGCCGTGTCCTCGTCAGCAATGCCATCGGCATCCCGCTCGATCGCATCCTCTTCCTGCTGCTGGCCTCCGGCATTACGGAAGGTTTCATGGAAGCTTTCATCGGCACGACCATCATCCGCTTGATCTTCGGCATCATATCAATACCCGGCATTTACCTGGTCGAGGAGCATTCGCAAGACTGGATTCACATAACGGAAATACGTCATACGGATCCGCCGTCCTTTGCGCGCTCGAAAGGCGACTGAGTTTCTCGCCCTCGCCGGCCAAACAAGCTCGCTGACCATACAACTCGCTGACCATACAAAATGTAGGGGCGACCTATCAGGTCGCCCGATCTATACAACTCGTTGAAGCCCCTCTATCATTTTTGGGAGGGGTTTGGGGTGGGGGGCTAGATACTGAAGTACAACTCGAACTCGTAAGGATGCGGCCGCATCGCCACCGCGTCCTGATCCTCAACCTGCTTGTAGTCGATGTAATTCTGGATGAACTGCTCGTTGAAAACGCCGCCCTCGAGCAAGAAATCGTGGTTCGCTTTCAACTCGCGCAAGGCTTCGCCCAAGGTGCCCGGCATGACCGGCGTCTCGTGATCGCCCTCGTAAAGATCCGCTTCCGAAGACGCGCCCGGATCAATCTGATTCTTGATGCCGTCAATGCCCGCCATCAGCAGCGCCGGCATCGCCAAATAGGGATTGGCCGCCGGGTCGGGCCAGCGCGCCTCGACTCGTTTGGCTTTGGGGTTGTTGCTGTACATCGGAATGCGGATGCCCGCCGAGCGGTTCCGCGCCGAATACACCAGGTTCACCGGCGCCTCATAACCCGGCACCAAACGCCGATAGCTGTTGGTGATCGGGTTGGTGAAGGCGGCGCAGGCCGGCGCATGCTTGATCAAGCCGCCGATGTACCACAGCGCCATCTGGCTCAAGCCCGCGTACTGATCGCCGCCAAATAGCGGTTGCCCGTCTTTCCACAGCGACATATGCACATGCATGCCCGAGCCATTCTCTTCGAAGAGCGGCTTGGGCATGAAGGTCGCGTGCAAACCGTTCTCCGCCGCCACATTCTTCACGACATACTTGTACGTCACCATCATGTCCGCCATCTCAAGCAGGGGCGCGTATTTCAAATCGATCTCGGCCTGGCCCGCGCCGCCCACCTCGTGGTGATGCACCTCGACCTCCATACCGACATCGATCAGGCGCTGCACCATCTCGGCGCGCACGTCATGCGTCTTGTCCAGCGGCGGCAAGGGGAAGTAACCCATCTTGATGCGATTCATATGCCCCTGCGCCGGATCGTCATTGCCGCTGTTCCAATCGCCCTCGAAGGAATCGACGCGGTAGAAGCTGCTGTTCTCCGATGTGCTGTACTGCACATTGTCGAACATGAAGAACTCGGCTTCCGGCCCAAAATAGGCGACATCGGCCAAATCCGAATGTTCCTTCAAATAGGCTTCGGCGCGTTTGGTTACGCCCCGCGCGTCCAGGGCGTAGGGCTCGCGGCTGATCGGGTCATGCGCATCGCAATACATCGCCAGCGTGTTGAGCCTGAAGAAGGGATCGACATACGCCGTGCTCAAATCCGCCAACAGAATCATGTCCGATTCGTTGATCGCCTGGAAACCCTGAATGCTCGACCCATCAAAGCCGAATCCGTCTTCAAATGCGCCTTCATCAACCGACTGAATCGGCATGCTGAAGTGCTGCGGCACACCGCGGATATCGACAAATCGTAAGTCAATCTCGGCGATGTCGTTGTCATTTGCCCATGCCAGCAAGGCGCCGGGCGACTCCATCGCGGAAGCGGGGGGGACAAGGCTTGCCATCTCTATCCATCCTTATGCTAGTGCTGTCCATTAGGTAAACAGCGCCATTGTATTGGGCGTTTCTCACAACGTCCACAGCGAAACTTATGGAATTTGCGTCATGTTTCTTGTGGATTGTCACTAAATGCTGTGCTTGCCAAGGCGCAGCGCCACTTTCGACAGTCTGATTCACGCTGGCCGCCTCGCCTCTGGCGCATCCGACTGACCGAAGCTCTGCGGTTTTTTCCCAGATCTCGGTCTAGCCGCCCGGCTTGCATCGCTGCTAGCATTAATCGCCGCTTGCGAATGAATTTAACGGGAGCGTCTGTTGAAAGGCATCATTGCCCTCGTCCTCTTCATAGTCTTCATACTGCCCCTGCAAGCGCAGGCGCCGCCGGTGCCCGTTCTGGTCCCGGAGGTCATCCGGGTTTACCCCCATGACGCCGCCGCCTTCACACAAGGCTTGATCTGGCGCGCCGGCTATCTCTACGAATCCACCGGCTTGTGGGGCAGCTCCAGCTTGCGCCGCGTGGATATAGAAAGCGGCCGCCCGGAACAGCTCCTCCCGCTCGCTGATGCCTACTTCGCCGAAGGCCTCGAACGCGTCGGCGACCAACTCATTCAACTGACCTGGCGCGCCGGCAAAGCCTTCGTATACGACTTCGAGACCTTTGAACTCCTCCGCAGCCTCGATTATGACGGCGAAGGCTGGGGACTCTGCTATGACGGGCGCTACCTGTTCATGAGCGATAGCACCTCCTTCCTGTCCCTTCGCGATCCCGTTTCATTTGAGCTTGTCTTCCGCGGCGCCGTCACCCTGGAAGGGCAGGTCATCCCGCCGCAACTGCTGAATGAACTGGAATGCGTCGGCGAGCATATCTACGCCAACGCCTGGAATACCGACTATATCTTCCGTATCGACAAATTCTCCGGCCAAATCACCGCCATCATTGACGCCTCCGCCCTCCTCTCCACCGCCGAACGCGCCGAGCTTGCTTCCGGCAGCGTCCTCAACGGCATCGCCTGGAACCCGCAGAGCGAGACATTCTACATCACCGGCAAGAACTGGCCCAAGCTCTTTGAAGTGGTCTTTGTCGCCAGTTGAGCCCGTTGCCAGAAAATTTTACATTTCTCTTATAGACATCGCCGAAAAACCAGCTATAGTTCATATATGGATAATTCATATATGAATGACTGTGACGCGCTGGCGCCCGAGCCTGGGCAGTCCTTCGGCGAGCAATTCTTCCGCCTTCTCACACGCATCAGCAGATTGCTGCAGCATCTTGCGGACCGGCAAATGGCTTACGGCTGTCTGACGCCGACGCAGCTCTTCTTCCTAAAACGCCTCAGCGATGCCGGCGCGCCCCAGCCCATCAGCTTCTTCGCCGACGGCGTCTTCTCCAATCGCTCCAACGCCACCCAGATGATCGACCGCCTGGAAGCCGAGGGCTTGGTCACCCGTGCAAGAAACCCGAAAGACCGTCGGAGTGTCCTGGTGGAACTGACCGCCAGCGGCGCGGAAAGCCTCAAAGAAGGCTACGAACGTCATAAACAGTTGGCGGAAATGCTGTTTGAGCCCTTGACCGAGAGCGAACGCCAGACCTCACTCCAGGTCTTGGGGCGTGTGCTCGCCTTCCTCGAGAATTTTCAGGCGGAAAACCAGGCGGGAACGCCAACCGCCGACGCCCAAGCCAAGTCAAATCAGAATCTGTAATTCGCAGGCCAAAGTATATTGGAGGTCAGTAACGTGTCAATCAATCACGCCATCGTCGCCGAAGAAGTCGTCAAACATTTCGGCGACGTCAAAGCCCTGGACGGCGTATCCCTCGCCGCCGAGCAAGGCAAAGTCCTGAGCCTGCTCGGTCCCAACGGCGCCGGCAAGACCACCCTCGTCCGCATCCTCACCACCTTGCTCAAGCCCGATAGCGGGGGCGTCCGCGTCGGCGGCCTCGATGTCCTGCGCCAGAAACAGCATGTCCGCGAAATAATCGGCTTGGCCGGCCAGAACGCCGCCGTTGACGAAATCCTCACCGGGCGCGAAAACCTCGTCATGGTCGGCCGCCTCTATCACATGCCGCGGCGGGATGCCAAGAACCGCGCCCAAGAATTGCTGGAACAATTTTCCCTCACCGACGCCGCCGATCGCCCGGTCAAGACCTACTCCGGCGGGATGCGCCGCCGCCTTGATCTCGCCGCCAGCATCGTCGCCCGCCCCAACATCCTCTTTCTTGACGAACCTACCACCGGCCTGGATCCCCGCACGCGCATCGTCATGTGGGATACCATCCGCACTCTCGTCTCCGATGGCACGACCCTTCTGCTCACCACCCAGTATCTGGAGGAAGCGGACGAACTGGCGGACAAGATCGTCGTCATCGATCACGGGCATGTCATCGCCGAAGGCACCGCCGATGCGCTCAAAGCCAATATGGCCGCCGACTTCATCGATATCACCGTCGCCAATCCCCAGCAGACTGCCAAAGCCTCCCAACTCCTGCAATCTTTGAGTGACGAATCCCCGCACACCGATGAGCAACGCGGTCATGTCAGTATCGCAGTCGAGAGCGGGGCCCAAAGTATTGCCGAAGTCGTGCGCCTGCTGGACGCCCAATCGGTTTCAATCGCCGAACTCAACCTGCGTCGCCCGTCGCTCAACGATGTTTTCTTGAGCATCACCGGCCACGAGATCGTCGAAGAAGAAGCCAAGCCCAAGCGCCGCGGTTTCGGTCGCCGTCGCAGCGCCTAGCCATCCCGCAATAGCGTCAACATACGAGGACAATCAACATGACCCTGAATACCGCATCAGTCGCGCCTAGCGCCGGCCTTAGTGAAACCGGCCTTTTCCAACGTTTCCTGTGGAACTTCACCGATACCTTCGTCGTGATGCGCCGCAACCTCTATGCCTACCAAAGGCAGCCGGAATTGCTGGTCTTCGCCACCATACAACCGGTGATCTTCCTGCTGCTGTTCACTTACGTCTTTGGCGGCGCCATCAGCTTCTCCACCGGCGGCGATTACATCAACTTTCTGCTGCCGGGCATCATCATCCAGACGATTCTTTTCGCCTCGGCGAATACCACCGTCGGGCTCTCGGTGGATCTGTCCAAAGGCGTCATCGATCGTTTCCGTTCCCTGCCGATGTCCCGGGCCGCTGTGCTCGCCGGGCGTACCAGCGCCGATACCTTGCGCGGCCTCTTTACGGTGCTTATCATGATCGTCGCCGGCTACATCATCGGCTTTCGCTTTGAAGATTGGGGCAGCGGCCTGCTGGGCTTGGCGCTGGCTGTGGCCTTCGGCTATGCCGTGACCTGGATCTCCGCCACCATTGGGCTATTCGTGAAAGATCCCGAAGCGGCGCAAGTGGCCGGGTTTATCTGGCTCTTTCCGCTGACCTTCGCCAGTTCCATCTTCGTCCCGACCCGCACCATGACCGCGGATTGGCTCCGTACTTTCGCCGAGAATCAGCCGGTCAGCGTCGTCGCCAATACCGTGCGCGATTTGATGACCGGTACCGTCAATCCGGATGAAATCGTCATCTCGCTGCTCTGGATCGCCGGGATTGTGGCGGTCTTCCTGCCGATGGCGGTTTGGCGCTATGCCCGGGTGGCCTCCCGCTAACTAGCTTGACGAACCAAGCAGCCCTGCGATAGACTTGAGGCGTCAATGTGAATGATTCGCAGTATTGAAGCGAGCGCCTATGGCATCACAAATAAACACTAGCGAAATCAGCTTGAGCGACCGCGTTCGGGAGAATGAGATACAGATTGCCAGGCTGCAAGGCGGCCGCGAGCATCTCGCCACCAAAGCGGATATTGCCATGCTCGAAGCGAAGCTCGATTCTAAGATTGAGAAGCTGCGCGCCGATCTAACTTGGCGGATCTTGCTGGCAATGGGTGTTCTGATGGGGCTCGTGATGGCATTCATCGAATGGCGCGTCGTCAGCGGATAAATATGCCGGAATCTTGATCATCTGGATCGTCGCCTCGCCTGTGCCGATGCCATAACAAATGGCGCGATAACAAGATAACAATAAGCCCCGCCTGCAATCTGCGGGGCTTTGATGTTTTACCGTTCGCGCGGGAGCGCTGAATTTCGCCGACATGGAACTTGTCAGAACATTGTACAAAGGGATTCACCACATAAAGTAGTTCCTAGTTATCCCTGCAAAACCACACAACAAGAGATCTCGTAGGGGCGACCTATCAGGTCGCCCGAAACCCGTTCTCAAAGCGTTCTCCAATACCCTCATGACTTGCTTGGAATCATTGGGAAGGATAAGAAAATAACTTTGTGTCTTTGTGTCTTTGTGCTGAATTATTATGATATCCTCAGAATCCCTCACCCCCGCTCGTGCCCGCTGTCGCCACTCCCCCCATTCTGCGCTACACTTGCCTGCAATCATCACCAATCTACTGAGAGGACACCCCATGACCAAGAACCTCATCTATATCGCCAACTCAGGCGACGCCCCCTACGGCATCACTGTCGCCGACCTCGACGCCGATAGCGGCGCGCTGAACATCGTCCAGCATGTCACCGAGATCAGCGAATGCCACTATCTCAATCCCCATCCCAATGGCAAATTCCTGCTCGCCACCACCATGGACGGCGATATCGAAGTGGTCTCCTTCGCCATCGCTGCCGACGGAACCCTGCGCAAAGTCAGCAGCGCCCCCGCCGCCGGTACCTCGCCCGCCTACGTCTGCGCTGACGCCACTGGTGCAAATGTATTGCTGGTCAACTATGTCAACGCCGGCAACCGCGGCAATATCCGCGTCTATCCCATCGACAGCGCTGGCATGATCGGCGCGCCCAGCGAGCATATCGAGATCGATGACAGCACCGGCCCCAACCCCGAGCGCCAAGATGTTTCCCATCCGCACATGATCGTCCCCACCCCCGATAACCGCTTCGCCGTCGTGCCGGATCTGGGCACCGACAAAGTCTACCTCTACGCCCTTGATACCGCCGCTGGCAAGCTTGCCTTGTCGGGGACCCTCGACCTCCCTCCCGGTGCCGGACCGCGCCATGTCGCCTTTCACCCGACCCTGCCGCGCATGTACGTCATCAACGAATTGGATTCGACGATGGCGACCTTCGCCTGGGATGAAGACGACGCCTGGACGCGCCTCTCGGTCGAATCGACGATGCCGCGATATTACGTCCAGCCGGCCGGCAGACCGAATACCACCGCCGATGTGCATGTGCATCCCAACGGACAATTCCTCTACGGCAGCAATCGCGGCCGCGACTCCATCGCGATCTATCGCCTCGACGCCGAGGGCATGCCGCAATATCTCGGGGACGAATCAACCCGCGGCGCTTGGCCCCGCGCCTTCCTGATCCATCCAGGCGGCGAATACCTGATCGTCGGCAACCGCCACACCGACAACGTCGCCGTCTTCTCCATCGATGCCGCCACCGGCTTGCTGACCTTCCGCGCCTCCCTCGCCCTCTCCGCGCCCATCGCTTTTAAGATGCTTGGGTAACGGGCGATGCGAATCCTCATCACAGGCGGCGCCGGTCTGGTAGGAACGCCCGTCAGCCGGCGCTTTGTCGAGTTGGGCTGGGATGTTCGCGTCATCGGCATCGACCCTGATTGCTCGATACCCGGCCTCAGTTACGCCCAATGCGACATTCTGGACGCCCCCGCGCTCTCGTCTCATGTTCAAGGCTGCGACGCCATCGTGCATCTGGCCGCCATCCCCAGCACGCGCAGTCATCCCAACGAGACCCTCTTCGATATCAACGTCGCCGGGACCTACAACATCTTTGAAGCCGCCGCCCGCGCCGGTGTCAAGCGCATCGTCCAAGCCAGCTCGATCAACGCCATCGGCGGTTTCTGGGGCTGCGACGATCGCATATACGATTACTTCCCGCTCGACGAAGACCTGCCCCTCTTCACCACTGACGCCTACTCCTTCTCCAAGCAGATGGTCGAGGAGATCGCCGCCTACTATTGGCGTCGTGCCGGCATCAGCAGCGTCTCCTTTCGCTTGCCCGCCGTCTGGAACGATGCCCTGATCCAGGAGCGCGATATACGCCAGCACCTCGCCGAAAGACGACTCCAGATCGACGCCTTCCGCGCCCTCCCAGTGGCTGAGCAAAGCCGCCGTCACGCGAAAGCGAAAGCGGCCGCCATGCAGCTGCGCGCCCGCCACGTCATGGAATACGAAGCCGTGCAGCGCGGCGACCTGGAGCGAGAGTCCCCCGCCGACGACTGGCTGTTTTACGCCTGGTTCTACGACCGCTTCAACTTTTGGACCTTCATCCACACCGCTGACTCGACCCAAGCCTTCGAGAAGGCGATCCTGGCCGACTGCCAAGGCGCGCATCCGCTCTTCGTCAATAGCGACCGCAACAGCCTGGACTACGATACCGAGACCCTGCTTTCGCTTTTCTATCCCGAAGTCAACCGCCGCGCAAGACCGATCAACGGCGCTGAAAGTCCCGTCAGCATTGACCGCGCCCGGCAACTGATCGGCTTTGAACCAACCCTGCGGAGCCTCTGACATGGGCGCGCCCGGCGGCGGAGGGCTGCCCCAAGTTGTCCGCATCGGCGCGCGCCGATCAAAGCTCTCCCTTTGGCAGGCGGACCACATCGCCGACTTGCTCGCTGCGCTGCGCCCGGGACTTCAGATCGAAATACGCCGATACAGCACGCGCGGCGATGCCCATCCGGAAGCGCCGCTTCCCGCCATCGGCGGCAAAGGCCTGTTCACCCAAGCGCTGGAAGAAGCTTTGCGCCGCGGCGAGATTGACTGCGCCGTGCACAGCCTGAAAGACCTGCCCGTCGACCTGGCTGCTGACATGGCGCTGGCCGCCGTGCCTGAGCGGGGTGATCACCGGGATGCCCTGGTCAGCTGCTCCGGGGCGACCCTCGTCGAGTTGCCCCCTGCCGCCCGCATCGGCACAGGCAGCTTGCGTCGCCGCGCCCAACTGCTCGCCCTCCGCCCCGATCTCGAGATCTTGCCCATCCGCGGCAACGTGCCCACCCGCCTCGCCAAACTGCGCCAGCCCAGCCAAAAGCTCGATGCCATCGTGCTGGCCGCCGCCGGCTTGCAGCGCCTGGACCTGGCGGAACACATCAGCCAGACCTTCGCCCCCGCCCAAATGCTGAGCGCCGCCGGGCAGGGCGCCCTCGCCGTCCAATGCCTCAACCAAAGCCATCCCCTGGATTTCTTTGCCCCTCTCGCCGACCCGGCCGCCATGCTCGCCACCGCAGCCGAGCGCGCATTCCTCGGCGCGCTGGAGAGTGGTTGTTCCCTGCCCGTCGCTGCTTACGCCCATATCACCGGCGCTGTTCTGCGCTTGGGAGGGCGGGTGCTCTCTGAAGATGGCGCCCAGAGCATTGATGTCAGCGGCGCCGTCCCTGCCGCCGACATGAACGCCGCCCTCGAATTGGGCAAAGGCCTGGCCGAGCAAGCGCTGGAACAAGGCGCCGATCACATCCTGCGCGCTATCACATCGGACCCAACCCGACCGGACCAAGGCTGACAATCTATGTCAAACCACCTGCCGCTATCTGGAAAACGCATCGTCATTACCCGCGCCCGCCGCCAGGCGTCGCCGCTGGAATCACTGATTACTGGGCATGGCGGCATCCCCGTCCTCTATCCCTGCCTCGATATCGCCCCGCCCCCCGAACCGGCTGCTCTCGATGCCCGCTTGCGAAATCTGCGCGACTTCGATTGGATCGCCTTCAGCAGCGGCAATGCCGTCTGGGCAATCGCGGAGCGCGCCCGCGCCATCGGCGTCGAAAAAAACTTGGCGCAAGCGAGGATCGCCGCTCTCGGGCCGGCGACATCCGCCGAACTGCGCCGCCAGCTATCCCGCGACCCGGACTTCACGCCCTCAGCTTTCAGCGCCGAGAACCTGGCGCGTCAACTGCCCCTGAATCCGGGCGAGCGTATCCTCCTGCCGCAATCCGACCTGGCTGATCGCAAAGCCGCCGATATTCTGCGAGCGCGCGGCGCGGCCCTGACCGCCCTGGTCGCCTATCGAACCCTCGTCGGGCAGGGCGGCGTCGATCTGCCCTCCCTGATCGCGAATGCTGAAATCGATGCCCTCACCTTTGCCAGCCCCTCCGCCCTCCGCTTTTTCCGGCAGCGCTGCCCCCTGGCGAAGGCCCTCTCTTTGCCGGCCCTCTGCCTCGGTCCCTCGACCGCCAAAGCCGCCGCTGAACAAGGCTTTCAGGAATTGATCACGCCGCCGTCTATCAGCCTGCGCGCCATGCTGTCCGCCCTCAGCGCTTATTTCGCCGAGCGCGATAATGCCTCCTGAGCCCCAGGGCAATCACCAGAAACTGCTTCTCACCGCGAAGACACAGTTAGTCATGCGAAAATAGACCGGTAGCGGCGTTTCGCCGAAACGCCCCGGCGCCCCTGCTTCGCGACTTCGTATCTTTAAGGTGGTAAATCCGTTAGAACTTTCCAATAGGCGAACATATACCCGTGTATAAGTAGAACATTTGTACTATAATGAAATCGGATCAATGGAGACGCTCATGCGCGGACGGGTCATACAGCCGGGACCGCCAGCAGCCGGACGGCGAGTGATGAGCGTCTCCAGTCGTCCAACCGGGCGCGCCCCGCTTTCGCCGTCCCGCTCAGCCCGACTCGGACGCATCCAAGGGTGGCGGCGCGCCCACTCTCGGCGACCGTCCCGGCGTCAAAATCGACCGCCGGAAGCATATAAGCAAAGGATACAAAAAGGATGCCAAAAGATACAAAAAGGACCGCAAAAGGCTATCCACTCGACACAAAAATTGAAGTCCTAAATGAGATCGACCGCCAAGACGGCAATTTCGCCGAAGTCGGCAAGGCGTTTCAGATCGCTTTCACGACGTTGAAGAAATGGCGCGCTCAAGAATCGGAGCTGCGCCGACAATACAAACAGCGTCAGGCGCGGGAACGCGACCGCCTCTTGGTCGACATGCAAATGGACATGATCAAGCGCGGCAAAGATGCCCTCGCGCAGATCGATAAAAAGATGCTGGAGGGCGCGCCCCTGAACCAATTGACTTCCGCCATAAGCAGCTTGATGAGCCAGGCTTTGAAATTGTCAGATGTGATTGAGGAGATCCATGACGAAAAAGAACTTGTCATCCGACACGAATACTTCATCGACGGCGAACTACGGGACGCTCCACCTTGGGCTGCTAGCCGTGAAGAAGCGCTCGCAACGGTTTACGGTGGTGGCTTGCGGGAGGCGCTGGGGCAAGACGACGCTGGGCAAAACGGTGCTGCTGGATCATGCCATATCGTGGAACCGCCGCACCTGGTGGCTGGCGCCGACCTTCGTAATGATGGGCCAGGTCTGGCGGGATTTCAAAGCGATGGCGCGGATGATAGAGGGGGCGAAGATCAGCGAGAGCGAGCATCGCATTGACCTGCCCGGCGGCGGCATGATCGCTGTGCGCAGCAGCCACAAGCCTGATCATCTGCGCGGCGAAGGCTTGGACCTGGCGGTGCTGGACGAAGCCGCCTACATAGATCCCCGCGTCTGGCCCGAGATCGTCCGCCCCATGCTGACGACCACTCTCGGCGGCGCCCTCTTCCTCAGCACGCCTTTCGGCCGCAACTGGTTCTGGGATATCTTCCGCATCGGCCTGGACCCGGAAGAAGTCGATTGGGCATCCTTCCAATTCGCCACCGGCGACAACCCCAAGATCGCCCGGTCGGAGCTGGAGAGCATCCGCCGCCAGACCTCGGAGCGCGCCTGGAAAACCGAATACCTGGCGGAGTTCAACGATGAGGGCGGGCAGGTCTTCCGCGGCGTCCGCGCGGCCGTCCGCCAGCCCGCGCTGCATTACGCGCCCCAGCCCGGGCATCGTTACATCATCGGCGTCGATTGGGGCCGCAGCCAGGATTACACCGCCATCGCCGTCATCGACGCCACGGCGCGGCAGATGGTCGCCCTCGACCGCTTCAACCAGGTCGGCTGGAACTTGCAGCGGGGCCGCCTGCACAGCATCGCCGAGCATTGGCGCCCGCAGGTCATCTGGGCGGAAAGCAACAGCTTCGGCTCGCCCAATATCGAAGCGCTGCAGCAGGAGGGCTTGCCCATGCGCAGCTTCCAAACCAGCGTCAGCAACAAGTCGCCGCTGATTGAAGCGCTGGCGCTGGCCATCGAGCGCGGCTACCTGGGCTTGCTCGATGATCCGGTGCTGCTGGGCGAGCTATCGAGCTATTCGCTGGAGCGCCTGCCCGGCGGGGGCTTCCGTTACAGCGCGCCGCCCGGCTGCCACGATGACACCGTCATTGCGACCGCCCTGGCCTGGCACGGCGCCGAGAACAGCCGATCGTCGTATATCGAGTTCGTGTGATGCCCAACCTGTCAATTTTTCCATCTGCAATCGCATCGGAATCCGTAGGGGCGACATACAATGTCGCCCGAAACCACAAGTCGCAGCGGCAGCGGGCGATATGATATATCGCCCCTACATGTCGCGGAGGGCTTCGCGGGCGGCCGGGCTGTCGATGCGTTCGAGAGCTTCGCGGGCGAACTTGCGCACGCCGGCGTTGCCATCGCGCAGGGAGTAGATCAGGGCGCCCACGGAGCGTTCGCTGCCGATTCTGCCCAGGGCTTTGCAGGCGGCCCGCTTGACCGCGTTGCTGGGGTCGAAGAGGGCGCGCGTCAAGCCGGGCACGGCCGGGTAGCCGATCTGGATCAAGGCGCCGGTGACGCCAGCGCGCAGGAACATATCATCGGCGCGCAGGGCTTCCAGCAGGGCGGGCAGGGCCGCTTCCGCCTCGTCGCCGATCTGCCCCAGGGCTTTGGCGGCCAGGTAGCGCGTGCCGGGGTCGGCTTCGCGGAGCAGCTCGGCCAAACGCGGCACGGCCGGCGCATAGGTCCGCTGGCCGAGGCAGACGATGGCGTCGGCGCGCCGTTGGGGGTCGGCGCTGTCTCGCAGGGCGTGCAAAGCTTCTTCGGCCGTGGCGAATGCGGTCATGCACGTTCCTTTCGTTGTGCTGGGCTGAATCGCTGACGGGCTCGTCCGTCTTCAGTCTACCCCCCTCTGTCCCCGCATATCAATGGGGGGATGACAGCCGGCATTGGCGGACGATATGATATATCGCCCCTACGGGATTTGCGTTACACTGCCAGAGGAAGCGATGGTCAAATTGAGGCGGCACTGCCATGTACAATCCCAAAGAGCATCTCAAGCGTCTGGTGGAGACTCATGCGCCCAGCGGCTACGAAGCGCCGGTGGCGGAGTTGCTGCGCGAGGAATGGGCGGAGCTGGTCGATGAGTTCGAGGGCGACCGCCTGGGCAGCTTGATCGGCGTCAAGCGAGGGGCGCAGGCCGGGGCGCGGCGGCGGAAGATCATGCTGGCGGCGCACATGGACGAGATCGGGCTGATGGTGCGGCAGATTGAGGACGGTTTCCTCTATGCGCATCGCGTCAGCGGCATCGACTCGCGGGTGATGCTGGCGCAGACGGTGCTGGTGCATGGGGCGCGGGTTTTGCCCGGGGTCATCGCCACTCAGCCGCCGCATTTGCAGACCGCCGCCGACCGGGTGCGTTACCCGCCGATTGACGAGTTGGTGGTCGATGTCGGTTTGCCGGCCGCGGAAGTCGAAGCGCTGGTGAGCATCGGCGACCTGATCACGGTGGATGGCCCCATGCTGGAACTGAAGGGGCGGAAGGCAGCGGCGAAGGCGATGGATGATCGGGCTTGCATCGCCGTCATCACGACTTGCCTGCAACTGCTGCGCGGGATGCGGCATCGCTGGGATGTTTACGCGGCGGCCACGGTTCAAGAGGAGGTGGGCTTGCGGGGGGCGACCACGGCGGCCAATCATATCGAGCCGGATTGCGCCATCGCCCTGGATGTCGGTTTCGCCGAGCAGCCCGGCGTCAGCGGCGGCGCGGGCAAACTGGGCGGGGGGCCGCAGTTGGGCATCGGCGCCAACTTCCACCCGAAGATGGTGGAGCGGCTGCAGGCGGTCGCCGATTATCACGACATCAGGTGGCAGAGCGATATTATGCCCGGGCGCAGCGGCACGGATGCCTGGGCGATTCAGGTCTCGCGGGAGGGCGTGCCGACGGCGCTGCTGAGCATCCCGCTGCGGAATATGCACAGTCCGGTGGAGACGCTGGATCTCAAGGATATCGAGCGCTGCGGGCGTTTGCTGGCGCATTTCATTTGCGCGCTGGACGAGGAGTTTGTGGGGTATCTGTCGCTGCTGCCGGTTGAGGGTTGAGGAATTATTCTACCCCCCACCCCAAACCCCTCCCCCCATAAAGAGGGGAGGGGCATTTTTCGCATTTGGCGTGATAGATGGCATGGTGAGAGGGCGGGCGACCCACCGGGTCGCCCCTACCGTATTCCAAGAAATTGACGATTGCAGCGGCGGGTCGCCCCTACCGTATTCCAAGAAATTGACAATTGCAGGGGCGGGTCGCCCCTACCGCATTCCAGGAAGTTGACAATTGCAGGGGCGGGTCGCCCCTACCGCATTCCAGGAAGTTGACAATTGCAGGGGCGGGTCGCCCCTACCGTATTCCAAGAAATTGACAATTGCAGGGGCGGGTCGCCCCTACCGCATTCCAGGAAGTTGACAATTGCAGGGGCGGGTCGCCCCGGCGGATTGGGATGCGGGGGGATGTGATGAAAGAAGGGGAAGCTAGTCCCTGCGAGTTTCATGGCGGTGAATGAAGGGGAAGCTAGCCTTTGCTGCTGCCCAGGGTGATGCCTTCGATGAAGTGGCGCTGGGCGAAGGCGAAGACGACGAAGATCGGAATCACCGCCATCACCGCCGCCGCCGTGACGATATTCCAGCGGCTGATGCCGAAACCTTCGCTGAAGACGGCTAAGCCCAGGGGCAAGGTGCGCAGGGGCTCGTCCTTGAGCACGACCAGGGGCCAGAGGAAGTCATTCCAGTGATACATGAAGATGAAGATGCCGACGGCGGCCAGGCCGGGGCGGGAGATCGGCAGGACGATGCGCAGGAAGATGCCCAGCTCCGAAGCGCCATCGACGCGGGCCGCGTCCAGCATTTCGGTGGACAGGTTGAGCATGTATTGGCGCATGAGGAAGATGCCCCAGGGCGAGACCAAGCCCGGCACGATGACCGCCAGCAGCGTATTGTAGAGACCTAGCTCGCGGATGATGAGGAAAACGGGTATCAGCACGACGTGGAAGGGCACCATCATGGTCGCCACGATGAGGAAGAACAACAAGTTTCGCAGGCGGAAGTTGAACTTGGCGAAGATGTAGCCGGCCAGGGCGCTGGTGAAGAGAGCGCCGGCGGTGATGGCGCCGGTGACGATGACGCTGTTCTTCACGTAGGAGAAGAAGCTGATGCGGGTGAGAACCGCTGCGTAATTCTCGAAGCCGACGGGTTCCGCCGGCACGAGGGTCGGCGGGTAGACGCGCGTTTCCTTTATTGGTTTGAAGGAGGTGCTGATCATCCAGAAGAAGGGGAAGATCATCACGATGGCGATGAGGATGGCGAGGCTGTATTTGAGCAATGCCAGCGCCGCGATTCGGAGTCGACGCCGGCGCTCGGAAGGGTGTTGCAGGCTGAGAGTCGCCATCAGAATTCGAACTCCTGCCGCAGGTAGCGCATCTGGAGCCAGGCGACCGCGGCGATAATCAAGAAGAGGTAGACGGCCATGGCGGAGGCGTTGCCCATATTAAAGAAGCGGAAGCCGCGATCATAGATTTCGAGCATGAGGACGCGGCTGGCCGTGCCTGGTCCGCCGCCGGACATGAGCCAGGGTTCGATGAAGACCTGGAAGCCGGAGATGGTGGTGGTGACGAAGACGAAGAGGGTGGTCGGCTTGAGCAGGGGCAGGGTGATGCGCCAGAAGGCGGTCCACTTGGAGGCGCCGTCGACCTGAGCCGCCTCGTAGAGATCGGGCGGGATATTCATCAAGCCGGCGGTGTAGATGACCATGCTGTAGCCGACGGAGCGCCAGACGGCGGTGGCGATGATGGTGGGCATGACGAGGTCGGGGGATTTGAGCCAGAGCAGGCGGCCTTGAAAGCCCAGCGATTTGAGGACGGAGTTGATGATGCCGATCTGCGGCTGGAACATCCAGGCGACCATGATGGCGACGGCGACGGCTGAGGTGACCTGGGGGACGAAATAAATCGGCCGCATGATGAAGCGGACGCGCTCCGTCATGGAGAGCAGGAGGAGAGCCAAGCCCAAGCCGATGACCAGGACCAGGACGACATACGCGACCGTGAACAGGGCGGTATTTTCCAGGGCGTTCCAGAAGCGCTCCTCGCCCAGTATTTCGATGAAGTGCTGAAAGCCGACGAAGGATGGTTCGCCGCCGAGCAGGGGCCATTCATGCAGGCTGATGAAGAGGGCGCCGGCGATTGGCGCCAGGGAGAAGACCAGGAAGTAGAGCAGGATGGGGGTCAGGCTGACCCAGATGAAGAGTCGCTTCTGGACTTTGGTCGTGCTGAGCGGCGTGACTTCGGTCGCTTGGGCGGCGGGGCTGATTTGCAAGCGTCGACCTCCGGTTCTACCCCCCTCGGTCCCCCCATATCAATGGGGGGAAGGCTGTCGCGGCGGGTTTTCAATTGTAGTCGGGCGTGGCAGACACCTGCCAAGTTGTCCATCGCCGCAGTGTATAATCCAAGAGCGAGAGTTGGTTTTACGGGCGTTTCAGCGAAACGCCCCTACAGATTTGCGTGTCGGCGGGCGACCCGAGAGCCGCCCCTACAATTTACGTATCGGCGGGCGATCTGATAGGTCGCCCCTACTAGGCATCGAGGATGTCGTTGACGCGGGCTTCGGCGGTATCGAGGAATTCCTGCGCGGTCACTTCGCCGACGGCGAGCCGCTCCAATTCTTCGCCGATGGCGAGGTCAATCTGTTCCCAAGCCGGGTGTTTCTCGTAGTAGATGAAAGCGTTCTGGAGGCCTTGGCTGAAGGTCTGCACCCAGCTGTCATCCTCGAATTCGGCCGGAATCTCGTTGGTGATGGGCAGCAAGCCGATTTCGCGATAGAGGTCGGCATATTGCTCGCCATTGGAAGCCCAGCTGAGGAATTGCCAGGCGGCTTCCTGCTCTTCGGGGCTGGCGGCGGAGCTGACGACCCAGAACCAGACGTAGGCTGATGTGGCTTGTTGGGCGCCGCCTACGAGGGGGAGGATGGCTTCGTAGACGAGGTCGGGGGCTTCGGCGTTGAAGGCGGACTTCATCCAGGGGCCGGAGTAGGACATGGCGCTGAATTCGAGCATGAAGGCGTCGCCGGGATCAATCTCGGCATTTTGCGCCAATTGGGCGAAGACGTTGCTCGCGGACAAGCCGGCTTCGTCATTAAAGGCGGCGGCGCTGAGGTCTTCGGTGAGAATGCGGCCGCCGTAGCCTTGCAGGATGGAGGACCAGTGGATGACGTTCCAACTGCCGTCCTTGACCGCTGTCAGCACCAGACCGTAGAGGCCTTCGGCTTCCAGGGCGTTGTCCAGTTCCAGGACTTCGTCCCAGGTCGCGGGGGCGGCCAGGTCGTAGGTTTCCAGCAGGACCGGATTGATGATGGGCATGGGGATGCCGATGTGCTGGACGTAGCCATAGACGTCGCCGTCGTAGGTGGCGGCTTCTTTCATGACGGGCGGGAAGTTATTGTCCAGGTCCTCAGTTACCCATTGGGGCACGGCCGCCAGGGCGCCGGCTTCCAGCAGTTGGGGCATCCAGGGACCGTAGACGCCCATGATGGTGGGCGGATCGCCGCCGGCCAGGGCGGTCGCGATCTCGACATTGAGATCAGCGTGAATGACATGGCTGTAGGTGATGTCGACGCCCGGATTGGCCTCCATATATTCGTCGGCGTGGGCTTGGAGGGCGACGTTCCAGGGTTCGAAGGTGTGGCTGAGCCAGCGGAGTTCAACGGCGTCTTGGGCGGCGGCGCTGAATACCCCGATGACAAGAACAAGCAGCCCGAGTATGAGACCGCGATACAGAATTGCGTGTTTGGCGCGCATTTGGAAAAAACCTCCGTAATTCATTTTGAGCAATTAGACTGTAACGCAGCGGGGAACAATTCGCAAAATATGGCGGCGGTTTTGCAGGGCAATCGCCCCAAATTATTTTCACCACAAAGGGCACAAAGGTTATTCACCACAGAGGCACAGAGGCACAGAGAAGGGCGGCGCGAGGCGGAAGGGGCTGGTATTAGTGATAGAGCTGTTTGGATTCGGCGAAGAGGCCTTTGAGCTGGGCGAGCAGTTGGCGTTCGTCGCCGCCGCGCATCAGGTAGTCGCGGATGGGGGCGCCGGCCTGGTCCTGGAAGTGGAGATAGCCGGGGAAGCGGGGGCGCAGGTAGGCGCGGTCTAGGGCGGGCAGGGTATCGCGGAAGTAGTCGGCCGAGCGGCGGTTCACCTCGGCATCGAGCCAGGCGCTGCGGTGGCCGGGCTGGCCGCCGTTGTCAAAGAAGATTGTGCGCTGTATGACGGGGCCGGCGGTGAACATGGCGTAATCGCGGGCGACATCGAGGGCTCCGCAGGCGGTGGAGATGGCCAGGCCGGTGCCGCCGAGGGTGCTGCGGCAGCGCCCATGCCCATCGATATCGACCATGTCGTCGAACTTGAGCAGGGCAGCCGAGTAGCCGGGGCGGGAGTAGTTGGAGTAGCCGTAAGCGAAGGGGCAGTAGACGAAGTCATCGCGGCGGGAGAGGGCTTCGTAGACGGCGATGGGGTTCCAAGCGAAGATTTCGCGGGGGCAGAGGCCGGCCAGCTCGCGCAATTGTTCGAGGGCGCGCAGGCTCAGGGCGTCGGATACGGCCCATTCATCATCGACGAAGGGGGGCTCGCCCTGGGTGGCGCAGAGCATATACCAGTTCATCAGGGTATCAATAGGGATGCCGGGCATGATGACGCGCCCGCGGCGGGCCAGCGCGAGCAGATCGCGCCAGGTTTGGGGCTGTTCCAGTTCATAGCGGGCGAGCAGATCGGGGCGATAGGAGGCGACCGGCGTGGCGGCGTCGATGGCCAGGGCGCATTGGCGGCCGCGGAAGATGTAGCTGGGGTGGGAATGGCCGACGGAGTTATCGGCTTGATCGCGCATGAAGTCGGCGGGGATGATCTCTTGCAGGGGCAGGAGGACTTTGCTGTGGGCGGCGTACCCGGCCCAGGGATGGTCGATGACCAGCAGGTCGTAGTTCTCGGCCAGGCCTTGAATGGGGGCGTCGGCGAATTCTTGCAGGGAGCGTTTTTCCCAGAGGATCTCGACATCGGGGCGGATTTCGCTGAAGCGCTGGGCGGTGGCGACGACGGAGACGAAGCCGCGGGAATGATTCCAGGTGATGCCTTTCAGGGTTGTTTTGGTCATGGTGTTCCTCGTTTTATGGGGTTGGAAAATTACCACAAAGGCACAAAGACACGAAGGTCACAAAGATTTTCTTTTCGGTTTTGGCGGACGATTCAGCGGGCGCGCCTACGGGTTTCGCGTTGCGTTCCGCCTCCATTTTGCTTGCAAAATACAATTTTATATGCAAAATATAGTGAGTGGAGTAGGCTTTGTCAACGGGGTTGATCAGCGATGATTTGCGGACAAGCCTTGTAGGGGCGACATACCATGTCGCCCGAAATCACAAGTCGCAGCGGCAGCGGGCGACTTGATCGGCGGGCGCGGAATCAGGCAGAGGAACGGGCGATGATCAAGACGACGTATTTTGAAGAGTATGAGATTGGATCGAGCCGGGAGACTTTCGGGCGGACGATCACGGAAGCGGATATTGTCTTGCACGCGGGGCAAACGGGGGATTTCTTCCCGCATCACATGGATGCCGAATGGGTGAAGACGCAGGAGTTCAAGGAGCGGATCGCTCATGGCACGTTGATCCTGTGCGTGGGCATCGGCATGACCGCCAACGAGATCAATCCGGTCGCTTTCTCTTATGGTTATGACCGGGTGCGTTTCATCCGTCCGGTGTATATCGGGGATACGATCACGGTCAAGGCGACCATCAGCGAAAAGCGGGATTATCCCAAGCGGCCCGATCATGGTTATGTGATTGAGCAGGTTGAGATTTTTAATCAGCATGGCAAGATCGTGCTGGCCTGCCAGCATCTTTATCTCGCGCAGCGGAAGGCTTTGTCGGCGGTTGAGTAGGGCACAAAGGAACAGGTTTCGGGCGTCCCGAATGAGGTGGCCGTGTAGGGGCGATATATCATATCGTCCGCCGATTTCATGGCGCAGTTTCGGGCGACCTGGTAGGTCGCCCCTACAGAATTCGTTGTGAGTAAGTTCATCAAAAAAGAGGCACAGAGGTTTTTTTCTATGTCAAGCGACGTTGACAAATCGGCGAAGTTTAGCATTCGCGAAGTGTCGTGGCGCAGATGAAGGCGGGGCCGAATTACAGCGTGCCGGCTTTGGAAAAGGGCTTGGCGGTTTTGGAGTTGCTGGCGCAGGCGTCTGAGCCGCTGTCTTTATCCGAGGTCTCCGAGTTGACCGCCAACAGCGCCAGCCAGCTTTTCCGCACGATGAATTGCCTGGTGGAAGGCGGTTATGTCATCAAAGACGAATCGTCGGGGAAGTACGCGCTCACGCTGAAACTCTTCGAGCTGGCCAACCGGCATTCGCCGTTGAAGCATCTCTTGCGCGTGGCGGATTTGCCCATGCAGGAGCTGGCCTGGAATATCCGGGAATCTTGCCATATCAGCATCATTCAGCACCGGCAATTGCTGGTGGTGGGCCAAGCGGAAAGCCCGGAGAAGGTGCAGATCAGCGTGTCGGTGGGGGCTTCTTTCCCGCTGGCGTCGACGGTCTCGGGGCGGCTCTTGCTGGCGGCGCTGGATGACGACAGTTTGAATGCCATCCTGGATGAAGACGGCGATTATCAAAGCATGACGGCGGGGGAGCGCGATGTCTTTTGGGCGCGGATAGAGGAGATCCGCCGAACGGGTTTGTCAACGGCCCTTGATGAGTCTTTCATCGGTTTGCAGGATAGCGCCGTGCTCGTCGGCAATCCGGCGGTGGGGGTGACGGCGGCGATCGCGATCACGCAGTTGACGGCCAGCCGGGCAAGCGAGGAGAGGCAGCAGGTTATTGACGCGCTGCTGCGCTGCGCCCGACAGATCAACGAGCGGGCCGGTTTGACGGATTATGCCGGGCAGCCGGTGGTCGCGTATTAGGCGGCGCACGCGGGGGAGTGGCGGATTGTGTGGATGCGCCAACATCGCAAGGCAATGTAGGGGCGACTTAATAAGTCGCCCGAAAACTGCGCCCGGAAACGCGGGCGACCTACCAGGTCGCCCCTACATCAAGTTCGTTTCGGCGAGGGAGGAGGGTGTTTGATGAGGGAGTTTCAGTATCGTCAAAGCGCGATTTTGCCGGTTGAGCCGCGGCCGATCGTCAGCATCGGCTTGGGCGGGATCGTGCATGACGCGCATTATCCGGCCTACAGAATCGCCGGTTTCGAGGTGGTCGGCGGCTATGATATTGATGCCGAGCGGGCGGCGATGATGCGGGAGAAATTCGGCATTCCGCGGCTCTATGAGTCGCTGGCGGAGGCGATTGAGGGAGCGCCGGAAGAGGCTGTATTCGATATCGCCGTGCCAGGAAGCGCCATCGGCGATATCCTGCGGGAGATACCGGCGGGGCGAGCCGCGCTCATCCAGAAGCCGATGGGCGACGACCTGGCGGAGGCGCGTCAGATCCTGAGTATCTGCCGCGAGCGCAACCTGGCCGCCGCGATCAACTTCCAGTTGCGTTACGCGCCGTTCATCATCGCGGCCCGGG
>JAJEBE010000055.1 GCA_022822545.1 Anaerolineae bacterium
AGTCAAGCACCTGCGCGTTTACACTCAAGTTATCCACGCTGTTGCATTTTTCCAACTCCTCCGCCATGAACTCAATGAGCGGAAATGCCACACCGATAAAGTTGACTTCCGCCGACGTCGCAGGCGGATCAAGGTCGCAAGCGTCCATATCGTCCTGCGCCATCACAGGCAGGGCGATAAGCAAAATAGCGAACAATAACAATAGCCGTTTCATCTTCATTTTCCTTTCCCGGAAAGTATTTGACAATTTAAGGCTGGCTTGCGCACGGGAGGACGGGGCGCAACCTTCCAGTTGAGTGTAGCGCATTCCGCCGCGAATCTCCAAAATAGCGCCGAACTAGAAATCGTTGACGCTGCGCAGCGACAACTCATCGGCGAAATGACAGGCGGCGAAGGCAGAATCTGACGCCATTGCTCTGGCTGGTAACAAGTCATGAATTTGCGCCGTGCAGAGTATTATGATAGTGTTAAGATAGTTAAAGTATGTTTAATTATATGAGGAATGCAGCGATCATGGCGGAGAAGACGCAGCATACAATAGACGAAATGAAGGCGGAGCGGAAACGCTTGGCGACCGCGCGGGGCCTGCTGACGCGCGAGCGCAACAAACTCGCGGCCGAACGCAAGCAGATGGAGGCGGCGCGGCTGGAAATGCAGGAGCGGCAAGCTGCCCTCGCTGCCGAGCGGCAGAAGCTGAACGCCCTCAAAGCGGATATTCAGGCGCGCGAGGCGGAAGCGAGCGAGTTGGAAGGCAAACTCGGAGAGGCGACGGTGGCGCTGACGCAGGCGCAGGCGGAGTTGCGCGCGCTGGAGAGCCGCTTGACAGCGGCGGAAGCAGAGAAGCAATACGCGAAAAAAGCTGCGAAAAAGCTCGTGAAGAAACTTGCCAAAGCGGGCGGCAAGAAAGCGATTAAAGTTGGCAAGAAGAAGCTACTGAAAATGCTCGCCGAGGCCGAAGCGGACATAGACGCGCGCCATTCCAGCGTGCCCATCGAGTAAACTGTTGCCAATATACTGGTCGAGACGGGTCACTTACTCGAGTCGCCTCAGAGCCGAATCGCGTCAGGGAAAGATGCTGAGCGGCATGTGAAAGGCGACAATCCAGTTAGGCACGTCCACGATCTCGGCGATTTTCAGATCACCGGCGACGCTGCACAGGCAGTAAGCCTGGCTCTCGTTCAAGCCGTAATTCGACATCAGCCAGTCGATCATATAACGCACGGCGTTCTTGGCGTTTTCCATCAAGTCCGGTCCATGCGCGGTCGTGATGTGATAACCGGCGCTGTCGGTGATGGTCATCGGGCTGGGCCGCCGCAACTGCAGTTCTTTGATCGCCAGATCTTTCCGCAGGTTAAAGCGCATGGCGACGGTCATCGGCGATTCGATGGCGGTGCCGCTGACCTCGCCCTGCCCCTGGGCGGCATGGCAGTCGCCGGTTGAGAAGAGCGCGCCTTCGGCCAGCACCGGCAGCCAGAAGACGCTGCCCACCACCAGATCGCGGATATCGACATTGCCGCCGTTGATGCGGGGGGGAACGGTGTTCAGCCGGCCCGCTTCCGCCGGCGCCACGCCGACGCAGCCGGGGAAGGGCTCGAAGGGCAGCGTGATGCCCCCCAGGCCGAAATGGCAGGTATCGCCTTCCAGTTCCCAGTGATGAATGTAGGCGAAGTCAAACTCCTCTTGCAGGAGGCCAAAGGCGGGGATATGCCCGGTCCAGCCCCAGCCTTTATGCTGCATATTGAGGATCTCTACTTCGAGCGCATGGCCCGGGGCGGCGTCATTGATGTAGATGGAACCGGTTAGGGCATGCACGAGACCGAAGTCGATATTGGCGAGGTCGTCATCGGTGGAGTCGGGCGTCAACTGGCCTACCGGTTCGGCGCATTCCATGACCACCACATCGCCGGGATCAATCGTCAGGCGCGGCGTAACCGAATTGTCCCAGAAGGGTTGCGTCACGCTGTCATCAAGATAATGCTCAGTCATACTCGTTTTCCTTTCTTATTCCAGGTCGTTTTTGAAGCCGTCCCGGCCGCTATCGCCGAGGGCGGAAAATGACGCGCCTTCAACTCGGCGGCGATTCGCTCACCAGGAAGCTGGCGATATAACCGACCTGGTTATTCGGCAGGCTCACCTGGTACCAGGAGCCGGAGTCATCGATAACATCTATCTCTTCGCCGCTGAGCGCGGTGGCGACGATGGCGCAGTCCGTGGAGCCGCAGGCGCGGATATTGGCGCCTCGCCCGGCGCTGATGGTGTAGGACAGGCCAGACTGCGACACGCTGGCAAAGTTGATGTCGATGGCTTCCAGGCGGGCCGAAAGCCGGATCATATCTTCAACTACGGCTTGCGCCTGCGCGATGTCCTCAGGGGCGGCGCCGGCGATCTCCAGCCAGAGCATGGCGATGAAGTCGGCAGCGACCCGCCGCATCAACAAGCCAAGCTCAATCGCCTCGGCGCAGCGCGGCAA
Source organism: Anaerolineae bacterium (assembly GCA_022822545.1). Lineage (GTDB taxonomy): Bacteria > Chloroflexota > Anaerolineae > Aggregatilineales > Phototrophicaceae > UBA6055. The sequence goes on from JAJEBE010000055.1 coordinate 2,471, forward strand.
CTCGCGCCAGAGCAGGTCGCGGAATGCCAAAGACCCCTCGGTGAGCGTGACGGCATCGTCTGCGGTTTGGGCTGCCAGAGCCGCTTCGCCAAAGGCGTAAAACTCCGGCAGGATATAGACCTGCAAGAACAGGGATTCCACTGGGCCGCAGGCTACCGCCGTCTCGATTACCGTTGGGCCGGGCGCAGGGCCCGCGCCTTCCAGCCGGCTGGCCATGCCGTCGATCATTCGCGCGGCGCGCGCGCTGCCTGAGGCCAGCCGATCGCTGAAGGGATCGACGACGGCGAGCCCCCCGGCCATGTCGCGGGCAGCGCTTGATAGCAGGTCGCCGAGCAGTTGCCGCACTTCCCAGGCGGCGGCGAATACCTCGGCGCAGGCGGGCAGGCGCGCCAGCTTTGTCCTGCGGTAGTGGAAGTAGGCGCGGCTGAAATCTTGCAGATCGGCGGGGCTGTTCAACTGCCGTCCGCGATAAAAGAGGTCGGTGTATTCCGGCATCAACTTGCCGTATGCCTGCGCCAGCTCGGTTACGCTGCAGGCGGGCAAGGGGGCGTCGGTCGTAGATTCGTCGCTATAGCGGGCGCGGCGCTCCTTGAGTTGGACGCGCCATTCGCCGAGGCGATTTTTGTTATCGGCAAGCGAGCTTGCGTAAGGGTTTTCCGCATCCGGCGCGACCAGGGCGAGGGCCTGGGCGGCCGCGGCGTCGGTAGCGGCGGCGCTCAGCAGCAAGGCGAGCTCAATGCCATCGCTGCATATTGGCGCTCGTGAGACCTGCTTTTCCCGCCAGCGCAACAGGGCTTGAATAGCGGCGAGGGGCTCATCGGCGTCGCTGTCGAGCAGATCGAGAAAGTCCGCCAGCAAGTTCGCGAGCGCGGTCAACTGGTCGCCGGCGCATTTGGGCGCGCTGCGTTCGGCCGGCGCCGGCGCCCCTGTCCGGTCGGCGCTCAACAGGCGCGCGGCCAGGTCCTCGATTCGTTCCTGCTCGCTTGACAGGCGCAGGCGGTAGGGATTTTCCGCCGCTTCCACAGCGTCGAGTTCGAGCGCGACCCGACCGATGAAGTCGCCCGTTAATTCGGCAGTCAGCCGCTGATAGTCAAATTCATCGGCGCAGAGCGGTATGGTTTGCCCTTGCTCGTCCCGGGCTTCGAGCTTTGCGCGCGCGAACTCCAGCAGGTTATCGACGCTGCTGATGGACCTGCCGAGCTCAAGCTGGACTTCCGCGATTTGGTCGAACAGTTGGCGAAATTCGGCAACCGTGCAAGGCGGCAGGTCATAAGCCCGCGCCGGCATCGGCCTGGCGAGGACCAGGAATATCAATAGGCAAATCAGATGAGATGGGATTGCAAATCGGCGCATGGACTGGCCTTTCTGCCCGGCCCTTCTTTCCCGACAGCTATCATACAGCAAGAATGTGGACGGTTGCAGTTGTCGTCGGTTATTTCTTACGAGAAGTAGTTTACTTATGCTGCGGCGCGCGGCAAGTCAGTCGCGGGGGAAACGCGGAATGACATCGCGTCCGATAACGTCGATGGCGGCCAGGATATCCGGCCCCAGGGGCGGACCGAAGCTTAGATGCCGCAGGCCCAGCGCCGCCAGCTTGTCCAGGCGGGCGTTCAAAGCGTCGGCCCCGCCGGCGATGCCGATTTGCAGCATTTTGGGCGTGATCAGCTCACGCGCCGTTTCGGCGTCATTTTCGGCATGATAAGCTTGGCGGATCGGCTCGAAGTCCGCCCGCGTCAAACCCAGTTGCCGCAATATCATCGGGCTCATCGCGTGGCCATAATAGGCGATCTTGTCCGCCAGCGCCGCTTCCGCCGCCCCCCGGTCGGCCGATATCGAGCACCAGATGCAAGCCGCCAGATCGATGTCGTCCAGCGAGCGGCCGGCGCGCGCCAAGCCGCGTTCGATATGGGGCAGGATATTGGCGTAATGCTCGGGCGGGAAGAGCAGGGGCAAACCGCCGTCAGCGATGGCGCCGATCTCTTCGAGCATCTTGGGGCTCATGGCGCCGAGGTAAATCGGCACGCGCCGTTTTGATTCAAAGCGCAGGCGGGCCTCCTCCGACCACTGCAAGACTGCGCCGTCCATGGCGGCGTTCCGGTTGGATGTCAGCTTGTTTATGGCGGCGACCGTCTCCACGACAAAGGTGCGCGGGTGGCGGAATTCCATGCCGAGCCAGTTGCTGATGAAATCCTCGGCGCCGGCGGACAAGCCGAGATTGAAGCGGCCGCCCGATAGCTCGTCCAGCGTCGCGGCGATCATCGCCATCTCCGCTGGGTGGAGGGTATAGGGATTGAGGATGCAGGTGCCGATTTCGATGCGCTCGGTCGCCAGCGCCACCGCCGAGAGTATCACCGGCGCGCTGCGCAGGAAGAGATCATCGCTGACCCAGAATTGATCGAAGCCGGCCGCCTCCGCCGCTTTCGCGTAGGCGACGTAGTCACTTACCGGCAGATCATTGTTGAAGCGCAGGCTGAATTTCAAGGTTTTTCTACCCTGCCCTCGGCCGAGATAATCGCCTCCGCTTCCATCTCGACCAGATAGTCCTCGCCCACCAGAGCCTGGATATAGAGCAGCGTATTCGCCGGCCGGATTTCGCCGAAATACTGTCCGTGCACGCGGCAGACCGCTTCCCAGTCCGCGCCGGGCGCAAGATAGATGCGGGTGCGCACGACATCTTTCAACGAAGCGCCTGCTTCACCCAGCGCCGCTTCAATCTTGCGAATGATGAAATCAGTCTGCGCCGCGCTGTCGCCGACCCCGACAATCTTGTCCGCGCCATCGGTGGCGGTCGTGCCGGAGACGTGCACGACATTGCCCAGACGCACCGCCCGCGAATAGCCGGCTAATTTTTCGTATATCGTGCCCGATGAGACAAGTTGTCTGTCCATATCACCTCCGCCAATTGCGCTCCTATTAATGTTCACTTCGACGTTCCAAGTAGTTCTTGCGCCAGTGCCAGCACATCCTCGGCGCAACCCCAGGACAAGGTATATCCGATGGCGGCATGGCCGTAGTTATGTATCACGCGGCAGTCCGGCGACAGCTTTTCCACTTCCAGGCGTACCTCATGCCGGCCCGGGCGCAAGCCGCTGAATTGCCGCAAGATCTTCGGCTCGGCAAGCGATGGCTCGACTCTCGCGCACTTCTCCAGGAAGGCGGCGGCGATGGCTGGATCAATCGTCTGATCCCAGTCATGCGCCTTTTTGATGCCGCCCAGCAGGACGCCATCAGCGCGCGGAAAGATGTTGATGACATCGCCGCTGTACATGAACCCTTCCCGGATCTGCGGCGCAGCCACCAGCATGGTTTGTCCGCGGATCGGATAAACCGACTCATCCCCCGCCAAGTCGCGCGCGCCGACCCCGCTGCAATTCACGATGACCGTCGCTTCCTCCGCGACTTCGTCCAGCGATTGCAGCGCCCGCGTTTCCACGGTTCCCCCCGCGCTTTCAAACTGGCTTTGCAGATAATCAAGATATATCGGCGGCGCGATGATTGGCGCATCGATCAGGTAGCCGCCGCGCACGCCCCTTGGCAGGTCCCGTTCGTCGATGCGCTTGCAGAAGGGGATTTGATCCTGATACCAAGGCGTCGGCATGGGCTCGGCGTAAACTTCGCGGAATCGCTGCAGGGTGACGCCGCTGCCCGCTACTTCTGTCAATGGCAGGAAGCGCCTCAGCGAGACCTCCGCCCAAGCTCGCAAGTCGCCGTCCAGATCTGTGGCTGACCAAAGCGCGCCCGCCGCCATTGAGGCGGTGGATTGCGGCAGATCACGGGTGAGGATGCGCGTCTGATAGCCGGCCGACTGCAAGTTCAGCGCGGCGCTCAAGCCGATGACGCCGCTGCCGATGACGATGATGTCGAGCATCAATGCTTCCTCTCGCCCTTCGCCAGATTCTATAAAAATCCCCGATGCGCAAAAGCATCAGGGCTAAAAGGACATTCTCAGATTGTAGCTCAGATTCAGCTAATTGTGCTACACAACGATTGAGTCGATATGTTAATATGCCACCTCAGAGCTACACTATGTAGCGTTAGCTCCGAGGCGGCACATGTCGACACTACTAGAGTCTGACAACTATTGATTCGAGGCTAGTAGTCAACCTCAACATCAATGTCATCTATGCAGTCGCCGTTGCCGTACTTGATTTCGCCTGTATACCATTCTCCTTCGCGTACACTCACGTCCTGAAGCTTGGCAATTGCCATACACTTCCAAGATCCTGCTGTTGGCACTTTGATCTCGCCGCTGCTCGTGTGTCCCGCGAACTGGTAGAAAAGGGCTTGTGGTTTGCCATTCTTCCAGCCAATTTTGTGCGGGCACAATTCTCGGCGGTAGCCGTCATACGTCGCAACAACTTGCATTTTGTTGCAGACAGCATCCCGGACTAACTTATAGGCTTCGCTCTGCATCGCATACATCCCTTCTTGTTCAGTCAGTAAGGATCTGGCGCCAATGTACTTTCAATTGCACGTAGTTTGGACATCATCTTCCCGGGATTCGATGACCATCGACATTGAAAGTAACTATTATCAGTGTTACTTATGACAAGATATATTTCTAGATGCAATACTAGATTTCCGCGCATAACTCTGAATTTAGGCGCAACTATTGCATTCTTTGGACTTGGAAGAGAAGGTACGGCCCAGAATCATGCAAGATTACAATTAGTCTCGTTAGCGACGAGTTGCTCGCAGTCGAGCGATATCGTTTCAGACCATTTCAACTGTGTCTTCGAATTCGTCGTAGCTCAGCTATTATTCTTTTGCCATCTGCGGCAGTCCGTCCTGACTAATCTGCACGAGGCCTAAAGCGTAGCAGTGAATATGGATTGCTCACGTAATTCAATGTTTTCGCGCCGTATGCAAGTCTTACTCGGTGAGACTAGGGCTGGCAGAAGGTGATGGAAAAACTCGCAATGATGTCAGTGTTGCGCTATCTTTTTGAGTTGACTTCGCAGCAGCGCATGGCGAACAGATATTAAAATGCGCGCGGTATGCGAAAGGGGGCATTATCGAAAGGTCCAGGGTAGGGAAATCACCTGCGCGCAGCGGTGATTTGGCAAGCTCTCACATCCTGTAACTAAATAACATGGAGAAGAAAAAATGACGAACAAGGTTAAATTGAGCCGGCGCGATTTCCTTCGTATGGCCGGCATGAGTTCGCTGGCGGCGGGCGTTTACACGATTCCCGGCGTCGGCTCGGTGCTCGCCCAGGACGACCAGGAAGTCACCATCTTCTTCTGGGATGGCCCGCCATTGATCGGCATCCGTGAGAAGGCGCTTGCGCCCTTCGATGACGCCTATCCGGGCTGCAAGCTCAATTTCACGTCCGTGCCGGGTGGCCCCGCCGCGGGCTACAACGACAAGCTCTTCACCAGCCTGGCCGCCGGCATTCCGCCCGATGTCTTCATCATCGAGATTGGTCTGCTGCCGCAGTTCTTGAAGGACGACCTGCTGCTCGACCTCAAGCCCTACATTGACGCTGATGATTACGACCTGAGTCAATTCCCCGAGCTCGCCATTGAAGCCTACACGCACGAGGGCGGCATCTACGGCATGCCCGACAACGTCGCTTCGATCGCCATCTATTACAATCAGGATATGTTCGAAGAGGCTGGCGCCATGCCGCCGACCGCGCAATGGGACGACGAAGGCTGGACGGTCGATGATTTCTTCAACTCTTGCGAGAAGCTGACCAAACACGATGCCAACGGCAACCCTATCCAGTGGGCTTGTGATGTCACCGGCTGGGACAAAGTCTGGCAGACCTGGGTGCGCATCTTCGGCGGGCAGTTGGTCGATGATCCGTTCTTCCCCACTGAGTGCACGCTCAACGAGCCGGGCGCTGTCGAGGGCTTGCAGTTCTACGCCGACCTCCGTTGGGAGCACGGCTTCGCGCCGCGCCCGGAAGCGATGGCCGAGATGGGCACCAATGCCCTAATGCAGACCGGCCGCCTGGCCATGTTCTATAGCGGCAGTTGGGCCTTCCCCAATTATCGCGAAACGGACTTCACCGTCGCCTTGGGCCACTATCCGTCGGGTCCTGGCGGACGCGCCAATTACGTCTATTACTACCCGTTGGTGGTGCCAAAGACCACGCAAGTTCCGGAATGCGCCTGGAACCTGTTGAAGTTCTTCAACGGTCCGGCGATGGAAACGATCATCCGCGAAGGCGGCTTGCAAGGCACGTCCTTCGCCGAGCAAGAGAAGTGGTTCGTCACCGACCCGCTGCCGCCGGCCAACAAGCACGTCATGCTCGATGCCGCCAGGCACTTTGTCGCGCCCGATCCCGTCCTGACGAACTTCGGCGAGATCACGCAGATCATGCAGGCGCAGATCGACCTGCTTATGATCGGCGAGGAGCGCGATGCCAAGGTCGTCTGCGACGAGATCGTGCGCCAGGTCAATCCGCTGATAGCCGAAGGTCAATGGCGGACGGGTTAATGTATTGCCCCCCATCCCCCAGCCCCTTCCCCCACAAGAAGGGAAGGGGAGTTTCGATCGGATGGACGGTTTGTTTAAGCCCCTCTCTCTTTATGGGGAGGGGTTTGGGGTGGGGGTGAGAGGAGCGCCGGGGGCATGAGCCTCGCGCAATTCGTCAAGAACCAGGGCGGGTTCGCCAATGTCAGCATCGGCTACAAGCGCGGCGAAACCGTGCTGGCTTGGGCGATGGTTTCGCCTTGGGTGGCCGGTTTCCTGCTCCTGACCGCCTTTCCTATGTTGGCCTCGCTGGTGCTTTCCTTCTACAAGTGGAATATCATTTCAGCCCCGGTTTATGTCGGCTTGGCGAATTATCACAAGCTCTTCTTCACTGACCCGCTGCCGATGCACTCGCTGAAGATCACGGTGATTTTTTCGTTGGCGTCCATCCCGCTGAATATCGTCTTCGGCCTGGTGATCGCCATGCTGCTGAACACGAACATCCGCGGCCTCGCCGTCTTCCGCACCATCTACTACCTGCCGGCGATCCTGTCCGGCGTGGCGGTGGCCATCCTCTGGCAGTGGATCTTCTCCTCGGATTTCGGCCTGCTCAATACGGCGCTGCGCATCTTCGGCATCGAGGGTCCCGCCTGGCTGGGCAGCAAGATCTGGGTGCTGCCCGCTTTTGTCATCATGCGGCTTTGGAGCGTCGGCGGCGGCATGATCATTTACCTGGCGGGCTTGCAAGCCATACCGACCGATCTGTATGAGGCGGCCGAGATTGATGGTGCCAACTGGGTTCAGCGCATCTTCCGCATCACCCTGCCCATGCTGAGCCCGACCATCTTCTTCCAGCTCATCACCGGCGTCATCTTCACCATGCAGATTTTCACCGAGACGTTCATCATGACCGATGGCGGGCCCGCCAACGCCTCCCTCTTTTATTTGCTTTATCTCTATCGCCAAGCTTTTCAGAACTTCAAGATGGGTTACGCCTCGGCGCTGGCCTGGGTCTTTTTCATCGCCATTTTGCTGCTGACGCTAATCCTCTTCGCAACCGCCAAGTTCTGGGTCTATTACGAAGCGGAATCGGAGGGGGACAACTGATGAGCAGCAAGGGCGTCGGCTTGAACGCGCGGCAGATCATCAGCAAAATCTTTGTCTATGTGATTCTGGCCCTCGGCTCCATCGTGGTCTTGCTGCCGTTGCAGTGGATGATCTCGACCTCGCTGAAGCCGCTCTCGCACGTTTTCCGTTTCCCGCCTGAGTTCTGGCCACAGAAGGTTGTTTGGGAGAATTATCCGAACGCGCTGAGCCAACTGCCCTTTGACCTCTATTTTTTGAATACGGCCTTCATCGTTGTGATGTGCCTGCTGGGAGAGTTGATCGTCTCGTCCATAGTCGCCTACGCTTTCTCGCGTTTGCGCTGGCGCGGGCGGAATGCGCTTTTCATCGTCGTATTGGCGACCATGATGCTGCCGCGGCAAGTCACGTTGATACCCGAGTTCATCGTCTTCCGACATCTGGGCATGATAGATACCTTCTGGCCTCTGATTCTGCCCTCCTGGTTCGGCAATCCCTTCTATATCTTCTTGCTGCGGCAATACTTCTTGACGCATTCGCGGGAATTGGACCAAGCGGCGGTGATTGACGGCTGCTCGCGCTTCGGCGTCTTTTGGCGCATCACGCTGCCGATGTCCAAGCCGGTGCTGGGCGCGGTGGCGATTTTTTCTTTCCAGTTTCACTGGAATGATTTTTTCCGTCCGCTGATCTTCCTGCTCGATCAGGATAAATATACGCTGGCCCTGGGCTTGCGCTTCTTCCAGGGCACCTACGGCACCGAGTGGAATTCGCTGATGGCGGTATCGCTGGTGGTGATGCTGCCGCTGATCATCGTCTTCTTCTTCGCGCAGAAGCATTTCATTCAGGGCGTTGTATTCACTGGTTATAAATAGTGGACTAAAGCCTCATAGTTCCGCTAGAAATGGAAGGAAAAGTTTCAATGTATCGAATGCGCGCGCCAAGAGACCGGCGCGGACTAATCCAATTTCTTGCGCTTTTTATCGCCTTTGCTCGGCTTAGAGTCGTCTTTTGGTTTTTTGCCGGGGATCGTGGTGCGTATGTGGCGGATGCCTTTGGAGCTCACTTCATACTCTACGATGGGCGTATTAGAAGTGATCGTATAGTTTCGCTTCATGGCAAGAGCTCCTTTCTCTCGTTTCTATTGTACAGTTTTGCGCAAGAAGATGGTATTCCGCGATACTAAACTCCACTCGCCAAATTCTTGAACATCTATATGTACTTCGTACAGACCGTCTCCAACAAAGGTCAAGTCAACGAGATGAAAAATAGTCAGACTGCTCGTCGAGCCAAGGAGATCAACTGCAAAGTGCCATTCTGCCAAGATATGATTGTCTCCGGGCGCAAGTACGCGCAATACAGCAGGATATCGACTCTGATCCATCTTCGATTCAGAGAACCAATAAGAAACAAGGGTCACCGGGGGATTCAATGTCACCTGGACGGGAGGAGGACTCGATAGTTGTATTCCCAGAGCAGTGTCCATAAATACGCGCTCAAGCGTAACCGTACCGTCATCATGCCTTTCAAGATCATTGCAGAGGACTGACCATCCAAGTCTCATTTAGCCTCGCTTTCAGTCGAGAGTCTTAACAGTTAAGTTTTGCGCGCAAGCATATCTAGCCCAAGGGCGCTAATCAATTGCGAATACTCCGATACTGGTGGAGTCTAGTAGAAAGGGTCACAGAGACGCCATGCAAACCAAGCCGAAGTATCAAAAACTATACCCGCTGGAACATAACGCCCTGCGCTGGAACGACGGCTTTTGGGGCCGGCTCCATCAGCTCTGCCGCGATACCGTGCTGCCGAGCATGCGCAAGGCTCTTGACGAGCCGGAAAACGGCGCTGTCTTCAGCAACTTCCATAAAGCCGCCGGCTTGCGAGAAGGCGAGCGCAAAGGCACGATGTGGAGCGATGGCGATTGCTACAAGTGGATGGAGGCGATGTCCCACATGTACGGCGCTACCAGGGACGAAGCCATCATCGACGAATTGGACGAGCTCATTGATGTCATCGCCCAGGCGCAGGAAGACGACGGTTATATCAGCACGGCGATGCAGCTGAGCGATGACAAGGAATACTGGACCAATCACCGCGATCATGAACTCTACAATATGGGCCATTTGCTGACGGCTGCCGCGGTCCATCATCGCATCACGGGCAAAGACAACTTCCTGCAAATCGCCATCAAGCAGGCTGATTATCTTTACGAGCTCTTCATGCCGCGTCCGCCGGAACTGGCGCATTTCGGCTTCAATCCATCAAATACTATGGGCGCGGTCGATATGTACCGCGCTACCGGCAACAAGAAATATCTTGAGCTGGCGCAATGCTTCGTGGACATGCGCGGCTCGCAGCCCGGCGGCGGCGATCAAAATCAGGCGATGGTGCCCTTGCGCGAAGAGACGCGGGCGGTGGGCCATGCGGTGACAGCCGGGTATCTCTACTGCGGCGCGACCGATGTCGTGGCGGAGACGGGCGATGAGGAGTTGCTGGCGGGCCTGCTGCGCATCTGGGACAATGCCATAAACAGCAAGATGTACATCACCGGCGGCACCTCGGCGCAGCATCATGGCGCGTCCGAGCGGCCCGAGTTTGGCGGCAGCGCCAGCGATGTACACGAAGCCTTCGGCTATGAGTATTCCTTGCCCAACGCCACCGCCTACAACGAAACCTGCGCCAATATCGCCAACGCCATGTGGAATTGGCGCTTGCTCAACTTGTCCGGCGATGCCAAATACACGGACATTGTCGAGCTTGTCCTCTACAACAGCATGCTGTCATCGATGAGCCTGGATGGCATCACTTTTTGCTATACCAATCCGCTACGCTGGTATGGGGCGGATCATCCGCTGCTCAGCCAGGACGCCTACGAACGCTGGTATATCTCGCGCTGTTATTGCTGCCCGACCAATACCGCGCGCACTATCGCCTTGCTGCACAACTGGTTCTACAGCGCATCGGAGGCCGGTTTGTGGATACATCTCTACGGCAGCAACAGCCTGAGCACAGCCTTGCCCGACGGCTCGTCGATCGCGCTGACGCAGCAGACCGACTACCCTTGGGATGACACGATTCGCATCACCGTCGACGCGGCGCCGGCGGACGAAGTTTCGCTGATGCTGCGGATCCCCGGCTGGGCGGACGCCGCGTCCTTGCGCATTAACGGCGTAGCGAGCGACCTGCCGCTGACCCCGGGGACTTACGCGGAGCTGCGGCGCGCCTGGCAAGCGGGCGATGTGATCGAAATGCGCCTGCCGTTGCGGCCGCGCGTCATCAAGGCGCACCCCAAAGCGGAGGAGATTCGCAATCATGTCGCCGTCATGCGCGGCCCCATCGTATATTGCCTGGAAGGCGTCGACCTGCCGGAGGGCGTTTCGATTCTTGATGTCTACGCGCCGGACGACATGCGCCTGGAAGCGGGTATGGAGAGCGAGTTGCTGGGCGGTGTGATGACGATCAGAGGGGCCGCGCTCCGCCGCTACGAGGCGAATGGCGCCGGAGCGCTTTACCTGGAAGCGGGCAACGAGGTAGAAGAGCCGCTTGATATCAGGCTCATCCCGTATTATGCCTGGAACAACCGCGGCATCAGCGAGATGACCGTCTGGCTGCCGCGCCGCTTCTAGTCCATAAGCCACATCTTACTCGGAATGGCAGGGGCGCCCCTCGGGCCGCCCGCTTGTGCATTTCATATATGGCAAGACATACCCGCCAGCCTCTGGGCGTTGGATTATCCAGACCAAATTGGGCTTTTACGCTTGCCGCAAAGTCAGTATGGTTAATGGGTTGTCTCTTATAGACCAAAGGAGGGCGTCGCTTCATCCGTCCCGCTTATGGCAAAAATCGCCCTAGATAGTTCTCTTTTCAAGAATGCTGCGCCAAAAAGCTCCATACTGCGCAGTTTCACCTTCCTCTACAAATATCGTCATATCGCCCTCAGCGCTTATGTCCTCGCCATACTCACCAACAGCCTGGCGGTGCTCATCCCACAGACCATCCGCTGGATCGTTGACGCCGGCATCGTCCAGAACGACATGCGAGTTCTGCTTGGCTCATTGCTCGGCTTGCTGCTGCTCAGCTTGATTAAGGGTCCCATCGACTTCCTGCTCGGCCGCTGGTCGGAAGTGGCATCGCAGGGCGTCGCCTACGATATCCGCAACGCCATCTATGACAAGTTGAGTTCGCTTTCTTTCTCCTACCATGACCGCGCCCAGACCGGTCAGTTGCTGGCGCGCTCGATCTCCGATGTGGAGCGGATCCGCTTCTTGACCGGCCGCGCCATCCTGCGCCTCTTCCAGCATTCGACCTTGATGCTGCTGACCTTTGTCGCGCTCTTGCTGATGAACCCGCGCCTCGCCCTGCTTTCGATGCTGTTTATGCCGCTTATGGGTTATGTCGCCTTTCGCCTCGGCAGCATCTATCGGCCTTTGTCGCTGGATTTGCAGCATCAACTGGCGGAGATGACAACTGTGCTGGAGCAAAATCTGCGTGGCGCGAAGATCGTCAAAGCCTTCGCCCAGGAAGAGGCCGAGATCGAGCGTTTTGACGCGCAGAACAGCAAGTGGTTCGGCTTGGCGGAAACGCAGGTTAAAGTGACGACGCAGCATATTCCGCTGCTCGACTTCATCGCCAGTTTGAGCACGGTCGTCATTATCTGGCTCGGCGGACGCTTCGTGATCGAAAACAGCTTGACCATCGGCGAATTGGTGGCTTTCACCACCTACCTCGGCCAGTTGATTTCGCCGGTGCGCCGCCTGGGTGTGATCATCCCGGCGGTGGCTATGGCTTCGGCCGCCGGCGAGCGCATCTACACCATTCTTGATGCCCAATCCGAAGTGACGGACGCGCCCGGCGCCATCAAGCTGCCGCCGATACAAGGGCGCGTCCGCTTTGAAGATGTCTCGTTCTCGTACTTCGGACAGCGCCAGGTCTTGAGCAAGCTCAGCTTCGAGGCGGAAGTTGGCGAGGTGATCGCGCTGCTCGGGGCGACCGGCTCCGGCAAATCCACCATCATCAACTTGATCCCGCGCTTCTACGATGTCACGGGTGGCCGCATCTTCGTTGATAATCACGAACTGCGCGATGTGACGCTCAATTCCCTGCGCGACCAGATCGGCATCGTCTTGCAGGAGACGGTGCTCTTCGCCGCCAGCATCCGTGAGAACATCGCTTTCGGCCTGGAAGAGGTCAGCGATGGCGATGTCATCGAGGCGGCCAAAGCGGCGCAGGCGCACGACTTCATCATGGAGATGCCGGCTGGATACGACACTGAAGTCGGCGAGCGCGGCGTCACCCTCTCCGGCGGACAGAAGCAGCGCATCGCCATCGCCCGCGCTTTGCTCAAGGACCCGCGCATCTTGCTGCTGGATGACGCCACTTCAAGCGTCGACACCGAAACCGAGCGGCTGATACAACTGGCGCTGGAAAGGCTGATGATCGGGCGGACATCGTTCATCATCGCGCAGCGTCTGAGCACCGTGCGTATGGCCGACAAGGTGTTCGTCCTGCAGGGCGGTCGCATCGCCGCGGCCGGCACGCACGAAGAACTGCTGCGCTCGTCCGGGCTCTACGCCGAAATTTATTATCGGAACTTGCGGGAGTGAAGCCATTTGCGGATTATGCTGAGCCTGTCTTGCCGCTGCGTTTTCAGCTATGTAAACTAAATTCTTACCGAGGCAAAGTCGAACGGTTTTATGTTGATGCGACATGATTGGACGCTACTGTGCGCTGAAGTGACGTATCCGCCTTATGGCAGCATTACATTAAAAAATATTGTCTCTGCAATGACAGTTGCTGATCGATTCCGAAATGTAGAAACGGATATTCTGCTTTCGCTGGATGATCTGCCGGTTTGGTTAGTATCGCAGTGGACAGCGGAGTTTGAAGCCGACAGAAGATCGCATACAGGGATATTGCAGTTGCTGGCTCCAGGAGGCGACCGTGTCTTGCGGGAGGATAACGTGGAGTTTGACTTTCGAGACACGTGAGTCTTCCGAATGGTTCACAGGGTGCCGGACATTGCCTTTGTAGGTTTTGGCACTTATGAGTTTCATGTAGTTTTGGATGAGTTCGCCTCTATTGGCGAGTGGGGACGCGCTTGCGTTATACTAAATTGAACAAGGAGCTAACCGATGATGTCAAAGCCAGTTCTTGAACTCTGTTTTGACGCGAAGAATGTCTTAATTGAGCGCGATCCGACCAAGTCGCCGCCTGCCGACAAAGAGGACATCCCGCCGCTAAAGAGACGCGCTCCCAAGCTGCCGCCCAAGAACAAACCAAAACGCCTTCAAAACGACGATTAAATGACAATCACAGGGACAAAGTCGCTTCAAGGGGCAGACGTGGAATTAGCCGGGGGTCTGTGATGGGCTTCTCAATAGGCACAACCGGCTTATCCCGGGGCGGCCCGCGCGGCACGCTGGAAGGCTTCGCCGAAAAGGTCGACGGCCATTCTTTCAATCTGCGCGTGCTCTGGTACTTGCTGGTCTTCGTGCGCCCCTACGCCCTGCGTATGATCGGCGCATTTCTGGCCATGCTGGCGGTCACCGGCTTGACGCTCGTCGCGCCCTTCCTGGTCAAAGAGGCGATTGACGGGCCGATCACCAACGGCGACATCCCGGCTCTGAACGAGATCGTCTTGCTCATGCTGCTCGCCTTTGTGGGCTTGTACCTCGCTTCGATGGCGCAGCGCTACTTGCTCAGCTGGGTCGGGCAGAAGGTATTGGCCGATCTGCGCTCCGCCCTCTTCCGCCATTTGCAAGAATTGCCGCTGGCTTACCATGACCAGCACATCATCGGCGTCACCATCTCGCGCGTGATCAGCGATGTCGGCGTCATCAATCAGTTGCTCTCGCAGGGCTTGATCACTCTGCTCGGCGATTCGCTGCTGCTGGGCGGCATCATCATCGTGATGCTCTCGCTTAATGCCCAACTGGCGCTGGCGACCTTCTCCATCATACCTGTGATCGTGCTGGCGACGATGGTTTTCGCCCGCCGCGCCAAAGTCGCCTTCCGCAATACGCGCGCCCGCAACGCCCACATGATCGGCGACCTGGCGGAAAACCTGAGCGGCATCCGCGTCATTCAAGCTTTCGCCAACGAAGACAGCACCTCCGAGAAATTCGACGAGGTCAACCAAGCCAATCGCGACGCCCATGTCCAGGCGATGTCGCTGTCCTTCATCTTCTTGCCGACGGTCGAGTTCCTGAGCATCGTGGCCACCGGCATTGTCCTGCTCTTCGGCGGCTTAAGCGTCGCTCAGGGCAATCTCACCTTGGGCACGGTCATCGCCTTCCTCGCCTATGTCAATCGCTTCTTCCTGCCAGTGCAAGAGCTGAGCCAGCTCTACGCCACCATGCAGACGGCCATGGCGGGCGGTGAGCGCGTCATCAACCTGCTCAATACGGAGCCGGAAATCCAGGATCACCCCGATGCGGTCGACATGCCGCCGATACTGGGACGCATCCAATTCCAAGGTGTGCAATTCGGCTATCGCGAGGGTTTGCCGGTCCTGCGCGATATCAACCTGGATATCCCGGCGGGCACGATGGTAGCCCTGGTCGGACCCACCGGCGCCGGCAAGACCTCGATCGCCAGTTTGATCGCGCGCTTCTACGATGTCAGCGATGGCGCTTTGCTGGTCGACGGCATTGATATCCGCTCGGTCAAACAGCGCTCCTTGCGCCGGCAAATGGCGCTGGTCTCGCAAGATCCTTTCATCTTCGCCGGCAGCATCGCCGATAACATCCGCTTCGGCAAGCCGGAGGCGACCATGGATGAAGTTATCGCCGCTGGCGAATTGGCCAACGTGGCGGAATTCGCGCGCGACCTGCCCCTGGGCTACGAGACCGAAATTTATGAAGACGGCGCCAACCTGTCTGTCGGGCAGCGCCAGCTTATCTCCATCGCCCGCGCCGTCCTGGCCGACCCGCGCATTTTGATCATGGACGAGGCCACCTCCAGCGTCGATATGGTCACCGAAGCGCTGATACAAGATGCCCTGGCCAAGCTGCTGTCCGAGCGCAGCGCCATCGTCATCGCCCACCGCTTGAGCACCATCGTCAGCGCCGATGTGATCTGCGTTGTCGATGACGGGCGCATCCGCGAGATGGGCAAACACGCCCAATTGCTCGCGCAGCGCGGGATTTACGCCGAGCTTTACGAGCGTCAATTCGTCGAGATGGCTGACTGACGCAAGCTTCTTTTCTCCGTCGCCACTTAACTTTTCTCAGCGCTTGAGTATCGTTCAGCCGATTGTTTCAACCCGCTCAATTGATGGTAGAATAGTCTTGGGCGGAGGATACGATCATGATGCTGAATATACCTGATGACGTCGCGGAGCGGCTCAAAGCGCTGGCAAAGCAAAAGGACGCTGATGTCGGCAAATTGCTGCGAGAGATGCTTAATCGTTACGAATCCGAAAATGGCGCTAAGCAAAAGAAGGTGGTGACACTTGCCGATATGGGGCGCAATGCCGAAGAATTCGCGAAAGCTATCCAGCGCCAAAATATTGGAGACAATCAGCAACCTAAGAATACGGCTGCTAACAGCCGGGAAATTCTAAAAGAAATCTATGCGGAAAAGTTTGGCCCACCCAATAGATGACCCTTATCGCTGACAGCAGCTTTGTCTACGCGCTCTATAGCCCCCGTGACTCGTTGCATCAAGGCGCTGTGAGCTTTGTATCTCAAAATACTGAAACATTGCTGGTTCCAAACGTAGTCTTGCCCGAAGTCTGCTACTTAATTACGCGCGATATGGGATATAGAAGTATCCGGACCTTTCTGGAGTGTTTGGCGCAATTGGGCGCGCCATTTGAGCCAATCGAGTTTAGTGATCTGGGCAGAATACGGGACATCGTCACCACTTATGCTGATGCCGAATTCGATATCGTCGACTGCTGCATCATGGCAATTGCTGAACGCTTGAACGTGACACGTATCGCCACCTTCGACCGGCGCGACTTTACTATGTTTCGACCGCGCCACTGCGAATTTCTCGAACTCTTGCCCTAATCAATTCCGCCTTGTTCTGTCAGGGCGGCGCTGGTGCTTGCTGGAATAGCTGGAATACGCCGGATCATGCCTGTGCTTGGCGGCGACTCTAGGAATCACTCCAGCCGGACCCGCGGGTTCAGCAAGGCATAAGCCATATCCGCCCCGAGGTTGGCGAAGAGGATGATGGTCACTGTGACCATCACAATCGCTTGCACGAGCAGCAGATCGCGCCGTTCAATCGCGGCGATGAGCAGGCTGCCCAAACCGGGGAAGCCGAAGACGAATTCGATCACCACCAGGCCGCTGATCATCCAACTGATGCTGATGGCGATGACCGTGATCGTGGGCAGCAGGGCGTTGCGCAGGACGTGGCGCCCGATGACCGCGCGCCAGGCGATGCCCTTGAGCGCCGCTGTGCGCACATAATCCCGCTTGAGTTCTTCGATGACGCCGGCCCGGGTCAAGCGGGAGATGTAGGCGAGCATCACCAAAGTCGCGGCGAAGGCGGGCAACCAGAGCGCCGGCAGCATCTCGCCGAAGGAGGCGGTCGCTGGCACGGCTGAACTGGCCGGGAACCACCAGCCCAGCGATTCCGCCAGCGCGCTACGCCCCCAGCGCAGCGCCACGATGTTGACCAGGAACAAGCCGGTGACGAATTCCGGCAAGCTGACGACAGACAAAGTCAGCAACGAGATGAGCACATCGGGCAGTTTGTTCTCGCTCAGGCCGGCGATGACGCCCAGGGCCAGCGACGCCGGCACGGAAAGCAGCAGCGCCACCGCGGCCAGTCGAGCCGAATTGCGCGTGCGCTCCAGGATGAGATCGCGGTTGTCAGCGCCGCGGAAGGCGATCGTCTCGCCCCAATCGCCGCGCAGGAAGTCCCCGACCCAAGTGAAGTATTGCTCGGGCAGGGCCGCGTTCAAGCCCAGCTTCTCGCGAATTTCGCTGACTTGTTCTTCGGTGGCTTCGCGGCCGCCGGCGATGACCCGCGCTGGATCCCCCGGCAAAACGCGCAACAGGAAGAAAATCGTCAGAGAGCTAATCAGGTAGGTGAAGAAGAAGAAAAGAAAGCGGCGGCGCAGGAAGCGTAACATGCTCTTTACTCATCCCCTTTGGCCACGACCAGTTCGCGCTGCATGGCCTCCAGCTCGTCCAGCGGAATATGACAGCGGATCTGATGTCCCGCCTCGCCTTCGCGCCAGGGCGGGGCGTCAGTCTCGCAGATCTCGCCGATCTTGCGCGGGCAGCGGGTGTGGAAGCGGCAGCCGCTGGGCAGGTTCTGCGCGCTGGGCAAGTTGTCGCTGAGCAGGATGCGCTCGGTCTTGTGCTTGGGATCCGCCACTGGAATGGCGGAAACCAGCGCCTCGGTATAGGGATGGTAAGGCGGCTGGAAGAGCTCGCGCGCCGTCCCCGCTTCAAATAGCTGGCCCAGGTACATTACGGCGATGGTATCGGCCAGGTAACCGACCACCGAGAGATTATGCGAGATGAAGAGATAGGCGCTGTCATGCTCTTCTTGCAGTTCCGCCAGCAAGTTCAAAACGGCGGCTTGCACGGAGACATCGAGGGCGGAGACCGGCTCGTCGCAGATGATGAGGTCCGGCTCGGAGGCGAAGGCGCGGGCGATGGCGACGCGCTGCTTCTCGCCGCCGCTCAATTCATCGGGGTAGCGTTCGGCGTATTCGGCGCGCAGATTGACGCGCTCCAGCAGCTTGAGCGTTTCGGCATCGGCCTCGGCCGGATTCAGGCCGCGCAATTTAATCAGAGGTCGGCGTATCGCCTGGCGGGCAGAAAGATATGGGTTGAGCGAATTTTGTGGATTCTGAAATACCATTTGCAGCTTGGAGAGCACATCCTCGCTGCGTTCGCGGACGCTGTTGCGCACGTCCATGCCGAGCAGCTCGAGTTTGCCGCCGCTGCGTTCCTGCAAGCCAATGATGACCCGGGCCAGCGTCGTCTTGCCGCTGCCGCTCTCGCCGACGAGGCCCAATGTCTGCCCGGCGCGGAGTTGCAAGTCGACGCCGTCAACAGCGCGGATGGGATTTGGCTGAATGCCCTGCAAGGCCTCGCGCAGGCTCCGCTCGACCGGGAAGCGCTTGCTCAGATCAGTCACGCGCATTAGAGTCGCAGGTCTACCCCTTCCAAATGCATTGGAGAGGGAAGCGGCTTCGCTCGCGGGAGTTGGCAGGTCTCCCCCTATCGCGATGGGGGGAGATTTAGAGGGGGGTTGAGCAACCGCGCCGACCTCCTCCCAGCGGTGGCAGCGGACGAAACGCTCCCCGGGCAGTTTTTCCAGCGGCGGCTTGTCGCTGCGGCAGATATCGACCGCCAGCGGACAGCGATCGGCATAGACGCAGCCGCCCGGCAGGCGCCTCAGGCTGGGCGGATTGCCGGCGATCGATTGCAGGCGCAGGCCATGTTTGCTGTCGCCCGGCTTGGGCACACTGCCGATCAACCCAAGCGTGTAAGGATGGCGCGGCTGCTCAAAGAGCTCGTGGACCTCCGCCTCTTCCATGATCTCGCCGGCGTATAGGACGACGACGCGCTGGCACAATTGGGCGACGACGCCGAGGTTGTGACTGATGTAGATGACGCCGGTATCGCGCTGGGCGATCAACTCGCGGACCAGCTCGAGGATGACGGCTTCGGTGGTCACATCGAGGCCGGTGGTCGGCTCATCCATGATGAGAAGTTCGGGATTGCTGATCAGCGCCATGGCGATGGTGACGCGCTGCTGCATGCCGCCGCTGAGTTCATGCGGGTAACGCTCGGCGACCCGCTCCGGATCAACCAGGTTGACCTGTTGAAACATGTCGATCATGGTGTCATAAGCGGCCGCTCCCTCGATGCCATCCGCGGCTCGGAGCGCCTCGAGGACTTGTCGTCCGATTCTGATCGACGGGTTGAGGGCAGCCGCGGCATTCTGCGGCACGAACTTGATGCGCTTGGCCCAGAGGCGGCGCATATCAGCATTCGATTTCGTCAGCAAATCCTCGCCGGCGAAGTGGAGCGCGCCACCGCTTTCGACCCGGCCATTGCTGGCGAGGTAGCGCATCAGCGCCAAAGCGACTGTTGATTTGCCGCAGCCCGATTCGCCGACCAAGCCCACAATCTCCCCCGCTTTCAGTTGCAAGCGGAAATCGCGCACGGCCGGCAGCCAGCGCTTGTCGACGCGGTAACTGATGGTCAGTTTGTCCACATCGAGCAGATGGAGCGCCTTGGCTGGCACCGCTAGGATCCCTTCTGCACGGCGCGGCGGATGCCGTCCGACATGAGATTGACGGCGATGACCAACACGGCGATGGCGAGAGCGGGGAACTCCAGCGCCCAAGGCGTCAGTTGGTAGAAGCCGCCGCGGTTCTCGTTGACCATCAGCCCCCAATCGGGCGAGGGCGGGCGGGCGCCGAAGCCCAGGAAACCCAGCGACGCCACCAGGAAGATCGCGTATGAGAAGCGTAACGAGGCTTCGACGACCAGCGATGGAATGACCGAAGGCAGGATCTCGCGGAAGATGATATAGG